>DASUUU010000032.1:0-33523 GCA_036373915.1 Jiangellaceae bacterium | reverse complement strand
GTTCGAATTCATCCAGCCGGAGCCGGGCCGGTTCGTGATCACCACCCCGGCCGGGCTCAGCTACCACGTGGACCCCGAGATCATCGGACCCGTCGACGACCCACCCCAGCACGCCGACCCGCCGGGCAGCGACCCACCCGTCGTCGACGACGAACAACTCGACGAACCGCCACCGTTCTAGGGTGCGACAGCGCTGCCTGGTCGGGCCGGTCGGAGACGCTGATCGTGTGGGAAGATCACCGCCATGACGCAAGCGGTTCGGGGGCGGCGGCGGTGAATGAGGTGCTCCTCAGCCTGCTCTCGAGCGTCGTCGCTGCTTTGGCAGCCTGGGTGGGTCAGTGGCTGCTTCGCTACCGGAGGCTGGCCCGCAAACGGGCGTTCTTCGGGGTCACATCGAGCGCCACCTGCATTCTGGTTACGCCGCGGCACTTCTCCTCGCCGCAGGCCGCGAGCGTCCACCGCCGCGACACAGCGGCCCTGGTCGAGCTCGGCACGATCATCAGCGAATGCGGGGGCACCACCCAGATCGTGAGTGGCGACGGAGAACTGCACGGGGTGGGCCGGCTTACCGAGTTCTGTGTCGGCGGCCCGACGGCGAACTCCCGGACGGACGCACACTTGCGCTCGATCCTGCGGGGCGTCAGGTCCGAACCGGACGAGGCGGCTGATGGCATGCCCGCTCTGCGGGTCGGCACTACCGTGTACCCGGCTGCGTCCGAACGGGCCGAGCACGTCGTGCTCGCAAAGACGTACGTGCCGGCTACGCCGAACCCGGTCTTCGTCCTGGCCGGTCAGACCGCCAGATCCAACCTGGCGGCGGCTCGATTCCTTGCCACCCACCATCGAAAGCTGCTCAAGTCGTACGGAGTGAAGGGCCGCTTCTGCCTCGTCCTGAAGATAGTCGAGCCGTTGGCCTTTGGCCCCGACTTCGTCGAGATCATCGGGGACGTCACGGCCGAGGCCTTTCAGGCGTCCGCGCCCGCTGCCGACCGGCAGGCGTTCGACGGCGGGTAACGGCCGTCGAACGCGTGCCCCGCGCGGGGCACCGGCCAATCCGATCCCGGACCGGTCGGGGAGCGCGGCTCACCGATCATCTGCCTCAACGAGCCCGTCCCACGACACTCGTCGGCCATCACGCGGGAATGCCATGCACATGCCAGCCGCCGCATTCCGTCCATGCCACCGGCAGCCTCGTCCACGCTCTGCATGGCGCCAGAATGTGGTGAACACTGGGTCAGTGCGTACCGGCCGACTCGTGATCGCCGTCGTGGCGATGACATGCCTGGTTGCCGGTTGTGCGACTGCTACCCGGGACGGCTCGTCCGAGCCAGGCGGTGTCGCGATGGACGGCGAACAAGCCGTCGTCCTGCATGTGGTGGACGGGGATACGTTCGACGTCGAACTATCCGGTGGGTCCACCGAACGCGTCCGGTTACCGCAGATCGATGCGCCCGAACTGGACGAGTGCGGTTACGCGGAGTCGTCCGCGGCATTGGAGGAACTCGTCTGGGGAGAGACGGTGCGCCTGGCGCAGACCGAATCGGGGCCGGGCCGGGACGACCACGGACGCCTACTACGGGCGACCTGGCTGGTCGGTAAGGACGTGGGGCTACTCCTCGTCCGTGACGGGCTCGCTCGCTGGCTGTCGCGATACGCGGACGAAGATTCACGACTCGCGCAGATGTACGAGCAAGCCGAGCGCCAGGCGCGCGACGAGGGAGCCGGCCTGTGGTCCGCGTGCGGCTGGCACTGAGATGTGCGGGATGCACGGGTGGTCCGGTGCGCATACGCCCAGTGGTGCAAGTGTGCGCACCACAGGCGGCGGCCGGCGGGACGCTCCCCCCACACGTCCGCGCTCGGCCACCGCAGTTCGGAGGCTACGAGAAGCCCCGGATTCAACCACTCAATCAAACCTGGCAGGTGGCCAGACCCGATTGACGTCGGCGAAGTCGCCGAGCGGGCGCAGCGGCCCGAAGAAATGGCCAGGCGATTGCGATCTGGCCCTGCTACGGTTGGCGGCATGAAGCGCGCCGTAGTGACGACGACGCCGGAGGGTGTCCCGGCGCGCTGAAACCTGTTCTGATTCGAAGCCCCGGGGCGAATGCTCCGGGGCTTCGCCTTGCGTTCATTCGCCCCATGACCGCAAGGAGACCGCCATGCATGATCACCGCAAGCTCGGCCGCGAGCTGGGCATGTTCGACACCGACCCGCTGATCGGCGCAGGGCTACCGTACTGGCTGCCCGCCGGCGCGGTCGTACGGAACGTCCTGGAGGAGTACATCCGCTCCGAGGAGCGGCGGGCCGGATACCAGCACGTGTACTCACCAGTGCTCGGCAAGAGGGAGCTCTATGAGATGTCCGGGCACTGGTCGAACTACAGCGAAGACATGTTCCCTCCGATGGATCTCGGGGGAGAGCAGGTGGTGCTGCGCCCGAGCCTGTGTCCGCACCATGCGTTGATCTATCGCTCCCGATCCCACAGCTACCGCGAGCTGCCGCTTCGAATGGCGGAGCTGGGCGGTATGTACCGATCTGAGCTGTCGGGCGTGCTCGGCGGGCTGAGTCGCGTCCGGGCCATCCAGCTGAACGACGCCCACATCTTCTGCGGGCTCGACCAGGTCGCCGAGGAGGCCCGGGCCGCCCTGGAGATGATTCGGCGGGCATACGACGCGCTCGGCTTCAGCCCGGCGCGCTACCGCCTGTCACTTCCGGGCCCGGGCGGGAAGTACATAGACAGGCCCGAGATGTGGGAGCGGTCCACCGCGATACTGGCCGACGTCCTCGATCGGTCGGGCCTGCCATACGAAGCGGCCGCGGGGGACGCCGCGTTCTACGGCCCTAAGATCGACGTCCAGGTCGACGACAGCCAGGGACGCGAGTCCACTCTGTCCACCGTCCAGGTGGACTTCCACCAGCCCGAGCAGTTCGATCTGCACTACATCGGTGCCGACGGTGCCAAACACCGGCCGGTCATGGTGCATCGCAGCATCATCGGCAGCGTGGAGCGGGCGGTCGCCCACCTGATCGAACACCACGGCGGCGCGTTACCCGCCTGGCTGGCTCCCGTGCAGTTGGTCATTCTGCCCATCTCGGACGCCGATTTGCCCAACGCTGAGGTGCTCGCCAAGCGGGCCGCGGAACTAGGCCTGCGATCAGAAGTTGCCGGTGCGAGCGCCGGCAGTCTCAGTGCCCGGATCCGTCGAGCGCGGCTCGTGCCGTACCAGGCGGTGATCGGCGCGAGGGAAGCGGCAAACGACTACGTGGCTCTGCGGCTGCGGGACGGGCGCCGGCCCGAATCGGCTCCCGTGGGCGAGGTTCTTGACCGCATAGGTTCGGTGGTCAACGCCCGCAGCGCCGGAGTGCTTTGATGATTCCTGCGTATGCAGATTGTCGAGGGGGCTGGAGACGGCCTGAAATGTCGAGGGAGGTATGGATGAGCAAACAGGCGGAGACTACCCCGCCTTCTCCCAGACGGAGATGTGGGAGTCGCTGGTGCTGGTGAACGCATCCCGATTCCAGCTTGCCCAGCGTTCGCGCAGCTTCATCCCGGCCATCTTCGCCATCAGGTCGAGCTCGGACGGCCAGACGTAGCGGAACGGTATGGAGAACACCTCCAGCCGACCGTCCACGATCTTGTAGTGGTGGGAGATGAGGCCCTGGTTGACCACGTCGTACTCATCGAAACCGAGCCTTGTCGGGCCCACCGAGAACGGTCGGATGGCTTCTCCGCGCGGCAGGCGCTGTAGGTCTGGTACGCCGACCTCGATGACGAACATCCCGCCCGGCTCCAGATGAGCGGCCACGTTCTGAAAGCACGCCACCTGGTCGTCCTGCGTCGTGAGGTTATTGATCGTGTTGAAGACGAGGTAGGCGAGGCGGAACGTCCCGTCCACCCTCGCGGTCGCGAAGTCGCCGATCGTCACGTCGACGGCGTCCCCGCCTGGCTTGGCCTTGAGCCGGGCGACCATGGCCGGAGACAGGTCGATGCCTCGGACGCGGACGCCGCGTGCGCTGAGCGGCAGAGCGACTCGGCCGGTGCCGATGCCGAGCTCGAGGGCCTGGCCGTCACCAGCCAGATCGGCGAGAAACTCGATGGTGGGCCCGAGTACCTCGGGGGCGAACATGTCGGCGGACCCTTCGTCGTACGTCGCCGCCTCAGCTTCGTCGAAGTAGTTCTTGCGCACGGCGCGACCGTCGCACGGCGGAGAGAACGCCTGCAACGGGTTTTCGCTCAGTCGAACAGGTCGCGCAGGGCACGGTTGATCGAGTCGAGATCGAACGGGACGGGGCTGAGGTCGGCCGGATCGAAACCGGGCCCATAGGTTTCCCGGAGCACCCTGAGTGCGTCGTGATGGCCCGGGTTCGTCGAGTCGTTCGCGGCGACGAGCATCTCGTAGCCGTGAATGCCTCCGCAATCCTCAGGAGGGCTGGGCCGCCGGCCCTTGGTGCACACGGCGCGCGGCGCCGCAGGCTTACGCGGCAGGACGGCTTCGAGTGCGATGACGTGTTCCCAGCTGTCGCCGAAGTCGTACAGGTAGAACAGCCGGTCGCCGGCGTCCACCAGCGATTCATCCAGGCGGACGTCCCTTTCAGCGATGCCCTCCTCGCCGTCCTCGATGTCGTCCTCGGAGAGGTACTGCTCGCTGTAGGGGTGGTAGAAGCTGGAGCCTCCGGCGGCGAACTGGTGCAGATGTCCGCCAGACCAGCCGAACGCGGCCTGCATGATCTCGTGCAGCTCATCGAGCATGAGGTCGGACGCGAGCTCGAGCCGCCGCCAGCACGGTGGCTTGGCGCCCTTGAGGTCGATCCGGACTCGGTACGTGACGACCTCATCGCGCCTGGGCCGAAGGCGCGAGAGCGGGGCAGCGTCGAAACCTCCTGTGCCCGGCGGGCCGGTGGGACGGGACGTCAGCGAGTACTCGCCGACCCTGCCATCTGGGAACGCCAGGCTGCCCGCCGTCTCGGGAGCGTTGCCGGACCGGCCCACGTACTGGAGCGCGGCCGCAGCGGCGAGCGAAAGGTGCCGGGTGTCCCGTCGCGCAACGTCGGCCGGCCCGTTCGGCGCGATAGTGGCGAAGATCGGGAAGAGTTCGCTCTCGGGCGGCCACCCATGCCGGACGGCCCGCCCGGCGGCCTCGCGGGGAGTCTCGTCCGGCGGTTCGAGGTAACACATGAGCGTCCCGTCCGGCATCGCCACCTCGTGGCCCGGCCGCCACGCTGCAACGGACCGGGGCATCTCGGTGCCCGGATACAGGACGAGGCCCAGCTGGATTCGGTCATGGCCGAGAACAACGGGAACATAGTGGGCGAGCTCGCCGTCGACCATGATCGATAGCCTCAGGTCGACGCGGTTCGTGGCCGGATCGGTCCACGGCTCGGCGGCGGCATACCGGGCGATGAGTTCGATGAGGTGGCGCCAGTCAGCCGGTGCGGGCGGCTCGTCGGGTTGAGCGCGGCCGGACAGGCGTCCTATGAACGAGTCGACGATGTCCTCGGCTTCGGGTCCGGGAACGACAAGCTCAGGCGTTATTGCGGAGGGGCCGAGCAGAGTGGCCAGCTCACCCTCCGCATAGGCGAGGGCGTCCGCGGTGCACAGGACCCGCCCAGGCGGGCCGGGAGGGAATGGCGCACCGATGGCAGGCGTGGTGAGCGCCGTGTGAAATGCGGTCCGGCAGGCCTCGGTTGGGGACGGCAAGGCGGCGATCCCGAGCACTAGACCGGTGTCGACGTCGAAGACCACGCACAGGACCATCACCGGCTCGTCGGCGATCTGCACCGCGTGAGAGATGTCGCGGACCATGACCATCCAGGTCCGGGCAGGAGCCATGGCCGGCAGTCTGCCAGAGCGCGGCGCTGGGCGGCCCACCAGTGCTACCGACTCAGCTACACGCACGCATGCCTGTAGGTACGTCGCGCCGCCTGCTGAACGTGATCGAACGGCGGGCAGCGCGGTGCGTGGTGGGCCTGGTCAGGCACTCTTCTGGGTTGGCGAGTCGCCCTGTTGGGGTGTCGGCCGGGCGGGGAGCGGTGTTGTCGCCGGCCCGTCGAGGATTTCGCCGTCCGGCGTGAAGCGCGAGCCGTGGCAGGGGCAATCCCAGCTGCGCTCGGCGGCGTTCCAGGCGACCTGGCAGCCGAGGTGGGTGCACCGGGTCGATACTGCGTGCAGCCGGCCGTCGTCGTCCCGGTAACCGGCCACCTTCTGGCCTGCACTTGACACTATTCCGCCCTCGCCGGGAGCGAGATCCTCGATCTTGCGCTTGCCTGGCGAGAGAATCCGGTCCGCGACGAGCCGGTAACCGACCCGTGCATTCTCGGTGACGAACTTGGGCCCTCCTGCGATCGGCTTGAACCTGGTAGAGGAGAACAACGAAGCCCACTCGTTGGGTCGCCCGGCGATCGAATCGCTGATCAGCATGCCGGCGAGAGTCCCGCCTGTCATGCCCCATTTCTTGAACCCGGTGGCGATGTACGTGCGCTTGGACAGGATGTTCAACTTCCCGATGTACGGCACACCGTCGGCGGGTGTGTAGTCCTGTGCCGACCACCGGTGCTCGAATGAGACGACGTTCCAATAGTTGCGGGCGAACTGAGCCAGCGCCTCGTACCGTCCAGAGCTGGCCTTCGACGAGCCGAGATGGTGTCCTTCGCCGCCGATCATCAGCAGCTCTTCCCCGCGGAACGGCACCGAGCGGATGGACCGGACGGGCGACAGAGCGCTGATCAGCATCGACTCGGGCAGGTCACCGGTAACCCGGGCGGTGATGACGTACGACCGGTTGGCGTAGGCGCGGGCGAAGAATCCGCCGCGGTCGAGGAACGGCATGAGAGTTGCGACCACGACGTGGTTCGCGCGGACGCGGCCGTGCTCGGTGTGCACCACGCAGGGCTGGGATTCATCGACGTGTGTGGCACGAGTGTGCTCGAAGATCTGCCCGCCGGCGGTGACGAAGTGCTCGGCCAGTCCGAGAACGTACTTGCGGGCGTGAAACTCGATCTGGTTGTCGAATCGCATGCCGCCCGCGGTCGGGAACGGCATCGAGAGCTCCTCGTCGAAGGTGGCCGGCAGCCCGGCTTCCTGCGCGGCGCGGGTCTCCTTCTCGAGGATCGTCCGCTCGGTGGGCCGTCGCGCGTAGACGTAAGCCGGACGCCGCCGGAGGTCGCAGTCGATGCCCTCGGCGGCGAGCTCCGCGATGCGCTCCTTCGCGGCCTCCATCGCCGCGCCGTACGCAGCGGTGGCGTCCTGGCCGTGGGTCGCCTGCAACCGTGCGTAGGTCAGCTGATGCTGCGAGGTCACCTTGGCGGTGGTGTGGCCGGTCGTTCCACCTCCGATGACGTCTTGGTCGAGCAGGCACACCTGCTGCCCCTCGCGGGCGAGTAGCAGCGCAGTGGTGAGCCCGGTGATGCCACCGCCGATGACCGCGACGTCGACCGAGCGGTCGCCGTCGAGCTGCGGGTAGTCGGTCTGCGGCGTGTCGTCCATCCACAATGAAACGTGCCGCCAGCTCTCTGCGGGAGTTGCCATATTGCGACCATCGCACAGTTGCTGGCCGCATGGGGCGCGTTACATCACACGAAGATGTCCTCCGGAAGGAACGCGGAGACGAGCATGTTCGGGACGTCGACGAGCTGGCTGATCTTCAGGTCGACGGCCACGCTGCAGATGACGTAGGCCTGCTGCCTGTTCCAGCCCCGCTCGCCGAGGTGGTCGATCATGTTGAGCAGGGCGTTCCGCGCCGCGAGCGTGGCGTCCTCGCTCCTGTTCACTCCGTCCCGCGTGATCGACAGGCCCGTCGTGGCGAAGAACCGGCGCGGTGCCGCGAACTCCGGCGGCAGGTAGTAGTCGGTCCGGGTGAACCTGGTGTCGCGGATTCCTTTGTCGGCCGCCTCACCTTTACGTACCCCGAATCGCACGTGCAGGGTGGCGCTCATCTCTATGGCGGTCCCGCAGGCCTCACCGTCCCCTTGCGCGAAGTGCGCGTCGCCGGCCGAGAACAGTCCGCCCTGGGTGTCGACCGGCAACAGCAGCGTGGTGCCCTTTCCGAGTTGCTTGATGTCGACGTTGCCGGCCTGTTCGCGTGGCGGGATGGTCCGCAATGCCTCGGCGGCGATGCGCGGATCGTCCGGTACGGCCGAGGCCGGCGACGGCGGCAGCACCATGCCTCCGCCATCGAGCAGCGCCTGCTCGCGAGCCGTGGTCGTGGCCAGCAACTCCCGCCCGGGCGAGAGCCCGATGGTGCCCATGAACGGCGCTCCGGGAATCCGCACGCCGGGAAGGTCGTCCGAGGTGGCCCATTCGCCGTCGACGTCCCAGTGCACGACGAACGGGTCGGGGAACTCGTCGCGAAGGAACCCGAAACCGGGCACCTGGACGGTGAAGCCGTACGGATCCGGTACCACGTCCAGGATCTCCACCTCGAGGAGGTCTCCCGGCTCGGCGCCGTCGACGTAGATGGGTCCGGTCAGAGGGTGGACCACGTCGAGGTTGGTCGCTGCGACGTCGGCGGCGGTGCCGCCCGGCCTGATCTGGCCGTCGAGCGCATCACGGGTCTCGAGCACGACCTCGTCGCCCGGCTCGCAGCGCAGGAGTGGCGGGATGTCCGGATGCCAGCGGTTGTGGCCCGTGGCGGGTTCCTCCAGCAGCGTCTTGCTCCGGTCGATGCGGACCTCGTGGACTGCCATGACGCCTCCTCGCGTTAGGGGGTTTGCCGCTGCGGGACGGTCACCTCCCGCGGCGACTTCCAGGAATTCCAGTACGTGACCTCAGCAGCCGGACGCCGGGCAGCGGGCTTGAAACCCTCGCCTGTGCTGTAGGCGACGGGCAGCAACGCGACCTGCGTGACGGTGTCGGGGATATGGAGGACCCTCGCCGCCTCGGTTTCGCGGTACAGGTGCAGGGTCGTCAACACCGAGCCGAGGCCCCGGCTGCGCAGCGCCAGCTGAAACGACCAGACGGCCGGGAAGATGGACCCGAGCAGGCCGGCCCAGTCCGCGGTGCCTCCCGGTGCGTCGACCCGGCCTAACACACACGGCACGACGTGAACCGGCACGCGATGGAGGTTCTCGGCCAGGTGGCGCGAGGAGTCCAGCACTCTGCGCTGCTGCCCGGCCCGCTCAGCAGGAAGCGAATCCAGACCGGCGACCTGCCGGCGTTCGTACCGATCCCACACCTGCCGGTATATGTGGGCCAGCGCCGAGCGCTTGCCGGCGTCGGTCACGACGACGAATCGCCAGCGCTGGGCGTTCGCCCCGGTGGGTGCCTGGACGGCCAGAGCAAGGCACTGTTCGATCAACTCGGGCGGGACCGCGCGGTCGAGATCGAGCCGCTTGCGAACGGCCCGGGTGGTGGTGAGCAACTCGTCGACGGCGGCGATGTCCATGCGTCCCCATCCCAAGGTCGGCTGGAATCAACGTACACAGCCTCGGTCAGGTCGCCGAGTAATGAGGGCGATCAATGGGTACGACTTGTGTCGTGCACCTCGTGATCGGCATCGACGGCGGCACGACTGGCACCAAAGGGGTCGCAGCCGGTGCCGACACCTCCGTGTACGCAAGCGCCGAGGTTTCCTACAAGCTGCAAATTCCCGAAGCCAGGCACGCCGAACTGGACGCTGCGGAGTTGCAGCGGGCAACGGTCGAAACGCTCCGTGAGATCGTGCGCCGGCTGGAGGGCAGCGGCCACCACGTTGCCGGCGTGTGCTTGAGCGCGGCCATGCACGGGCTGCTGCCGTTCGCGGAAGACAACTCGCCACAGGGACCGGTGGTGACGTGGGCCGACACTCGTGCGGACGACGAGGCGCGCCGCCTTCGGGCCGACCCCTCCGCCGGCGACCTGCACGCCCGTACCGGAACGCCGCTGCATCCGATGTCGCCGCTGACCAAGCTGATGTGGACCGCTACGCACGACCCGGAACTCCATCGTTCCACTCCGCGCTGGGGTGGAGTGAAGGAACTGCTTATCGCTGCGCTCGTCGACGCCGAGCTCACCATCGACCTGTCCTGCGCGTCGGCCACCGGCTTGTACGACATCCATCAGGGTCGCTGGGATCCGGAGGCGCTCGAGCGGGCCGGTGTGGACGAGGCGAGGCTGGCCCGGGTCGTTCCTACCACAGGGATCGTCGGCCCATTGCGTCCGGACGTGGCCCGTGCGGTCGGTCTGCCAGAGGGCACGCCCGTGATCGCCGGAGCGTCCGACGGCACGCTTGCAAACCTGGGCGTCGGCGCGGTGGTCGAGGGGTACGCCGCACTGTCGGTCGGGACCAGCGGTGCGCTCCGGGCTGTCCGCAGCACCCCGGGTATCGACCAGGCGGGGCGCCTCTTCTGCTACGCGTTGACCGAGAACAAGTGGGTGGTGGGCGCAGCGGTCAGTAACGGCGCGTCGGTGCTCGACTGGCTGTCCGAAGCGCTCGGAGCTCCACCTGGGCACGACGTCGGCGCGCTGCTCGCCGAGGCCGAGCAGGTCGCGCCTGGCAGTGCCGGCCTGCTCTGCTTGCCCTACCTGCTGGGGGAGAGGGCCCCGTGGTGGCGGTCCGGCCTGCACGGCGCCTACGTCGGGCTGCGCCGCGATCACGGTCGTGGCCACCTGGTGCGGGCCGCCGTCGAAGGGGTCGCCCAGCAACTCGCGCTGATCCTGGCCGCGGTCAAGGAAGCCGGCGTCGATGTGACCGAGATCCGGGCTACCGGAGGGGCGCTCGCATCCTCGCTGTGGTCGACGGTCCTTGCCTCCGCTCTCGAGCTGCCGCTTCGGCAGGCGCCGTCGTCCGAGGGCACCGCGGTCGGCGCGGCGCTGCTGGGGCACCACGCGCTCGGTGCGCTCGCGGACCTCGACGAGGTGGCCGGGCTTGTCACGCTGGAGCGCGAAACCGCTCCCGACCCTCGGGCCGCCCAGATCTACGGGGCGATGCGCCCACTGATCGAGCGGGCGGTAGCCGGCCTTGACGAGGTCTTCGCCGCGCTCGACGAGTTGCCGTCCGAATCCACTGGAGAGGTGCCGTGACCGACGAAGTCGAGCCCGCGCTATCGACCGGCTGGTTGCTGCTGATCCTGGTCGCCGCCGTCGCCGTCCTACTCTTCTTGATCATGAAGGTCAGGTTGCACGCGTTCCTCGCGCTGATCGTCGTCAGCCTGGTGACCGCCCTCGCGAAGACGCTCAAGACCTGGACCGTGATTGAGACGCTGCTAGGCAGCATCGGCTTCCTGATCGCCTTCGCCATCAGCGCATTCGTCAGAGGCTCGGCGCGCGCTGCGGCGCCGAACGCTCTAGCGTTGGTCCCATGGAGACGAGGACGTTGGGCCGGACCGGCCGCAAGATCAGTGTCGTGGGGTTGGGCGCCTGGCAGATCGGCGACGACTGGGGGACCGTGCAGGAGAGCGATGCCCAAGATGTCGTGCGCTCGGCCCTTGCCGCCGGCATCACCTTCATCGACACCGCGGACGTGTACGGGGACGGTCGCAGCGAACGGATAATCGGCTCGGTAGTCGACGATCCGGACGTGTTCGTCGCCACCAAGATGGGGCGGCGGGTCGAGCAGCGCCCCGAGCACTACAGCGCGGCGAACTTCCGCGCCTGGACCGACAGGTCGCGGCAACTGCTTCGCGTCGACACGCTCGACCTCGTGCAATTGCACTGCCCGCCGGATCCCGTGTTCGAGGACGGCGCGGTGTTCGACGCGCTCGACGCTCTCGTTGCCGATGGTGTTGTCCGCGCGTACGGGGTTTCGGTTGAGACGTGCGCGCAGGCGTTGTCCGCGATCGCGCGCGACGGCGTGGCGAGCGTCCAGATAATCCTGAACTGCTTCCGGCACAAGCCGCTGGACGAGGTACTGCCGGCCGCACAGGACGCGGGCGTCGGGATCATCGCACGGGTCCCGCTGGCCTCGGGGTTGCTGTCCGGGCGGTACGACGAGTCGACCACGTTCCCCGAGGACGATCACCGCAACTTCAACCGGTTCGGGGCTTCCTTCGATGTAGGGGAGACCTTCGCAGGCGTGCCGTACGAGGTGGGGGTGACGGCGGCGCGCGAGTTGGTCGCGCTGGTGCCGGATGGAGCCACGATGGCGCAGTTCGCCCTGCGCTGGATAATCGACCAGCCGGGCGTCACGACTGTGATTCCCGGAGCGCGCAACGCCGACCAGGCCCGCGCCAACGCCGCCGCCGCGGACCTGGCCCCGTTGAGTGACGAGCAGCGCGAGGGCGTCCGTGACGTGTACGACCGGCTGATCCGCCCCCACGTCCACCACCGCTGGTAGAGATCCGGCGGTCAGCGGGGCCGACGGGCCGCTACAGCGTTGGAGAATGCCTGGGTGAATGCGACAAGTGGTCTGGCGCCGGTGATGGTTCGAGAGGTGGGGGAGGAGAGCAGGGCCATCGTTGAGCGACTGGCCCAGCTGGAGCGACATGATCTGTCCGAGTTCCGGGGCACGGTGCCCAATGCCGACGGGGTATACGAGATCCGGTGGTTGCCGTCGTTCTTCGAAGATCCGGAACGGCGCGCGTACCTCATTGAGTGTGATGGTGCGCTTGCAGGGTTCGCGCTGACGCGGCCGCTCGATGGCGGAGCGACATCGCTGACCGCATTCTTCGTCGTCCGGGCTCTGCGGCGCAGGGGAGTCGGCCACCGGGCAGCGCTGGACCTGCTCCGGCAGCGGCCGGGAAAGTGGGGGATTGCGTTCCAGGAGGAGAATCCGAGTGCCGCGCGATTCTGGCGGCGAGTCGCCACCGATGCGGTCGGGTCCGACTGGGTCGAAGAGCCACGGCCCGTGCCGGATAAGCCCGACCTGCCGCCAGACATCTGGGTCTTCCTGGACAGCAGCTCGCTGGTCGGGAGCGTGCGGTGAGCGCGGCCGATGTCGGCGTGTTCGGCGGGTCGGGCTTCTACGCCTTCCTCGACGACGTCGAGACCGTGGAAATCGACACGCCGTGGGGGCGACCATCGGCGCCGGTGACGATCGGGTCTACCGGCGGCAAGCGGGTCGCGTTCGTGCCCCGCCATGGCGTCCACCACGAGTATCCGCCGCACCGGATCAACTACCGGGCGAACGTCGACGCGATGCGCCAGCTAGGCGTCCGTGCACTGCTGGCGCCGTTCGCGGCGGGATCGCTAACGCGCGAGATCAAGCCGGGCGACTTCGTGGTCGTGGACCAGCTCGTCGACCGTACCTGGGGGCGGGAGTCGACCTTCTACGACACCTTTGCGACAAGCGGCCCACAGCACGCCGCCTTCGCCGACCCGTACGACGACGGCCTGCGCGCCGAGTTGCTCGAGGTCGCCCGCGAGCAGGGCATCGCTGTTCACGGCCGGGGAACCGTGGTCGTGGTGAATGGCCCGCGGTTCTCCACCCGTGCCGAGTCAGCATCGTTCCGCGACGCGGGTTGGCACCTGATCAACATGACGCAATGCCCCGAGGCGCAGCTCGCCCGCGAGGCGGGCCTACCGTTCGCCGGGGTGGCGCTCGTGACCGACTACGACACCGGCCTTGCGGAGGAACCGGGTATCGAGCCGGTCACTCAGGAGCAGGTCTTCGCCATGTTCGAGCAGAACGTTGGCCGAGTTCGTGACCTGCTACTCGGCGTGGTCCCCCGGCTCTAGGGCCGTCCAGCTGCTGCTGTCGCCCCAGGCCGACGCCGGGTCGACGTATGGCCGCAGCAGGGCTGTGAGCTCGGCATCGCCATTGCCGGTCAAGGCATCCTCGGCGATGCGTCTGGCTACGCCGGCCAGGAAGTCGGCGACTTGAACGCGAGGGTCGTGCATGGAATCGACCAGCCGGACGCCGGCAAGTCGTGGCCACGCCTTCGCGAGCTCGGTGATCAAGCTGTCTGTGATCGTCGAGTGCTCGTCGTGAACTATCGCGACGTTACGCCCGTCCGCCGCCCAGACCTTGATCGCCCGTGCGAGCGCGGGGAGCAGCGGATCGAGGGTCGAGGTTCGCGCGGTTCGATCCTGCCTGGCCGCCATGATCAGATCCCTGCCGGCCCAGATCACCTCGACGGCCCCGGCAGGGGGATGGCCGACAGTGGACAGCCGCATCCGATCGAGCAACTCGTAGTACGCCGCGGTCGTGGGGCGCGGGACATCCCCGTTGCGCGACCACAGCAACTTGTTCGACCACTCGAGGAACGCGTGCCAATCGGCCCGCCCGACCAGTCCGGGTGCGTCCCGGCACAACCCGTGCGCGAGTTCGGACGGAGTCTCGGCGTAGTCGCCGGGCGCAACGTGCTCGAAGAGCGCCCGGACGAGGAAGTAGGCCTTCTCAACAAGGAAGACGCGGGCCCGCCGGTGAATCGGACCGGATGGGCCGAGTGTCCAGACGAGAGCGGCCCGATTCTTCTCGCGCAACAAATGGTTGGCCTTGTACTCGACGGCGGGCGACCTGATGCGCCGGCGCAACTCCGCAACACAGGCTTGCGCCGAATCCAGATCGATCGCCACGCTGGCGTGCGCGAACACCTCGGTGTTGCCACCGACGAGCTTCTCACCTTCAGAGCCTGACTCGTCGCAGGCGATCTCTACCAGTGGCGCGCCTTCGGCCGGCATGGCGGCCAGTATCCGTGGTCGCGGCGTGCACCACCACAGATTTGCCGAGCACCGGCTGGTCGTCAGTGACCTTGCGCTTCGGCGACGCGTCGCATCCAGTACCGGAACCACTGATCGCCGTACGGCGCGTAGATCCGTACCGGAACACCCCGCGCGACAAGCGCGGCAGCGTCGTCCTCGCGGACGCCGAGCAGCATCTCGATGGCCACGCCGTCCATGGTGCTGAGCAGAGCCTCACGCAGGATGGGATCGTGCGTGGCCAGGATCAGCTGTCCGCTGCCGTGCACAGCATGCGCGAGACGGACGTAGGCCAGGTCGGTCTCGTCTCCCCACCGGTGGGCGACCTTCGGGGCTTCCAGGTAGGCGCCCTTGACCAGCCGTACAGGAACTCCGGCAGCCACGAGATGCTCGGTGTCGGATTCGCTGCGCCGGAGGTTGGCCTGCACAGTGGCGACAACCGGAGCGCCGTCCTTGGCCAGGGCCAGCGTCAGCTCCATGATCTCGGGTGTGCGCCAGCTTTCCTCGGCGCTGATCTCGAGCTTCGCGCCGGGCGGCAGCAAATCGACGAGTTCGTCGACGTAGCGCCGACAGCGATCGACGCCAAGATCGAGGCCAAGATGGGACGGCACGATCTCCAGGTAGGCATCAACCCCCATCGACCCGAGCCGGGAGGCGGCGTCGCGGTAACTCGCCAGGATCTGCTCGATGGCTGGCTCGTCGGGAGTCCCCTCGCCGAACAAGTCCAAGCTCACTCCGAAGCCGTCCTGGTGCAGTCGCTGGACGGTGCGCATGGCTTCGTCCAGGGTCGCCCCGGCGACGTAACGCTTCGAGGCTTGATAGGCCCTGCGCTCGAGCAGCGGGACCGCACGGGCCATGGTCTCGAGTCGGTCGTTCGTAGCAAGGGCATACATGACCCTGCGGCGAAGGGGTGCGACCATGGCTCTGCACCTTACGCGGTCGGGCATTCATCCGGCACTCGCGGCCCAGGTATCGACGAAGTCTGTCGGATCGGACCGGTAGCCTCCGCTGAATGCGAGCTTCGGATGGCATGGAGGTCATCGTCTGCAGGGATGTCACCGAGTGGGAAGCCTGGCTGGCCGCGAATCACGAAAGCCGTTCGGGTGTGTGGCTGAAGATCGCCAAGAAGCACTCCGGCCGGAGGACGGTGTCGATAACCGAAGCGCTCGATGTCGCTTTGTGTTACGGGTGGATCGACAGCATCCGCCGATCCCATGACCAGGACTACTACCTTCAGCGCTATTCACCGCGCCGGCCGGGTAGCCACTGGTCGAAAGTGAACGTCGCGAAGGTCGAGTCGTTGATCGCTGCCGGCCGCATGCGGCCAGCGGGCCTTGCCCAAGTCGAGGCGGCCAAGGCCGACGGCCGTTGGGCGGCCGCCTATGAGTCGCAGAAGAACGCCACGGTGCCTGCCGATCTGGCCGAAGCGCTCGAGCAGAACTCCACGGCCAAGTCATACTTCGACCAGTTGGGCAAGACCGATCGCTATCAGGTCATCTTGCGGCTGCTCAAGGCCAAGACGCCCGAAAGCAGGACGCAGCTCGTGAAAAAGACGATCAGCATGCTCGAAGCGGGCGAGTTGTTCTGAACCGCGCGCGGTGGCCGTTGTGAACAATGCGATCGGCCATCGCCTAGACGGGCCGGCTCATGCGTCACGTGATCGCTCCCGTGGTCTCCCGCGGTCTCGCGCGGCAGCCGGAACTGGAGGCGCCGATACCGGTATCGCGGACATAACAGGCAGTCATTGGCGTGATCTCGCGAGGGAAATCGTTCCTCGCTGATCAAACCGTCGCCTGAAACCCCAATCCAGCGTGATCACCGACGCTTTGATCAGCGAGGAACGGATTCAATCGCAAGGTAGGCGCGTTCCGGCGCGTGCGCACATGCTGGCCACCGCGTGCGCACATCCTGGCCGCATGCGCATGTCCCGGCCTGATGTGTCTGCGCTTCCTATGCGTGTGCATTGCAGGCCCGGCCGCGCTGCCGCCAGGAGAGCGCTTCCGGTGTCGGCGATCAGCCAATAGCCTGCGTGCGTGATGAGTCCCGGACCGCTGTGGCGAGCCGCTCCGCTTCGGCTGATCCGTAGCCCGGCGTGGCTGGCGCTGCTGGTCCTCACGACCGCGCTGCTGACGGCGGCGTGGGTGGCGGTCCCGCTGCTCGAGCGGCTGGCCGCGGACGCCGCGCTGCAGGAGGAGGTCGATGCGGCGGCGCAGCGGGTGGTGGCCGATCAGGCTCCAGTGGTTCGTTCGTCGATCAACGGCGTCGTACCGGCCGACGCCGATGCAGCCCTGCGCGACGTCCTCGACGAGCTCCCCGGGCTGAGTACTCCCACGGTCACCGCCGTGACGCTGTCCGGGCCAGCGGATTCTCGACGTCCGCGTCCGGTGATCGAGGCCGACGGCCAGGTAACCAACGCCGCGTTGCACTACCGGGACGGGGCAATAGACGCGCTCGAAGCGGCATTTCCCGAGCACCGCGACGCCGGCGTGTGGATTTCCGACGACGTGGCCGAGCGGTTGGGCTTGACGGTCGGCGACGCCGTGCAGGTCGGCCTCGACTTCCCCGACGGCGCGGACGAGCGGACGCGAGCGCGGACCCGAGTCGCCGGTGTCTATCCCACTGCCGAGCTGTCCCGGCTGCCCGCGACGGGGGATCGGGGTACGTGGGCTACCGAGCGGGGTGACCTGCCCGGCGATCCTGCCCGGCCGGGGCAGGGTCTGCCGCTGCTGATCGCCGATCGCGATACGTTCGACAGCCTGGCGCTCGCCATCGAGATGCGGCCGATGTGGCTCGCCGACCAGAGGCTGGTCCATAATCCGACACCGGAGCAGGCGAGCACAGCAGCGGCTGCCGTGCTCGAACTGACGTCGGCCGCCGCACAACAGGGCACGGACGTGGCACGGATCACCGCCGACGTGTTGCCCACGCCGGTCAGGATGGCGGTCGGCTCCGGAATTCCCGACATCGTGGAACGAGCGACCGGCACCGCGCGGCTGACCGGTCGCCAGGCCGGCCAGACGGCGTGGGCGGGCGTCGCGCTCGGCCTGGTGTCGGTCGCGACGGCGTCGGTGCTGTTGCAGCGCAGCCGCCGCGTCGAAGGCGAGTTGATGACCGGGCTTGGCATCAAGCCGCGGTCGGTGGCGGCCTTGGCCGGCCTCGAAGCAGTGCTGCCGGTGCTGCTGGGCCTCGCGATCGGTGCCGTCGCGGCAGGCATCGCCATGCCGTCCATCGGCCCGCCGGGACGGTACGGCCCGGACGTGATCGCCGACGTTGCGCGGCACGCCCTGCCCGCGGGAGCGGGCGCCTTAGTGCTCGTGACGCTCGCCGCCGGGTTGACCGCCGCGTGGCGGATGTACATCGGGAGGCGAGCCGAGTCCGTCGCGACGAAAGTCCCGTGGGAGGCGATGCTCATCGCGGCCGCAGTCGTGGCGATCCTGGCGTTGCCGGATCAGAACCGGCAAACAGGTACGGCCGGCCTGCTTGCACTCGCCCTGCCTGCGCTTGTGGCGGCCGCCATCGCGGTGGTGTGGCTGCGCGTCCTTGACCTCGTCGCGGCGTTGTGGTTCCGGCGGGGTGGCGGTGCGTCCCCTCGCGGATGGTTGAGTCGCTCGGTCCGGCTGGCCGGCCGCCGGGGTCGCGGCGCCGGGACCGAGCGTCTCGTGGTCACCCTGACGCTCGCCGTCGGCGGGGCCATGCTGCTGTACGCCCTCGCTGTTGAGCGCGGCCTCGACCACGGTATCGAGGACAAGGTGGCGACAGCGGTCGGGGCGAGGACGGAGGTACTGCTCGACGATCAGTGGGTGCTCGACCGTCCGGACGACGGGGGAGCTTTCGAGCTCCCGCCGGCCGAGATGGCCGGCGCGACGCCGGTATGGCGCGGTGTCGTCACGTTGCCGCCAGAGTTCGGCCAGCACCGCCTGGTGGCGGTCGACAGTTCGTCTTTCGCCGACGTCGCCGACTGGGGCTCGGCGAGGATGCGGTCGGCGGGCACGTCCGCGTTGGCGGCGTTGACCGGCGAGGCGGACGTACCCATCGTTCCGGTCGGCGACGGAGCCGTGGCGGCCCAGGACGTCGGGTTCATGAGCTCGTACCTGAGCTGGGAGGTCGTCGTCCGGCCGCTCGATCGGCTCGAGGCGTTTCCGGGCGCGCAGGTATCCAGCCAGAACGCCGTCGTTGCCGATGCGAGCGTGCTGTTCAACCAGATCCTCGAACGGAACGGGAACGTCGGGATCGAAGACGAACTCGAGGCCGAAGGCGTCATGCAGGTCTCGGCTGCGGTGTTCGAGCGCTGGCTGTGGTCCTCGCGCCCGGCCGAGGAGGTGGTGGACGAGTTGGCCGCACTTGGCGTCGACCCGCTCGAGGTTGTGACAAGGGACGAGTTCGCCGCCGATGCCGACCTCTTGTCCGCCAGATGGGTGCTCGACCTTGTAACGGCGCTCGGCGCAGGTGCCGCGCTGCTCGCCGGCGGCGTACTGCTGCTGTTCGCAGTCCGTCGGGCCGACCGAGACCGGGTCGCCGAGTTGATGCTGGCCCGGATGGGCTCTACCGACGGTGAGCTACGTGTCACCCGGGCCATCGAGCTGGCGTTCGTCGCCCTCCGCGCGTTGTCGGCGGCCTTGCTCGCGGCCGGCGGGTTGGCGCTGCTTGGACCCGGAGTGCTCGATCCAGCACCGCGGCTGCCGCCGCTGGTCCGCGCCGCGCCGGCATGGGGCGATCTTGTCGTCCTTGGACTTGTCACCGTCGTGCTCGTGCTCGTTGCGACCGCGGTGGCACGGCGCAGGATCCGCTCTTTGGCAACGGCGGAGGTGCTTCGTGGTGAGGAGTGACGAGATCCGGGCTGCCGGCACCGACCTGGTCAAGGTGTACACCTCGGCGACGGGCGAGATGCATGCGCTGCGCGGGGTCAATGTGTCGTTCCACGCCGGCAGTCTCGCGGTGGTGATGGGGCCGTCCGGCAGCGGCAAGAGCAGCCTGCTGAACCTGCTCGCGGCCCGGGACGTGCCCAGCGCCGGAAGCCTTCGGTTGCTCGGCCACGACGTGTCGACGCTCGGCCACGGCGGGCTGGGCACGTTGCGGCGGCGGCACGTCTCGTACGTCCCGCAGCGAGCGAGCCGAGCGCTGTTTCCGCATCTGAGCGCCGTGGCTCAGATCCGTCAGCTGGGCAGGCTGCGCCGAGTTCGCGACGTCGACCCCGACGAGGTGCTGGCGCGGGTCGGTCTCGAACACCGAGCGGACAGCCGGCCGGCCGACTCATCGGGGGGAGAGCAGCAGCGGCTGGCGGTCGCGCTCGCCCTCGTCGGCACGCCGAAGCTGGTCATCGCTGACGAACCGACATCAGAGTTGGACCACCGCAGCGGTGACCAGGTGCTCGCCGTCCTTTCCGCGGCGGCCGCCGCCGGAAGTGCTGTCGTTGTGTCGACGCACGACGAACGGGTGCTCGCGGTGGCGGATCGGGTCTTGCAGTTGCGGCACGGTGTGCTGTCGGGCGAGCGGGAGGGTAGCGGGCGAGCCTGGGCCTCGATCGACCCGACCGGCCGGGTTCAGCTCCCGCCTGAGGCGCTGGAACGATTCCCGACCGGCCGCGCCCTGCTGACGATCGAGGGCGACTCCGTGGTGTTGCGCCCGCCCGAGGAGGCCCGGTGACCGGCACAGTGCTCGACGTCCATAGCGTGACGCACACCTATACGCTGCGCCATGCTGCGGCCGTCACGGCGCTGCACGACGTGGACCTGGTGGCAGAGCGCGGCGAGTTGGTGTGCGTGTCCGGGCCGTCCGGCTCGGGCAAGTCGACCTTGTGCCACCTCGCGGCCGGACTCGAACGGCCGCTGCGTGGGACCGTCCGGGTCAGCGGCCACGCTCCGGACCGGCTGCGGGACTGGCGGATGGTCGCCGTCGCGCCGCAGCGGCACGGGTTGATACCGGACCTGAGCGTCGCCGAGAACGTCTGGTTGCCGGTGCACTACGGCGCCGGGTACGCGAGCGAAGGGGAAGTGTACGGGGATGGCGCGGTTGCAGCCGCACTCGAGTTGCTCGACATCGCGCACATTGAAGGCAGGATGGCCCGCCAGACCTCTCTCGGTGAGCAGCAACGCACCGCCGTGGCGCGCGCGATCGTATTGCGCCCGAGCCTCGTGGTGCTCGACGAACCGACGTCTCACCAGGACGACGAGCACGTCGATCAGGTGCTCGAGGCCTTCCTGGCCGTGCGCGAACATGGGACGGCGCTCCTGGTGGCCAGTCACGACGAGCGGGTGATGGACGTGGCCGACCGGACGGTCCGGCTGGACGAGGGCCGCGTCGTGTCCTGACCGCCCGGGCGGCTAGCGGTGCGCCAACTCGTGATACACACGGGAACGAGGCGGTGAGGGGAGCGATGGTCATACTGGGAATGCCGGACGAGATCCGAGCCTGCCTGTTCGATCTGGACGGTGTGCTGACACCGACCGCCGAGGTGCACAAGGGAGCCTGGGAAGAGACCTTCAACGAGTTCCTGCGGCACCGCGCCGAGCAGACCGGAGATCCGTTCGAGCCGTTCGTCCCCGAGCGTGACTACTACCTGTACGTGGACGGCAAGGCGCGGGCCGACGGCGTCCGATCATTCTTGGCATCGCGCAACATCACGTTGCCGGAAGGATCGCCCGACGACCCAGGCACCATGGAGACCGTCCGCGGGGTCGGCAACCGCAAGAACGCATTGCTGCTCGAGCTCCTCAGGGAGCGCGGGGTGCGACCCTACGACGGCTCGGTGGCGTACCTGCGTGCGGCCGAAGCCGCCGGGCTGCGGCGCGCGGTGGTGTCGGCGAGCGCGAACTGCCGCGAGGTGGTGACCGCCGCGGGGATCCAGGATTTGCTGGAGGTCCGGGTCGACGGCATCACGGCGCGCGAGGAAGGGCTGCGGGGCAAGCCGCATCCGGACACCTTCCTGGCGGCCGCCGCGAAGCTGGACGTCAACCCGGCCAACGCGGCCGTGTTCGAGGACGCATTGGCTGGTGTCGAGGCCGGTCGAGCCGGGCGGTTCGGGTTCGTGGTCGGGGTCGACCGGGTGGGGCAGGCCGACGCACTGCGCTCGCACGGAGCCGACATTGTGGTGAATGATCTGGCCGAGTTGTTAAATGGGGTGCCATGATCCGGGAGAGGGCATATCCGTGCGATCCGTGGCACATCCGCGAGACCCGGCTCGATCTGGACATCCTCGCCCAGTCCGAGTCCGTCTTCGCGCTGTCGAACGGCCACATCGGGTTGCGGGGCAACCTCGACGAGGGTGAACCCCACGGTATCCCGGGCACGTACCTGAACTCGTTCTACGAGCTTCGGCCATTACCGTACGCGGAGGCTGGGTACGGCTATCCCGAGCAGGGCCAGACCATCGTCAACATCACGAACGGCAAGCTGATCCGGCTGCTCGTCGACGATGAGCCGTTCGACGTCCGCTACGGCGAAGTCCGCTCGCACGAACGGGTGCTGGACATGCGGGCCGGCACGCTGGAGCGGACGGTCGAGTGGGTATCTCCTGCCGGCCAGGCGGCGCGGGTGCGTTCGACCAGGCTCGTCTCGTTCACACACCGAGCCGTGGCCGCGATCTGCTATGAGGTGGAGCCGATCGGCGACAAGGCCCGGCTGGTGATCCAGTCCGGGCTGGTGGCCAACGAGGAACTCCCGGAGATGAGGGGCGACCCGCGCGTGGCCGCCGTGCTGCGCGAGCCGCTGCAGTCCGAGGAGTTCCTGTCCAACGGCGACGGAGGCCTGCTGATCCACCGCACCAAGCAGAGCGGGCTGCGGATGGCCGCCGCGATGTCCCACCTTGTCGACGCCCCGAAGCAGACGGTCGTCAGCACCGAGGCGGTCCCTGACTGGGCCCGGACCACCATCACCAGCGTGCTCGAACCGGGTGAGCGGCTGCGGGTGGTCAAGCTGCTCGCGTACGGGTTCTCCAGTCGGCGCTCGTTGCCGGCGCTACGCGACCAGGTGGGAGCGGCCCTGGCGGCGGCCCGGTTCGCCGGCTGGGAGGAGCTGCTGCGTGACCAGCGGGAGTACCTGGACGATTACTGGGACGCCGCCGACGTGCGGGTCGACGGAGATCCTGAGGTGCAGCAAGCGGTCCGGTTCGGCATGTTCCACGTGCTGCAGGCCGGCGCACGCAACGAGATGCGGCCGATCGGTGCGAAGGGACTCACCGGTCCCGGGTACGACGGCCACGTGTTCTGGGATACCGAGATGTTCGCCCTGCCGGTTCTGACCTATACCAAACCGCAGGCGGCCGCCGAGGTGGTGCGGTGGCGGCACGCGACGCTCGATCTGGCTCGGGAGCGGGCCCGCACACTCGGTCTGGAGGGAGCCGCCTTCCCGTGGCGGACGATTCGCGGGCACGAGACGTCCGGATACTGGCCGGCCGGTACTGCGGCCTTTCACATCGGGGCCGACGTTGCAGACGCCGCGATGCGGTACGTGCACGCCATGGACGACGAGGCTTTCGAGCGCGAGATAGTCGTTGAACTGCTGGTCGAGACGGCTCGGTTGTGGAAATCGCTCGGTCATCACGACCGGCATGGCAAGTTCCACATCGACGGCGTCACCGGGCCGGACGAGTACTCCGCCGTCCTGAACGACAACATCTACACGAACCTGATGGCGCAGCGGAACCTGCTCGGCGCCGCCGACGCAGCTACCCGCCACCTCGACGTGGCGCAAGGGTTCGGAGTGGACGAGGACGAGATCGCGGCCTGGCGTGCGGCCGGCAACCGGATGGTGCTCCACTACGACGAGGAACTCGGCGTTCACCAGCAGGCCGAAGGCTTCACCAGATTCCAGGAGTGGGACTTCGCGGCCACGAAGCCCACGGAGTACCCGTTGCTGCTCACGCACCCGTACTTCGACCTGTACCGGCGGCAGGTGTGCAAGCAGGCAGACCTCGTGCTGGCCATGCACTGGCGAGGGGACGCCTTCACGCCGGGGGAGAAGGCCCGCAACTTCCGCTACTACGAGGCGCGGACCGTCCGTGATTCGTCCCTGTCGGCGTGCACCCAGGCGGTCCTCGCCGCCGAGACCGGCCATCTCGAACTGGCCCACGACTATCTGGGGGAGGCCGCGCTCACCGACCTGCACGACAGTCATTCGAACACCCGCGACGGCGTCCACCTGGCCGCTCTCGCCGGTGCATGGATGGCGCTCGTCGCGGGTTTCGGCGGCATGCGTGATCACGGCGGGATCCTGTCGTTCGCGCCGCGGCTGCCAAGTCGGATCGGCCGCCTCGACTTCTCGCTCATCTGGCGTGGATTGCGCTTGCGGGTCAGCGTGCGGTCAGACGAGGTCACTTACTACTTGCGCGACGGCGATCACGAGGACGGCGCTCAGCTCAACCTGGTACACCATGGGGAGTTCGTCACTGTCGCGATCGGCAAGCCGGTGACGGTGCCGATACCGCCTGCGACCGACCCAGGGCCGCCTCCCGAGCAGCCCGCGGGTCGGGCACCGCTTCGCCGTACCTACTCCGCCGACTAGGCCAGGGCGGTCAGCGAGGCAGGGTCGGCCCGCTGCCGGTGCCGGTGCGCTCGATGGCCCGGGCGATTGCGGTCAGGTCCGACTCGTCCAGTCGCAGGCTGGCGGCAACCAGCCAGGCGTTGGCCTGCTCGGCGCGGCGTAGCCCGACGATCGCACCTGACACCCCCGTGAAGGCCAGCGTCCATGCGATCGCCACCGCGGCCACCGAAACGCTGTACCTGCGCGCCACCGGTTCGAGCGCCCGGACCAGCCCGAGGTTGCGGCGGAGAGCCGGCTCGGTGAAGTCCGGATGCCCGCGCCTCCAGTCGTCGGGGGGAAGCGCAGCCGCCCGCGCAGCGTCGAACGTACCGGTGAGGAGCCCCGATGCCATCGGGCTGTACACGATCGCTCCGGTCTGGTGTTCCGCTGCCCAGGACAGGATGTCGGCGGCGTCGCGGTGGATCAGGTTGAGCTTCGGTTGCACGGCGTCGACATGGCCGACGGCCTCGGCGGCCTCCAGTTGTTCGACGGAGTGGTTGGACAACCCGATGGCCCGCACCTTGCCCTGGCGGCGCAGATCGCAGAAGGTCTGCCAGTACTCCTCGATGGGTGTGCCGTCGGTGGGTGGCGCGTGCATCTGGTACAGGTCGATCCGCTCGACGCCGAGGCGGCTCAACGACGCGTCGAGTTCGGCCCGCACGCTGTCCGGTCGGCCGACGAGGGCAGGCTTGTCGTTCGGGCGTTCGGGGTCCCAGACGACGCCGGCCTTGGTGAACACGTACGGCCGGTCGGCATCCGGGATCTGCCGCACCGCCCGCCCGACGACGTCTTCAGAGTGCCCGAGCCCGTAGACAGGGGCCGTGTCGATCCAGTTCACCCCGCCGTCAACGGCACGGCGGATGGCGGTGATCGAGTCGGCGTCGTCCTGGGCGCCCCAGGTGTCCACCCAGCCGGCGCCTCCGAACGCCCAGGCGCCGACGCCGATCCGGCTGATCGCCATTCCGGTCCGGCCGAGCTTTGCGGTCGGCAGCGCCGTCATCGGCTACCTCCTCGCATTCCAGGTCGGCGGGCCACCCGGTGGGAGATCAAGTGTTCACGACACGCCCGCCGGGCCGGGGCGGTTTCGGCGTGTCGTGAACACTTGAGCTCCCGAGGGGCGCTGTGGAGGGTGCTACTCGTCAAGGAAGACCTTCCACTGGAGCGCACCGACGGCGGTGACGCCGGCCGCGGTCTGGACCGTGACGCGCATCGCGGTCGTGGTCACGGCATCGTGCGTCGTGACGTTGTATTGGTCGGCCTCGGTCCCGTAGCCGCTCGGGTTCGACACCTCCACCCAGGCGGAGCCGTCCCAGTACTGGAGCACCCACGAGCCGGGTACCTGCACGCCGCCGCCATCGTCGTACCAGAAGATCTCAGTGCGGTTGGTCGTGATCGGCTCGTCCCAGTTCAGCTGCATCCACTGCTCGCCGCCGTTGGGCCAGGTACCCCAGCCGACCCCGATGCCGGGGCTGCTGGTCGTGGGGTCGATCCCGGAGTTGATGCCTTGGCAGTTCTCCCACGGCGATGTGTATGAGCAGGTTGCTGTGGCGAATACGGCGTAGTTGCCGTCGAACTCCTCGACCACGATGTCCACCGACGCGGAGCCGGTCTCGCCATCGCTGTCGGTGGCCGTGAGCGTCGCCGGGTAGGTGCCCGGCTCGGTGTAGGTGTGCTCCGGGCTGGGCTCGTCCGACGTGGCGCCGTCGGCGAAGTCCCACTCCACCGTGACCTCGCCGCCCTGCGGGTCCTCGGCGAACCCGGTGAACTGCACCGTCAGCGGCTCGATCCCGGATGTCGGCGATCCGAAGGCGAACACCTGCGGGTTGGTGAGCGGCTCGACGTCGATGCCGGTGTTGAAGACCTGGATCTCCTTGACCCCGACCCCGTACCCGTCCTGCGGGGTCACGACCAGGCGCACCCGGTCGGTGGTCACCCGCGGGAACGCGACCTCGTTGAAGTTCGGCATCGGACGCTCCGAGCTGCGGGGACCCCAGATGTTCACCCAGTCCGAACCGTTGTGGTACTGCAGCCGGTAGATCAACGGCTCGCGGTATGTGTCGCCGTCGGAGTTCTGCTGCGGGTCGTAATCCTTGTCGCTGTAGAAGTACACCTTGACGTTGTCGATCTGCTGCGGTTCGCCCAGATCGACTAGCAGCCAGTCCTCGACGTTGGGGGAGCCTTCCGTGCCCCAGATGGTGTTGGGTGAGACGTAACCGGGCCGGCTGAAGTTGTTGCCACCGGCTGTGGCGGGCAAGCCGCTCACCGTGAACCCGTCGACCGCGAACTCGGGCGAGGTCACCCGGGACGCCGGGCTGGTGGTGGTGAACGAGGCCGTGACCGGTCGGCCTTCGGCCAGGTTCTCCGCGTCACCGGTCTCGCGCGTGATGTCACGCCCGGCCTTCTGGAGCATGTCGACCAAGCGGTCGTTGCGCCGCAGGGTGATGTCGTTCGCCGGGAGCAGCGGGCCGATGATGCCCTGGACGCTGCCATCGCTCTGGACCCAGGCGACGCAGACGCCCATGGCGCGGAACGACGGGTTGTAGTAGACCTGCCAGCCTTCGCCCCGGCACTGGTTCCGATCAGTGGGCGATTCAGCGGTCACGCTGAAGTCCACCTCGGCGCCGCTGTCGTCGAGCACCGTCACCTCGGCGGTTTCGCCGTCGAAGGTGACGTTCGCCAGCCTGTCGAGCGTGAACAGCCGCTGCCCGTCGAGGTAGGCGGAGAACCCGTCGGGGACGCCGGGGCCGTAGTGGTCGACGCCATCCCAGACCACGGTCAGGTCCTTGCCGTGGTAGCTGAGGTTGTTGACGGCCCAGTAGTCCCAGCCGACGTCGATCGGCCACAGTTCCAGCACGTCGTCCAGACGCGGACGGACACCGGCGATATCGTCGATGATCATGAAGTTGTAGGCGCCGAGGATGTTGTGGTGGATGCCGGAACGCCCGAAGGTCTGGGTGTTCGGGTTCCAGTTGAAGAAGAACTCGTTGTTGTTCGGCAGCCGGTTGTCGCCGCCGACGTACTGCACCCAGGTGAGCCACTCCAGCAGCGCCCGGTAACTACCGCCGGTGATGTACTGCGACGGATAGTCGCGGATCGCGGCGGAGAAGACCTGCGCCTGGAGCGTCGAATTGATGTTGGAGAAGTTGTTCGAGCCGCCGCGCCCGATGGCCGCCGCTTCGGCCTTGTCGGCCTGGTTGGCGGTATAGAACGGCATGATCGGGTACTCGTCGGCGTCGGCGTAGTACCGGAACGCCTCCCGGTACTTCGGGTCGTCAGTCGGCGGGACCCGCTCGATGAACGGTGCGAAGTTCTGCTGGTCCTTCCACGGCACCAGCTCGTCGTTGCTGACCAGCCGGTGCTTGAACACGTGGCCCGGCCGCTCGTCGCCCTCCGGCTCGACCGGTGCGTCGTCCCACAGGTTCAGCAGTTCCGCCTGCATGCCGTCGGCGAGCTCTTCCATCTCGGCAGCCTTGGCGTCGTTGCCGAGCAGCTCGTACGCCTCCGCGGCCGCACGGGCGCCGGCGTACCAGAACGCGGACTCGGCGCGGTCTTGGCGGTTCGCCGGGTTGCCAGCGTTCGGGTGAGCCCAGCGGAAGGACGTCGCGTCGGCGTCATTGCCGGTGAGGAAGCCGTGCGGGTACTCGATCAGGTTGTTGCCGTTGGTGTCGTACTTGTCGATCTGGCCCTTGACGTCGCACTCGGTGTAGTAGGCGAAGTTGCGGATGAGTGCGTCGTCGCCGCCGTGCAACTTGTAGGAGTTCCATCCCTCGCGGCCGATGTACTGCTCGTACGTGTTGCCCCAGCTGTGCGAGCCCGGGTTGTCGGTGAAGGCGGCGCACCGCGACGTCTCACCGGACGAGAGCAGGTTGCCGTACGCGTAGATCGGATCGCGGAAGTACTTGAGATCTTGCATATGCATCGGCTGAGTGAGCTGGATGGCGTTGTTGTAGCCGAGCACGCCTTCCAGCGACACCGGGAACTGGTAGTCGTTCCCGGGAATGTTGGCGTCGACCAGGTTGAACCGGTTCATGAACGTCCGGTAGTACGACATCTTCTTGACGTTCTCGTCGGGGACGTCGATGTACGGCACGTTGTCGGCCCACCACTGGTTGTACTCGGCCAGGTGGGTGTCGAGCGCCTCGTCGGCGGAGTATTCGCGGTACCGCTCGTACTCCTCGTTCGACTCCGGCAGCTCCGCGGTCGTCGCGCCGAACTGGAGCTTGAGCGTGACGGACTCACCCGGCTCGAGCGTCACCTCGCGGGTCAGCGCGTCACCGGCGGCCGTGAATCCGTCGCCGCTGAAGCGGGGCGTGACGGTGGTGACCTCGTAACGGGTCACCACGCGGCCCGTGCGCTCCGTCCCGTCGCCGGTAGCCTCGCTAGTGGGCGGAGCGGTGGCCGTGACGGTCCGGGTGGTGGGGGAGTCGCCGGCGTTAGTGAGCGTCAGCAGCGTCACCGCGACGTTGTGGTGGGTGATGAACTTGGTCTGTTCAGCGCGCAGGCCGGTGGCGTTGTGGACGCTCGTCCAATGGCTCGGGTACTGCGCCCGCGCGTCGTCGTCCTCGGAGAACGACGCGTCCGAGACGTTGATCGTGTACATGTTCTGGTTGCCACCGGTCGGACGCTCGCGGTACGCCCACCCGCCGCCGAAGCCGAGGTCGTCTTCGTCGTGGTTGTACATGTAGAGCGCTCGGCCGCGGGTATAGAGATGATCACCCCCACTGCCGCCGGCAGGGCGTTCGAGGATGCGATCGATCCAGTACGACTCGCCCCCGGCCGCGGCGTCCGCATCGAAGATCGCTTGCAGCATGCTCGTCGACGGGTCGAACGCGACGGGCTCGTCGGGAACGGGGTCGGCCGCGCCGGTGTATGTCGGCGTCCCTGGATCGACCGCTGGCGGGATTTCGAGGTGATTGTTTGACGCTGCCGGTGCCACGGTCAGCGAGAGCACCAGGCCGGCGGCGATCACTGCCGGCACTGCTCGCCTGAGCAAGGCCGCATCGGTCAGCCCGGGTGGGCCGAGAGTTCTGGTGTTACCTACGAATCCGTAGCGCATCAGGTACCTCCTCATGTGAGCGCTAACAGGCACCGCTCTGGCGGCGCCGTGGCTAGTCCTTCATGGGTAACCAGACCCGCATGGTCGAGGGCCCGCGGTTGGCCCACGTGTGGTACGGCACCAGCGGGATACCGGTGTCGTGCCGGCCGCTGGCGGGCCGGTCAGTGGATTCCTGGTAGGGCCAGGCGGCGTCGTCGGCCTTGCGGAGTGAACCCTGGGCGACGACTTTGCCGTCTTGAACGCGCGGTGCCTCCCGCGGATCGACCTGCACGGCGTCTATCTCGACATCGCCCGGAAGGTCCGTCGACTCCGCGCACAGGACCAGTGGGCCGTGCTCGACGGCAACTGTCCCTCTGACCGCGTCGATTCGCGGATCGGCGGCCGTCCACCGCGGTTCGATCGGCAACTCGAGCCGAACGGTGTCCCCTGGCTCGAACCGGCGGCGAACCTGGACGGTGCCGGCGCCGGCCGAGCTGCGGGTGCTGCCGTCCGGCTCGGTGATTGCCGTGCCGCCTCGCCCCCACGCTGGGATCCGGAATGAAAGCGTGACCGGCACGTCCGGGGACTGGGTGATCTCCACTGTCACGACGCCGCGGGAGGGGTACTCCGTCCGCATCGACAGGGCGATCGGCCGATTGCCGTCGAGCGAGGTCGAGATCGCGGCGTCCGCGTACTGGTGGATCTGCACGCCGTCACGATCCTTGGTGGCGAGGTAGCCGCCGAGGCTGGCCAGCAGCCGGGCGACGTTGGTAGGGCAGCACGAGACGGTGAACCAGGGTGAGCGGACGGCCCCGGTCGGTCGGGGATTCGGGGAGTGCGGGTCCGGGACGCCATCGCGGCTGCGCTGGTGCAGCGTGTTGGCGTAGAAGAAGGCCCGGCCGTCCTCCGCGGGCGACGTGGCGACCACGTTGTACAGCGTGCGTTCGGCCAGGTCGGCGAAGCGCGGATCGCCGGTGGCAAGCAGCAGTCGCCAGCTCAGCATCACCGACGCGACTCCCGCACAGGTCTCGGAATAGGCGCGATCCGGGGGGAGGGCGAAGTCGTCGCCGAACGCCTCTCCGGTGTGGCGGGCGCCCATTCCGCCGGTGATGTAGGTGCGCCGCGCCACCGCCGCTTCCCACTGCCCGATGACGGCTTCGAGCAAGGCCTCGTCACCCGTCTCGATCGCGACGTCGACGGCGCCCGCTGCCAGGTAGAGCGCCCGGACGGCATGGCCGCGCAGCACCGTGGCCTCGCGTACCGGCACGTCGTCCTGGTAGTAGGACCGACCGAGCTCGATGTCGGCCAGCCGCCCGTACCCGCGGCGGTCGACGAACTCGGCGGCCTGGTCGAGGTAGCGCTGCCGGCCGGTCAGCCGGGCCAGCTCGACGAGGGCCATCTCGACACCGGCGTGCCCGCAGATGCCGTCGTTTCCGCCGGGGCCGAACGTCTGGCAGACGTGGTCGGCGGCCCGGATCGCGACGTCGCGCAGCCCGTCACCGCCGGCTCGGGCATGTGCGACCGCGGCGTGAAACAGGTGCCCATAGCAGTACAGCTCGTGACCCCATTCCAGATCGCGGTACCGGGCCCGCTGGCCGGGCCGGCCGAACGCGGTGTTGAGGTAACCGTCGGGCTCCTGCGCGCGGGCGATGATCCCGACCAGCTCCGCCGCGGCGTCGTCCAGGCCGTGCTCACCGCGTGCGGATTCCCACGCCATGGCCTCGAGGAGCTTGTAGACGTCCGAATCGCTGAACTCCCGACCCCGGCGGGCGTCCGGTAGCCGGCCGTCGGCCGCGGCCCGCAGGTTGTCGACCCATCCGACCCGCTCAGCCCAGGACAGAGCGTGTTCCAGCGACGCTGAGCCGTTGATCTGCTGCCGCTGAGCCCAGAAGCCGCCGGTAATGCGGACTTCGTCGAGGCCAAGCGGCCGCAGCGGGCCTGAGCTCGGTACGACAGGCACGGTCATCCTTTCAACGCTCCCGACATGAAGCCGCGGACGTAATGCCGCTGGAGGAAGAGGAACAGGATCAGGCAGGGAATGGCCATGACGACGACGCCGGCCTGGGTGGCCCCGAAGTCGACTGCTCCCATGGTCTGCTGTCGTAGCGTCGCCATGGCGAGTGGCAACGGGTAGCGGGAACTGTCGTTGATCATGAAGAGTGGCGCGATGAAATCGTTCCAGGCGTAGAGGAACGCGAACAGTCCCACTGTGATCAAGCCGGGCCAGACCGAGCGCAGCATGATCCGCCGCAACACGCCGAACGTGTTGCAGCCGTCGACCAGTGCGGACTCCTCGATCTCGCGTGGCACCGCCTCGAACGAGATGCGCATCATGAACATGGCGAATGGCAACTGATAGAGCGTCAGCACCAGAGCAAGGCCGACGAGTGAGTTGCGCAGGCCTACTTCGCCGAATATGACCCACAGCGGCACGAGCAGCGTTGCGTACGGCACCATCAAGATCGCAATGATGAGCAGGAACAGCGCGTCGCGGCCGGGAAAGCGGAACCGGCCGAAGGCGTACCCGCCGAGGATCGACAGGCCGAGGGTAAACAGCACCGTGAGCACGGAGACGAATGTGCTGTTCCACAGGTACTGCGGCAGGCCGGCGTCATAGTCCATCAGCGTGCGGTAGTTGCCCAGCCCGTAGCCGGTTTGCTGCGCCGTGGCGCCATGTGGCGAGACCGAGGCCACCGTCGTCCAGACCAGCGGGATGAGGAACATGATGGCCAGCCCGGCCGCCACCACGTAGTAGGAGACGCCGCCGAAGACCCGTCGAGTGGTCATGTCCTCACTCCTCGACGTTCCGCCGGAGCAACCGGAACTGGGTGATGTTGATGACCAGCAGGACGACCAGCACGACGATCGAGATCGCCGCCGCCTTACCCAGGTCGAACTGCCGGAACGCCTCGCGGTAGATGAGCATGACGATCGTGGTGGTCGAGTTGTCGGGGCCGCCGTTGGTGAGGATGAAGAACTGGTCGAACGCCAGCAGCGAGCCGGTCACGGAAATGATCAGGCAGAGGGCGACGGACGGGCGCAGCAGTGGGAAAGTGACCCGCCAGAACGTCTGCCACCGGCTCGCGCCGTCGACCCTGGCGGCCTCGTAGACCTCGGTGGGGATCGCCTGGAGGCCGACCAGCAGGATCAGCATGAAGAAGCCGGCGAACTTCCACACGATGAGCGCGACGGTCGACGCAAGCGCCATGTTGGGAGTACCGATCCAGCGGATGGGCTCGTCGATGAGCCCGAGTGATTGCAGGATCGGGTCGATGGGCCCGATGGACGGGCTGTAGAACCCCCAGAACAGTAGCGACGCCGAGGCCAGGCCGAGGGCGACGGGCAGGAAGTAGGCGGTGCGCAGGAGGCCGACGCCACGCCGCTTCTCCTGGACGAGTAGCGCCATCACCATGGCGAGGATCAGCAGCGCGGCGACGACGATCACTGTGTACTTGAGGGTGAAGCCGACGGCCGGCCAGAAGAGCCTGCCCTCCGCCATGTTGGCGTAGTTTTCCGGAACGTTGACGCCCTGGTTGCCCTGTAGCAGTGGCCAGTCGCTGGCCGACATCTGGCCGACCAGTAGCAGCGGCACGACGAAGAACGCGAGGACGAACACGGCGGCCGGCGACGCGTACAGCGCCCCTTTGGCGGCTCGCGACCGGTACCACGGCCGCTTGGCCGCTGGCTGCGGCTCGGCCGGGCGAGCCGTCCGCACCGACTGGGCTACCGGGCTGGTCAATTGTCCTCCTTCCTTCCCCTGCGTCGATCATGCAAGTCAGGTTCGACACGCCGACCCTCTCGGCTGGCGCGGGGGGCCGACGTTGCGGGCAACGGCGTGTCGAACCCGCCTTGCATGATCGACGCTGTCCTTGGGCTCTACTACTGCTGCTGCAGGGATGCGTCGATCGCCTCGTTGTCCTGGTCCAGGGCCGAGCCGTCCCCGAACACGTAGTTGCGGATCAGTGGCAACCAGGGGCCCTGCGGGTCGTTGAACGTCTGGCCGAAGTTGAGCGCGTACGGCGTGCGGCCCACGCCGGCCACCTCGTTGATCGTCACCAGCCGCTCGTCCTGCTCTGAGTACTGGTTCGACGCCAGATCGGTGCGCGCCACCACGTCGTTGTTGGCGGCCAGGACCTCGACCTGCGCCTCCTCGGACAGCGTCCAGGCGATGAAGTTCCACGCCTGGTCGGGCACCTGGCTGTTGGCCGAGATGCCGATGCTGTCGCCGCCGACGAAGGTCGACTCGCCGCCGTCGATGCCGACGATCGGTGCGACTCCGGTCTCGAACGAGTCGGGCATGAGGCCGAGCTGAGTCGACGGCATCGGCATGATTCCGATGTTGCCCTCGGGGAAGAACCCGACCCAGGTGGGGCCGGCCTCGTCCTGGGTACCTGGGGCGGCGATGTCGTCCTCGAATAGCCCCT
>DASUUU010000031.1:0-10087 GCA_036373915.1 Jiangellaceae bacterium | reverse complement strand
TGCGTCACCGGAATGCCGGCGGCTGCCGGCACTGCGACGGCGCTCGTCACGCCGGGCACCACGGTGAACCGGACGCCCGCCGCAGCACATGCCGACGCCTCCTCTCCGCCGCGACCGAACACGTACGGGTCGCCACCCTTGAGCCGCACGACCCGGCGACCAGCGCGGGCATGCTCGATCATGAGTGCCTCGATCTCGGCTTGGCCGCTGCGGTGCCGGTGTGGTTCCTTGCCGACGTCGATCACTTCGACGTTGGGGCGGAGGCCGTCCAGCAGGCCACGCGGTGCAAGCCGGTCGACCAAGACGACGTCCGCCTGCTTGAGCAGCTCGTATCCACGTACCGTGATCAGCTCCGGATCGCCGGGCCCGCCACCGACGATCGCGACATGGCCGGTCACGGCGACTCCTCGTCGTGACAGTCCGAGCTCCTCCTGTCCGGCTCGTAGGCCAGCCGGTACCCGCGTTTGACCACCGTCTGGACGACCTTGGCGCCGAGTACGGCACGGATCCGGTTGACGGCCATCTCCGCGGCGTGAGGATCCCGGCCACCACCTGGCAATGCCCGCAGCAACTCCTGGCGCGAGACGACAACGCCTGGACGGCGGGCCAGTTCGCGCAGGACTGTCATCGGCGCGGGAGCGAGCTCCCTCACGTCGCCGTCAACCAAGGCGGCGTGCCCACGGATCTGTACAACCCGCCCGGCGACGGGCAAGGTACGGCATCGGGCCGGCAACGAGTCGACCACCTCCCGGACCAGAGCGCCGAGCCGGGCCCGTCCCGGCTGCACGGTCGGCACTGCCAGCCGGTCGAGTGCGGCTGCGGTTACGGGCCCGACGCATGCGGCCGTGACGTCCGAGCGCAGTGCCGCCACTACCCCGTCGCCCAACCCCACCTCGGCCGCCAGCCGTAACAGACTGGCGACGGCCGGCGCGCTGGTGAAGGCCACCGCGTCGACCTGGCGGGCCACCACCTGATCCACCAACCGGCGCACCGGGGTCACGTCTTCGGGCAGCACCCAGCGGTACACCGGGACCTCGATGACGTCCGCGCCGGTGTCGCGCAGCGCGTCCACGAAGTCGGGCAACGGTTCGCCGTGGAGCTGGACGGCGATGCGGCGGCCGGTCAGATCCTGGCCGAGCAGGTAGTCCAGCACCTCGGCCGATGACTCGGACGGCGGCGACCATGCGTCCACCAGCCCGGCGGCCCGGATGGCTCCCCGCGCCTTCGGCCCCCGGGCAAGCAGCGTCGCACCGCGCAGCCGGTCCAAAAGCGCATCGCCGAGGCCCCACCCGTCGGCCGCCTCGACCCAGCCGCGGAACCCGATGCCGGTCGTGGCCACGGCGATATCGATCGGTCCGGCGATGCATGCTTGAGTCGCGGCGAGCAGTTCGGCATCGTCCTCGAGCGGGACGATCCGGATCGCCGGCGCGAGCACGACTCGAGCGCCTCGCCGGACAAGCAGATTCGCAAGCTCGTCACGCCGGCGGGCCGCGGTGACCGCCACGGTGAACCCCACCAACGGGCCGGCCGCGACGGGTGCTTGGATCTCAGCCGTCGCCGTCACGCCGGGACCACCTCGACGACGTCGCCGACCAGGCGGATCGGATAGGTCGGGACGGCAACGGTCTCGTCGTCGAGGCAGCGGCCGGTTCGCAGGTCGAAGGCCTGCTTGTGCATCGGCGAGGCGACCGTCGGCACCTCCCTGCGGTTGCCGACGATGCCGCGAGACAGCACGTAGGCGTCACTGAACGGGTCACGGTTGCCGATCGCATACAGCCGGCCGTCGTGTGTCCGGAAGATCGCCACCTGGATGCCGTCGACGAGCGCCGCCACCCCGCGTTCCGGTTGCAGGTCGGCGAGCGTACAGATCGGCGTCCAGCGCACGGTCTCGACTGCGATGCTCACGACCGCACCACCTCCAGGGCGGGGCCGGCGATCGGGACCGGGCCAGCGGGACGGATCTGGTCGCGCTCGACCGCGAACTCGATGCTCGGATCAGGGACGTCCGGCGCGTTGACGAACGAGACGAAGCGCCGCAGCTTCTCGGGATCATCCAGCACCGCCGACCATTCGTCGGAGTACGAGCCGACGTGCCGCTCCATGGCCGCGTCCAACTCGGCACCGATGCCCAGAGCATCGTCCACGATCACCCGTCGCAGGTACTCGATGCCGTCGCCGTGTTCGTCATCCAGCGCCTCCAGCCAGGCAGCGGTGCGCTGTAGCCGGTCGGCCGTGCGGACGTAGAACATCAGGAACCGGTCGATCGAGCGGACCAGCTCAGTGGTGTCGAGATCCTGGGCGAACAGCCGCGCGTGCCGCGGGTTGAACCCGCCGTTGCCGCCGACGTACAGATTCCAGCCCTTCTCGGTGGCGATTACACCGAAGTCCTTGCCTCGCGCCTCGGCGCACTCGCGCGCGCACCCGGATACCGCAGCTTTGATCTTGTGCGGCGAGCGCAGGCCCCGGTACCGCAGCTCCAAGGCGACGGCCAGCCCGGACGAATCCTGCACGCCATACCGGCACCAGGTCGAGCCGACGCACGATTTCACCGTCCGCAGCGCCTTGCCATACGCGTGGCCGGACTCGAACCCGGCGTCGACCAGCTTGCGCCAGATGGCCGGCAGTTGCTCGACCCGGGCGCCGAACATGTCGATCCGCTGCCCGCCGGTGATCTTGGTATAGAGCCCGAACTCCTTCGCCACCTTGCCGATCGCGATCAGCCCGTCCGGAGTTATCTCTCCGCCCGGAACCCGCGGGACGACCGAGTAGGTGCCGTTGCGCTGGAGGTTGGCCAGGAAGTGATCGTTGGTGTCCTGCAGGGTGGCCTGTTCGCCGTCGAGGACGTGCCCGCCGGCGAGTACGGCGAGGATGGACGCGACGGCCGGCTTGCAGATGTCACAGCCACGGCCGCGGCCGTGGCGGTCGATCAGTTCGGAGAACCGGGTGATACCGGTGATCCGGACGATGTCGAACAGTTCGGCTCGCGACTGGTCGAAGTGCTCGCACAGCGCGGTACTGACCGCAGCGCCGGATTCGGCAAGCAACTGCTTGAGCAGCGGGACGCAGCTTCCACAGCCGGTGCCGGCCCGGGTGCAACCTTTGACGTCGCCGACGGTGGTGCACTCGTGCTCACCGATCGCCGCCCGGATGGCGCCGGCTGCGACGTTGTGGCACGAGCACACGGCCGCCTTGTCGTCCAGACCGCCAGGCGGTGGCCCCGCCAGCAGCAGTTGCTCGGGAGTGGCGGGCAGCGGCTGACCGACAAGCGCCCGCAGCGGGGCATACGCCGTCGCGTCGCCGACGAGGACACCGCCGAGGAGCCGCCGCGCGTCGTCGGTGACGACCAACTTCTTGTACAACCCGCCCACGGGATCGGCGTAGACGACCTCGAGCGCGCCGGACGCCGCGCCGTGCGCGTCACCGAAGCTCGCCACGTCGACTCCGAGCAGCTTCAGCTTGGTCGAGGTATCCGGGTTGGTGAACCAAGCGTCTCCACCCACGAGCCGGTCGGCCACCGCCTCGGCCATCGCATAACCCGGTGCCACGAGCCCGTGGACGCGGCCGCCGATTTGTGCGCACTCGCCGATAGCCCAGATGGCAGGGTCGGACGTGCGTCCGGTCTCGTCCACCACGATCCCGCCACGCTCGCCGACCGGTAGACCGCACTGGCGGGCCAGCTCGTCCCGGGCACGGATGCCGGCCGAGAACACGATCAAGTCCACGTCCAGGGGCGGGGCGTCCGCGAAGCTCATCCAGAGGCCGCCGTCAGGACGTTCGTCGATGCGCTGTGTCGCGGTGCCGGTGTGGACGCTCAGGCCGAGTTCCTCGACCCTGCGGCGCAGAACTTCGCCGCCCCCGTCGTCTATCTGCACCGGCATGAGCCGCGGTGCGAACTCGATGACATGGGTGTCGACGCCAAGCGAGCGCAGCGCGTCGGCAGCTTCCAGGCCGAGCAGCCCGCCACCGACGACGGCGCCGGTAGTTACGCCCGTGCGGGACTGCACGGCGGCGCGGATCGCGTCAAGGTCTTCAATGGTCCGGTACGTGAAGCGCCCGTGGCCGTCCGCGCCCGGGATCGGCGGCACGAACGGGTATGACCCTGTTGCGAGGACCAGCGCGTCGTACGGCAGGACGCGCCCGCCGTTCGTCGTGACAGTGTGGGCCGACCGGTCGATGGTCGCGGCCGGCTCGCCTACGTGTAGCACGTACTGCTCAGCGTCGTACCAGCCGTCGTCGACCAGGGACAACTCGTCGGCGGTCGCCCCAGTGAGGTATGAGGTCAGGGCGACCCGGTCGTAAGCGGGACGCGGCTCCTCGCCGAGCACCGTCACCCGCCACGTACCTGCGTGGTCGCGCTCGCGCAGCGCTTCGACGAACCGCTGGCCGACCATGCCGTTGCCGACCACGACGAGCTGTCTCATACCGCGACCTCCTCGGGGTGTGCGGTGGGATCCGCGGCGGTCAGCCAGTCGACGATGCCCTCGACCGACTGGCGGCAACTGCCGCATCCGGTCGTTGCCCTTGTCCGGTCGGCGATCTCGGCGACGGACCGCGCGCCTTGCTGCCACGCCGAGGCGATCGCGCCCTTGGTGACGCCGTTGCACCGGCAGATCGTGACCCGGTCCGGTAGCCGCGACGGATCGTCCGTGCTGTCTGCTGCGGCGCCGGCGAAGAACAGCGCCCGCCGGTCGCGCGGCACGGGCGTGGCACGGTCGAACAGTTGAGTGATCGTCCCGACGGTCGTGCTCTCGCCCACGACGATCGCCCCGGCCAGCCGCCCGTCCCGGATCACGACCTTCTGATAGGAGCCGCGGGACGGGTCGTGGAACCGCACGATTTCGGCACTGTCGTCCTCGTCGTCCGCGTGGGTGTCGCCCATCGCGGCCAGGTCCACGTCGGCCGCCTTGAGCCGGGTGACGACGCGCGATCCTTGGTAACGATCGTCGCCGCCGGTGAGCACTCTGGCGAGGACCGCCGCCTGCTCCCAGGCCGGCGCCACCAGCCCGTACACCTCGCCCGCATGCTGCGCGCACTCGCCGATGGCGTACACGGCTGGGTCGGCGGGCGAGCGGAGGCGATCGTCCACGACGATCCCCCGCTCGACGGGCAGGCCGGCCGCCGCCGCCAACTCCGTGTCCGGCCGGACGCCGCAGGAGAGTACGACCAGGTCGGCCGGCAGTCGGGTTCCGTCGGAGAGCACCAGGGTGCGATCTGGGCCTGGGACATACTCGGCGGCGCCGACGCCGAGCCGAGTGCGTACACCAAGGTCGCGAAGAGTCCGGGCCAGAACACGGCCGGCCTCGGCGTCGAGCTGGCGTTCCATGAGCCAGTCGACGGGGTGGACGATCTCTACGTCTATGCCGCGGCCGGCGAGCCCGCGTGCTGCTTCCAGGCCGAGCAGCCCGCCGCCGAGAACGACGGCACGGCGCACTGAGGCCAGCCGCTCGATGATCGTCCGGCAGTCCGCAAGGGTCCGGAACGCCGTTACCCCGGGGGCCAGGCCGAGCACGTCTCCGTCGCTTTGCAATGCACACCTAAAGGAAGCGCTCTCGTCGGCGCGATCCCGCCCTGTGCTGCCGCCCACGCCTGCGCCGCTTTCCGCGCCTTCGCTGCTTTCCGCGCCTTCGCCCCTTTCCACGCCTGCGCTTCCCAATGGTGTGCATTGCAAAGCCGCGGGAGCGTTGGCGGTGGACGCCGGACCGGTCGTCGCTCCGGCCGGGTCATGCGCGCCCGCTGCCACGCCGGGAATCGGCGGGATCCACGGGCGGCTGCCGGTGGCCAGCACCAGCACGTCGTACGGCAGAACCGTCCCGTCCGCCAGGCCGACGAGCCGTCCGTCCCGATCGATCCAGGTGGCCGCCCGGCCGGTGAGCAGCGTGACGTTCTCGGCGGTGTACCACGACGGCGCCGTTAGCCCGATCTCGTCGACGTCCAGCGCGCCCGCCAACACCTGCGAGAGCAGCACCCGGTTGTACCCTGCGTCCACCTCGGCACCCACGACGGTGATACGAAGGTCACGACCGGGGTCGTGGCGGCGCAGCTCCTGCACCAGCCGGGTGCCGGCCATCCCGTTGCCGATGACGACGATGCGAATCACGACGCCACCCGCTCCAATCGCACGGCGCATATCTTGAACTCCGGCATCCGCGAAACCGGGTCGAGCGCCGGATTTGTCACCAGGTTCGCCGACGCTTCCTCGCCCCAGTGAAACGGCATGAAGACGGTGTCCGGACGGATCGTCGTGCTTACCCGGACGCGCCCTACCGCCGTTCCGCGCCGGCTGACCAGCCGAACGTGATCGCCCTCGGCAAGCTCGTGATCCGCGGCCAGGTCCGGGCTCATCTCGACAACCGCAGCCGGAACCGCGTCTGAGAGCTCCTTTATCCGGCGTGTCTGCGCACCGCTCTGGTAGTGCTGGAGCACCCGACCAGTCGTCAGATACACGGGGTAGCCGCCGTCGATCTCCTCGGCAGCAGGTCGGTGGTCCACGGCGACCAGCCGAGCCCGCCCGTCTGGTGTCTCGAATCTGTCGGCGAACAGCCTGGGCGTTCCCGGATGCTCCTCGTCCGGGCAGGGCCAGAACACGCCGTCTTCGGCGTCGATGCGCTCGTAGGTGATTCCGGCATAGTCTGCCGGGCCGCCGGCACTCGCTCGCCGCAGCTCCTCGAAGACCGTCCTCGGTTCGGTCGCGAAGCCGTCATCGTGGCCGAGCCGCGCGGCGAGCCCGGCCAGCACCTCCAGATCGGTACGGACACCCGGCGGTGGCGACGTGACCGCCCGGCGACGGATCACCCGGCCTTCGAGGTTGGTCATGGTGCCGTCCTCTTCCGCCCACTGCGCTACGGGCAGGACGACGTCCGCCATCGCCGCGGTCTCGGAGAGCACGACGTCGGAGACCACCAGTAGGTCCAGCGCGGCCAGCCGTTCACGGACGTGGCCCGCTCGGGGCGCCGACACGGCGGCGTTCGTGCCGTGCACCAGCAGCGCCCGCACACCACCGTCGGTGCCGAGCCGGTCGAGAAGCTCGTAAGCCGACGGTCCCGGGCCGGGCAGCGTCGCCGGATCCACACCCCAAACCACCGCGACGTGCGAGCGCGCGCCCGGGTCGTCGATCCGCCGGTAGCCGGGGAGCTGGTCGGCCTTCTGCCCGTGCTCGCGGCCGCCTTGGCCGTTGCCCTGGCCCGTGATGCAGCCGTACCCGCTAGCCGGCCGCCCGGGCAACCCCAGCGCGAGCGCCAGGTTGATGAACGCCGTGGCGGTGTCGGTGCCCTTGGCGTGCTGCTCGGCGCCGCGGCCGGTCAGGATCATCGCGCCGCGGTCGCGGGCCGCCGCGCCGAGCAACCTGACCGCCGCCCGCTGCTGGCTCGCCGGAACACCGGTGACCCGCTCGACCCGCTCGGGCCACCAGCCCGCGGCCATCCGCCAGGCGTTCTCGAACCCGTGCGTGCGGGTTGCCACGTACCTGTCGTCCACCAGGCCCTCGGTCACAGCGGCGTGCAGCAGGCCGAGCGCCAGCGCCAGGTCGGTGCCGGGCGCGGCCTGCAGGTGGAGCGTCGCCTGGGCCGCCGTCGGCGTCCGTCGGGGATCGACCACGATGAACGCGCCGCCCCGTTCGCGCATCGCGACGACGTGCTGCATGATCGGCGGCATGGTCTCGGCCAGGTTGCCGCCGGCCAGCAGGATCGCACCGGTGCCGGCCATATCGGTCAGCGGGAACGGCAGGCCACGGTCGACACCGAACGCGCGGTTGCCGGCCGCCGCGGCGGATGACATGCAGAACCGGCCGTTGTAGTCGATCGAGCGGGTTCGCAGCGCGACCCGGGCGAACTTTCCGAGCAGGTACGCCTTCTCGTTGGTGAGTCCGCCACCGCCCAAGATCCCCACCGCGTCCGGCCCGTGCTCGGCCTGCACCCGCTTGATCCGGTCGGCGACGGCGTCCAGTGCGACGTCCCAGCCCACCGTGCGGAACGGCACTGCCCGGTCGCCCCGGAGCAGGGGCGTGGTGAGCCGGTTCGCGGGCCTGAGCAGTTCGGTCGCCGTCCAGCCCTTCTGACACAGCCCGCCCTGGTTGGTGGGAAACTGCCGAGGCGCAACCGCCACCTCTCCCCGACCGTCTCGGTTCAGGCGCATACCGCACTGCAGCGCGCAGTAGGGACAGTGCGTGTCAGCGGTGGTCATGCCGGCTACTGTGTGTCGCGGCCGTTTCCCCATCGGCTCGGTCGTGTTACGGACCGGAAAATTACTGCGCACCGGTCACCTCCTAGACGTGTGCGATGTGGGGTCTAGATGCCGACGCCCGACAGGTTTGGCACCCGGGTGATCAACAGCCGCTGCCGGGTGTAGTGCCACCACGTCAGAGTGATGCAGCTCAGGTAAACCCCTAGAAAGATCACGAACGCCATCGCGATGGCGCCGGAGGGCACCAATCCCCCGTTCAGCAGGCCGAGGACGCCGAACGTCGCGACGATGACGAACCCGCCGAAGGCGCCGACGGCAGACGACAGACCGATAACGGCGGCAGCCTCAGTCCGTCCCCGCGCCAACGCCGTCGCGTGGCTCTCACCGGCCGCCGACTCCCGCAGCGCCTGCTTCTGGAAGATCATCGGGATCATCCGGTACGTCGAACCATTGCCGATGCCGGTTGTCACGAACACGCACAGGAACGCCGTGAGGAACATCGGCCAGGATGCGGCGTTGACGGCGACGATCACGGCGAGCGTCCCTGCCGCCATCGCCACGAAGTTCCAGTACGTGACCCGCGCCCCGCCGAGCCGGTCGGCGAGCCAGCCGCCGAACGGCCGGGACACCGAGCCGATCAGTGCACCGAGAAAGGCGAAGTTGGCGACCGTCACTTCGGGGAACTGGAGCCCGATCAGCAGCGGGAACGCCGCCGAGTAACCGATGAACGAGCCGAACGTCCCGATGTACAGCCAGGAGATGATCCAGGTGTGCTTGTGGCGCACCACCCGGATCTGCTCGGAGAACCTGGCCAATGAGACCGACAGGTTGTCCATGAACAGCCAGGCGCAGGCGGCCGAGGCGAGCGCGAGCAGGCCCCAGGTATATCCAGCCAGGGCCAGGTCGACCCCCGCCGAGCTCGCGGCCACCAGCCCGAACAGCCCGCCTGCGCCGACGATGACCGGCAGCACCAGCTGAATCACGCTCACCCCGACATTGCCGCCGGCCGCGTTGAGCCCGAGCACCAGCCCCTTGCGGCGGTCGGGGTAGAAGTAGCTGATATTGGTCATGCTGGACGCGAAGTTCCCGCCGCCGAAGCCCGCCGTCGCCGCGATCAGCAGGAACGCCCAGTACGGAGTTCCGGGATTATGGACGGCGACCGCCAGCAGCAGCGTAGGGACGAGCAGCAACAGCGCACTGATCACCGTCCAGTTCCGGCCGCCGGACTTCGGCACCGCGAACGTGTACGGGACGCGCAGTATCGATCCGACGAGGTTCGGCGCCGCCACCAGGAAGAACAGCTGGGCGGCGCTGAACCCGAAGTCGTAGTGGGCGACCAGCAGGGCCGCCGAGATGCTCCACAACAACCACACCGAGAAGGCCACGTTCTCGGCGAAGATGGAGAAGATCAGGTTGCGGCGGGCGACTCTACGGCCGGTCGCGGCCCAGAACTGGTCGTCTTCCGGAGTCCATTGGTCGATCCAGCGGCGTCCTCGCCGCGCAGGTGTGCTCTTGCGGCCATCGGGCCGGGTCAGAGTGTCGGTCATGGCGGGCCTTCCGTCGGTTGGGAATGACCCGTGACGCTAGGAACGCCCGGTTACGGGTTGGTCGCATCTTGTTAACCGGCTAGGTCAACTCCTGCGCACAAGCCGCGACCGTGATCGGTGAGATCCGAGACTGCGTGTCGATGTGACTGCGAGACGCCTGGGAGCGACCAAGGGCCGGAAGTCGAGCGAGCCACCCGACCGGTAAGCTCATACAGCTTGCGGGGGCGGTAGCTCAGCCGGTTAGAGCAGGGGACTCATAATCCCTTGGCCGTGGGTTCGAGTCCCACCCGCCCCACTTCGCTGACCTGGGCTGACACTCAGCCGTCACTGTTGCTTCGCGGCTGGCGTCGATGTTCGCACCC
>DASUUU010000030.1:0-38485 GCA_036373915.1 Jiangellaceae bacterium | reverse complement strand
GCGGTCCTGACGGGATTTGAACCCGCGACCTCCGCCTTGACAGGGCGGCGAGCACTCCGAGCTGCTCCACAGGACCTTGCGGCTGCAACACTACCGGGGTAGCGCTGCGTGCCCCCAACGGGATTCGAACCCGCGCTGCCGCCTTGAAAGGGCGGAGTCCTAGGCCGCTAGACGATGGGGGCAACACCTGGACGGCTAGCCCTTGGCTCGTCGCCGTCGGGGACCGCTCAAGGATAGGGGGTACGCGCGGCGTTCTCCAAACTGACTGCTGTCGGCCAGGCGGGCGCGGGAGCGCCTGATCACCAATACCCCGGTCAGCCGTCGTCCGCAGTCGGTTCGGGACTGGGGCTCTCCTGTGGCGTGGGCGCGACCTCGCCGGTGTCCTGACCTTCGGTGGTGTCTGCAGGATCGTCGATCTGAGTTCGCCGAATCTCGGCGCTCGAGAGCCCGAGGCCACCGAGCTCGATGTCGTCCCAGGCAACAAGCTGCTTGGTCTCTGGATCGAAGTAGAGCACGGACAGCGTGACGGGTGTGGGTTCTTCGTGTTCGAGCCCGCGTAGGCCGGCGCCTCCGCTCGATCCCTGGACGAATATCCGCGTGCCGTCGTCCAGCACGATGTCCTGCCGCCGATGAGCATGCCCCGACAAGATCAGCGGCGCCGTGTCCTGGAACAGGTCGGCGTGCGTCGGGTCGTGGTACACGACGACGTCGGGGCGGACAGCGAGATTGCGGACACGCGAGACGAGTTCCTCGCTGCCCCGGCGGAGGTCTTCGCTGGCGGTGCCTCGGGTCTGCTGGTCGGGTGTGAATCGGGCATCTGGCGCGCCGTAGAAGTACAGATCGGCTACGCGTACTGGTTCATGGTCGAGGACGATCGCGTTTGGCTGCTCGGCGACGGCAGCCGCGGTCAGGATCGAGTCATGGTTGCCCTTGACGTACAGGTATGGACGGCCGAGCGTGCCGATCCCATTGACGTACCGCGACTCCGCCGCGGTGCCGTGGTCCGCGATGTCGCCGGCGTCTACGACCACGTCGACGTCGTACTGGTCGCCGACCGCACGGATGATGCCCCACGCCGCCGGGTTGAGGTGCAGATCTGATACGAACAACACCCGGATCGTGTCGCCGGTGGGTGCCCATGTCGGCAAGGTGGACGTTACGTCATAGATCCGCGTGACGTTCGTCACGAGTGAGGCAAGCTGGTCGACGTACGCGCCGAAGTTCGTCGTTATTGCCTCGACGCTGCCGACGAGCCGCGGTGCGGTGGCGATCAATCCGGTGTAGCGGGGTTCGCGGACCGCATCGCGGTCGAACGTCACAAGCGCCAACGTATATGAGAGTCCGACGGCTGCGAAGGCCACTGCACCGGCCACCAGGGCGCGCCGCCACGATCGTAGGACGAGACCGCCGGCGATCACCGCTCCGATGACGGCCACGACTCCGGCTCGGATTGCGGCGCGCCAGAGCGTGCTGTTGAGGTCTTCGACAAGCTGACTCTCGATCGAGTTGAGCGCGGCAGGATTCTCGACGATCTGCTGAACAGCCTCGACGTCGACGGATCGCAGGCTCACCGTGACGCGGAGGGGAGCGTTGTGCGTGTCGAACTCGAGCGTGCCGAGGGGATCGACCTCGAGCACCGTGTCGCCACGCCAGGACGGCGTGATCTCCGCATCGATGGCCAGCGGTCCGAGCGCCGTGTGAGTGGTTCCGGCCACGTTGAGTGCCAGCCACGCGCCGAACAAACCGGCCATGACGGTGGCGATCCACGGTGCCATCACCCGGAGCCAGTCGGGCATTTCGGAGCGACTGGTCCCGTCAGCCTGACCCGGGGCGGTGGCCTGCTGCACCCTACGTTGGTAGCACATCGAACTCTGCGCCGGTGTACCGGCAGACTGTAGATGTGCTCGAGCTAAGTACCGAGGAGTTCGACGAACTGGTCGCCGAAGCCCTCGACACGATCCCGCCAGATCTAGCGAAGCTGGTAGACAATTGCGTCGTTCTGGTCGAGGACGACGCCCCGGAAGAATCGCCTGATTTGCTCGGTTTGTACGAGGGGACGCCGCTGACCGAACGTGGCGAGTGGTACAGCGGTGTGCTGCCGGACACCATCCGGCTCTTCCGCGGCACGATCCTGGGGATCTGTGACAGCTACGAGGATGTGGTGGAGGAGATCCAGATAACGGTTGTCCACGAGCTCGCGCACCACTTCGGTATCGACGACGAGAGGCTGCACGAACTCGGTTGGGGATAGCGACCAACTGCGCCGGCTTGCCCCACCGACGCGGTACGGCCCCCGGCCGATAGGCCAGGGGCCGCCCGACGCTTTGGGACGCCGGTCCGGGAACGCCTCTCGGCGCAACGGCCGCTCGTAGCGGCTAAAGGTGGGACCCGGGGTTACCGCGGCCCGACGCCCAGCGAGAACCCGAAGGCTGTCGCCGATTCCCCAACGTAGCCGATGCTGTGGCTGTTCCCCAAAGGTCGGACCAACGTGTGGTCATCCTCACGCCAACCCGCCTTTCCGGCGGCTGGGCCGGCCGGGCGGATCAGGGCTAGGAGAGTTGGCCGTTGCGCCACAGCAAGGCCGAGCGCTCGAGTTCTTCCGCCATGCGCAGGTTGCCCTGGGCGAGGCGGGTCTGGCGCAGGCCTTCCTGGTCGTCCGCGGTGTCGTCCGCGAGGTGTGCCCGCCCGGCAGCCACCACGCGGCAGAATGCAGCGGCACGCTCAAGCGCGACGGCGAAGTCGCCATCGAACGCGCTTGTCAGCACGGCGTCGCCCAGCGCGGCGACCTCGCGGGGACCGGGTGGCTCGGCGACACCCGCGACCGCATTGGAGACCTCGGCGACGCGCTGGCCGGCATGAAACAGCCGCGCCGCGTCAACGCCGTCCCGGTGAACCCAGGTACGAAGCAGGTACAAGGACCACAATGTGCCGGGCAGGGTCTCCGGGCCGGCGTCGCGCCACAGGTCGGCGATCTCGTCCAGGCCGATGTCGTCGGCAAGCCCCACCAGGCGGCGGGTGCGTTCGGGATCGTCACCTTCTCCCCGGCCGACGCGAAGTACGGCGGCAGCGGTGGCGTGTGCGACGGCCACCCGGTCGGCAGGGTCCGGGTCACCTGGGATGTCGGGCAGTGAGCCGGACAGCAATGGCCGCAACGGCCGGCCGCCGTTGTGGTCGCTACGCCATCCGTTCACGCAACCATTGTGTCCCGACGCGGCGACATCAACCCAATCTTGGTCATTGGCAATCGGGGACGGGCTCGTCGAGAGAGGTCTGGTCGAGCAGTCCCCTGAGGGTCGAGGCGGGGATCGCCAGCGAATGTTGACCGTCCGGTGCCGCCGCGTAGACGACGCCGACGACTCTGCCCTCGCTGTCGTACATCGGGCTCCCGGACGAACCGGGCTGGGCGAACGCCGAACTGACGATCACCTCGCCGGCGTTGGCGTTCAGCGGATCCTCCTCGTAGGAGAGCACCTCTCCAGTGCTGGACGTCAACCGCCCGCCGCCGGGGTACCCGATGATCTCCACCTCCGTGCCGACCGCCGGATCCTCGTCGGCCAGTTCGACGGCAGCCGGGAGCGGTGAGCTCGTCTCGACCACGGCCAGGTCGGCCAGCACGGCCGTGCCGGACGCTTCGACCAGCAGGTCTTGCCCGTCGTAGGTGCTGACCTGGAGGGTGGCCGCGCCGGTGACGACGTGCCGGTTGGTCACGAGCCGGTTGGCGGAGACCGCGAAGCCACTGCCGATGCTGACCCCCTCGCAGCCGACGTTTCTTACCCGGACCGCAACCCGTTCAGTCGTCCGGAACCCGTCGGGCGAGAGAGTGATGGAGCCAGGCGTCGGCGTCGGCAGTGCCGGCGTCTGGTTGATGACGAGGCGTTCCGGCATGGGCGGTAGGTCGGGAACCGTCCCGCAGCCGGCGAGGACGAAGGCGGCGAGGACGAAGGCGGCCCGGGTGACATTCAGCCGGCTCACTCGGTCCCCAGCCGTTGCCGGAGGTCTTCGATGCCCTGCAACGCCTCGTCGCAGGCCGTGTTGAGCTGTTCGCTGGCCTGCCTGGCGCCTGCTGCGACGGACGCGGGATCGTACCGTTCGAGTTCCTCGAGGACGGCGATCAGCTGCTCGATGAGCTGGTCCTGCCCTAGAGCGCACCCTTCCAGCTGACTTGCCACAGAGGCAACGTCGTTGGCGATGAGGCGGGTCAACTCGAGCTCGTCCCCGGTCTGCGCGCGCTCGTCGGCGAGGGACAGCAGCCGATCCTGGAGTTCCAGTAGCTGGTTGTCCGTGGCTTCGAGATCGCGCTCGGCCTGGTTCAGCTCGCCGGCCAGCTCGTCGCGCTGGGCGGCCACCGCCGTCGCAAGCTCGCCCCGCTGCACGGCCTCGGCCCGCCACTCGTCGGTGGTGCGCCACAGGTAAGCAGCGAGCGCCGCGGTCGCCAAGAACAGCAATGTGACGATCACGAACGCCGCAACCAGTGCGGGTGATCGCCGACGGACGACCGTCCGTCCACTGGCTGCGTCATCCGCGCGGCGCAGCGACATGTCGATCTGGCGTTCCAGCGAAGCCACTTCACGGTCTGCACGCGCCGCGAGGTCGTGATCCCGATCGGCATCGTCGCGGGCCGGCTCGCGTTCCCCTCCGGGCGTGCCGTGCGGTTCGGACATGGCGGGCTCCTGCTCTGGCGACAACTCCCCCTCAAATCAGGCTAGCCGGGGCTGATGCGATCCCCACTGGTCTCACCCCGGCCTACCTCGTAATCTGAGCCTTCGTGGTTGGCATGGCGAGTCGTAGCGGAGAGTCTGCCGCGCGTCCATCGGGTGGGCGTGCCGCACCCCGCTGGTCAGTGGGATGGCTGGCCGCGCTCGCCGTCTGCGTGGTCCTCGCCGGGTGCTCGGGCGGCCCGGCGCACCGGGTAGTCGTGGAGTCCGAGTCGACCCACCGGCCTTCGGAGACTTCGACCTCGGCCGCCACGCGGGACCTGCTGGCGCCGGGAGCCGAGGCGACGGCCATGGCGACGATCAGGCCGGCTCCGGTGGATACCCCGACTGAGACTCCAACGGCCACGCCGACCGAGAGCCCGGAGCACACGCATTCGACGGAAGAGAGTTCGGAGAGCACCCCGAGCTCGGATCCTGACGGCGGTTCAGGCGGCAACGGAGGTTCGACCGTCAAGATGGCGACTGCGGTGGTCACGCTCACGAACGACGAGCGGCAGAAGGCCGGCTGCCCACCGCTGTCCGACAACAAAACGCTCCAGCGCGTCGCCACGGCACACAGTGAGGATATGGCCGAGCGCGACTTCTTCAGTCATACGAACCCCGACGAGCAAGACCCCGGCGATCGGGCGACCGCCGCCGGCTATGACGGCTACGCGGGGGAGAACATCGCCATGGGCTACCAGTCCGCCGAGGCTGTCGTCGAGGCGTGGATGGACAGTTCGGGGCACCGCGCGAACATACTCAACTGCTCCTCCACCGAGATCGGTGTCGGCGTTGCGGACTCCCCGCGCGGGCTCTACTGGACGCAGATGTTCGGCCGCGGCTAGCGCGGGGCGGCGGCCTACACCTCGACGGTGTTGCCGGGTTCGACGATCTGCACCGAGGTTCCGTTGAGCGCGAGTTGCTCGAACATCCGGTAGTGCATCGCCGGCCGGGCCAGGACCGCTTCGTGGATGGGCACCGCCACCCGGGGCGCGACCGCCCTGAGGTACTCCACCGCTTCGCTCAACTTCAGCCAGGGTGCGCCGGTGGGCAGCCCGAGGACGTCGACCGGGACGTCCGGCACGGTGAACGCGTCGCCAGGGTGGAAGAAGCGCCCACTGATCAGATAGCCCACGTTGGGGATGATCGGGATGTCCGGATGGATCACCGCATGGTTGACGCCGTGGACCGTGACGTCGACACCGACACTGATCTGCTCCCCTTCGCCGGCCACAGCCACCTCGAATCCCTTCTCTCGCAGGATCGAGGCCGTGGCGTCATCTGCGTAGACGCGAACCCCCGGGTTGCCGGCAAGTAGCGGCCCTAGCCGGTCCGGATCGACGTGGTCGGCGTGCTGGTGTGTGATCAGCACGGCGTCCAGGCCGGTCAGGGCTTCGAAGCCCGAGGAGTAGATGCCGGGATCGATGAGGATGCGCGCACCGTCGTCCTCGACGAGAACACACGCGTGCTCGTACTTGGTCAGCCGCATACAGGCAACGTTAGAGCGGTGTCAGCCGACGGGCCATCCGAGCGGATAGATGTGCTGTGGCCAAAACCACGTATCCTAAGGCCTTGTGGCATCCCCTGGGCCCCAGTCGATCTTCTCCGCGCTTCGGCGCTCGCTGCTCGCCATCGGTGTCAGCGCGCTGGCCGGACTGCTCGTAGCAGGTCTCGCCCTACCGGTCGCCGCAGGGCTCGGCCTGGTCGCTCGCGAGAGTGCCAACGGCTTCAGCGAACTGCCTGCTGAGCTCGACACGTCAAACCCGCTGCCCGAGCGATCCAGGATCCTTGACGCCGACGGCAACCTGATCGCCATGTTCTATACCGAGAACCGGGTCAGTAAGTCGCTGGAGGACATCGCCCCCGTCATGCAGGAGGCAGTCCTGGCGATCGAGGACCACCGGTTCTACGACCACGGACCTATCGATTTCAGGGGTACGACGCGGGCCTTCTTCGTCAACGCGGAAGCCGGCGACATCACCGCGGGTGGCTCGACGCTGACACAGCAGTACGCCAAGCTGCTCACCCTCGCGCAGGCGGATACCGACGAGGAGCGCCGTGCTGCGGTAGAGGAGTCCTACGGCCGCAAGCTCCGCGAGCTTCGGGTCGCAGTCGGGCTCGAGCAGGAGATGACCAAGGAAGAGATCCTCGAGGGTTACCTCAACATCGCCTACTTCGGCGGCGGAGCCCACGGCGCGGAAGCGGCCGCGCGCCGCTACTTCTCGACGTCGGCGGCCGATCTGAGTTTGCCTCAGGCCGCCTTGCTTGCCGGAATCATCCAGCAGCCGAATGCCTACGACCCCACCACCAACCCCGAGCGCGCACTCGCCCGGCGTGATGTGGTGCTGCGGCGGATGCATGACCTGGAAATGATCAGTGACGAGGAGCTCAAGGAAGCCGTCGGAACCGGCCTGGAACTTGACGAGCGAATAACCCGGAACGGCTGTGGCGGATCGTCTGCCGAGTTCTTCTGCGAGTACGTCGTCCAGGAGATCCAGCAGATCGAGGAACTCGGCGGGACCCCTGAGGAGCGGGTCGCAGCCCTCTACCGCGGGGGGCTGACCATCCGCACCACGCTCGACCGCGACGCGCAGCGGGCCGCCCAGGAGGCGATTCGCGACCGGATCGATCCGACCGACGACGCGGCGGTGGCCCTGGCATCCGTCGAACCCGGCGCAGGTCAGATCAAGGCGCTCGCCCAGTCCAAGCCATACGGCAATGACGAGGAACAGGGGCAGACCACCCTCAACCTGGCCGTGGACCAGGACATGGGCGGCGGTGGTGGCGCCCAGTCCGGCTCGACGTTCAAGGCTTGGTGGCTGGCCGCCGCGATCGAGCAGGGCATCGCGCTCAACATGTCGATCAACTCGCCGTACCAGGTGAACCTGCCGGTCAGGTCCTTCGAGGGATGTGACGGCCCGATCCGGTCGACCGAGGTCTGGCGGCCGAAGAACTACGACACCGGCCTCAGCGGCCTGTTCAACCTGCGCACCGGGACCGAGCGGTCGGTCAACACTTTTTATGCCCAGCTTGCCCAGCAGACCGGGCTCTGCGACCCGCTACGGATCGCCGCAGAAGCCGGGGTAACGCAGGCAGCCGGCGATCCGCTGGAGGAAGTACCCGCCAACGTGCTGGGGAGTAACCCGGTTTCGCCGCTGACGATGGCCGAGGGATACGCGACGTTCGCGGCCCGCGGGGTGCACTGCGAGTCCTTCGCGGTGCAGAAGGTGACCGATCGCGATGGCGAGGACGTCTTCAACGCCGAGCCGGAGTGCAACCGCGTGCTGGCGGAGGAACACGCCGACGGCGTCAACGACGTGCTCAGGGGCGTCATGTTCAACCCGGGCGGCACCGGCGGACGAATGCGGCTGGACGACGGTCGGGATTCCGCGGGCAAGACGGGCACGACCAACGACACCGTGGCCGTGTGGTGGATCGGGTACATCCCGCAGCTCACCACGGCAGTGGCCGTCTTCGACCCGCGCGGTGCCTACGACTACGAGAACCAGCGGCCGCGCTCGCTATCCGGATACACGTTCGCCGGCGAGCGCATCGACAACGTCTGCGGCGGTTGCGTGCCCGGGCCGATCTGGAAACAGATGATGGAAGCCATCGCCGACAACTACGAGCGCGAGTCGTTCGTCGAGCCCGATCCCACCGTGATCCAGGGTGCGCTCGCGCCGGTGCCGGACGTCCGAGGCCGCAGCCAGGACGACGCGGAGCGCGTGCTCCGCGAGGCCGGCTTCCGCGCCCACGTGGCCGACGAGGTGCCGTCTCAGCTTCCCGCCGGCACCGTTGTCGACACCCAGCCGGCGCCGTACTCGCAGCACCCGTCCGGCGCCAGCGTCGCGCTGATCGTCAGTAATGGCTCGCCGCCACGGCCGGACCCGCCGGACAACGACAACCCGCCGGACAACGACAATGGGCGGCCAGGCAACGACGACGATCCCGGCCCAGGTGACGGCAACGGAGACGAGGACGAGCCACCGGTGCTGGACGAGCCGCCGGTGCCGGATCCGACAGAAGTCCTCGACTAGCTCTGCGCGCGAGATCTACCCGGCTCGCCGATGCTGGGACGGCATTGCAGCGGGCGGGATGTTGTGGCCGAGCCGGAAGAAGTTGCCGGGGTCGTAGGCGGTCTTGATCTCGCGCAGGCGTCGATAATTGTCGTCGGCGAAGGCGCTTGCCGTCCGCTCGAGGTCGCCCAGGAAGTTCAGGAAGGTGCCGCCCGTGCCCATGGCAGACAGTGAGGTCGTCAGATCATTCGTCGGTGTGTCGACGATCACCGAGAACGGCGAGCGCCGATGTCCCGCGGGACCCGAATCCGCACCTGGGCGTGCGATCGCGCCGCCCCAGTGCCGAATCTCGATCGTGGCCACGGGCGCGTCCTCGCTGCCGGCGGACGTCACAATGGCGTCGATCGCCGCATCGGGGAGGGTGTCGAAGAATTCTAGATAACGTGCGGCCGTCCCGCCCATCGCTGCGTCCGCGTAACGCACCACCCGGTAACCCTCGAGGAGGGCCGGCCCTGCGGCGTCCCGGAGCGGCCTCAGCAAGTGTTCGGCAGCAGCCGCGTCCCCGGACGAGTGCATCGCCTTGATCGCGACCGCCCGGCGGCCTCGCAGCGTCTCAGGGATGTGTGGTGCGTCCGGCATGCGAGTCAGGAGCACGGCGCTGCTCAGCTCGTCAGGCACGATGGCCGCCCATTCGCGGTAGCGCCGGAGCGTCTCGGTGGCGCGTTCGACGGGGAAGTACGAGATTCCGCCGTAGACCCGATCGACTGGGTACAGGCGGAACTCCAGCGACGTCACCACGCCGAAGTTGGCGCCTCCGCCGCGCAGCGCCCAGAACAAATCCGGGTGGCGGTCGGGGGTGGCGGCGATCAGGTCGCCATCGGCGAGCACGACATCAGCGCGCACAACGCTGTCAGCGGCCAGACCGTACGCGCGACCGAGCCAGCCGATGCCCCCACCCAATGTGTAACCCGTGACACCGACCGATGGTGACGAGCCGGAGAGTGGTGCGAGTCCGAACGGCGCTGCGGCCTCGAGCACCTGCGCCCACCTGACACCCGGCGCCACTCGGGCGATCCGTCGACCTGGGTCGACGAGCACGGACGCCATCGCCGTCGTCTTCAGCAAAATCCCGCCGTCGGCCGGCACGCGCGTACCGTGGCCGGTCGCCTGGACTGCGAACGGCATCTCGTACGAGCGGGCCACGCGCACGGTGGCCTGCACGTCGGCGGGGGTGGCCGCCTCGACGACGACCGCAGGATGCGGGTCGAGGTTCGGCAGCAGCGCACGCCGATGTTCGTCATACGGCTCGTCGCCAGGGACGTACACGCCGCCGCCGATGGCTCGCTGCAGCCGGTGAGCGACGGTCCCGGTCTCCGGGTGGCTGAACATGTGGTGCGTCATGGCTGGCTTCCTCTCGTGCCTGTCGTCGCCAATTCAGACTCGGGTTGGGCCGAGAACTCATCGGCCGCGGGACGACAGGGCGTGTGACCAGCGAAAGGGCACAGGGCGCCCTTGGTGTCACGAATCGTCGTGGGAATCGTCGCGATCACCGGACGCCGCCTCGGTGGACGTGACGGCGGCGAGCAGGTCGTTCGAGCGCTGATCGACGAAGTGCGTGATGAGCTCTTGAGAGGCTCCGAAGACCACCGCGTACACCAGGATCTGCGACTGGGTATCGACCTGCGTGAAGCCAGGAACTATGCCGGCCCGCAGGAAGAGCAGTCCGAGAATGGCCGTCAGCATCCCGGTCGCAGCCTTGAGCAGCCCCTGGAACCACCGGGTCGTGGCCATCGGAACGGTGGACGGCGCCGCCCTGCGGACTACCAGGCGCACGCCGGCGAGCGCGGCGCCGAGCAGCCCGAACAGCGCTACAGTCCCGACATCACCCGAAGAGGGAGCGCCGTTCGGCCCGGTAGGGCAGGCCGACGAGACCTGCCCGCTGGCCTGAACCACTGGCGAGGTCGGATCCGGAAAGCACATCGGAACGATCTGTGGTGCGCGGAGTCCAACGGTGATCAGCGTGGCGACCAACAACAGGACGAGCAGCGTTGTCACGACGACCGCGGCCTGGAATCGGCGCAACCGGTAGTACTCGTTGGCCACCCGCTCGTAGGCCTCCCGCAGCACGTTCGCCAGAGCATGACGCTGGACGGGGGTGACGGCAGGACCGTCGGTATCGGATTCGAAATGGCCGTACCACGCCTTCAATGCAGTCAGCGCCGGCTCGTCGGCCGGTGGATGGCCGTGCCTGAGGTACTTGTCGGCGAGAGCGAAGATCTGCGGGCAATGGGCCCTTAGTTGATCCGCATCAAGGAGTTGGATCAACACGACCTTGGCGTTGTGGATGTGGCACCACGCGCCCTCCAGCCGGGTGCCGCGCAGCCAGGTCCACGGCGACGCGCGTCGTCCGAGGTACGACTCGGCAAGGGACAGTTGGCGGTTGATCTGGTGAAATGCGGATTGCCTCAGCGCGAGGTTCGACCTGCCGCCCCTCGTCATTGCCGTTTCTGCTAGCCCCCGCACATCGTCCATGGCCACCTGGGCGTGGATTTCCCAAGACCGGCGGTGCACGTCCGGTCGGGCCCGGCGGTGTCGCCACGACAGCGCCGACCGAACCTGCCGCATTGGATGCTGGACCGTCATCGATCCCGGCCGGGTGATGGTCTTAGGGTCGAGTCTGCTGACCGTCATGAGCGCCCCCAGTGCTGATCCGTCCTGGCGGATGGACGGGCGATCTATTTACAGAAGAGGCGCCACCCCGCCCGGGAAATACGTCGGCGTTCAGGACGGGGCAGTCGCGAGCGACAACCGGCGGCGGTCGCTCGTCTAGACTGTCGCGGGGCCGCGCCGTCGCGGTCCTTCAATTTGATTCCGGAACGAACCAGCCTGATGCATAGTCCTCCTGCCACTACGGCGCGGCCGACGCCACCGTCCACGTCAGGGCGGCATTCCGGGGTCGTCGCGCCCAGCGAGGGCGGCACGCGATCGGAGTTTCGCGGCGACATCCAGGGGCTCAGGGCGGTAGCTGTGCTGCTGGTCCTGGGGTTCCATGCCGGGGTTCCACTGCTGTCAGGCGGGTTCGTCGGCGTGGACGTCTTCTTCGTCATTTCCGGGTTCCTGATCACCGGCTTGATCGTCCGAGAGGTCCGCCGGACGGGACGGCTGAGCCTGTCGAGGTTCTGGGCGCGGCGCGCGCGGCGGCTGCTGCCGGCGACGGCCGTGGTGCTCGGAGCGGTGGCCGCGATGACCATCGTCGTGCTGCCGGTCACCCGATGGTCGTCGATCGCGTGGGACATCGCCACCAGCGCGCTCTACGTCGTCAACTGGCGGTTGGCGGATCAGTCGGTGAACTACCTGGTGTCCGACGACGCACCCAGCCCGCTCCAGCACTTCTGGTCGCTGGCCGTGGAGGAGCAGTTCTACCTGGTCTGGCCGCTACTGATCATCTTCCTGCTGTGGGTCCAGCGGCGATTCCGGCTATCGCTGACCAAGGTGCTCATCGCCGGTATCGCAGCGATCGCCGTGCCGTCGCTCGCGTGGTCGGCATTCTTCACCGACACCAGCGCCGCGCAGGCCTATTTCGTGTCCACGACACGACTATGGGAGCTGGCCATCGGCGCCGGCCTCGCCCTCGTCGCCCATCGCCTGCGCCACATTCCCATGGGTGTGGCGCACGTGCTCGGAGTGCTGGGACTCGGCGCCATCACGTACGCGGCGGTCGATTTCGACGCGAGCACCGCCTTTCCCGGCATCGCGGCTCTGATACCGACGCTGGGCGCCGCCGCCGTCCTGGTCGCCGGCGGGGTCGAGCGGCGGCGCAGCGCGGCGACGATCCTGCTCGACACACCGCCGATGCGCGACATCGGCACGCTGTCCTACTCGCTCTACCTCTGGCACTGGCCGCTCCTGGTCGGCGCGGCCGTCGTGTGGGGGCGTGACGACGGCACCTTGTCGGTGCCGCTCGGTCTGCTAGTCGTCGGGTTCTCGGCAGTGCCGGCGTGGCTGACCTACCGCATCATCGAGGAGCCGTTTCATCACGCCCGCATGTTCGTCCGGTTTCCAGTGCGAGCCGCGGTCCTCGCGGCCTCGTGCACGGCGGTGGGAGTCGCTGCTGCGATCGTGGTGTCGTTCGCGGTGCCGCAGTCGGCAGCGTCCGCCGGCCGGGCCGTGCCCGGGGCGGCGGTGCTCGGCGACGATCCAGCGACGGATCCGGACGGACGACCCGTGGACACCGTCGAGTACATCGTCCCCGACGCGCTACAGGCCGAAGATGACCGGGCGCGCCTCGACGGCCGTACCTGCATCGACGTGGTGACCGGCACCGAGATGGATTCGTGCTCGTACGGTCCGGAAGATGCCGACATCACCATCGCAATCGTCGGAGATTCGAAGATGGATCAGTATCTGCCGGCTCTCCAGCAGGTTGCTGATCAGCACCAGTGGCGACTCGTCACCTACCTCAAGAGCGCTTGCCCGCTCGTGCGCGTTCCCGTCGAGGGCCGCGACAAGATCAACGAGGACTGCGCCACATACAACGAAGCCCGGTACGAAGCGCTGCTCGATGATGAATCCATCGACTATGTGCTCACTTCCCAGCGGCTCAGCCTCGCGCTCTCAGACGACGTGTCCAAGGACGAACGTCTCCAGGCGATGGTCGACGGGCATCGCGACACATGGAAGGTGCTCGAGGACGGCGGCAAGGACGTCATCGTGGTGCTCGACAATCCTTACCCTCAACTCGACGTGATGGAGTGCGTCGCCACCTATGAGCACAAGCTGACCGAGTGCGCCTTCCCCCGTGAGGACGGTGACACCAGGGGTGGTGCGCCTGCGCAGTCGGCAGCGCTCGAGGGCGCTCCCGACGTCGCGCACGTCGACATCCGCGACTTCATCTGCCCTGGCGATACCTGCCCTGCGGTCATCGGCAACACGCTCGTCTATCGGCGCGGATCCCACCTCACGGCCACGTATGCCGCATCACTGGCGCCGCGAATCGATGAAGCGCTTGCCGCAGCGATGCGACTGGACTGATCATGTCGGTTCGGCCGGGCCATACCCGGCCGAACCGACACGATCACGGGAGGTGACGGGGGTTACCTATCCGGTGCCCAGCTCGAGCCGGAGATCCGAGATCCACGCACCCCATCCGTCGCCGGGCTGACTGTCGCCGATCCGCACGAAGAGGAACTCGCTGTTCGGATCCGGTAGCAGAGCCAGGTCGACCTCGTACTCCTGGCGGTTCGACAGGTTGCGGATGTTCCTGGTCTCCTCGAGGGCCGGCACCCAGTTCTCGCCGTCCGCCGAGATCTCGACGAGGAACTGCTGCGCCATGTCGATCGTCAGCGTCGCATCCGCCACACCGTCGCGCAGCGGGAGCCGATAGATCACGATGTTGTTGCCGTCGGTGTACCGGGCGCCTACGCCGCAATCGTTGCTCGCCCCGCTCTGCGCGCCTCCCGCCTGGAACAGCCAGGGCTCCTCGTCGGCAGTGTAGGTGCAGAACGCGATGGTGTCTCCGATTACGGTCACCGAACCCGTACCGCTGCCCGGACCGTGACCGGACGTCGCCGAGACCTCGATCGGGTAGGTGTCCGGCTCGGTCTGCTCCGGAACGCCGACCGTCAGCACGACCGTGGTCGACTCGCCACCGGCCAGCCGACCGAAGGTCGCCGTCTCGGGATCGACGGTCCATCCGTCCGGGACCGCGGCCGTCAGCTCGCCGCCCTGGACCGGCTGCTCGGCGTCGTTGGTGACGGTCACCTCCACCTCAGCCGTTCCACCGGCGAGGGCGAAGGTCTGCTCCACGTCCACCGTGAGCGGCGTTGCCAGCGGCTTGTTGGAGCTGAGTAGCTCGACCTCTGCCAGGGTGGCGTTGCCTCCGCTGAACGTGATCCGGTACCGGGCATAGTTGCTCGGCCGGTCCAGCTTGAACGGCCGGGTCTGCGAGCGCCACTGGAACGTCTCGTCGTGACGTTCGTCCAATACCGTCCATCGCCTGCCGTCATTGGACCCTTCGACCACCCAGCTGGTCGGGTCGTCCGCGGCGTCGTCGGCGCCCGAGGTCAGGGTGTAGAAGTCGACGCGTTGGCGGCCGCCGTCGCGGAATGCGTACTCGACCCACGGATCGTCGCCGGTCACCGTCACCTCGGTCGCCGAGGTGTTGTCGAACAGCCCCGCCACGTCGGCCGCATCGCTTGCGTTCGCGGTGCCGCGATCCGGGCCGGTTGCGTCCTGCATCGGCCGCGGGACGTCCGCATCGTCGGTGATCGACGGCGGGACGTCGTCCGCGCCGGTGCCCCACGACGATGGGTCCGGACCCATCTCGAAGTCCAGCACGGCCCCGTCGGCCAGCAGGCTGTGCGGGACGTACGTCTTGCTCCAGGGCTCACCGTTGATGGTCAGGCTCTGGACGTAGACGTTGTCGCGGCTGTTGTTCGGTGCGTTGATGACCAGATCCGCCCCGTTGTCCAGGTGCACCGTCGCCTTGGTGAACAACGGCGATCCGATCACCAGGTTCTCGCTGCCGACCTGAAGCGGGTACAGGCCCAGCGCGGCGAAGATGTACCAGGCCGACGTCTCGCCGTTGTCCTCGTCGCCGGCGTATCCCTGGCCGATCTCCGAGCCGACGTACATCCGCGAGAGGACCTCCCGGACGATCTCCTGCGTCTTGTGCGGCTGCTCGGCGTACAAGTACATCCACGGGATGTGGTGCGACACCTGGTTGCTGAAGCCCCACTGGCCCATCCGCACGTCGCGGGCCTCGCGTATCTCGTGGATCACGCCGCCGTACGAGCCGGGGAACTCTCCGGTCTCCGGCGTGGCGAAGAACTCGTCGAGCTTGTCGGCCAGCGCGTCGCGGCCGCCGTAGAGGTTGGCCAGGCCCTGCCCGTCGTGAGGTACGTGGAACGCGAAGTTCCACCCGTTGGTCTCGGTGTAGTCGTGGTCGTGCCCCCAGACGAGCGGGTCGTAGTCCTCGGGCGCCGACTTCCAGCCCCGGGACGCGTCCCGGCCCTGGAAGAAGCCGACCGCAGGGTCGAACATGTTGACGTAGTTGCGAGCCCGCTCGAGGAAGTACTCGTGTTCCTCGAGGTAGCGCTCGCGGTCGGCTGCGCTCACGGCCGGGTCGTTCGCGAGCGCCTGCGCCTGGTTGGCGATGCCGAAGTCGTTGATGTAACCCTCCAGCGCCCACGACACGCCTTCGGACACCGCCGATTGGGTGTAGCCGCGGAAGATCGAGGTTTGCAGGCCCTTGCGGCCCACGCTGGTGTTGTTCGGGTTGGACCCGGGCGGCGCGACCGTGGCGTTCCTCAGGGCCGCGTCGTAGGTGTCGACCGGATCGACGCCCGGCACCCCCTTGACGAACGCGTCGGCGAACGAGACGTCAGAACTGGTTCCGGTCATCAGGTTGGCGTAGCCGGGAGACGACCACCGCGACACCCACCCGCCGTCGCGGTACTGCTGGACGAACCCGTCGACAAGCTCGCCGGCGCGATCGGCCGCCAGCAGCGAGTAGGCGGACCACACCGTCCGGTAGGTGTCCCAGAAGCCGTTGTTGACATAGACCTTGCCATCGACGACGGGCGCGCCGGTCTCCGTCGGCCCGCTCGGCGGTGTGGAGGTGGACGACTGCACGGCGTGCCGGTAGACGGGCTCCTCGGCGGTGCCCACATTCTCGTGTGCCGAGTTGGGGTAGAGGAACAGCCGGTAGATGTTCGAGTAGAGCGTCACCAGCTGGTCCTCGGTGGCACCCTCGACCTCGATCACGCTCAGCGTGTCGTCCCACAACTGCTGGGCGCGCTCGCGGACGTCCTCGAACGAGTCGTCCGAAGCGATCTCCAACTCGAGGTTGTGCTTGGCCTGGTCGATGCTGATCAGCGACGTCGCGATCCGCATCGTGACGGTCTTGTCGCTGCTGGTGTCGAATCGCAGGTGGCCGAAGACGTTGCTGCGGGTTCCGCTCGACGGCTTGACCGCCTCGGCCACCGGCTGGTCGAACATCGCGTAGACGTACAGCCGGGTGGCGCCGTTGGACAGGCCGCTGCGCACGTCGGAGTAGCCGGTGACGACACCGTTCGCAGCGTCGAGGGTCAGTCCGCCGCTGTTGTTGACGTTGTCGAACATCACGTACGAGGTGTCGCCGGTGAACGTGAACCGGAACATCGCCGCATGATCCGCCGGGGCGATCTCGGTCCGCATGCCGTTCTCGAACGTGACGCCGTAATAGTGCGGCTTGGCGGTCTCGTTCCGGTGCTGGAACGCCAAGGCACGGGCGCTGCGGTTGGTGGTCGGCGTCTCGGCCGATGGCATCACTTGGAACGTCTGCCGGTCGCCCATCCACGGGCTCGGTTCGTGGCTGGCGGTGAAGGCCTGCAGCGTTGGGAGGTTGTCGGAGTTGTTGGCCCGTTGGTACTGGTACAGCCAGTTCGTCGAGTCGGCGTTGGTCATCGGCACCCAGAAGTTGAACCCGTGCGGAACGGCGGTCGCAGGGATGGTGTTGCCCCGGGAGAACCCGCCGCTCGAGTTCGTGCCGCGGGTCGTCACGACGTAGTCGGACGGCCGGTCGGCGTCGAGGGTGGCACGCGTTCCGATCCAGATGTCGTCGATCCAGCCGTTGAACTGTGCCGGACCGCTTGCCGCGTCGTAGCCGACGAGAATCCGGTCGATCGTCTTGCCCGCTGCGACGGCTCCGACGCGGGATCGCTTGTGGTTCCACTGATCGGGCCACAGCGAGTTCGACGCCCCCTGGGCCTGCGGGTGCAGGGAGAAGCCGTGGTGGTCCTCGGCCTCCAGCTCGCTCAGGTAGGTACCGTCGTCGAACGCGAGGTCCACGGCGACGTGGGTGCTCGGGTAGCTCAGGTTGTTCGCGGTCAGTTCCGGGAACGCGACGTACGACAGCTCAGTGTCCTCAGTGACCGGGATGTCGACGTCGAAGACCTTGTTGTAGGCGAAGGCGTGGCCCTCGTCGATGTGGCCGCCGGAGTACCGCAGCGCCTGGACGCCCGTCCAGCCGGCGTCCGGCCGCATGGTGAAGCCGTTCACCGGCCCGCCGCCGACGAACACACGCATGTCAGTGGGCGTCGTATCACCGTCGGACAGCTGCAGCTCGGCCAGCTGGACGATGCCCGCGCCCGAGTTCCGCGTAACGTCCAGCCGGTACCACAGGTACGCGGTGTCGTTGTCGACCCGGTAGTCGTTGGTGTGGAACCGCTCGGGGAACTCCTGGTCGGTCTGGGTGTCGAGGGTGGTCCAGGTCTGACCGTCCTGCGAGCCCTGCAAGGTCCAATCACGCGGGTCGCGGGATGGGGCGTCGTTGGCGGACGTCAGCGCGTAGTGCACGATCGCGACCGGTTCGTCCAGCCGAACCTCGACCCACGCCGTGCTGGCGAACGCCAGCCACTTGGTGTTGATGTCGCCGTCGACAACCCGCTCCTTGGTCTCGTTCGGAGGGTTCTCGGCGCTGGCCCGGACCTCGACCACGCGGTCGGTCAGGTTGCCCGGGATTTCGTTCGGCGAGCTGCCGGTGACGCCCGACATGCGCTTGTTGCCGTCGACGTCGGTCTCAGCGGTGTTCGTCCAGTCCGGTTGCGGCTGGCCCTCCTCGAACGAGGTGAAGAAGTCGGTGGTAACGGCCGCCTCCTCCGGGCCGGCGCTCTCGTCCGGGACCGCAGGAACTGCAGCGGCAGGTGAAAGCGTCAGGCTGCCTGCCAGGACTGTTGAGATCGCCATCAACCACACTAACGCGTGGCGGTACTGACGCTTCATGTTGCCGCCCTCCTTGATAACGTTGTCACTGGCAACGTTGTCATCGGTCAGTTCCCCCTATTAGTTCCAGACGGGATACGAACGTCAAGGGGAAGGCGAAGCGGCGTTACCTTTCTGTAACCTGAATCCAAACTCTCCTGTCCGCTGGGGGCGTGGGCCATGGCCGAGCCGGCCATCCGCCCCACCGCATGGCGCAGAGATGGTGGCATCGGCATGTGACGCCGCTGGTGAGCGCGGCCCCAGGTCGGCCCGATCGGACGGATCTCGCCAAGGCCCGAGGCGACGCCTGCTGGGACCCCTGTCGATCGATGTCGTTGGCGCTCGCCGACGCCGCATGCACACGTCGGGGTGCCCAAATGAGCGGCGATATGCTAGATAACGTTGTCACGTCACTGGTGAATCTGGCTCCGCCTGAGGTCCGTACAGGCGAGCCGTAGGGAGGGCGCTGGCGGGTGAGCGAGGGCACGCAAGCTGGTCGGCGCACTGGCGGCCGCCCGACGATGAACGACGTGGCGCGCCTGGCCGGCGTGGGCCTCAAGACTGTCTCGCGAGTCGTCAACGGCGAACCGAGAGTCAGCCAGGCAATGGCCGAGAGGGTGCGCGCGGCGATCGAGGCGCTTGGCTACAGCCCCCATGAGGGCGCTCGGCTGCTGCGCCGGGGGCAGACCGCATGCGTCGGCCTGTTGCTCGAAGACGTCGCGAACCCGTTCTACTCGGCACTCGCCGGGGCGGTGGAACAGGTGGCGAGGGCGAACGGCTTTCTGTTGTTCACAGCCTCGTCGGAGGAGGACGCCGAGCAGGAGCGCGAACTGGCCCTGGCGTTCTGCGCGCGTCGAGTGGACGGGCTGGTGATCGTGCCGGCGGCTACGGCGGACCACAGATACCTGAAGCCCGAGATCGATGCCGGCGTGGTCGCCGTCTTCGTCGACCGGCCCGCTGTCGGGATCGCCGCGGACGCGGTGCTCGCCGACAACGTCGGCGGCACCCGCACTGCTGTGGTTCACCTGCTCCGGCAGGGACACCGGCGGATCGGCTTCATCGCAGATGCCGCAGAGATCTTCACGGCCGCCCAGCGGCTGCGCGGGTACCGTGACGAGCTGGTCGACTCCGGCCTGCCGTTCGATGAGTCGCTGGTTGCGATGGGGCATCCCGAGCCGCACTTCGTACACGCCGCACTCGACAGCATGCTCGCCGGCCCGGAGCCCGTCACGGCGCTCATCGCCGGAAACAACCGAGCCACCGTGGCCGTCCTGCGGGATCTGTCGACGCGTCCCCAACAGCCGGCACTTGTCGGGTTCGATGATTTCGAACTGGCCGACCTGCTGAATCCTGGTGTGACCGTGATCGCCCATGACCCTGTCGCGCTGGGAAAGACGGCCGCCGACCTGCTGTTCCGTCGGTTGCAGGGCTACCGAGGCCCGGTGCAGACGATCGAGATCGCTACCCGGCTTGTTCCCCGCGGCTCCGGCGAGATACCTCGATGAGTCAGCCCAGCGCCGCAACCCGGCCCGCAGCCGCCGAGGTCGCCGGCGGCGCATTGGTTGCAAGCGTCGAGGCCGGCGGCACCAAGTTCGTCTGTGCGATCGGCACCGGGCCGGACGAGGTGCTTGCCACCACCTCCTTCTCCACCACGTCACCGGACGAGTCGCTTGGGCGGGCGGTGGCCTTCATCCGCGACCACCAGCGCACCGGTCTCGAGGTGGCGGCGATAGGCATTGCCTGCTTCGGCCCGCTGGACCTTCGTGAGGGATCGCCGACGTACGGTCACATAACCTCCACGCCGAAACCAGGCTGGAGGGACACCGACGTTGTCGCCACCTTCTGCGCTGCCTTCGGAGTTCCGGTAGGCCTCGACACTGACGTCAACGGTGCTGCGCTGGCTGAGAGCCGGTGGGGCGCGGGACGGGGCCTGGACCCGGTGGTCTATGTGACGGTGGGTACCGGAATCGGCGGAGGGGTCATGGTCAACGGCGGTCTCTTGCACGGCCTGATGCACCCCGAGATGGGTCACGTGCCGGTGCGTCGCCATCCGGATGACCGGTTCGAGGGTGTGTGCCCTTACCACGGTGACTGTCTGGAAGGCCTCGCGTCCGGACCGGCCATCGAGGCTCGATGGCATCGAGCGGCTCGAGATCTCGGGCCGGAGCGCGACAAGGCCGTCGCGCTGGAGGGGTGGTACCTCGCACAGCTGGCGTCGACGCTGGCCTACGTGCTGTCGCCGGAGATGATCATCTTCGGCGGTGGGGTGCTCAAGCTACCCGGCCTGCTCGCGTCCATCCGGGCCGAGACCGCCACGCTGCTGAACGGCTACCTCGGTACTGCGGTGGCTCGCGAGCACATCGAGCGCTACATCGTCACGCCGGAGCTTGGAGACCGGGCCGGGGTGTTGGGCGGCATCGCGCTCGCCCAGCGAGCAGTTCGCGGAGGGGGTAGTCACGAGGGGGTGGGTCACAAATGAGTCACGTCCCGGCCGAGGATCCTTGACGTCAGCTCATGTGAGGGCCGTTAATGTGTGACGTGGGAGCTGTGACAACGCTGTCATCCATACGACTCTAGGCGCGCTAACGAGATCCGAGGCGTACTAGATGTACCAAGATGGTTCCAGATAGGAGAGACACAATGTCGTGGATTCAACGAAGGAGCCGAGCGATCGCGCCGGCGGCGCTGGTCGCCGCAGCATCGCTAGTGCTCGCCGCGTGCGGCGGTGACGACGATGACGGTGGTAACGGGGAGGGCGCGCAGGAGCTTCCGACCGAGGAGGCCAGCGGTGAACTCGAGTTCTTCTCGTGGTGGACCGGTGGCGGTGACTCCGAGGGTAAGGAGGCGCTGCTTGCGTCGTTCGAGGAGCAGTATCCAGAGGTCGAGATCATCGACGCGGCGGTCGCCGGTGGTGCCGGGACGAACGCCCAGGCCGTTCTCGCCTCGCGCCTTGGTTCGGGTGACCCGCCGGACTCGTACCAGCGGCACGCCGGCGCGGAACTGCTGTCCGACATCCAGGATGAGTTCATCGAGGACGTCAGCTGGCTCTTCGAGGAGGAGGGCTGGATGGATGTCTACCCCGAGGCGCTGCTCGAGCAGATCACAGTCGACGGCGGGATCTACTCGGTGCCAGTGAACATCCACCGGTCGAACCTGATCTGGTGGAACCCGGACGTCCTCGCCGAGGCCGGGATCGACGGACCTCCGGCGAGCTGGGATGAGTTCTTGACCCAGGCGGAGGCGCTTGAAGGGGCGGGTAAGACGCCGCTGACGGTGGGGCCGCTGTGGACGCAGGAGCATTTGCTCGAGAACGTGCTGCTCGGCGAGTTGGGCCCGGATGCCTACGCAGGACTGTGGTCCGGGGAGACCGATTGGGAGTCCCAGGAGGTCATCTCTGCGTTGGACATGTTCACCCAGGTGCTGGAGCACTCGAACATCGGTCAGGCGGCCGCTGACTGGCAGCCGGCCATCGACCCGATTGTGGACGGCGACGCCGCCTACAACGTGATGGGCGACTGGGCGTGGGCATACTTCGAGACGGTGCAGGGCCTCGCCTTCGAGGAGGGCTACAACGTCACCGCGTCGCCAGGCACTGATGGTGTGTTCAACTGGCTGTCCGACAGCTTCACCCTGCCGATCGACGCACCGAACCGCGACAACGCGATCAGGTGGCTACAGCTGGCCGGCTCGCAAGAGGGCCAGGACACCTTCAACCCGGTCAAGGGCTCGATCCCGGCGCGCACCGACGGGGACGAGTCGCTGTACACCGGCTACTTCGAGATGCCGTTCCAGGACTGGAGCGACGACGGCGTGGCCAAGGTCGGCTCGCTGGCCCACGGCGCGGTGGCCGACAACGCGTGGAAGTCTGAGATCGACTCCGCGCTCCAGGAGTTCGTCGGCAGCGGAGACTCCGCGGCGTTCGCCTCGGCCGTGACGCAGGCCTACGAGAACACCAGAGAGTAAGGAGCATACTCAACAGCGCCTGACGTCCCCTCCCCGCCACAGCTGCGGCGGGGAGGGGACTGATACCAAGTCGCGGGGAGGAGGTGGCGGATGTACCGGCTGCGAAGGTGGGGGCCAGCGATTCTGCTGATCTCGCCGTCGTTGCTTGCCCTCGGCCTGTTCGTGTACGGGTTCCTGGGCTGGAACATAAGGGTTTCACTGAGTGACTGGACCGGTCTTCGGCCGTCCTACGGCAATGTCGGGCTCGAGAACTACGTCCGGCTCGCCGACGACGGACGGTTCATCAACAGCGTCAACAACGTCGTCGTGTTCACGATCGTGTTCGTCGGCGGCACGCTTCTTGTCGGCTTCGGCCTGGCCTACCTGCTGGAGCGGCCGATCCGGGGGGACGGCTTCTTCCGGGCGGTCTTCCTGTTCCCCATGGCGATCTCGCTGATCGCCGTCGGAATCATCTGGCGCTGGCTGCTCAACAATTCGACCGGCGGCCAGCAGACCGGGTTGAACCGCCTGTTCAGCTCGATGGGCCTGGAGTTTCTGGTCAATGACTGGTTCAAGGCGAGTCAGCCGTTCGCCGTGATGGCCGTCGCGCTCGCCGCCGGATGGGCACTCAGCGGCTACATCATGGCGCTGTTCCTGGCCGGAATGCGTGGGGTGTCGGAGGACCTTCGCGAAGCGGCGCGGGTCGACGGGGCGAGTGAGCGCCGCGTCTTCTGGCATGTGGTGCGGCCGATGCTGCTGGGCGTGCTGATGAGCGCGGTCGTCATCCTCATCCACATCTCGTTCAAGACGTTCGACCTCATTTTCGCGATGGACCCGCAAGGCCGCCGCATAGAGATGCCGGCCATCTACATGTGGTTCACGACGTTCGACGGATTCAACTTCAACCGTGGTGCGGCCATCGCGACGCTGCTCATGGTCGGTGTGTCGCTCGTGATCGTCCCCTACATCGTGTACTCGATGCGGGTGGAGAGGCGGCAATGAGCACTCAGACAGAGACGCCTCGAGATCTGCGGATCCGGTCCCGGTGGTCGCCGCATATTACGACGATCCGGTACATCGCGCTGTTCGCCTTGGTGTGCCTGTTCCTGATCCCGGTGTACGTGCTGCTCGTCACCTCGATGAAGGACCCGAGCCAGGTGAGCCCGCGGCAGATGTGGGAGTTGCCGCAGTCGCTCTCGCTGGATACGTTCCGCACGGTCTGGCCCAGGCTGGAGAACGGCCTGCAGAACAGCCTTGTCATGGCGGTGCCGGCCAGCATCATTTCGTCGTTTCTGGGCGCGGCGAACGGGTTTGTGCTGTCCAAGTGGCGATTTCCGGGAGCCGACATCGTCTTCCCGCTCATGCTGTTCGGGATGTTCATCCCGTACCAGTCGATCATCATTCCGTTGCGGCAGGTCCTGGCCGATGCCAACCTGACGAACCTGCTGGGGCTGGCGCTCGTCCACATCATCTACGGGCTACCGATCACCACGTTGATCTTCCGGTCGTACTTCGCGTCGATCTCGGACGAGATCATCGACGCATCGCAGGTGGACGGTGCGGGCCTGCTCCGCTCGTTCGCGTTCGTGGCCCTGCCGATCGCGCTGCCGGCGTTCGCGGTGTCGATCATCTGGCAGTTCACGCAGGCATGGAACGACTTCCTGTTCGGGCTCGTCGTCGTCACGAGGGCAACCGACTGGCCGGCCACGGTGGCGCTCAACAACGTCGCCGGAAGCCAGGTGGTGCCGTACCACGAGGCCATGGCCGCCGCTGTACTGGCGACGATCCCGACTCTTATCGTGTACATCCTCATGGGCCGGTTCTTCATGCGTGGTCTGATGGCCGGCGCGCTCAAGGGGTGAATTGATGGAACCGGTAGGTATCCGGCTGGAGAACGTGACGAAGCGGTTCAAGGGCGACGTCCTTGCCGTCGACAACGTGAACCTGGACATCGAGCCAGGCGAGTTCATGGTGCTCGTCGGGCCGTCCGGGTGCGGGAAGTCGACACTGCTTCGGGTCATCGCCGGGCTCGAGGAGGTCTCCGGCGGGCGCGTCTACCTCGGCGACGAGGACGTGACGACCAAGCTGCCGCAGCACCGCGACGTCGCCATGGTGTTCCAGAGCTACGCGCTCTACCCGCGGATGTCGGTGCGCCGCAACATGGGCTTCGGGCTGCGCATGCGGCGTACCGAGAAGGCCGAGCGCAAGCGGCGCGTCGAGGAGGTCGCCGACACTCTCGGCCTCGAACACCTCCTGGAGCGGCGTCCGGGCGCCCTGTCCGGCGGCCAGCGGCAGCGGGTGGCGATGGGCCGGGCGATAGTGCGCGAGCCCAAGGTGTTCCTGCTTGACGAACCGCTGTCGAACCTCGACGCCAAGCTGCGGGTGACCATGCGGGCCCAACTGTCGCTGTTGCACCAGCGGCTGGGGATCACCACGGTGTACGTCACCCATGACCAGGTCGAGGCCATGACCCTCGGCCAGCGCGTCGCCGTGCTGAAGGACGGCGTGCTTCAGCAGGTCGACACGCCCACGAACCTGTTCCGGCATCCGGTCAACCTGTTCGTCGCGGCGTTCATCGGCTCGCCGTCGATGAACTTCGTGCAGGCTCAGGTGGCCAACGGATCGGTGAGCTTCGCCGACGTGACTATCCCGCTGCCGGACGATTCGCCGTTGGCGGGTTCCGACCGTCAGGTCGTCCTCGGAGTACGCCCCACCGGCTTCTCCATATCGACCGGCAACGGCCTGCCCACCATCAAGGCGGTGCCCGACGTCGTCGAGGATCTCGGCGACGAGCGGTACATCCATTTCGACATCGACGCGCCACGGGTCGACACCGAAGCCACGCGCGCGGCCGTCGAGGCACAGTCGATTGAAGACATCTTGCTGCTGCCGGAAGACAAGGCCAGGTTCACCGTCCGGCTCCCCATGGACACGCCCGTCACGGCAGGGCAACCGGTGACCCTGGCGGTGAACCCGGAACGGCTGCACTTCTTCGACCCGGATACCGGCGCGAGTCTTTAGGGCTGGCCAAGGGGCTTACGACCGGCCGAGTCGACACATCCCATCGGTCCACGCGGGCGACCCTCGCTTAGGTTGGGGAGATGGAGATTCGGGCGACGGACTATCACACCGCTGGTGAGCCGTTCCGGATTGTGACGTCGCAGGTCACAGCGATTCCGGGCGATACCGTCGCGGATCGGCGGGTGCACGCCATGCGGTCGCAGGAGCTCGATCGAATCCGTCGGTTCCTGTGCCACGAGCCGCGTGGTCACGCCGACATGTACGGCTGCTTCCTCGTGCCACCCGATGACGAAGGTGGTGACGCCGGAGTTCTGTTCTGGCACAAGGACGGGTTCTCGACGGCCTGCGGGCACGGCACGGTCGCGCTGGCCACCTGGCTGGTGGAGACCGGACGGGCAGCAGCCGCATCGGACGGTGTGACGGATCTGGCGATCGACGTGCCGTCCGGCCGGGTGATCGCACGGGTGAATTGCGTAGCCGGACAGGTGCAGTCCGTCACCGTCCGCAACGTCGCGTCCTATGTGCTGGCGCGCGCCGTGCCGGTCGAGACCCGCAAAGGCACCGTTTACGCCGATCTCGGGTACGGCGGCGCCATCTACGCCAGCGTCGATGCGCAGTCCGCGGGTCTGACCGTTTCGCCCGAGCATTACCAGGATCTGATCTCAATGGGCCGAGAAATCAAGTGGGCGCTCAATGAGACGTCGCATGCTCAGCATCCGTCGGACCCGAGACTGTCCGGCGTGTACGGCACGATCTGGTATGACGACCTCGGAGCCGTGGCCGGTGGCATCCACCAGCGCAACGTCACCGTGTTCGCCGATGGCGAGGTCGACCGGTCCCCGTGCGGTTCCGGCACCGCCGCCCGGGTCGCGCTACTCGCAGATCAGGGACGACTCGCGCCTGGCCAGGTGCTGATCCATGAATCGATCATCGGCACGCGGTTCACCGCGTGGGTCGCGGACCAGACCACAGCGGAGGGCCGGACGGCGGTCATCCCGGAAGTACAGGGCAACGCCTTCATCACGGGCGAACACGCCTTCATCCTCGATCCGCGCGACGAACTCGAGACCGGGTTCGTGCTGCGGTGAATCTCGACGCGCTGCCACGGATCGACGCCGTCGCGCTGAAGTCTGCGATGCCCATGACGGCGGCGATCGACGTGGTCGAAGAGTTGTTGCGCTCCGGCTTCGACCCGGAGACAGACCCCGCTCGTCAGGTGCTCAACCTGGTCGCGGGTGATGTCCTCATCATGCCGGCGCACACCGCGCAGTGGGCCGGGGTCAAGATCGCCACCGTGGCGCCGGGGAATCCTGCCCGCGACCTGCCTCGCATTCAGGCCTTGTACCTGCTATTCGACGAGCCCACGCTGAGTCCGGTAGCCGTCCTGGACGGAGCCGCGCTGACGGCACTGCGGACGCCGGCTGTCTCGGCGGTGGCTGTTCGGCATCTGGCTCCGCCGGACGCCAACCACCTGGTGCTGTTCGGTACCGGACCGCAAGCATGGGGTCACGTTGACGCCATCTGTGCCGTCCGGCAGATCGAGCGCGTCACCATCGTCCCTCACTCGCCTGACCGAGCCGGGCCGCTGGTCGAGCACTGCCGTTCCACGCTCGGGTTGCACACCACCACCGGCTCCGCCGACTCGGTGGCCGAGGCCGACATCGTGGCCTGCTGCACCACCGCGCGCACGCCGTTGTTCTCCGGGGACCTTCTGTGGGACCACGCCGTCGTCGTGGCCATCGGATCGCACGAGCCGGACGCGCGCGAAGTCGATGACGTGACCGTCAGCCGTAGCACCGTCGTGGTGGAGGCCCGGACCGCTGCGCTCCGCGAAGCCGGCGATGTCATTGGGGCGGTGCGGTCGGGCGCCCTGGACGCCGACAGCATCGTCGGGTTGGCCGACGTCGTGCGCGGGTCGGCCGAGCTACCGCCAGGCCCGCGGCTGTACAAGAGCGTCGGCATGAGCTGGCAGGACCTGGTGGTCGCCGCCGCTGCCTGCGAAAGATCACTCCAGCGCGAGGAGACCTGAGCTCTGGAAGATCGCCACCGTGGGTATCCTCGACGGAGGGGCCGCTAGCTCAACTGGCAGAGCAGGAGACTTTTAATCTTCGGGTTCGGGGTTCGAGTCCCCGGCGGCCCACCAAAGCGCCAGGTTAGAAGCCCTCCGTACGATCGGTCAGTGTGGTCGCTCGCCCTTGCCGATGAGTAAGTCAGCGGCGCGGCGAAGTGCTGCGGCGATTCGGCCGTCTGGTCGTGCTAGATCCAGCTCGCTGGCGAGTGGTTTGCCTTACCGGGTATGCCTACTTGATGCCGACCCCGATGTTCAGCGGCGCGGTCAGCACGGCCTCGCGGTTGCCCCCGGAGCGCTCTCGGACCATGCCGTCGAGCACTGTGATGATGTCCATGCGCTGCCGGCCGGTGAGGTCGGCGACGAGCATCCCCGGGATCGGGTTGCCGCCCATGGTCCAGTCCCACAGTTGCTGTCCCGTTTGCACGGCAATGCGCTCGTCGTTGCTCGTGTCCACGGTGATCTCCGTCAGTCCTGCGTCGAGGAGGCGCCGCCGCAGGACATGTGGGTCGGCGAGCTGGAACTCGAGCGGCGGTTCATCCCCCGCTGGTCCTTCGAAGTCGGGGACCACCGCCTGCACCGCGCTTATGAAGACGTGCAAGGCCTCGAAATCGGCTGGGTTCCCATATGCGATGACGAGAACCCGTCCGCCCAGTTTTGTCACCCGCACCATCTCACGCAGCGCCTGTGCCTGATCGGGAACGAGCATGACGCCGAACAGTGAGCCGGTGACGTCGAAGCTGTCGTCGGGGAGGTCAAGTGCGTGGCAGTCCATCACCCGGCCTTCCGCGTCAAGATCTTCGGTCCTCACACGTGCGTTGAAATGGTCGATCATCTTGGGTGACCAGTCGGTGGCCAGTACCTTCGCTCCGAGCCGTGCTGCCGGAAGGCTCAAGCCGCCGGGCCCAGCGGCGACGTCGAGAAAGGTGTCGCCCGGTTGCAGCCTCGCCAGGCGAAGTCCCGCCATTGCCACCTCGGCCTCGCCTGGGGCGACGTGCTCGTCGTAGAGGGCGGCGAGCGCGTCCCAGGCTTCGATAGGGGCGGTGTGCTCTCCGTGCTGGGCTGTCTCGTGCTGCTGACTTGTCATCTCCGGCTCCTTCCCGCGAAGGTCATCAGAGGAGGAACGCTAGGCATGCAGCTGCCGGATCGCTTCGGCCAAACGGTCCAGGGCGCACCCGGAGGCATGGTCATTTCTGTGTATTGCGCCTAGATGAGGCCGTTCTCGTACGCGTAGGCGGTGGCCGCCGCACGGGACGGCACTGCGAGCTTGGTGAGGCAGTTGTGGACGTGGCGGGCGACGGTCTTCTCGGAGAGGCTGAGCTCGGTCGCGATCGCCCTATTGGTCTTGCCCGATGCGACGAGCCGGAGTACCTCCACCTCGCGCGCGGTCAGACCCCTGGCGCCCGGACCGAAGGGCTGCCTGATGATTGCGTCGAGTCTCTCGATGTCCGGCCTGGCCCCCAGCTGCTTGAAGACTCTCCTTGCTTCGTCGAGCTCCATCACGGACGTCTCGGGATCGCCGAGCGCAGCGCAGCTGAGACCGATGAGGACCTGGACGCGGGCTGTCTCGTAAGGAGCTTCCAGCTCCCGCCACGCCGATCCAGCGGCGCGAAGGCTGCGCAGCGCCGATCGTGGGTCACCCTCAGCAAGCAAAACCGCACCCGCAGCCGAGGCCGCCACCGCGCGGAGATAAGGAGCGTCCAACAGCGCCGCGATCTTCCCGAGCTCGTCCGCGCCCGCGCGAGCCGACGCCACATCCCCAGAGGCGATCATGATCTCGACGCCGGCAGGAAGTAGACGAGACCGTGCTGACGGGTCCGAGGTTTCCTCCAGGGCGCGGCGCAGGACACCGGTCGCCACATCAATGCGTCCCTGCGCCAGCCGAAGCAGCGGGAGGCCCGGCTCCGGCCGGCGGCCGGCCGCGCTGGCCTTGCGATAGCTGTCCTCCGCCTCGGCGAAATCGCCATGCAGTCGCTGAAGCTCGCCGAGCTGGTAGTACGCCGAGCCCAGCGTGTCCCATCTGACCGGCCCGGACAGGTGGTCGCAAGCTTGCCGGGCGGCCTCCATCGCGTCGGTCCACGCACCTTCCAGCTGCAGCAGCTCGCACCGATGGACCAGGCAGTTGCCCCGATATGGCACGAGATCGGGCTGGGAATCGCACCAGTTGGTCAGTGCGGCCGTCCATTGCCTCGCACGCTGCAGATCGAAGAGCTCCGCACAGCCGGCGATCACCGTGCAATACGCGATTCCTGCGTACACCGTGGAGACCTCGCCAGAGGTGACGGCGACCATGACTTCGTCGAGCAGCGCCAACCCCGTTTGGCGCTGGCCCTGGACGATCAAGCACATGCCCAGGCCTAGGCGTGACATGACCACTAGGTCGGTGTCGTTGAAACGCTGACCACGGGCGACGCTCGCGGCGAACGCGGTCTCAGCACCCCCCGGGTCTCCGCGCCACATCTGTGCGAAGGCATTCCACGTGTGCAGCCAGACGTGTTCTGCGCATTCGCCGCAGCCTTCAAGCAGGCGTCCGCCGCGTGCGAACCATCCCATCGCAGGGGCGGTCTCGCCTCGGAAGATAAGGCCAGACCCGACAAGGAAGGCGTTCCGAGCGGCGCACCGCGGATCGCCGCGGCGGATGGCTTCATGGTGAGCCCGTGTCCACGCCCGAGTGGATTCAGCGTCATGGCCGGTCAAGTACGAGGCCAGCGCCAATTTCTCGAGATCGTCGAGATCAAGCGACTTGGTGGCGTCCGCCGTCTCGAACTTCGCGCGAGCATCCCCCCACAAGCGTTCGGCGAAGGACGCCCGCGCTTGCTCCAGTACGCCACGCGTGGTCACAGGCCCAGTCTCCTATGTATCCGCGGAGCGCGGTCCGCTCAGGCCTGAACCGACTGCGGCTGGTAGCAGAGGAGCACGTTGCCCGAGTCGAATACACGGGTGCGCAGAAGTCGGTATCGAGTGAGGTCACCGCCCCGCAGCACCGGCCGGCCATTGCCGAGCGCGACCGGGCGAACTCCGGGCCGAGGTTCCAGAAGTCGAACTCCTGCGCCGGTCCCTCGTCGTAGCCGTCCATCGTGACCATCAGGAACGCGAAGATCTTTCGCATCGAGCACCTCCTGTGCGTTCTGATGGATTGACAGTGCAGCCGTCCGAAACTCACCAACTGGGGCCAATCGTGGCCATCGGCTCTTCGGCAAACGCCCCTACTGCCGGAGAAGAGGTGTATGCCCTGCACCGGTGGGGTACACGAGTCTGCCCACAAGAACGGCGATGAGCTGCGGAAAGATCACGGAGGCAGAGAATGAGTTCAGCCAATTATCAGCGCCCTTCGTTTAACGACGAACCCACGGGCGCCAGGGAGCAGGCCAAGCAGACCGCGGGCAACGCGGCCGAGGCCGGGAAGCACGTCGGCGGTGTCGCGAAGCACGAGGCGCGGCAGGTGGCGACAGAGGCGCGCCAGCAGGCCCGAAACCTGCTCGACGACGCCAAGACCCAGGTGGAGGACCAGTCGCGGACGCAACGCGACCGCCTGGTCAGCAACTTGCGCACGTTCACTGACGACCTGGAGCAGATGGCTGCCCAGAGCGAGAGCGGGACGGCCAACCGACTCGTGCAGCAGGTAGCCAGTGCTGCGCGCTCGTTTACCGACCAGCTCGACCAACGCGAGCCGGCGGAAATGCTGGACGAGGTCCGGCGCTTCGCCCGCCGAAGGCCGGGCGCTTTCCTGCTCGGTGCGTTCGCGGCGGGTGTCGTGGCCGGGCGGGTGGCGCGCGGTGCGAAGGACGCGGGCTCCGACGAGACCACGGACACGACCAGCACCGCCGAAATGCGCGGCATCGGCGACGCCCGAGTCGGAACAGGGCTGCCACCGGTCGGTCAGCGGCCCGGCGAGCCAAGCCCAGCCGGTGTCGCGCCGGCAACAGGGCCGGCCTACCCAAACCAGGGGCCAGGTTATGTAGATCCGCAATCCGTCGGCGGCGGACGTTATGCCGCTGATCAAAACAGGAGAGGCACCGCATGACCATTCCCGAATCCGGTGCCAGCGGTTATATCAACAGCGACCGCGCACCGTACTCCGACACAACCACCGGTGGCGTACCGCCCCCTGGGGAGGGTGACGGCAGGTCGGTCGGCGAGATCGTCGGCGAGATCGCCAGCGATCTGAGCAACCTGGTCAAGCAGGAACTCGACCTGGCCAAGACCGAAGCCAAGAAGGAGGCCAAGAAGGCGGCCCGGGGTGCAGGGATGCTCGGCGGCGCTGCCGTCGCGGCTCAGCTGACCCTCGTCTTTCTGTCCTTGTGCCTGATGTTCCTCTTGGACAACTGGATGCACACCGCCTGGGCGGCGCTGATCGTCGCAGCAGTGTGGGGCATCGTCGCGGTCGTACTCGGTCTGCGCGGCAGGAAAGAGTTCCAGGAATTCAACCCCTCACTCGAAACGACACAGCAAACACTGAAAGAGGACGTTCAATGGGCGAAAGAACAGAAGAACAACTGACCAGAGACATCGAGGGCACCCGCGAGGATCTCTCGCGCAACCTCGACGCTCTCAACGACAAGGTGAATCCCAGCCGCGTGATGGAGCGGCGCAAGCGCGCCGTCCGCAACAAGCTGGGATCGATGAAGGACAAGGTCATGGGTACCGCAGACAACATGCGCACCAGCGCTCAGGACGCCGGCGGAAGTGTGACCGACCGCGCCTCCAACCTGGCCGACTCCGCGACGAGCACTGCCGCGGACGCTGCCAGGTCTGTCCAGCAGCGAGCAGAAGGGAACCCGCTGGCCGCAGGTCTTATCGCCTTCGGCGCCGGTGCCTTGATCGCTTCGCTGATCCCGGCCAGCGAGAAGGAATCGCAGGCTGCGCAGAAGCTCGTCGAGACCGCCAAGGAGCAGGGCCAGCCGATCCTGGACGAGGCCAAGGCCGTCGGCCAGGAAATGGGCCAGGAACTCAAGGACCGGGCGGCCGAAGCAGGGCAAGAGGTCAAGGCCTCCGCGCAGGAGTCCATGGAACACGTGAAGCAGGAGGGTCAGTCGTCCGCCCAGGATGTGAAGGACGACACTCGGGCACGCATGCAGTAGGAAAGCCCAACTGGCTCAGGGGGTCGTCCGCGGTAGCGGACGGCCCCCTGAGCATGGCGACAACGCCTTCCAAGGCGAGGCTTTGCAGCAGGGTCGACGGCAAGCCGCAGGTCGAGAAGGTGCTCAAAGGGTCCGCTCGAACATGCTCGGCGCGCATGACGCAGGCCCGTCCCGGTTTCACGCGAGGGCTGCCGCCGGTGCCAGACTTGCGGTGATGACTGGATCGCCCGAGTTCGAAGAGATAGCCGAGGAGCTGTACGGACTTCGCCCCGACAAGTTCATTGCGGCCCGTGATGAGCGCATGGCCGAGGCGAAGGCCGACGGACAGCGCAACCTGGCACGTGAGCTCGGTAAGCTCAGGCGCCCCACCCAGACCGCCTGGCTGATCAATCAACTCTGGCGAGACCAGCAGGAGCAGGTTGAGGAACTGCTGGCGCTCGCCGATGATTTCGGTGCGGCGATGGCGGCCGGTGACGGGAAGCGATTGCAGTCTCTGACCGTGACCCGTCGCGAGCGAGAAGGCCGGCTCGTCCAGCGCGCCGGCTCCATCGCGGCCGAGGCAGAGCTTCCGGCCAGCGCCGACATGCTGCGAGAGGTGCAGGAGACGCTCGGTGCGGCGCTGGTGAGTGCCGACGCGGCCGCAGAGGTGCGATCGGGTCGGCTGGTGCGGCCGCTGACGTACTCCGGGTTCGGACCCGGCTTTGCAGCTGTGGGCCAGGCCGCGACAGCCACGCCGAGCCGCAAGGGCGAACGCGCGAAGCCGAAAAGGAGCAAGGCCACCGAGGCGGAGACCGATGAGCGCCAGGCGGCAGCACAGCAAGAGCTGGACGAAGCACAGCAGGAGATGTCCGATGCGGAGAAGGAGCTGGCCGAACGTTCGCGTGCCGCCGAACGTGCGAGCGAGGACTACGCGGCCCTGAGTGAACGGCTCGCCGAATTGCGCGAGCAGGTGCGCGAACTCGACCAGCAGGTCATCGCGGCGAAGCAGGTCGCGTCGCGCGAGCAGCGTCGCCATGAACAGGCTGGGAAGGCGTACGAGCGTGCTCGCGCGGCGGTTGAACGCGCGGAGAAGCGCCTAGGCCAAAGCCGGTAGGCCGCGCAGCGACGTGGGGTTGAATGGGTTGCCATGGATACCGAGGTCATCGAGCTGCGGACCGGGACCGATCTCGTGAACGACGTGACCGACGCGATGCGCCGGTTCTGCTCAGGCCGCGGCGACGGGCTCTGTCACGCCTTCACCCCGCACGCCACCGCCGGCCTGGCACTGATCGAAACCGGCAGCGGCACCGAGTCTGATCTCGAGGACGCTCTGGGACGCTTGCTGCCGCGAACGGACATCTACCGGCACCGGCACGGCAGCACCGGGCACGGCCGTGATCATGTCGTCCCGGCGTTCGTCTCGCCGTCCCTGACGCTTCCCGTCGTCGGCGGGGAGCTCGCGCTGGGTACTTGGCAGAGCGTCGTGCTGATCGACACGAACGTCGACAATCCGACTCGCAGGCTCCGGATGTCGTTCCTGCCGGCATGAGCTACCAGATCTCGCCCGCCCGATCTTGAGACAATCCACAGTGTCGGACGGTGTGGATTGTCTCAGGATCAGACGGGTGGATCGCGATGACTGACACACTGGACGGTGTCGGCATCGAGACGAGGAGGTCGCGCGTGGATCGCGATCGTGACACGGCAGGCCGAGCCCGTAATGCCCGGCCCCGCGACGAACTCGGCCGGCCACTACCGCGTGGTTCGGCCGGTATCGAAGGAGTCCCCGAGGGCTTGACACTGCCACCGGACGAGTCGCTCGCCGAAGCTCAGCGGCTACTCGATGCCGGTCGCGCTTTCCATGCTCACGAGGTTCTGGAAGGCACCTGGAAAGCCGCAGCGGAGCCCGAGCGCGAGTTGTGGCGCGGGCTCGCCCAGCTCGCCGTGGGGCTGACCCACGCGCAACGCGGCAACGCGCGCGGAGCGGTGCAGTTGCTCGACAGGGGCGCCGCGCGCGTCGCCGCCTACGCCGACCGCCCACCGCACGGGATCGATGTGAGCGGGCTGGTGGCATGGGCGCACGACGCCGCCGGACGGATCGCGGCGGCCGGTGTTGATGCTCCGATTCCGACCCCGCGCCTGCGCCGGCCGAATTCCTGGACGCCGGTGTAACCTTCCCGCATCACGACAGTGGCACCGCGCATCCCGCCGCCATGCTCGCGGACCGAAGTCGCCGCGGCGGGCATGCTGATGCCGTCCAGGTCGACGTCCATCGCCAGTCCTATGGGCCCGCTCTGCAGGACACGGCGTCATTTCGGCCCACTATGGGGCAGTCCTCGGCTTCTGGCTACGTCACGAGGTGGAAGTCGGTGATTTGGTAGCGGAAGAACTCGGCATCGCTCCACCGGTCGGTTCCGTTAAACCATCCACCCCGCCCGGCGCTGGGGATTGTGACGCCGTCAAAGGTGGTGTATTCGGTCAGTTCATGCACGAACCGATGGAAGCCCGTGTTGCCGTGGCCGCCCCACCGCTGGAGAGCGATGGAGCGCACCCGAGCGTCATGGTCGAGGGTGTAGTGGAGTTCGATCTCGAAGTTGTCCAGTCGATACCTCGCGGTGATGTGGTGTGCATCGGCCGCGATCCAGGTCACGCCGAAGCGTGGAAGCATCGCGGTCGGCACCCACACGGCTTCGGCACCAGCACGTCCCGCTGAGCTGTGGGCCAGGTCGGGCCCCTCGGCGCGCAGCACGCGGAGCAAACCAAGGAGCTTCCACTCCATTGTCCCGTCCCCGTGGGCGTAGCGGTCCGAGCCGACCAGAAGGCCGCGGCCCACGCGGGCGGCCCAAACGAAGCCGTGGAGCGGTGCGAGGATCTGTTGGGCTCGGAAGTGGAGCCACCAGCGCCCTTGCCTTATCGAGCCTCTCATCTTCAACCGTGCCGACTGGGCCAGCGGTGTGCCCGGAGCAATCGATGCGCGCAGGTACCAACGAACGGGCTCTGGAAGGTCCTCGAGCTCGTTTTCGGCAAACGTAGCCGGCGCCCGCAACTGCGCAAGCCCAGTCTCTGTTGACTGGTGCCCGCCCGCCGACGCCGCGCTCACGTCGAACTCCGGTGTCTCAACCGAGCCCGGACTCCTGCATCCCGCCGGACAATCGATCGAGGTTCATCCGGCTGTCCTTCACCTGCCGGCACGGCCCCGACCTGACCACCCCGGATGAGGGGCCAGTAGGCGCGCAGTGCCATCGCGACCGCGAGAGCGGCGAACGCCCCGAAAACAATCGTGGTGGCTGTGGATGCGCTCGGATCATCCTTTGCCAGCATCACGATCGCCATGGCCGCGACAGAGGATCCAAGGAGTGCGACCCATCCGATCGCTGAGTACTTCCCCTTCTCGGCCCACCGGGCGTTTCGCAGCGTCCCGATCGCGATGACTATGAGTGCTGGCGCGACGATTCCAAGGTCCATGAATTTCACGAGCCAGAACGGCGTCGGGGTGTTCAGGTACTCCAGTGCGGTTGGTTCGTTGCGCCACGTGTCAACGAGCCCTGAAAGGTGGAGACCGAGGACCAAGAAGCCCGCCACGGCGAGCAGGAAGATCGACACGGTACGGTCGAATCGCCGGCTCGTACGGGGAAGTTGCCGAGTGTCCATCGTCGTCCACGATGTGATGGCGATCGCCGTCCCCAGCATGAACAGCCCTAGGTCCAGCAGGAAGAATCGCTCACTGTTCCCTGGATATCCCAGAAAGTCTCCTCCCAGCGCGAGCTGTGTGTAGGTGTAGGCCGCGAAGATCGCCGGTCCTATCGCGACGACGGGCGCGGCCGGGTGGCCTTGCAGTGCGAGGATGCCGGCGAAGATGCTCACCGGCGCGACGAGGAACAGCGCGACGATGTCGCCTCCGATGACTTGGTTCACCATGTCAGCAGAGGTGTGGTACCGGATCGCGTCGGCCACGAACGGACCGAGGATGGAACTCGTCGCTACGCCCGCGCCAAGCACGATCAGCCCGATACCGAGCCAGCGGTTAGCGGTCTGAACGCGTGACCCGAGACCGTCACCGCGTGTCGCCCTGACGGCTTTCGCCACTGTCGTCATCCGTCCCACCCCTCTCGTGGTCGGCGCCAACCAAGCGGAGTCGCCTCCCGCAGCCCCGCAGGACGGCGGGTGTGTCAATGCCACTCCCAGGTTCGAAGCGGCGTCACCATCGGGGGTAGTGCCAATGGTCATTCGTCGATACCCGAATGGCCCGATCGTGAGTCGTACCGACGGGTCACGTATGCGGCAGACCCGCAGGGTCCAGGCCTCCACCCGGTCCCACCCATGACTGGGGGCCGGAATACGCCCGTCGCTGCTGGGTACGGGTGCAGCCATGGCGGTGGCACCAAGTCCGGAGGAGATCTACGACCGCGCCAAGGAAGAGGGGCGGCGACGGCTGTCGATGCCGGCCCTGATGCAGGCCTCGACCGGTTTCATTGCGGGGGTCACGATCGTTTTCGGCATCGTCGCGCTGGGGATGGTCGAGGAGCTCGTCGCGCCGCGGTTCGGGGAGCAGTTCGCTGCGGTGGCCGGTGCTCTCGGCTTCGGCATCGGGCTGGTGCTCCTGGTGGTCGGGCGGTCCGAGCTGTTCACCGAGAACTTCTTCGACCCGGTCGCCGCCGCCGCTGACCAGCGAGGCTCGGGCGCAGTCGCCGCGCTCGGCCGGTTGTGGGTGATCGTCCTCGCCCTCAACCTGGTCGGGGGAGCGGTCATGGTGGGGATCTTCTCCGTCCCCGGGGCGCTGCCGACGGGGGCGCACGAGGCGCTGGCCAGTGTCGCGGAGGAGATCGCCGGGAAGACCGCCCTGGCCACCTTCGTCCGCGCCGTGGCCGCCGGCACCTTGCTGACCCTACTGTCCTACCTGCTCAATGCCGTGAACTCGGTCGGCAGCCGGATCGTGCTCGCGTACATGGTCGGGTTCTTCCTCGCGCTCGGGCCGTTCGACCACGTCATCGTGTCGGCGCTGCACCTGTTGTTCGGGGTGTGGGTCGGCGCCGACGTGGGGTTCGGCGACCTCGCGCTGAACATCGCGCTGGCCATCCCCGGGAACCTCCTGGGTGGGCTGCTGCTGATGACCCTCACCCATGCCGTGCAGGTCAAGGCGTCGGGCGGCGACTGAATTCCCGGACCACGGCGGCGGCGACAGACACCTGCTCTGACCACAGACACCACGGCCTACAGCTCACCCTCCACGGAGACACCGTGTCCCCAGCGTCCAAACCCGAAGTGCGACGCTCCGCTGCAAGCTCGGCTGCGACGAATGCTCGGCAGCCCCACGTCGCATCGGCGACGTTGATCAAGCTGACCGACGTAGTCCTAACGTCCCTTGCCTCTTGTGGCTGGGACACTCCCCCTAGGCTGCCTAGATGGGAGAGCGCGCGCAGAGTGACGAGGAGATCCATCGCGAGGAGTTCGTCCACCTCGTCGATCTCTCGCATGACCGGGTTCTGATCGCCTGGGGGGCCTTCTGGTTCCGGCGTGACGAGGCCGAGGGGCGTTGGACCATCCTTGACGACTCGGAGCTGCACGAGTCCGTGGGGCGGCGTTCCTCGATCGGGCATGAGGCGGAGCCGTTCGGCGAGGCCCGGGTCGAGGTGCTGGACGCGAGCGGCGACGTGGTCGCCGAGTTGAGCACCGCGACACAGTGCTGGGTCTGCGTTGAGGGCCTCGAGCCGGACACGGAGTACCGCTACCGCATCCATGTCGACGGCCGTGAGTGGGCGGCCGGTGCGCGGTGGGACTGGGTGCCCACTGCGGCGGGTGGCTACGACCTCGGACCTGGCAGGACCTACGACCTGGTGTTCCGCACCTTCCCGGACCCGGAGACCGAGGCGCCGGCGGTGCGGTTCGTCGCCATGGGCGACTACGGCGTCGGGATCAGGTCGGACAGCGAGTCGAGCCGCC
>DASUUU010000029.1:0-8659 GCA_036373915.1 Jiangellaceae bacterium | reverse complement strand
GTCAGCCTTGTTCGGCCACATCGCCATCGCCCGCTCGGCCTGTGCGGTGATGGTCAGCGCGGGGTTGACGCCCAGGTTCGCCGACACTGCCGAACCGTCGACGACGTGAATGCCCGGATACCCGTGAAGCCGGTGGTAGGGATCGATCACCCCCTCCTCGGGAGTTCGCCCGATCGGGCAGCCGCCGAGAAAGTGCGCGGTCATCGGTACGTCGAACAGCTCGCCCCACGTGCCGCCCGCCGTGCCGTCGATCGCCTCCGCGAGCAGTGCCGCGACCTGCTGACCCTCGGGAAGCCAGGTCGGGTTCGGCTCGCCGTGGCCCTGCCGGGACGTGAGCCGGCCGCGCCCGCCGAACCGGCCTCCCTTCCGCGACACCCGCAGCGAGTTGTCGAGCGACTGCATGACCAGCACGATTATCGTTTGCTCGGACCAGCGTGGCAGTAGCGCCATGGTCCGGATGAACTTCACCGGATGCCTGGCGAAGAGCCCTAGATGCCGCAACCACCGCGGCGTGCGCCGCCCGCCTGGTACCTGGAACGGCACGGACAGCAGCCCCATGGCGTTCGAGCCCTTGCCGTAGCGGACCGGCTCCACGTGGGTGCGTGGGCTGGGGTACATCGAGGAGGTGATCGCGACTCCACGGGTGAAATCGACCTGCGACTTGTAGGTCATCGCCCCGACGAGCGCCTCGGAGTTGGTCCTGGTCAGCCGGCCCAGCATGGGAGAGATGCGTCCCAGCTCGCCCGTGTCGCGCATGGTGTGCAGCAGCAGTTGTGTCCCGTAGGTGCCGGCGGCGAGCACGACCTGGCCCGCGCTGACGGTCCGGCGGGCCTTGCGGGGGCCGTCGGTCGGTCGCAATTCGACCTGGTAGCCACTGCCAGGCTGTTCGCGCACGGCGGTCACCGTGGTGAGCGCCTGGATCTGCGCGCCGCCCGCCTGGGCGAGGTGCAGGTAGTTCTCGGTCAGCATGTTCTTGGCGCCATGCCGGCATCCGCTCATGCACGAGCCGCACTCTATGCAGGCTCGCCGCGCGGGGCCGGCGCCGCCGAAGTACGGGTCGGCCGTCTGCTCGCCCGGTGCGACTCGGGCAGCGCCGCCGCCGGCGTCCCGGCCGTCACCGAAGAACACCCCGACGGGAGTGAGCGCGAACGTGTGCCCGACGCCGAGCCGCTCGGCGGCCGTGCGGATCTGCAGATCGGACGGCGTCAGCGTCGGGTTGGTGCGTACGCCTAGCATCCGCTTGGCCTGGTCGTAGTACGGCGCCAGTTCGGCCCGCCAGTCGGTGACGTCGCGCCACTGCGGGTCGTCGTAGAACTCGTCCAGCGGCTCGTACAGGGTGTTCGCGTAGTTCAGCGAGCCGCCGCCCACCCCGGCGCCGGCCAGCACGACCACATTGCGGAGCAGGTGGATGCGCTGGATGCCGTAGCAGCCGAGCTTGGGGGCCCAGAGGAACGATCGCAGATCCCATGACGTGCGCGGCAGGGTGTCGCGGGTGAACCACCGGCCGGCCTCGATGACGAGTACTCGGTAACCCTTCTCGGTCAGCCGAAGGGCCGCCACGGCGCCGCCGAAACCGGAACCGACGACGACCACGTCGTAGTCCACCTCGGCCATCGCCACCTCCTGCCCTCCGGTAGCTCGCGACTGTAGCCTCCCCGCGGGGCAGGCGCGGCACGGCCGTCCCTGCCGGTAACCTCGGCCGTGATGAGTACGCCAGATCGCACCACCTTCGAGGCCGCCATGGCCGGTGCGCCGGTGATCGCGATAGTCCGCCTACCTCAGGCGAGCGCGGCCGAATCGGTGGCCGCGGCAGTGCATCGCGGCGGGATCCGCCTGATCGAGGTGACACTCACCACCGCAGGAGCTCTCGATGCCGTGACTGCCATGCGCGAGGCCGGGCTCGACGGGCTCAGCGTCGGTGTCGGTTCGTTGCGAACGGCCGGGGATGCGCGCCGGTCGATCGACGCCGGGGCCGAGTACCTGGTGACCCCGACGACGAACCTCGACGTCGTTCAGACCGCCCGGCAGGCCGGTGTGCCCGCCGTGTGCGGTGGTCTCACGCCTACCGAGCTCGACACCGCACACCAGGCCGGCTCGAGCTACATCAAGCTGTTCCCTGCCTCGGCCGTTGGCCCGCGGTACCTCCGGGAGGTGCTGGCCCCGATGCCGGACCTTCGGATCATCCCGACCGGAGGGGTGTCCGTCGATACAATCCCCCAGTTCAAGGCCGCCGGGGCGGTCGGCGTCGGCGTGGGAAGTGCACTGGTCGACCAGCAGACTGTCGGGGCCGGCGACTGGCCGCTTCTGGAGCGCCGGGCCAAGGCGTTGGTGTCGGCCTGGCACGGCTGACCCCGCACCGCAGGTGCCCGGTAGTTTGCATGGCGTGACCGAACTGCACGAACTGACCGCCCTCGAGCTGGCGGCGGCAATCCGGCGCCGGGAAGTCTCGCCCGTCGAGGTCGCCGGCCACACAGCTGAACGCGCCGACCGTCTCGGACTCCAGGTCGGCGCGTTCGTCACGATGACGCCGGAGCTCGCCCTCGAGCAGGCGCGCGCCGCCGAGGCCGTGCTCGCATCGGGCGACGCACCGCCGCCGCTGCTAGGCGTCCCGTGCCCGATAAAGGATCTGGCGCGGGTGGCCGGCGTCCCTTGCTCGATGGGCAGTGCCGCCTTCGCAGGGCAGGTTGCGGACGTGGACGACGGTGTGGTCACCCTTCTCCGGCGGGCCGGCACCATCATGGTCGGTAAGACCACGACCCCCGAGTTCGGGTTGCCCTGCTACACCGAGCCTGACATCGCCGCACCGGCGCGCACACCGTGGGATTTGAGCCGGTCCGCAGGTGGGTCCAGCGGTGGATCGGCAGCAGCCGTGGCGGCCGGCATCGTCCCCGCGGCGCACGGATCGGACGGCGGAGGTTCGATTCGCATCCCAGCGAGCGCTTGCGGCCTCGTCGGGCTCAAACCGAGCCGAGGCCGGATCAGCACGGGTCCGCACGCGGTCAACGGCGCAGCGGTGGCCTCCGACGGCGTGCTGACCCGGGATGTGCGCGACACTGCGGCATTGCTCGATGTGCTGAGCGCAGCGTGGCCGGGGGATGCGTTCCGGCTGCCACCGCCCCGCACGAGTTTCCTTGCTGCGTGTGACGCCCGACCACCGAGCCTCCGGATAGGCGTGCTGACCACACCGGTGATCGTCGACGACGCACCTGTGGACCAGGCCTGTCTGGACGCGGTCGCCGCCACGGCGACGCTGCTGGGCCGGCTCGGCCACCACGTCGAACCGGCACCCGTGCCGTTCACCAGCGACTGGTGGCCGTCGTTCGAGGCTATCTGGGCCGTGCTGACGCTCCTCGCGCCCGTACCGGAGGGGTCAGAAGACGCACTAGTGCCCCTCACCAGATGGCTTCGAGACAAGGGCCGCACCGTGAGCGGGCTCGACTACGCACGGGCCGTGGCGGGTACCCAGGAGGCGACCCGGCTCGCCGCCCGGGCGTGGGAGCGGTTCGATGTGATCCTGTCGCCGACCCTCGCCCGGCTTCCGGCCCGGGTGGGGGAGTTGCGCAACGACGACGACCCGGCCGCAGACTTCCTGGCCCAGTGCGAGTTCACGCCCTGGACGAGCGTCTGGAACCTGACCGGATGGCCGGCCATCAGCCTGCCGCTGCACCGGGCGGAGGAGGCCGGCAACTCGCTGCCGGTGGGTGTGATGCTCGGCGTTCCCGCGCTCGGAGCGGAGGAGACCTTGCTCGCGCTCGCCGCCCAGCTCGAAGGTGCCCAGCCCTGGAGGGGAGCCCACCCACCGCTGTGGTGATCATCACCCAACGGTGATCGCGGAGTTGGCCGACTCATTGACGCGATCATGGGGCCGCCCTACTCTGTGGACGTCCCCGGGTGGAGGCTGATGCCGCTATGTCGCACTCCAAGTGGTCGCTTACCCCAGTCGCTCTCACGCTGGTCGCCGGACTCTTTGTCGCGGGTGCCGGCCAGCCGTCCGGCGTTGCCGAAGCCGCCGCACCACCTGCCGCCGCACCACCTGCCGGCGCAGCCTGTGAGCTGCCCGCCGCGCATCCGGCAGCAGACGCGCGCGGCACCCGGTTCATGGTGGCGGCTGCGCACCCGGCAGCGGTCAGAGCCGGTTGCGAGGTCCTGGCACGCGGGGGGAGCGCCGCCGATGCCGCGGTGGCCGTCCAGATGGTGCTCGCGGTGGTCGAACCCGAGGCGTCGGGCCTGGCCGGTGGAACGCTCATCACCTACTGGGACGCGGATCGTCGCGACGTCCAGTATTACGAAGGCCTGGCAACAGCGCCGAGCACCGTGACCGATAACCTGCGCGATCCCACCGAGGCCGAGCGCGACGAGCTCGGCATCAACCGCTTCCCGACTCAGGTGTCGGCGACCGGCCGGGCATTCGGCGTGCCGGGAACAGTGCGGGTGCTCGCCGACGTCCACGACGAGCACGGCAGCCTTTCATGGGACGAGCTCTTCGGGGACGCGATCACGCTTGCGAACGACGGCTTCCCGATGCCGCCCTACATGAACGACGTCCTGGGGGATACCACGAGTGGACGGCCGCGGTGCGCCTACCCGGATCTGAAGGCCCGGTACTGCGACGGTGACCAACCGAAGCCGGTCGGGACGATGCTGTTCAACCCGGAGCTCGGCGAGGTGCTCGAAGAGGTTCGCGACGGTGGGGCGGACGCGTTCTACGACCCGCAAGGCACCATCGCGCCGGCGATCGTCGAGCGAGCGACGGCGGGCCCGTTCAAGCTGGTAGGCGATGAGGACGGCCCGGTCGTGATTCCCAGCCTGGTCACCGTGGCCGATTTCGCGGCCTACGAGGCCCATGAGCGCGATCCCGTCTGCGGCGAGGCGCTGCGCCTGACGGTGTGCAGCTCGGCGCCACCCGCGTTCGGCGGTGTGACCGTGCTGTACATGCTCGGATTCCTCGAGCGGGGCAGTGTGGCGATGACCAAGCCCGACTCCATTGAGCGCTACCACCTGTCGATCGAGGCCAGCCGGCTGGCGAACTTCGACCGTCGCGAGTACGTCGGCGACCCCGACTTCCACCCGGTGCCTGTCGACGGCTTGCTCGACCCCGGGTATCTGGACGAGCGCTTCTCGCTGTTCTCCCCCGACTCTGCCATCCACCCTGTCGAGCCGGGGCTGCCTCCGGGCGTCGACGCGGCAATGGCGTCCGCGGCGGCGACGGCGGACACTGAAGGGGCCGACCAGACCAGCCACGTCAGCATCGTCGATGCCGATGGCAACGCGGTCGCGATGACGACCACGGTCAACACGACGTTCGGCGCCCAGATGGAGGCGCGGGGCATGATCCTGAACAACGTGCAGACCAACTTCACCGCGCTCACGTCGATCTCGCCCGGCAAGCCGGTGAACGTCATGGAGCCGCGGAAGCGGGCCCGGACCTCGATGGCGCCGACGATCGTGCTGGACGGTACCGGCCAGGAGTTGCGGCTGGTCGTCGGCGCGGCCGGCGGCGGGCCGATCCCCGACTTCGTCACACAGACGCTCGTCGGCACCATGGTCGACCGGCTCGGCCCGAGCGCGGCCATCCGCCAGGACCACTACAGCGGCCAGCAGATCACCAGCAACTGCAGCGGCGTCATCGGTCCGCCGTCCGAACTGGAGGCCGGCACACCGGCGGCGCTTCTGCTCGACGGGCTCAACGCGCTCGAGCATCCCTGCGCGCGAACCGCGGCGCTGCGCAGCGGCCTCACCGCCATCGAAGTCCGCGGTCGTGGCCTGTTGCTCGGTGCTGCGGACCCGCGCCGGGACGGCATAGCACTCGGGCGTTGACCACGCAACGGTGATGGGCCTGCCCAGGTCAAACCGGCATGATCAGGGCAGGCTCGGGATGGACTCGTGGGCGCCGGCCTCTCGGTCGCACGCCTGTGCCCGCACCGCACGGTCGATGTCCGCCAGCCCCTCTACAACCAGGCGTCGAGCGGCGTCGGGCAGTTCGGCCGTCTCTAGCCACGAGCGAACCGTCTCGGCGGTCTCCATGTCGGCGAGAATCCGGGGAAACAGCCGGACCACGATCGTCTGGGCCGACTCGTTGGTCCGCGCCGCCCACACCCTGGGCACGGCGTCGAGATAGAGCGGGACGTACGGCCGGACGAGTTCGCGCTGCTCGGGGTGCGCGAACCCGGAGCATGTGGCGCTCAGCAGGGCGTTGGGCAACTCGTCGGACTCGACGGCCTGCGCCCACGCCGTCGCCTTGGCCTCCGCGGACGGCCGGGCTGCCCGGGCGTAGGCCGCTTGCCTGCGTCCCGTCGCCGTGTTGTCGCGCTCGAGTTCGTCGTCGATGGCTCCGTCGCCGGCTGCACCGACTATCACCAGCCGGTGCAGCAGAGTCCAGCGCAGGTCGGTGTCCACCGCCAGACCCGGCAGTACGTCGCCCCCGTCGGTCGTGTTGAGCAGCGCCCGGAGTTCCTCGATGTGTTCGGCGCTCGCCACGGACCCGGCCCAGGCGCGGGTGAATGCGAGTTGCTGGTCGCTTCCAGCCTCGGCGTCGCGTGCCATCCGGTGCAGGGCGCTGGACCAGCGGGACGACAGCAACAGCCGATCGGCGGGATCGGCATACCTGTCGATCGCGTTCTTGGCGGAGGCGAGAACGGTCTGGACGACGGACATGTCGGTCTCGCGCTCCACGCCGCTGAGCACGAGTTCGACGTATTCGCGCGTCGGCAGTTCGGCGTCGCGGAGCATGTCGGTGCTTGCCGTCCAGCACAGCGCGCGAGGCAGGGGGTCGGCGAGCGTGCCGATGTCCGATACGAGGGTCTGCCGCGAACGTTCGTCCAACCTGATCTTGGCGAACGTCAGGTCGTCGTCGTTGAGGAGCAGCAGGTCGGGCTGTTCGATCCCGCTGAGCTGCGGCACTTCGGTGTGCTCACCGGTCACGTCCAGCTCGATCCGGTCTCGCCGTACGAGCTTGGGCTCACCGTCGTCGGCGGCGGTCCTGTCGTACAGGCCGATGGCGATCCGGTGCGAGCGGAACGTCGGATGCGACTCGTCGGCGGTCTGGGCGATCGCGACTGAGGTGTACGCGCCGTCCTCGTCCACGGCGACGTGCGGGGTGAGTGTGTTAACCCCTGCGGTCTGAAGCCACTGCTCGCCCCAGGTGGACAGGTCGCGACCACTGGTCCGCTCGAGGTGCGTGAACAGGTCGGCGAGCGAGGTGTTGCCCCACGCGTGCTCGGTGAAGTAGGCGCGCACGCCTTGGAGGAACGCGTCCCGCCCCACCCACGCGACAAGCTGTTTGAGCACGGCGGCGCCCTTGGCGTAGGTGATGCCGTCGAAGTTGACCTCGACGTCTTCGAGGTCACGGATGTCCGCGGAGATCGGATGGGTGGACGGCAGCTGATCCTGCCGCAGCGCCCACAGCTTTTCGGAGACGGCGAACGTCGTCCAGGACTCCGTCCAGCGAGTGGCCTCGGCCTCCGCCAGCACGCTGGCCCAGGTAGCGAACGACTCGTTCAGCCACAGGTCGTCCCACCAGCGCATGGTGACGAGGTCGCCGAACCACATGTGCGAGAGCTCGTGCGCCACGATGAGGGCACGCCGCTCGCGCCGGTCGTCGGTGACGCGGGATCGGAAGACGAGCTCGTCGCGGAACGTGACGCAGCCGGGATTCTCCATCGCGCCGGCATTGAACTCCGGCACGAAGACCTGGTCGTAGGGGCCCCAGGGATACCGCACGCCGAACAGGGCGTGGTAGAAGTCGAACGAGCGCCGGGTGATGTCGAACAGCTCGTCCGCCTCGAGGAACGGCGCCAGGGAGCGCCGGCAGTGGAGCCCGAGCGCGATGCCGTCGTGGACCGCGGTGACCGAGTGATAGGGGCCCGCCGCCAGGGCCGCGAAGTACGTCGCCACGGGAGGCGTGGCGTCGAACGCCCACCTCCCCGGCGCGACCGGACGGCCGGCGGCGTTCGACAGCACCGTCCACGCCGTCGGCGCCGTCACGCGCAGCGTCCAGGGAGCCTTGAGGTCCGGCTGGTCGAAGCACGCGAAGACGCGATGCGCCTCGTACAGGAAGAGCTGGGTGTAGGTGTAGGCCTCATCGTCCGCCGGGTCGACGAACCGATGCAGCCCCTCGCCCGAGTGCGAGTAGGCGCAGTCCGCGACCACGGTCAGCTCGTTGTCGGCGGCGAGTCCGCCGACGGCGATCCGATCTCCGTCGAGCGCGGTCGCCAGGTCGAGCTCGCGCCGGTTGAGCCTCGCCGAGCGAACGCGCGGGGCGTCGATCTCGACGAAGGTGGACGAGTCGGGGCGCGCCGCGAAGCGGATCGTGGACGAGGAGGCGAAGGTCTCGGGGCCGGTGGTGAGGTCGAGCTCGACCTCGTACCCACGCACCTCGATGAGGCCGGTGCGCTCGGTCGCCTCGGCGTGGGTCAGGATGTGCACGTGGGGGCATCGTAGTCCCCCGGGGCAATCTCAGGCCGTCGCGGCCAACAGGACGTGGCGGACCGGGCGCCGGGCGCGGCGGATGCGAGCCAGGTGGCCGGCAACGACGCGTTGCCCGCAGGTGGCGCACACGTGCCAGCGGCCGTCCCGCGCCAGCTCGATCGGATGCTCCGGCACGAGGACGCGCCACGTGCGGCGCGGACGCGCCCGCGCCACCGCCCGTCGGTCCGCCAGT
>DASUUU010000028.1:0-42094 GCA_036373915.1 Jiangellaceae bacterium | reverse complement strand
TACGTGATGGTCGAAAGGTGCGGCCGGCCGTCGGGCAGCAACGTGGCAAGCACGCCGAGATGCTGACTACGAAGGAGTGTGCGGAGGGCTTCGTCGCTCATGCCAGCGGCAACATTCCGGGCGGCGGTGGTGATTCCTGGTCCCGTTGACTCATGTCAAGATGCCCGCGAGGTTTGGTTCGTTGACTCATCTGAAGATGCCCGCCTGAGTGGGGGCATTTTCCGTTTGCTGAGGTAGACGGAGTTGGTCTTGGCCTTGGGTTGGACGAGGCCGCGGCGGCGGGCGAGTTCGATAAGGTTGGCTTGGATGTCGACGATCTTGTGGCGCAGGCCGAGCAGGTCGGTGGTCTGCAGCAGTGAGTCCAGGCGCTGGCGGTCGTGGGGGTCGAGCAGGTCGGCGTGGCGGGTCAGCAGGCGTGCCAGCGGGGTGGTGGCGGTGTCGTGTCGTTTGCGGACGATGGCGCCGGTGCGGGTCTTGGAGACTAGCTTTTGCTGCGGCAGGAACAGGTTGACCTGGACTGAGACCAGCGGCCAGAGCTGGTTGAGCAGGTCGAGCTCGCGGCCGGTGTCGTAGCGGAAGTAGCCGGCGCTGCGGCGCACCACGGACCAGTTCTTCTGTTCGGCGTGGGCCTGGTCGTTCTTGTTGCTGGCCCGGCCGCGGGTGAAGGTGATCTTACGAGTGTGGCACCAGCGGGCCAGGTGATGGTTGATGAACTCGGCGCCGTTGTCCGAGTGGATCCCGGCGATGTGGAACGGGAACCGCAGCCACAACTGTTCCAGGCCGGCGGCCACGATCCGCTCACCCTTGGACCGCACCGTGACCGCCTCGGTCCAGCCGGTGGCCACATCGGTGGCATCCAGGGTGAAGAAGAACTCGCCATTGTTGTCCCCGCCCTCGTGGCCGACCAGGTCGATCTGCACGAACCCTGGCTCGGACTCGTTCCACTGCGCCCAGGTCTTGAGTGGGATCGACGCCTTGAGCATCGACCCCGGCCGGGTGTGAGCGATCGGTTTGCGGGCCACCAGCCCGGTCCGGGCCGCAGCCAACCGCCGGTCGATGGTGGCCGGCGACATCGCCAGCACCTGGGCTATCACGGCTGGTTCGACTCCGCCCAGGTGGCCGTGCCGTTCCAGGTTGGCCAGCACGACCGGCAGCACGGGCTTGAGTCGTTTGCCGGTCGGCCCGTCCAATACCGCCCAGCAGCGCCTCAGCAACTCCACCGCCTCCTCGCCATAGATGCGGACCGGCTCACGGCGTTGACGCGGCCGCGGACCACCATTCGCCCGCTCGGCCAACGCCCGCCGGATCGCCTTACGAGCATGATCGCGATGCCAGCCGGTCACCGCACACACCGCATCGAGGATCGCGGACTTCTCCGCCCGGGTGGCCTTCTGCCACCGATCCAGCTGGACCTTGGTGATCTGTTTACGCGCAGCCAACGACAGCTCCATCCATCACAGATCCCACGCGGGCACATTGAGATGAGTCAACGACTCGATCTACGCGGGCATCTTGGATGAGTCAACGCGCTGGTTTCGCGGATCACCGCTTGGCCGGGTAATGTGTTCCACAGCCAAGGCCTCGCTGCTGACAGCGTGGCCTTTCTCTGTGCCCGGTGTCCGGACGAGGAGTGTCCGCAGGGACGTCACGGGTACGCACGCCCACGGCTCACCGTTGGCCGCACCCGCGGCCCGCGTCCGGGCGTGCTCCACGCCCGAATCACCGGAGCACCGACATGCCAGCCGACAAGTCCACCCTGCCCAGGCGGAAGCAGTCCCGCAACCGTCCGTACCCCAACAAGAATCGCCGCACCGACGGGCCGCGACGCCCACCAGGCATCGACGCGGCGAAGCGAGCCGCCATGGCCGGCTTCGACCCTTCGACGTCGGGCTTCGGCGCGCTCGGCGTGCCCACCGAGCTGGTGAGAATGCTCGGGGTCGACGGGATCACCCGGCCCACGCCGGTGCAGGCCGCCGTGATTCCGGACGCCATGGCCGGACGGGACGTGCTCGGGCGGGCCCGCACCGGTTCGGGCAAAACGCTGGCCTTCGGGCTGCCAATCCTGACCCGGCTGGCGGGCCGGCGCAGCAGGGCCAACCGCCCACGCGCGCTGATCGTCGTACCTACCCGCGAGCTGGCCGGTCAGGTTGCCGCCGCATTAGAGCCGCTCGCGGGCGAGCTCAAGCTGAGCCTGGTCACCGTGTACGGCGGCACCCCGTACGGCTGGCAGATCCGCCGCCTCGACCGCGGCGTCGATCTCGTGGTCGCCACGCCTGGACGGTTACAGGACCTGGTCGACAAGGGGGTGTGCGTCCTCGACGACGTCGAGGTCGTGACGCTGGACGAGGCGGACCACCTGTGCGACCTGGGCTTCTACCCGGCCGTCTCGGAGTTGCTGGCGGCCACGCCGGCCGGCGGGCAGCGCCTGCTGCTGTCAGCGACCCTGGACGGGGACGTCGACCGGTTGGTTCGTCGTTTCCTGGACAGTCCGGCGCGGCACGAGGTCGACCCGGACGCCGGTGCGGTCACCACCATGGACCACCACGTGCTCGTCGTCGGCCACCAGGCAAAGCTTGAGGTGACCACCGAACTGGTCCGGGCGAACCCGCGCAGCATCGTGTTCACCCGCACCAAGGATGGTGCGACTCGGCTGGCAGGCGAGCTGGAAGATGCCGGGGTTCCCGCGGTGGACCTGCACGGCGACCTGTCCCAGCGAGTCCGGGAGCGCAACCTCCGGCGGTTCCGCAGCGGGGCGGCGCAGGTGGTCGTCGCCACGGACGTCGCCGCCCGGGGCATCCATGTCGAGGGCGTCGGGATGGTCGTGCACTTCGACCCGCCCGGCGAGCCGAAGGCATACCTGCACAGGTCGGGCCGGACGGCTCGGGCCGGAGCGTCCGGCGCGGTCGTGACGGTCGCCACGCCATCCCAGGCGCGAGCGCTGACAAGTCTGCACAGCCGGGCCGGGGTCGATGCCAAACACACCGACGCTCGCTCCCTCGGCGGTCCGATAACCGCCGACGCTCTTGCCGCAGCGCCGACCCTCGAGCAGCGGGCTCCCCGAACCAACGGTCGCCATCCCAGTCGCCGCAACGACCGCGGCAGGAGTCCGAACCGGCGCTGGCGCGGCCAACGCTGACCGGCGCGAGGACGGGTGAACGCGGCCGGACCGTTGCCCATATAGGTACGATCTCGTTTCGATTCTGTCACCGAGGGATAAGCCCGGCGGTGGCCCGCTAGCCTGGCGGGGCCATGGCTGACTTCGTTGACTACCTGTCCCGGCGCTGGGACCATGTGCTCGAACTGACCATCGAGCACGCCGCGGTGACTGTGCTGTCCGTCGGCATCGCGATGGTCATCGGGGTGGGTCTCGGGTTGGCCACCTACCGCACCCAGCTTCCGCGCGACGTAGTCCTCGCGATCACCGCGATCTTCCTCACGATTCCGTCGCTGGCCTTGTTCGGCCTGTTCATCCAGATCCTCGGCCTCGGCTGGAGGTCGGTCGTCGTGGCGCTGGTGATGTACTCGCTGCTGCCCATCGTGCGCAATACGGTCGTCGGCCTGCGCGAGGTCGATCCCGCGATCGTGGAGTCCGCACAGGGAATGGGCATGGGCCGGCTCCGGCGGCTGGTACGCATCGAACTGCCGCTGGCCTGGCCGGTGATCATGACTGGCGTTCGGGTCGCGACCCTGATCGTTGTCGGCATCGCCGCGATCGGGGCGTACATCAACGGACCGGGCCTCGGCAACGACATCTTTCGAGCGCTGTCCAACCCAGGCAGCGCCCAGGCGCTCAACATCACACTTGGCGGAATCCTCGGCGTTATCGTGCTGGCCATCGTGTTCGATCTGTTCTACGTCCTGGTAACCCGACTGACCATGTCCAAAGGACTGCGATGAGCGTAAAGATCCACCTCGACGAGCTCACCAAGGTGTTTCCCGGCCAGTCCACGCCAGCCGTCGACGCCTTGACCATGGACGTCCCGGAAGGTGAGATCGTCATCCTGGTCGGCCCGTCGGGCTGTGGCAAGACGACGACGATGAAGCTGATCAACAGGCTGATCGAGCCCACGTCGGGGCGCATCGTCATCGACGATGAGGACGTCACGACGGTGGACCCCGACCGGTTACGCCGCAAGATCGGTTACGTGATCCAGCAGATCGGCCTGTTTCCCCACATGACCATTGCGGAGAACATCGCCACCGTGCCGAAGATGCTCGGCTGGTCCAAGACCCGTGTCGCCGAGCGGGTGGACGAGTTGCTGGAACTTGTCGGCCTGAACCCCGGCACCTTCGCCCACCGGTACCCAAAGGAGCTCTCCGGCGGGCAGAGCCAGCGGGTCGGCGTGGCACGTGCGATGGGCGCGGACCCCGACGTGATGCTGATGGACGAGCCGTTCGGGGCCATCGACCCGATCAACCGCGAACGGCTGCAGAACGAGTTCCTGCGCATCCAGAGCGAGATCAAGAAGACGATCGTCTTCGTCACGCACGACATCGACGAGGCGATCAAGATGGGTGACCGGATCGCGATCCTCGGCGACCACTCGCACATCCAGCAGTACGACACTCCGGAGTCGATCCTGGTCAACCCGACGAACGACTTCGTCGCGGACTTCATCGGTCGGGGCGCGGCGCTGAAACGGTGCGATCTCACTCGCGTTGCGGACATCACGTTGACCGAGTGGCCGGTAGTCGACGAACGGGCGAGCCGTGACGAGGCCCGCCGGCTGATCCAGCAGAGCGACAAGGGATTCGCGCTGGTGCTGGACGCCCAACGCCGCCCGCGCCGCTGGGTCGGCCTGGATCACCTCGCGCGAGCCGGCGATCGGGCGCTGTCGGAGATCGGCCTCCCGGCGGATGCGGTCGTCCGCCCCAACGCCACCCTCGGCGACACCCTGAACGAGATGCTGACCGCCCGGTACGCCTCGGCGATCGTCGTGGACGGCGACGGCTCGTACCTCGGCGTCGTGGACATCGACACCATCAATGAAGCGGTCCGGGGAATGCGGGAGGCCGAGCTCAGCCGCTTGCGTGACCAGGTCGAGGCGGCCGAACCGGCCGGCGGGAGGGAGTAGTCATCGCCCTCGTCGCAGATGACATAACGGCCAAGGAGGTCCGAGCACCGGGCCGCCGGCGGAGGTCGCTTGCCGGGTATTTGTTGATGCCGGCGATCCTGGCAAGTGCCCTGCTCGTGTTGTGGATCTGGGTCAGTAGCCAGAGCCTGGACAGCATCGAACGCCGTCGGGCGAACCTGAGTTTCATCCGTGCCGCGACGCTTCAGCACATCTCGCTCACAGTGACGTCCACCCTGATCGTCCTGGCGATCGCCATTCCCGTGGGCATCATGCTGTCCCGGCCGTGGGCGAGGAACATCACGCCACCGGCCATCGCGGTCTTCAACATCGGCGTGGCGGTCCCGTCCATCGGCCTGTTGACGCTGTTCGCGCTGATCTGGGACATCGGGTTCTGGCCCGCGGTCGCCGCCTTAGTGGCTTACGCCGCACTTCCGGTGCTCCGCAACACCATGGTCGGCCTCCAGCAGGTCGACGAAGCTGTGATCGAGTCCGCCCGCGGCATGGGCATGAGCAAGTGGGCGGTTCTGGGTCGAATCGAGCTTCCGCTGGCCGTGCCGGTGATGCTGGCGGGCATCCGTACCGCCCTGGTGATCAACGTGGGCAGCGCTGCGCTGGCCACCTTCATCGGGGCAGGCGGCCTAGGCTCGATCCTGGTGACGGGTATCTCGCAGAACCGTCAACTCCTCACGATCGTGGGCGCGGTACTCATTGCCGTGCTGGCTCTGCTCATCGACTACCTGGCCGGCTTGGCGGAGGACGCCCTTCGCCCGCGCGGTCTGTGATGAAATCCGACAAGGAGGCATTCTTACGATGCGGTACTGGAACAAGGCGGCCGCGGTGGCCGCGACTCTGGCGCTCGCCGCAACGGCGTGCGGTGACGACGACGACGGTGGCTCGACCCCAGGAGCGGTCGAGGAAGGATCGCTGGACGGCGTCGAGATCACTGTCGGCTCCAAGGAGTTCCCCGAGCAGATCATCGTGGGCCAGATCGCCATCGCGGTCCTGGAGGAGGCCGGAGCCACGGTCAACGACCAAACCGGAATCGAAGGGACGCCGGCGGTGCGCACGGCCCTGGAGAGTGGTGAGATCGACATGTACTGGGAATACACCGGCACGGGGTGGAGCGCCCATCTCGGTCGTGAGATCTCCGAAGCTCCGACCGACACCCAGGAGCTGTACGAGGCGGTCCGCGATGAGGACGCCGGGAACGGCATCGTCTGGCTGGAACCTGCGCCCGTGAACAACACGTACGCGCTCGCCACGGCGCCAGGTGTCGCCTCAGGTCTGGGCGTCAGCACACTCAGCGACTATGCCCAGCTGGTTCAGGAGAATCCCGAAGAGGCGAGGCTTTGCGCAGCCGCCGAGTTCATCGTCCGCGACGACGGCATTCCTGGCATGGAGGAGACATACGGCTTCGAGATGCCCGAGAACCTCATCGAGGAGATGGAGCTGGGCATCATCCATACCCGGCTCCCGCAGAGCGACCCGTGCAACTTCGGTGAGGTATTCGCCACTGACGGGCAGATCGTGACGAACGAGCTCGAGGTTCTCGAGGACGATCAAGGCGCGTTCCCGCCGTACAACATCGCCTTGAACGTCCGGCAGGAACTCTACGACGAGCACGGCGAGGTGCTTGAGGAGCTGTTCAACCCGATCGCTGCCGTGCTCACGGACGAACTGCTCCGGGAGATGAACGCCCAGGCGTCCGACGAACCCGGCTTCGAAGACGAGATCGCGCGGGACTTCCTCCAGGACCAGGGCCTCATCGACTGAGCCCGCGGTCCGGCGAGCTCAGAGATCTCCGCCCTCGTCGAGCAGGCGGCCGACCTCCCGGTGGACGAGGCCCAGCCGGGCCTCCTTGACCAGCGGGATGTCGCGCCGCCTGCGGCGGACGTCGCTCAGGTCGATGTCGATGGTCAACAGGTGCTCCTCGTTTTCGGGAGCTTCGGCGATCACGTTTCCCCAGGGGTCGACGACGTGGGAACCACCCCAGAACCGCATCGCGCCTTCGGCACCGACCCGGTTGACGAACACGACGAACAGCTGGCACATCCGGCCATAGAACCGCGTGATGCCCCGCCAGTAGTCCTGGGATTCGTACCGCTCGGGGAACGCGCTCTGCGCACTTGTCACCGGCACGACGAGAATATGTGCGCCGTCCTGGGTGGCGAGGAAGGCGAGCTGCGGCTGCCATGCGTCGTTGCAGATCATGACCGAGATCCGGCCCGCTGCCGCTGTGTCGAAGGCCCGCATCGACTGGCCGGGGGTGAAATGCTTGCGTTCCTCGAAGGTCAGGTAGTTGGGGAGGTACAGCTTGCGGTGGACGTGCACGAGCCGGCCGGCCTCGTAGTAGGCCGCGCTGTTGTACGTGTGCACGCTTGGGCTGGCCTCCGGAAAGGTGAGCACCACGCCGGAGTCGCCGGTCTGCTTGGCGAGCCAGTCGAGGCGTTCGTCGTCCAGCCGCAGAGCGGGGTCGGTCTCCACCTCGCCGATGGAGTAGCCGCTCAGTTGCAGTTCGGGAAAGACGATCAGATCCGTGCCCTCCTGAGTGGCACTGGTGATCGCCCGGGCCGCCCGCTCGACGTTTGCGTCGATATCACCAAGCTGCGCGTCGACCTGTGCCAACGTGATTCGCATGGTGTACTCACCCCCGTCCGCCGACGATCAGCAGAGTATGCCCGAGCGCCCGCCAGGCTAAGCAGCGTCCCTCCTGCTCAGGAACCGGCGTCGAGCAGGACGTCCATCAGATACTCGCCGTACGAGCGGTCGGATTCGATCAGGAAAGAGAGCTCGCCGGGCTCGTCGTCCCGGACGATCATGGCGGTGATACCGGCGACAAGGGTCCGGATCGCCGCCCCAGCGGGGGCCGCCGCGTCGGCCAGGTCGACCGCGCAAACCTTGGCCAGGACGCCCCGCGAGGCGGTGCCGCTGAGCCGCACCAGGGCACGGCCGTGCGTGACGTCCACGATGCTCGCGAACTCCGGGCCCGCCTGCGTGGCGACCCGCTGGACGATCGATACCGCAGGCGCGTCCGGCGCCAGCAGCAGCCAGCCATCGGGTGCGGTGCCGACGACCAGCGCACCGTCGGCTGCGCGCGTCGCGCGCCCGTACGGCGTGCCCAGCGCGGCAGCCAGCGCACTGCTCGGGGCGGCGCGGACGAGAACCTTCGTCCAGTCCGTGCAGTCGGTGATGGTGAGCTCAGACACGCAGCCGCGTTCCCTCCGGGTCGACGTGCGCGAGTTGTGGCGTGATCTTTGCGGGCACCCGGCCGCCGTCCGGAAGGACCACGGTGACGACGGTGCCGGGCTCGGACAGGTGCGGAGCGACGAAGCCCAGGCCGATGGCGCGCTCGAGGGTCGGTGAGAAGCGGCTTGACGTGACCCGGCCGACGATCCGCCCGCCGTCCTCGACGATCTGGCACCCTTCGGGCGGCACTGTCCGGCGGTCCACCGGTTGCAGGCCGACCAGCATCAGGTGGCTGTCGCGGACGCGCTGCCAGGCCAGTTCCGGCTTGCCGATGAAGTCGTCCTTGTCCATCTTGATCGCCCAGTCCAGCCCGGCGCTGAAGCCCTGAGTCAGCCCGTCGGTATCCTGGCCGACGATCAGGTGACCTTTCTCGAGCCGCAGGATGCGCTGCGCCTCGACGCCGAACGGCCGAACCCCGAGATCGGCGCCGGTCGAGAGCAGCGCCTGCCACACGGTCAGCCCGTGGCCTGACGGCACGTGCAACTCGTAGCTGAGCTCTCCCGTGAACCCGATCCGCCACACGACGCAGTCCGGCACTCCGGCCACCGTGCCGAGTCGGACGCGCATGTACGGGAACGCCTCGTTGGACATGTCGATCCCGGACACGAGCCGCTCCATCAGCTCCCTCGACCGCGGGCCGGCCACGTTGATGCTCGCGTAGGCGTCGGTCATCGGGATCATGTGGACCCGCCAGTCGGGATGCTCGGTCTGCAACCATCGTTCGATCCACTCGCCGATCCCGGTGGCCCCCGATGACGTGGCCGTGAGCAGATACCGCTGCTCGCCCAGCCGGCCGCTCACCCCGTCGTCGAGCACCACGCCGTCGTCGGTGCACATGGCCCCGTACCGCACCTGCCCGACGGCGAGCTTGCGCCACCTGTTGACGTACAGCAGCTCCAGCAGGTCCGGGACGTCGGGGCCGCGTAGCTCGAACTTGCCCAGCGGCGTCACGTCGACGATGCCTACGTGCTGCCGGACGTTGCGGACCTCGGCTGCCGGGTCGCCGTAGTGGTCGGGTCGGATCCACTGCCCGGCGACGAGCGGGGCCGCACCGTGCTCAACATGCCAGTCGTGCATCGGCGACCGACGTACCGGCTGGTAGTTGCGTCCGGCGAGGGCGCCGAGGCTGATCGGTATGTACGGTGGCCGCGCCGTGGTGGTCCCTGTCTCGGCGATGCTCCGGCCGGTCGCGGCGGCCACGACGGCGATCGCGTTGACCGCCTCCAGCTTGCCCTGGGTCGCACCCATGGTGGCCGTCGTGTACCGCTTGACCAGCTCGATCGAGTCGTAGCCCTCGGCAACGGCGGCCTTGAGGTCTTTCGATGACACGTCCTCGGCGAAGTCCACGACGCCGTCGGTCCGCCCGGCGAACAGCTGCGGGTGCGCTGCCGGTTCAAGTGACGAGATCGGGGCGCCTCCTCCGCTGGCGCCGGTAGCCCGGAGCGCCGCATCCTGGCCGGTCGCGCGCCCGTGGGCGACCAGCTCGTCTAGCGTCCCGTCCCCGGCGAGCCCGCCGGTGACGAGCACGCCCTCCGGCAGTTCGGCCGGGACGAACCGGGCCGCACCCGCCTGGTAGGCCGCCCGCCCGCCGGCCATCGTGACCAGTGCGGTCGGCGCCGTCCAGCCGACGGCGGTGACGAACAGATCGCAGCGGACCACTCTGCCGTCGGCGCACTCGACCGCGCGAACCCCGCCTCGTCCGCGCACCCGGATGATCCCGCCGCCCTCGCGCGCGTCCACGATGCGGCGGACGTCCACCCCAGCGCGCTCCAGATCCGCCGCGGCGGCGAGTCCGTCGTCGTTGGCGGTGAAGACGACCGCACGGTCACCGGGCTTGACCGCGTACAACTTGATCAGCCGCCGCACTGCCGTGGAGAGCATGACGCCGGGCAGGTCATTGCCCGCCACGACGTATGGCCGCTCGATCAGCCCGGGCGCGACGATCAGCTGCGCCGGCCGCGCCTTGACCAGCCGTTCAGTGAGCGATCCCGAGCCGTGCAGCCGCTGTACCGCGGCGACCAGCCCGCCCTCGTAGCGGCCGGTGACCACCGAATCGGCGAGCACCTCGATGTTGCCGGCCTCCGCCACAGCTCCACGCAGCTCGGTCAGCGCAGCGAGATCGTCCGGCCCGCCCCACCGCAGATGTCCACCCAGCTCGGGTTGGTCGTCGATCAGGAGCACCCGCGCCCCCAAGTCGGCGGCTGCCAGGGCCGCGGCCATGCCCGCCGGCCCGCCGCCCGTCACCAGGACGTCGGGGTGAACGTACCGATGCTCGTACCGTCCGTCCGGCGGCGCGGCCGGCACCCGCCCGCCAGGCGAGAACCGTCTCAGCACCCGCTCGTACAGCGGCCACAGCCGGCGCGGGCGGATGAACGTCTTGTAGTAGAAACCGGTCGACAGCACCGGGCCGGCCAGCCGGTTCAGCGCCTTGACGTCGAACCGCAGCGACGGCCAGGCCCCCTGCGCAGCGACGGCCATCCCGTCCGACACGCGGCGGGCCGCCCCGGGCACGTTGGGCTCGTCCCCGACCTGCAGGATGCAACCAGGATCGTGCGCGTCGGCAGTGAGCAGGCCGCGGGGCCGGTGGTATTTCAGGCTGCGTGAGAACACCCGCTCGCCGGCGGCCGCCAGGGCGGACGCGATGGTGTCGCCCGCGTAGGCGGGATAGGTCCGGCCGTTCCAGGTGAATGTGAGGGGCCTCCCGCGGTCGATCACCTCGCCGGGTTGCGGCTCGAGTCGCATCATCCGGCCTCTCCCGGTGTCGAACGGCATTCGCCGGTCACGGTGTTGCGAGATATCGCCAGGTAGCGACCGCAGCCCGCCCGGTGGAGCCACAGCTCGTCTGTCCAGCCGGCCGGGTTGCGGCGCAGATAAAGGTAGCTACGCCAATGCTGGGGCGTGGCCGCGTTCGGGTCCGGCCGGGCGACCCGCTCGCCGACGTAGCCGAACTCGGCAGCATCGCGCGGGCCGCAGTGCGGGCATGGAAGCAGCAGCATCAGTGGCCCACCGCCGCGGCGCCCTTCTCGCCGACCAGCCGGCCGTCGGTGAACCGGGCCAGGTCGAACGGCGCGATCAGCTCGGGGGTCTTGCCGGTCGCGACGAGGGACGCCATCGCCTCGCCCGCCACCGGCCCGGCCTTGAACCCGTACGTGCCCCAGCCGACGTCCACGTAGAAACCCTCGACCGGAGTCACGCCCATGATCGGGGAGAAGTCCGGCGTCATGTCGCACAGCCCGGCCCATTGCCGCAGCACCCGCAGCTTCGCCAGCGCGGGCATGAGCTCCAGTACGTGTGCGGCGACTCCCTCGGTGAACTCCAGGGTTCCGCGCGTCGAGTAGGACGGGAAGGGGTCGACGGCCGCGCCGAACACCAGCTCGCCGCGGTCGGTCTGGCTGACGTACACGTGCAGGGTTCCGGACACGACGACGGTGTCCAGGAACGGCCGGACCGGCTCGGTGACCGCCGCCTGCAACGGGTACGTCGTGATCGGCAGCGGCACTCCCGCCAGGTCGCACACCGTCGTGGCCCAGCCGGCCGTGCACACCACGACTCCGGACGTGGAGATCGGGCCGCGGGACGTCCGAACCCCCCGCACCTTCCCTCCGGCCACGTCGATTCCCACGACCTCGGTCTCCTGGTGCACGTGGACGCCCGCCGTGTCCGCGGCCCGGGCATACCCCCAGACGACGGCGTCGTGGCGGACGATCCCGCCTGGCGGGTGCCACAGCCCGCCCAAGATGGGAAACCGCGGCTCGTCCGAGACGTCCAGGAGGGGAATGAGCTCAGCGGTCTCGGACGGCCCGATCACCGACGAGTCGACGCCTTGGAGCTTGTTCACCTCCGCCCGCCACCGCATCGTGCGCAGTGCCGAGTCCGAGTGGGCCAGGGTCAGATGCCCACGTTGCGAGAACATCACGTTGAAGTTCAGGTCTGCGGCCAGCGACTCGTACAGCCGCACCGACCTGTCGTAGAACCGAACACCCTCCGGTGTCAGGTAGTTGGACCGGATGATCGCCGTGTTGCGGCCCGAGGCGCCGCCGCCGAGGTAGCCGCGCTCGAGCACCGCCACGTCGGTCAGGCCGTGCTGCGCGGCCAGGTAGTACGCCGTCGCCAGGCCGTGGACGCCGCCGCCGATGACCACAACGTCGTACCGGTCGCGCAGCTCGTGGTGGCGCCACACCGGCGGCCAGGACGACCCCGTGACCCCGCGCCGGACCAGGCCCAGCCCGGAGTAGCGGGCTCGGCTCCGCGAAGGCCTGCGGAACCTCACCGCCCCGGGCCCCGCCATAGCGCCGAGGCGTGCTCGAGCAGGACGGGCACGCCGGCCTTCATCGCCGCAGCGTCGAACCGCCAGGACGGCCCTTGCAACCCGAGGATCGCCACCAGGTGAGCACTGGCGTCCAAGACCGGAGCGGCGATGGCGTGCAGCCCGAGCTCCCGTTCCTCGAGACCATCGGCCCAACCGCGTTCGCGAACCTCGGCGAGCGCCTTCTCGAGTTCCACCCGGTCGGTGATCGTCCGGTGCGTACACGGCACCAGCGTGGTGTCGGGCAACGGCCCGCCGTACGCCAGGTAGACCTTGCCGATGGCGGTCGCATGCGGGACGCTTGGCCGCCCGATCTCGGCGACACTCCGAACCGTCGACGGGCTCTGGACGAAGTCCAGCGTCATCGCGGTCGTCTCGCCCGGAACCGACAGGGTGGCCGTCTCACCGGTTGCCTCCATCAGGGCGGTCAGGTGCGGTCGGGCGATGTCGCGGAGATCGATGCGCGACAGGGCGGCGTTGCCCAGCTCTACCAGCCGGAGCCCAAGGTTGTAGCGGCCCGTGTCGGGAGTACGGCGCACCAGCTCTCCGCGTGCCAGGGTCGCGAGTAGCCGAGACGCTGAGCTCGGATTGACCCCCGCCCGCCGGGCGATCTCGTTGGTACCGAGATCGGTCTTGGCCGTCGCGAGGACGTTCAGGATGGCCAGCGCCCGCTCGAGCACGACCACGGGTCGAGCAGTGGTCTCGGTCACACCGACATGCTACGGTCGGCCGAGACTTTGTGGAACGGCATTGCCCAAACGGCACGTCACCACGGGGGTGGGCAGCTCGTCATGATCCCGCGCACGGCGCGTTTCGTGGTTGTCGGCGCCGGTGTCCACGGCCTGTCGACGGCCTGGCAGCTGGCCCGGCGGCTGCGCGCAGAGGGCGAGCATCCCGACGTCCTGGTCCTGGACAAGACCGGAATCGGCGCCGGTGCGTCCGGAATCGCGTGCGGCGTCGTCCGCAACAACTACTTCCAACCAGCCATGCGCCGCCTGATGGCGCACTCGGTGTCGATTTGGGAGTCCGACCCGGTCGCCTTCTCGTACCATCCGGTCGGCTATCTGCAGATCGGACCAGAGGGCATGCGAGCCGACGTCCGGCAGATATACGGAGAGCAGCAGGCGATCGGATACTCGTCGACGTTCGTCGAGGGTTCAGCCGAGTCTCGGGCGTTCCTGCGCGAGCTGTTCCCGGACTGGCGGGCCGAAGGCATCAGCTGCGTGCTGCATGAACACAAGGGTGGCTACGCCAACAACCAGGCAGCTCTCCGCGGCCTCGCGGCGAAAGCCGAGGCGGAGGGGGTTCGCATCCTGCCCGGCGTCACGGTGACCGGGGTGGACGCCGACGCTCGGACCGTCATCACCGCCGACGGGGCGATTCGATGCGAGCAGCTCATCGTCGCGGCCGGGCCCTGGGTCAGGGACTTCTGGGCGATGCTGGGCCTGTCCGATTCGGTCTCCGTGCGTGGGCCGGACGGCACGCTGCGTGAGGTCCCGATGTGGACCTACTGGCTGGTGCAGGAGGGCACGCTCAAGGTCGACCCCAGTTCGTTCACCGACGCGCAGGGACGTCCGCCGCCGGTGGTTCACGTCGACACCGACGCGCCGCTCTACGACGAGGACGGCGCGTTGGTCACTGATCAGCCGTGGGGCATCTACTACAAGCCCGACACCAACTTCGGCGGCATCCAGGGTGGCAGTATGCCGCTTCGACTTGACGAGCCAGCGCACGAGATTGCCGTCGACCCCTACGGCCCGGAGCGATCGGCGTACACCTCGAGCGCCGAGTTCGCCCGGCTGTGGACGGCCGGGCTGGCCCACTGCCACGCCGGCCTGGAAGGGACGCGGCACCTGTACTCGACCGCTCCGTCCGGCGGGATCGGCTGTTTCACGCCGGACAGCTTCCCGGTGTTCGACCGGTTCGGCGAGTTCGCGTACCTCATTGCCGATTCCAACCACGGGTACAAGATGATCGGCGTCGGCGCTCTCGTTGCCGCGGAGTTGCTCGGCGAGCCGCAGGAGTTGCTCGAGCCGTTCCGGTTCGACCGGTTCGAGCGCGGCGCGGTGCACCCGACCAGCCATTCACCGTTCCCTTGGAGCTGAGCGTGGCGTTGACGGGACGTCCGGACGATCGGAAGGAGAGCCAGAGCATGGGGCTGATGGAGCGGCTCGCGGCCGGGCCGGTGATATGCGCGGAGGGCTATCTGTTCGAGCTCGAGCGGCGCGGCTACCTGCAGGCGGGCGCGTTCGTGCCCGAGGTGGTGCTGGAGCATCCCGAGCAGGTGATGTCCCTCCACGAGCAGTTCGTGCACGCCGGCTCGGACGTGGTGGAGGCCTTCACCTACTACGCGCACCGCGAGAAGCTGCGGCTGATCGGCAAGCAAGACCTGCTCGAGCCGATGAACCGGCAGGCGCTCGCGCTGGCCGCGGAGGTCTCCCAGCGGCACGGCGCATTGCTGGCCGGCAACGTCTGCAACACGAACATCTACGACCCTTCCGACCCTGCGACGCACGACCAGGTCAGGGGAATGTTCGCCGAGCAGGTCGGTTGGGCGGCCGAGGCGGGCGTCGACTTCGTGATCGCCGAGACCCTCCGCTTCGCAGGCGAAGCCGAGATCGCGCTGGACGTCATCCGCGACGCCGGCCTGCCCGCCGTCGTCACGCTTGTCGTCGACCGCGACGACGCCATGCGGGCCGGGCCGCCAGTGGTCGACGCTGCACGTCGGCTGGCCGAGTCCGGCGCGGCCGTCGTGGGCCTCAACTGCTCGCGCGGACCGGAGACCATGCTGCCGCTACTGGAGCCGCTGGTGGCCGCGGTGGACGTGCCTGTCGCGGCGCTGCCGGTGCCTTACCGGACGACGCCCGAACAGCCGACATTCCAGTCGCTGTCCGACCCCACCGTGCCCGACGGCCAGGCGTTCCCCACGGCACTCGACCCGTTCACGTGCAACCGGTACGAGATCGGTGAGTTCACGGCGGCAGCTGCGGCCGCGGGAGTCCGCTACTTCGGCCTGTGCTGCGGCGCCGCACCACATCACATCCGCGCGATGGCCGAGGCGCTGGGCCGGACGCCGCCGGCCAGCCGCTACTCCGCCGATATGTCCAAGCACGTCTACCTTGGTGACGACCCGAGCTTGGCCCGGCACAACCTCGCGTACCGCACGCAGCTCTAGCCCTAGAAGGCGGCCTCGTCAAGGTCCATGAGCGCGTTGTCGGTGGCCTCGGTGATGGCACGCTCGGCGGACAGCTTAGGGAGCACCTGCCGGGCAAAGAACTGCGCCGCCGCGACCTTGCCTTCATAGAAGGACCGGTCGCCGGCGGGCAGGTCGCCGCCCAGCTTGTCCAGGGCAACCGCCGCCTGCTTGATCAGCAGCCAGGCCACGACGAGGTCGCCGGCCGCCAGCAGCAGCCGGGTGGTGTTCTGGCCGACCTTGTAGACGTTCCGGACGTCGCCGTTCTCGGTGTTCGGGTCGGACGACATGAGGAAACCGACCATCGCACCGAGCATGCCCTGAACGTCCTGCAGAGCAGTGGCGAGCAGCTCCCGCTCCACCTTGAGCTCCCCGCCACCCGCTTCGGCGTCCAACGTCTGCTGGATCTGGCCGGACAACCAGCCGATCGCCTGGCCCTTGTCCCTGATGATCTTGCGGAAGTAGAAGTCCTGGCCCTGGATCGCGGTCGTGCCCTCGTACAGAGTGTCGATCTTGGCGTCGCGGACGTACTGCTCGATGGGATAGTCCTGCAAGTAGCCGGACCCGCCGAACGTCTGCAGGGTCTCTGACCCGAGCAACACCCAGGAGCGCTCGGAGCCGTAGCCTTTCACGATCGGCAGCAGCAGGTCGTTCACCCGGTCGGCCAGTTCGTCGGTCTCACCGCGCGCGTCGGCGGAGAAGATCCGGTCCTGCATGGTGGCGGTGTACAGGACGAGGGCCCGCATGCCCTCCGCGTAGGCCTTCTGGGTCATCAGCGAGCGCCGGACGTCAGGGTGGTGAGTGATCGTGACCCGCGGCGCGGTCTTGTCGTTCGCCTGGGTCAGGTCGGCCCCCTGCACGCGTTCCTTCGCGAACTCGAGTGCGTTCAGGTAGCCGGACGAGAGCGTCGCGATGGCCTTAGTGCCGACCATCATCCGCGCGTACTCGATCACCTGGAACATCTGGGCGATGCCGTCGTGCACGTCCCCGACCAGGTATCCGACCGCCGGCTCACCATCACTGTGTCCATCGCGGCCTCGGCTAAGGTGCGCACCTCCGCCGAACGTCAGCTCGCACGTCGACGACACCTTCAGGCCCATCTTCTTCTCGACGTTGGTGGCGTAGACGCCGTTCCGCTCACCAAGCTCGCCGGTCTGCAAGTCGAACCGGTACTTCGGGACGATGAACATCGACAGTCCCTTGGTGCCAGGCCCTCCCGCGCCCTCGACGCCAACCGGCCGCGCCAGGACGAGATGAATGATGTTCTCGGTGAGATCGTGCTCGCCGGAGGTGATGAACCGCTTGACGCCCTCGATGTGCCAGGTGCCGTCCTCCTGCGGTAACGCCGTGGTCCGGCCCGCACCGACGTCGGACCCCGCGTCCGGCTCGGTGAGCACCATGGTGGCGCCCCAGCCGCGCTCGAGCATGATCTCGGCGATTCGCTTCTGTTCCGGCGTGCCGAAGTGCCAGATCACCCGGGCGAAGGACGGGCCACTGCCGTACATCCACGCCGCCGCGTTGGATCCCAGCACGAGTTCGGCCGCCGCCCAGTAGAGCGACGGAGGAACCGGGGTGCCACCGAGGTCCTTGGGTGTCATCGCGCGCCACAGTTCGGCACCCATCAGCGCTCGGTAGGACTTCTTGAACGAATCGGGAACCCGGACCGTCCTTGTCTCGGGGTCGTAGACGGGCGGATTGCGGTCGGCGTCCTCGTACGGGACGGCAAGGTCCTCCCGAGCCAACCGGTCGATTTCTTCGAGCAGTGCGTGCGCGGTGTCGAGGTCGATCTCCTCGTACGGCGGCCGGCCTAGCAGGTCGGCGCGACCGAGCACTTCGAACAGCGTGAACTCGATGTCGCGGAGGTTGGACTTGTAGTGACCCATAGCGATTCCTCCAGCCCCGGCTGGGCCAGGACAATTAGCTACTCATCAGTAACATTCATTATGCTACTAGCGAGTAACTTCAGGCAAGAGTGGCGCTCGTCACAGCACGGCAGAATGGACCTGGTGAGTATCCGGCTTATCGCGACCGACCTGGACGGCACGCTGCTGCGCTCGGACGGCTCGGTGTCGGCTCGGTCTGTCGATGCGCTGCGGGCTGCGGAAGACGCCGGCATCGTCGTGGTCGTGGCGACCGGCCGGCCGCCACGATGGGTGCATCCGGTTGCAGAACGCCTGGAGCACACCGGCATGGCGATCTGCGCGAACGGTGCTGTCGTGGTGGACCTGCACACTGAACGGGTGCTCGAGGCGCGCCCGCTCTCTCGCGAGGTCGTGCTGAAGGTGGCGGAGGCCATCCGGGCCGGCGTGCCTGGCGTCGCGTTCGCGATCGAAACCACGCGCCGGGGTTTCGGGCAGGAGCCCGGTTACCACACCTACCTCGACGACTTCCGGAACGAGCCGTGGGTGGCTCCCATCGAGGATCTGGCCGGTGACGACGTCGTCAAGCTGCTCGTTCGGCACGAGCAGATGACTCCGGACGACCTGCTGCACCAGGCAAGAGCGCTGGCCGGCGACGTGGCCGAGTTGACCCACTCGAGTAGGAGCGCGCTTCTCGAAATCTCTGCGGCCGGCGTGACGAAGGCGTCCACGCTGGCGCGGGTGGCCGACGGTCACGGCATCGGGCCGGAGGAGGTCGTGGTCTTCGGCGACATGCCGAACGACCTGCCGATGCTCGCCTGGGCCGGGCAGGGGTACGCGATGGCCAACGCCCATCCCGACGTGCTCGCTGCGGTGGAGCGCTTCGCGCCGGCGAACGACGAGGACGGCGTCGCGCAGACCATCGAGCGCCTGCTGTCCTAGCCGGGACGCCTGGCCAGGCCGAGCAGGTGAGCCGATGCGCCGAGAAGGCTGGGTTCGGTCTCGAGCAGCCGAAGCCATCGCATCAGCACCTCTCGGTCCGCCGGGGTGTCGAGCACGGCGTCCACCCCGGCCATGAACGCCGCCGGACCCTCGACCGACACCACCGCCGCCACCTCGAGTCCGGCCGCCGCGAGTTCGGGTGCGATCTCGTCGGGGTGGTGGAAGTACGCGGTCGTGAAGCGGGCCCTGGCACCATAGGCGAGACCGTGGTGGAGACCGTCGACAATGGTCTGTTCCACTCCCGCGACCCAGTCCGGCTCGCCCAGCCACCCGCGCTGGATGCTGTCGTGGAGGCTGGCGAACCGGCTTATCGTCGCGACGGCCACCAGACCGCCCGGGCGGACGACTCGCGCGGCCTCGGCGAGCGCCTGGGCACGATCGGCCCGATCCGGTAGGTGGTACAGAGGTCCGAGGAGCAGCACCGCGTCGGCCGATCCGTCGCCGAACTCGAGCGATCGGGCGTCACCTTCACGCGCGCGCACGCCGGCGATGCGTCCTGCCTGCTCGACGTGCAATGGCACCGGATCGATGAGCTCGACGTCATAGCCGTCAGCGGCCAGCCACTCTGCGTGCACGCCTGATGCGCCGCCCACGTCCAGGACATGAGCCGGCGGGACGGGCAACCACCGGCGCAGGACATCCTGCGTGCGCCACAGCTCCAAGCGTCCCCGTCCGACACGCAGCCGCCCGTCCTCGGCGCCCCTGTCGTAGTGGTCCCGGATGTCGGCCCGCAGCTCGTCGTCGAAACGCATGCCGCTAGGGTCGCGACTCATCGGTCCCGGGGGCAATTGATTTGACACGCGTCCCAAGATCAAGTGTGCACGACATGCCCGAACGGCGTCGGCGGCGTCGGCGTGTCGTGCACACTTGATCTCGAGCTGCGCCGTGGCGGGCTACGCGTTGGTCAGCGCGGCCAGAACAGTGCTGGTGAGAACGTGGACGCCGATACCCAAGGCGCGCTCGTCGATGTCGAAGTTGCCCTGGTGCAGGTCGCGCACCGTGGACAGCGCCTCGCTGTGTGTTCCGAGGCGGGCCATCGTCACGGGCGCGTGTTCACCGAACCAGGCGAAGTCCTCGCCGCCCATGCTGGTGCGAGTGCTGGCGACGGCGGACTGGCCGAGCTCGGCGCTCACTGCTGCCCGCATCAGCTCGACGCCGGTCTGGTCGTTGACGACCGGCGGCACTCCGCGCTCGTAATGGATCTCGACGCTGGCTCCCGCTGCCGCCGCGATGTCCGTGATGACCGAGCTGACCTGTTTCTCCGCGTCCGACCACGCGGCGTGATCGAGGACCCTGACGGTGCCGCGCAGTAGACCGGTGCTGGGGATCGTGTTGGGTGCCTCGCCCGCCCTGATGGCACCCCACACCAGCGAAAGCCCGGCTCGCGCGTCGATGCGCCGGGCTACCATGGCCGGGGAATCCACGGCGATGCGGGACAGCGTCTCGACCAGGTCTACGGTCAGGTGCGGCCGCGCCGTGTGCCCGCCCGGACCGTTCAGGCGGACCTCGACGAGGTCGCAGGCTGCGGTGATGGGGCCCACTCGAAGTCCGATCTGCCCTACCGGCAGATGAGCGTCGCAATGCAGCGCGAAGACGTGCTCGACACCGTCCAACTCGCCGGCCTTGATCACTTCTCGGGCACCGCCCATGCGCTCTTCGGCGGGCTGGAAGATGATGCGTACCCGGCCCGGCAGGTGAGGCGCCTCGGCAAGCGCGAGCGCCGTGCCGACAGCGATCGCGGTGTGGGCGTCATGCCCGCAGGCGTGGCAAAGGCCTTCGACCGTCGACCGGTACGGAACGTTCTTAAGGTCCGGTACCGGGAGTGCGTCGATGTCTGCGCGTACCGCGATGGTCCGATCCGCGTCGCCGATGTCGACCACCAGGCCCGTCCCGTTGGGCAGGCGGCGCGGGCTCAGGCGCGCGGCCTCGAGGCGGCCTAGCACCAACTCAGTGGTCGCGTACTCGGCGAACGCGAGTTCAGGGCGGCTGTGGATACGGCGCCGCAGGTCGACCAGCTCACTGTGGTGGTCGGCCACCCAGCCCGAGAGCCAGTTGTTCGTCACGGTAATCCCGATGCCATCTCGTCCAGAAGGCTGTCGACGACCTTGGTCAGATCGCCACCGCTGGCCTCTGCTACAGCGCGTTGACGCTGGTAGCTCGCACCGACCGTGAGGATGCGGTCGACGCCGCGCAGTTCGTCAGCGCAGTCGAGTGTATGGGCAATCGGCGTCAATTCGCCAACCAGATCCACAAGCGCTCGACGCACGGGTACAACCGACCGTTCGTCATCGACGATGAGCTCGGCCTCCAGGCCGAACCGGGCCGCGCGCCACTTGTTCTCCCGCAGCAGCCAGGCATCAGGCATGGGCAACTCGAGCCTGGCGTCGAGGTCGCGGTCGAACTTCTCGACAAGGCACTGCGCCAGGGCCGCGACGGTGGCGATCTCATCGAGGGTCGGCACGCCGTCGCAGACCCTGAGCTCGACGGTGCCGAGATCAGGGTGCGGGCGGACGTCCCACCACACCTCCCGGACCGACTCGATGGCCCTGGCCTGCACGAGAGTGTTCATGTACCGCTCGAACTGGCCCCAACCGGACAGCTGGTACGGCAGGCCCGCGCGTGGCAGCGCCTCGAAGACCTTGCTCCGGGCGGACGCGAGCCCGGTGTCGTTGCCGATCCAGAACGGTGACGACGCGGTCAGCGAGAGGAAATGCGGAATATAGCCGGACAGCGCGTTGACGATCGGCAACACTCGATCGCGTTCGCGGACGCCGACGTGAACGTGGATGCCGAAGATCTGGAATCGCCGCGCGATCCATTGCAGTTCTTCGACCAATTGTTCGTAGCGAGGCTCGGGGGTGATCTTTTGGTCGAGCCAGTGGCTGGTCGGGTGGGTGCCGGCACACAGTACGCCGACATTCCGGGCGGCAGCCGCACCGCTGACCGCCAGGACCGATTCTTGCAGGTCGGCTCGTGCTTCTCTGACCGTCGCGCAGATGCCGGTGACGACTTCGATCGTGCACTGGAGAAGTTCGTGCTTGATCTTCGCCTGATCACCGGCGCCGCCAGGAAACAGATCCCCGATGATCTCGATCGCCGCGGAGGTCAGCTCGCGGGTGTTCAGGTCGACGAGCTGAAGCTCCCACTCCACGCCGAGACTCCTGCGTTCTGACGGCGTGAAGGGAATCTCCATGATCGAATTGTGGCATGGAGTGAGCTGTGACGGAATGGGACAATCAGAGATACATGCCCCGACCCTGTTGCCGGTCGTCGCCCTCCGCCTGCGGTGCCTGCTGGCCCGGCTGGGGCGCAACACCCGGTGGCAGGGCTCGCCGCATCTGCTCCAGCTGCGCTCGCGCGGCCATCTGCTGAGCGAACAACGTGGTCTGGATGCCGTGGAACAACCCCTCGAGCCAGCCGACCAGCTGGGCCTGGGCGATGCGCAGCTCGGCGTCGGTCGGCACGTCGTCGCCTGCGAACGGGAGCGTGAGCCGGTCAAGCTCATCGATCAGCTCCGGTGCGAGGCCGTCTTCGAGTTCGACGATGGACGAGCGGTGAATCTCGCGGAGGCGGGCCCGGCTCTTCTCGTCGAGGGGAGCGGCCTTGACCTCCTCCAACAGCTGCTTGATCATGCTGCCGATTCGCATCACCTTGGCCGGCTGCTCGACCAGGTCGGTGAGCGAGCGCTGACCCTCCTCCTCCTCACCGGACCCGGGTTGCGTCGGTTCAACCGCCATGCCGTCCGGTCCGACCACGACGACCCTTCCGTCGTCACCGGGCTGGTTCTGCTCCGTCATACTTCCATGCTTACCGCATGTAGGGGTGGCATCGTGCGCTGGCCCTGCCTTCTTAACGAAAACCCGTTGCCCGGAGGCCTGCACGCCGTCAGGCTGAGGCGATGGAATTGCCCGGACTTGCATCGCCGTATTCTGCCCGCCGGCCGGTACGGCAGGACGCTGAAGCGATCTTCGAGCTGGTCGACGCCGGTGACCGGCGACTGCTCGGCCGTCCCGACAGCACGATGGGCGAGATCCGCGAGCTGATGGAGATGCAGCGGTCGCCCCTCGGTAGCGATCACTGGCTGATCGAGAAGGATGGCCGTGCCGTGGGTTGGGGCCTGGTGATGGACGAAGGGTCCGAGAGCCGGGTCGACATCGACGTGTACGTCCATCCGGACGTCCCGGAAGCTGATCGGGCGACTGTCCGGGGCGCTCTGTTCAATGTGCTGCTGGCGCGGGTGGCCGAGCGGGCCGGAAACGGCGACAGCAGCGAGCTCAAGGTGGTCGCCGGATGCATCGTCGGCGACGTGGAGTACGAGCGTGCCCTTGCCGCTAACGGATTCTTGGCGAAGCGTCGATTCTCGCGGATGCGCATCGACCTGGCACCGGACCGTCCGTTCCCGCCAGCACCGGCCGGTGTGGAGCTCGAGCCGTTCGACCCGGCGACGGACTGGGAGGAGTGGTACTCGATCTACGACGCTTCGTTCGCCGAGCATTGGGGCCACGACCGGACGTCGTTGGCGGACTTCCGCGCCTCGGTCACGGCGATGGACCGGCCCGAACTTGATCGATGGCGGTTCGCGCGGGTCGACGGTCACCGGTCCGGTGTGTGCCAGACCAGCGGGCGGTACTCCGAGAACGACGGCGGCTGGATACTCAACCTAGGTGTGCTTCGCGAAGCCCGTGGCCGCGGCGTCGGGCGCTACCTGCTCGAGCACGCGCTCGCGTCGTACGCTGCCGACGGCCGCACCTGGGCCGGGCTGGGCGTCGACACCGAGAACGTCACTGGCGCGCTGCGACTGTACGAATCTGTCGGCATGAGCCCGGCACTCCAGATCGACGCCTACGAACGACGGGTGGTCGCGGGTCAGCTCACCTGACCGGGTCGGCCTGGGCCGTCGCTTGATCGGGTTTTGCCGAGCTAACCGGCGCGCGATCACGTGCTGCGGCCCGCCGGATCGCGACCACCTCACGGGTTCGCCGGCGCGCGAGCTTGCGGGCTCGCCGCCGGTCTGCAGCGTTCATGCTGCGACCCTGAGCGGGTGGCCGGCCGTGGCACGGCAATATGTAGTCGACAAGTTGATATCCCCCGTATGATCTTCGTCTGTAGAACGACGCCCCCCGACGCCGTTGCAGCTCAGCGCATCTTCCCATGTCGCCAGCGGCGACGCCACTATGTTTCGCACGTCAAGTAGTCCTCCGGATCACTGGCAGCCGGCTGGGTGTGAAGATGACCGCCACGGCAACCGCCAGCAACGGAACCGCGACCGCGATCAGGCCCAGTGTCGACCAGGGCACGGTGAACTCCGGCGCGCCGATGGCCGGCCACATGAGGTAGGCGTAGAAGCCGCCGAGCGCGACGCCGAGGACCGTGCCGAGCCCTCCGACAACGAGCGCCTGCCATCCGGCGATGGCCCGCCGGCGCCGTGGTGAAGCCCCGGCGGCCGCCATCGTCGCCAGGTCGGCGCGGCCCTCGACCGCGGCCAGCGCGACCGTTACGCCGACTCCCACCAGCGTGACCAGTGCGGTGCCGCCGACCAGCGCCAGGAACACACCGGGAGGCACACCGCAGTATGTGCAGCCACGCTCTACGTAGACGAAGAAGCCGAGGTCTTCGGCGGCCCCGACCGCCGCATCGATCTCGTCGTCCGTCGCGGACTCGTCGTACGGTAGATACGCCCCGAACACGACAACGTCCAGACCGTGCTCGGCAGCGGTCTCGTCGCTGATGAAGCCACCCGGCACGCTCTGGTAGTACCTTCCCTCGTAGCCGACCGGCACGGCGTTGAGGCGGGCCAACTCGACTTCCCCGTCGTCGTCCCAGCCCGTCACAGAGATCGAACCGTCCTGCTGCTGTACGGCGGGGTCCAGGACGACGGCAGCTCCCTCCGCAAGCGCCTGGAGCGCCTCCCGGCTCGGCTGCTGCCCCAGCAGCGTCTCGTATACTTCCGGGCCGCCGACGTAGAGCGGGCCGGCCATCACCTCACAGCCGTCGGTGCACTGCTCCCACCACTCCTCCGGCGGCCACACGTGAACCGGCTCCAGGCCCCACGGCCCGTCGCTCGCTACCGGATGGCTGATCGGGATCACCGACGCGCCCGGCAGCATGGCCGCGAGCTCTCGGGCTCGGTCCAGCATGGCTTCGCTGTCGGCTCTGCGCGCCGAACCCATCGGAGTGATGTGCATGATGTTCTCCGGCAGGTTCGGCGTGTACCGCAGCTCGTTGACCCGTTCGGTGCCGGTAAGTCCGATGGCTACACCCGACGCGCCGGCCACGACGATCATGATTGCCGCAACCGCGGGTGTGGTCCGGTGGCGGTGCCGAGCCGCGTCGCGACCGGCGAATCGGGCGGAAACCGGCCAGCGGCGCATTCGGCGCGCCACGATGGCGATCAGCGGCGAGATCACCAGGATCAGGCCGGCGACCGCGAGGACTGCTCCGAGCAACTGGAGAGCGACGTACTGCGTGACGCTGGGCTGCTGAACCCAGACACCTGTGCCCTGCGCCGCCTCGATGCGGGCCGCGTAGTCGTCGAGCTCGGCGGCCGACACCCTGCTGAAGGCCAACGCGCCGATCGACCCCAGCGCGACGAGGACGAGGCCCAGCTTGGGGACGTGGGTCTCAAGCGGGGTGGCCCGGAAGCGCTGGGCGAGCGCGTCGATCGGCTTCATCCGGGCGGCGCCGCGAGCCGGGACGACGGCCGCTGCCAGACCCGACAGCATTCCCACACCGGCGGCGATGGCTATCTCGGTCGTCCCGAAGCGCCAGTTTTCTATGAGCGTGCCGCTTGCGCGCTCCCAGATCGGCCGGCCGCCGACGGTCACCGCCACGCCGACGATCAACCCGATGACCGCGCCGAGCACGCCTAGTAGGAGGCCTTGAGCGAGCACGATGCGCCGAACGTGCCGGGCCGTTCCTCCGTTGCTGGCGACGAGGCCAAGGTCGCGGACTTGCCGCCGCGCTCCGACCGCGAAGGCCGCGCCGGCCAGCAGCACCACCTCGAGCAACCCGAGCCCGACGATGAGCGCCACGAGCCCTGCCGTGGCAAGCGTCTCGGCATTCATTAGGACGGCCGGGTCGACGAACTGCTCGTACTTCTCCGGATGCAGCACCGCATCCCGCGGCACCATGGCAATGCCCTGCGACGCGAGCTCCGGCCACATGGCAGCTGCGTCGGCGCCTTCCGGAAGCACGGCCAAGTAGGACTCACTGCCTTCCCACAGGCGAAAGCCTTCACCTGCGAACTCGTCGTTGGCCACGTGGTCGGCGGCGGCCGACTCGTGTTGCGCGAAGACCGTGTCCCCGGTCGTGGCGAACGGATCCATACCGATGCCGGTGACCGACACCTCCGGGCCGCCGCTGAATGCCACGGTGGCTCCGGTTCGCAACTCCCCGCCATCTAGAAGGTCGAGCCGATCCGCCAACGGCCGGCTGATGACGACTTCGTCGGGTTGCGACGGCCATGCGCCGGAGACCAGCCGAGCCCGGTGGTCGGTCAGCTCATGCCCTAGTTCTGCGACAGTCACGTTGACAAAGGCGGTTGCCTCGCCACGATCGACCCGCGCCTCGAAATACTGGCGTGGATCTCGTACGAGTGTCGTGCCGGCCGGAAGGCTTGCCGCAAGGTCGACGTCCGTTGGATCGCGCTCTTCCGCGTCGCCGGGCCCACCGGCAAAGTCCCAGATCGACGGGAAGTACTCGTCGCCAAGGGACGTGAAGCGGGTGACGTCGATCAGCGCATCGGCATCGCCAATGGCCTCGTACGCGTCGCGCTCCGGATCCTCGAACGTCCGGAACACTCCGTCGACGAGCGTGGCGCCGGCGACGGGCACGGCGACAAGCGATGCTACGAGCAGCGAGCGTCCGAGATGGCGTCGAACGACCCGCCGGGCGATGCGCAGGGCCGGCCGCCAGCCGCTGGTGCGGCGCGATCGGGCCGGCTCGGCAGCCGGCGCGGCCGGGCGATCGGGAGCTTGGAGCGTTCCGGTAGTCACGCGGTCGTTCCGCCAGTGAGCAGGACATCGGGTGAGGGGGCCGGTCCGGTGTCGTCGACCATGGCGCCGTCGCGCAGGAAGACGACGCGGTCGGCCCAGGCGGCGTGCCGGGCCTCGTGCGTGACGAGCAGGCCGGCCGCGCCGGCATCACACCGTGCCCGCAGGACCTTGAGGACCTCCTCGCCGGTGTGCGAGTCGAGGGCACCCGTCGGCTCGTCGGCGAGGACGGCCCGGCGCGGGCCGACCATGGCCCGGGCGATGGCGACGCGTTGCTGCTGCCCACCGGACATCTCGTCGGGGAACCGATCGGCCAACTCGTTGACGCCGACCTCCGCGAGCGCGGCCAGCGCTTCCTTTCGGGCGGTCCGGGCGCGCACGCGGTCCAGTTCGCGTGGCAGGGCCACGTTCTCGACGGCGGTGAGCGCCGGGATGAGATTGAGGTCCTGAAAGACGTAGCCGATGCTGCGGCGGCGAAGGGCGGCCAAGTCCGTACGGCTGAGCGCACCGAGTTCGACACCCTCGACGTGGACGGTGCCACCGGTCGGGTGGTCGAGGCCTCCGGCGAGGTGCAGCAGCGTCGATTTGCCCGAGCCGGACGGCCCCATGACAGCGACGAGCTCGCCGGCCTGGACGGTCAGGCTGATGCCGCGGAGCGCGTCGACGGCGGTCGGGCCGTCACCGTGGACGCGGGTGACGTCGCGAAGTTCGATCACTGCGGACTCGGCGGGCGACGATCCGGCCGTTCTGCCTGCGTGCTTGGCCATCAGTGGCTCACCTCAGTCGGGATGTCTGCTGCGGCGGAGGTCGGCGCCGGGGCGGCGCGGCGAGATCGTGCGCGGGCAAGGCGGGTCTCAGAGTGGTCGAGCCACCTGACCTCGGCCTCGGCCCGGAAGATCATGGCGTCGAGGACAAGCAGCCAGGCGGTGTCGTTCTGCTCGTTCGCATCCGCCTTGAGCCGAGTCAGCTCCTGCAGGTGCCGGATCGTGGCGGTGCGCTGGCTCTGCACCACCTGGTGGACGTCCACCCCAGGTGTCGTCAGCGCGAGCGACACCTTGATGGCGAGTTCGTCGCGCGGCCGGTCGTTCGCCGCTACGGGCGTCGCGAACCAGCCGGTGAGCTCGGTGCGGCCGGCGTCGGTGAGCCGGTAGATGACCCGGCCATCCTCGTCCGGCTCGCCCGCAGGCTCGACCAGACCGTCGCGCTCCAGGCGGGACAACGTCGTGTAGACCTGGCCGATGTTGAGCGGCCAGGTCGATCCGGTCGATGCCTCGAACTCGTTCTTGAGCTGGTAGCCGTACATCGGCTCGCGCTCCAAGAGAGCCAGCAGGCCATGTTTGATGGACATGGATACCGAGTATGCATACCCGGTATGCCTCACGTCAAGAGCCGCTCCTCCAAAACTGGGTCTGTCCGTCGCGAACCTAGCCCTGACCTAGTCCTGATAGGCCGAGACCGTGGACTCCTCGGTCACGTCGAGCGTTACCGGCAACGGGCCGCCGGCCAGGACCGCCTCTAGCAACCGGTGCAGGTCGGTCGGCCAGATCCGCTCGGTCGTGCTGCGCAGCTCGTCGAGCTTCCACCAGCGATGGCCGAGCATCGAGAGCCGCTCGTCCTCGGTGTGCCCGTCGGTCATGACCGTGAACGGCGTGACGGCGGCCGAATAGAAGATCTCGCGCTGCTCCACGATCTTGTCGCTGTAGCCGTGAACGACCCAGCGGTCCGCGATCGGGCCGCGCAGGGCGTCGGGCGAGAGCAGGTGTCCGGTTTCCTCGGCCACCTCGCGCACGGCGGCTTGCTCAACGGACTCGCCGGGGTCGATACCGCCGCCTGGTGTGATCCAGAACCTCGGCCGCGACGGCAGCCCGGGATCGCTGTCTTCGAACAACAGCACTCGGTCGGCGGGTTCGATCAGCAGGAGTCGCACGGTCTCACGTCGAATGACCGGCCGACCGTCGGCGGCAACGTCGGGCACGGCCCGCAGCCTACGACACGCGCCGTCCAGGGGTCGGATCTCGCGATAGGCCAGCTGGCGAGAGCGCAGGAAATCAGCCCGGCACATCCCGTGCCGGCATGGTGAGTACGACCTTGCCTACGTGCTCACCCGCCTCGACCACCCGATGTGCTTCGGCGACCTCGGAAATCGGCAGTTCCCGGTCGACCACCGCCCGCACATCGCCAGACTCGAACAGCGGCCAGACGTGCTCGCGCACCGCAGCGACGATCGTCGCCTTCTCGGCCACGGAGCGCCAGCGAAGCGTCGTAGCGATGATCGCCGCCCGCTTGGCGAGCAATGCGCTCAGGTCCAGCTCCGCCCGCCGCCCGCCCTGCAGCCCGATGACCACAAGGCGCCCGCTCGTCGCGAGCGCCGCGAGGTTGCGAGACAGGTACTTCGCCCCGATCACGTCGAGGATCACGTCTGCACCGTGCCCCCCTGTCGCTTCGAGGAGGATGTCCTCGAACCTCTCCGTGCGGTAGTCGATGAGGATGTCCGCACCCAGCTCCCGGCAGCGGTCCAGCCTTTCCGCCGAGCCGGCCGTCACGGCGACCGTTGCGCCGACCGCGGAGCCGAGCTGGATCGCGGCGGTGCCGATGCCGCCGGAACCGCCGTGGATGAGCACGACCTCACCTGGCTGGAGTGCTGCGATCATGAACAGGTTCGACCACACCGTGCAGTACACCTCGGGCAGGGCTGCCGCAGTGATCAAATCGATCCCGCCAGGCACTGGAAGTAGCTGGCCGGCAGGGACGGCGACGCGCTCGGCGTAGCCCCCGCCGGTGAGCAGCGCGCACGCGTGGTCCCCGACCGACCAGTCCGAGACTCCGTCGCCGACGGCCGCGACCGTACCGCTGCACTCCAGTCCGAGGATCTCCGAGGCGCCCGGCGGTGGAGGGTAATGGCCCTGGCGCTGCAGCAGGTCCGCCCGGTTGACCGCGGTTGCTGCGACGTCCAGTACGACCTCGCCGGGTCCGGCGACCGGATCTGGGACGTCCTGCCAGCTCATCACCTCCGGGCTACCTGGCTCGGACACCACGACCGCGTGCATCAGTCGTCCTCGGTGGCGGCTTCGACGTCCGCGCGTGGCGCCCACGGCAACTTCTCGGCCGACCGCACGACGATGATCTGATCGCCACGGACCAAATGGCCTATCGCGGGCGAGTGGAACGGCAGCAGGTTGCCGTCGCGGATCACCGCGAGAACCACATCGTCCAGCTGCTTTGTCGTCCGGCCCTCTTCGCGTGGGGCGACGTCGCGCTCGGCGACCTCCATGCCTTCTCCGGTGGCCAGCAGGTCTTCGAGCACGTGGCCCAGTGGCGGGCTGATGGCCGACAAGCCGAGGATCCGGCCTACCGCGTCCGACGACGGCACGACGCTGTTGGCGCCGCTGTGCCGCACCAACTCGGCGTTCTCTGCCTCGCGCACGGCCACGCTGATCTCCGCATCGGCATTCAGCTGCCGTGCGGTCAGCGTGACCAGGACGTTCGTGTCGTCGCGATCGGTCGTGACGATGACCCGCTTGGACGCGGCGACCTCGGCACGGTTCAAGATCTCCGCCCTAGTGGCATCCCCGACGATGGCGGAAAGGCCCTTGTCGGTCGCCTCGGCCACCGCGAACTGGTTCGGGTCGACCACCACGATCGTGTCTCGCGGCACGCCATTGTCCAGCAGCGCCGCGATCGCGCTGCGCCCCTTGACGCCGTACCCGACGACGACCGTGTGATCGCGCAACGTCTTCCTCCATCGGTTGACTCTGAACTGCTCGCGAGTTGTCGTAGCCAGCGTCTCCACGGTGGTGCCGATCAGCACGATCAGGAACAGCACCCGGAGGGGAGTGATCAGCAGGGTGTGGGTAGCGCGGGCCCCCGGCGTGACCGGTGTGATGTCACCGTAGCCGGTCGTCGAGAGGCTGACAGTCGCGAGATACAGCGCGTCCCAGAACGACACGTCGCTGTCCGTCTCGTCGACGTAGCCAGGAGTGAGCCATACGATCAGGGCGGCCAGGAAGAGCGAGCCGACGGCGATCAGCAGCCGGCGGCCGATCCGCTTGAGCGGGTGTACATCACCGGCCGGCAGCCGGACGGTGCCCTCCATTGCCATGACGCCCGAACCTAGCGGATCAGGCCTGTCCCGGTTGGTGGGTACTCCAGCCCCGGGCGAGCCGGGCTGCCCGCGCCGTGAGTTCGCCGACGTCGGCCGCGTCACCGCCGGCTCGACCGGCAGCGAGACCGACGATGTAGGTCGTTAGCGGTGCGGCCGGACGCTCGACATGGTGCGCAGCATCCCTGGCCAGGTCGAGCAAAGCCGCTACATCGACGGCGTCGGGTGGTACGTCCAACGCCGCGCATAGCTCGGTTACCCAGTCGTCGATCACGGTCGTCCTTCCTGCCAGCGGGCGAGATCGCCCGGTGTGTCGATGTCTTCGGCCGCGCTGCCGACCTCGAGGCTTGCGAGGTCCAGCGTCTCAAGCAAGCGGCGCATCGGCTGGCCATGGGGTTCGCCGACGGTCGCGAGGGCTCGCCCCAGTGCCGCGGTGCGGTAGGCGGCGAGCAGCGGTTGGGGTCGGCCCGTGGAATCAACGGCGACGACACCGTCGGCGCCGTTGGCCTCGTCGATGGCCCGCAGCAGCGCGTGGATGGTGCCGGCCTCGATCGCCGGCAGGTCGGCGGCCAGCACGGCGACGACGTCGGAGCCGGGCGGCAGCGCCCGCAGGCCGGCGGCCAGTGCGGCCAACGGGCCACCGCCCGCCGGTTCCTCTCGCGCCCACCTGACGGCCCGGCCCACGGGCCGCCTCGGCCCCACGACGACGATCGTGCGGGCCGCCCGTGCCGCGTCGATCGCGGTGTCGAGCAGCGTGCGGCCGGCGAGCTCCATCGCCGGCTTGTCCTTCCCGCCGAGCCGCCGTCCCCGCCCGCCGGCAACCACAATGGCGTCCCACACCGGAACCGCACCCGAACCGGACACGCACCTAGTCTGCGGGAAGATGGGCGCATGCGCGTCGCCATGGTCCAACTCGCGGCCGGACTCGATCCCGCGGCGAACCTCGCCGAGATCAACCGGCTCGCCGGTGAAGTCAGCGCCGATTTGATCATCCTGCCCGAGGCGGTGATGCACGACTTCGGTCCGGTCGACACTCCGCTCGGCCCAGTCGCCCAGGATCTCGATGGGCCTTTCGTCGCCGCACTCGGCGATTTGGCCAAGCACTCCGGCGCCACCGTCGTCGCGGGCATGTTCGAGCGCTCCGACGACCCCGGCCGGCCGTACAATTCCCTGGTGGCCGTTGGGGCGGACGGTGATCTGCTCGCGGTGTACCGGAAGATCCACCTGTACGACTCGTTCGGGTACCGCGAGTCGGACCGACTCCGAGCCGGGGAGCTGACCGCCACGGTGTTCCCCGCCGGTGATCGGACGGTGGGCCTGATGACGTGCTACGACCTTCGATTTCCCGAACACTCGCGCGCCCTCGTGGACGCCGGGGCCACGGTCCTGGCCATCCCCGCCGCGTGGGTGCGTGGTCCGCTGAAGGAAGACCACTGGATGACATTGCTTCGCGCCCGGGCGATCGAGAACACCGTCTACGTCGCCGCCGCGGCGCAGTGCGGGCGCCAGTACTGCGGGCAAAGCGCGCTGATCGATCCGCTGGGAGTCGCTGTTGCGGCCTTGGGTGAGGACGAGGGCGTCGCGATCGGCGTTATCGATGAGCACCGGTTGACCTCGGTCCGGGCTCGCAACCCCGCGCTACAACACCGCAGGTGGCCCGGTTTCGGCGCGGCTGCGGAACCCACGTGAAAGATCGTGACTCCTGCGCTCGGCACTCTTCCCCAATCGCCGGAAGTCGGGCATGGTAGGAATCTCCAGATCTTGCTGAATGGCGGATTGCACCGCATCGCCCGGCGGGTGGGTCCAGTAGGGGAGGTTCTGCCCGTGTTGAGCACGATGATGGACGAGCCACTGCTTGTCCGGCGTCTTCTCGAGCACGGCCGGCGCGTGTTCGAGGCCGGCCGTATCGTCACGGCGACCGATGTTGGTGTCCGGTCGTCGTCGTTCGGGGACGTGGCCGCGAACGCGGCCCGGCTGGCGTCGGCGTTGACCGAACTCGGAGTCCGGCCCGGCCATCGGGTGGCCACGTTCATGTGGAACAACGCCGAGCATGTCGAGGCCTACTTCGGGATTCCGGCGATGGGCGCAGTCGTGCACCCGCTGAACATCCGGCTGTTCCCCGAGCAGTTGGCGTATGTCGCCAACCACGCCGAGGACCGCGTGGTGATCGTCGACAACACGCTGCTGGAGGGGTTCGCCAAGCTGCTGCCCCGGCTCCGGACGGTCCAGCATGTGATCGTCAACGGTCCCGCCGACCTGTCGGTTCTCGAGGGTACGGGTGCCGTGGTGCACGACTACGCGAGCTTGCTCGGCGGCCGGCCGGACCACTTCGCGTGGCCGGACATGGAAGAGCGGTCGGCGGCGGCGATGTGCTACACCTCGGGAACGACCGGGCACCCGAAGGGCGTGGTCTACAGCCACCGCTCGATCTTCCTGCACTCGTTCGGGGTCGGCCTTGCCGACGGTTTCGCGTTGAGCTCCAGCGACCTGGTGCTCGCGATCGTCCCCCAGTTCCACGTCCTGGCCTGGGGGCTGCCCTACGCGTGTTTCCTGACCGGCGCGTCACTGGCGATGCCCGACCGCTTCCTCGCCCCCGAACCACTTGCGGAGTTCATCGCCGCGGCGCGGCCGAACAAGGCGGCCGGGGTGCCGACAGTGTGGGCGGGACTTATTCGCCACGTCGAGGAGAACCCGAAGGCCGACATCTCCTCGCTCAACGAAGCCGTCGTCGGCGGATCGGCGTGCCCCCCGTCCCTGATGGAGGCCTACGACCGGCACGGCATCACGCTGCTGCATGCCTGGGGGATGACCGAGACGAGTCCGCTCGGAACCCACGGCCGTCCGCCGGCCGATGCGACCGGAGCCGATCGGATGCGCTACCGGCTGACCCAGGGGCGGCTTGTCGCGCCCGTGCAGGCGCGGCTGGTTGGGCCGGACGGTGACGAGGTTCCGTGGGACGGCGAGTCCGTCGGCGAACTCGAAGTGCGCGGGCCGTGGGTAACCGGCTCGTACTACCGCGATCCGGACAGCGACGCGTTCGACGAGGGCTGGCTGCGCACGGGAGACGTGGGGGCTATCACCCCGGACGGGTACCTGCGGCTCACGGACCGGCTCAAGGACGTGATCAAGTCCGGCGGCGAGTGGATCAGCTCGGTCGAGCTCGAGGGCCACTTGATGGCCCACCCGGCGGTGGCCGAAGCCGCCGTCGTCGGCGTACCGGACGACCACTGGGGCGAGCGTCCCCTCGGTGTTGTGGTTTCCGCCCCCGGCTCGCAGGCCGCGCCCGACGAACTGCGCGGGTTCCTCGCCGAGCGGGTCGCCGGCTGGCAGCTGCCCGAGCATTGGGCTTATCTTCCCGAGATCCCGAAGACCAGCGTGGGCAAATTCGACAAGAAGGCGCTGCGGCACGCTTACGCTCACAACAGCCTCGACGTGATCCACCTCCCACGCACCCCGCGCTGATTCCCTCCCGCGCTGATCATGCAGAAGTGGGACCGCGACACGCCGCAAGGGTCCAACTTGCCCCGATCAGCACCCCAGTCGGGACGGCGTGTCGCGGTCCCACTTGTGCATGATCAACTCAGGGTTCGGGAATGTCCCACAACCGGACCCCGCCGAGGAGTCCGGACTGGTTAGTCACGATGGTGACGTCCGGACCGAGGTCGGCGGTCAGGTGACGGGCACCGCCGCCGCCGACGTAGGCGCGGTCCCACCACAGGACGGGGCGCAGTGATTCCAGCGCCATGATGACGCGCCCGGTCCACCTGCCAGGCCCGATTCGCCGCCGGGCGTGGTGGCCGAGTTGCTGGTCGTACGTCTGGCCGTTGCGGAACGGCGCATGCGAGATCTCCAGCTTGGGCAGCAGCCGGCCATCATCGAACAATGCACAACCCAGACCCGTCCCCAGAGTGAAGACGACCTCGAAGCCGCGATAGTCGATCACGGCGAGACCTGCCACCTCGGCATCGTTCAGCACCCTGGTCGGTGCGCGGAACCGATCCTCGATCAGGGCGCGGACGTTGAGCCCGGCCCACTTCTTTTCCAGGTCGGGGTCGCGAGCCGTGAACGGGCCCGCCTCCGTGACGTAGTGAGGCGTGGCGTGCACGATGCCGTGCCGCACCATCCCCGGAAAGCCGACCGAGACGCGGTCGTACGGCGTCTCGGTCATATCGACAAGTCCCGCGATCGCGTCGAGCAGGACCTCGGGAGGGCATGGGTACGGGGTGCGTGTCTTCACGCGGGGGCACAGTGGACGCCCCGCGGCGTCGAGCACGGTGGCCTTGATACCGGTGCCACCGCAGTCGACGGCGAGCGTCCACGGCCGCTCTCCCTCGGTAGTCGTCACGCCACGACGGTAACCTCCGATGACCGGTACGCGCACAACGACCGGCTTGAGATAGTCGGAACCGTGAACGTTCTCATCGATGTCGACGAGCTCGCAGCACGGCTCGATTCCGGATCGCCGCCGGTGGTGCTCGACGTCCGCTGGGCGCTCGGCGACCCGCGAGGCCACGATCACTACCTGGCCGGACACGTACCAGGCGCTGTCTACGTCGACCTTGAAACCGAGTTGGCGGCGCCGCCTTCGCCACAGGAGGGGCGGCACCCCATTCCGGCGATGGGCAACCTCCAGGCGGCGGCGCGGCGATGGGGAGTACGCGACGACAGCAGCGTCGTCGCGTACGACGACGTGGGCGGGACGTCGGCGGCGCGGGTGTGGTGGCTCCTGCGCTGGGCCGGCGTCGCCGATGTCCGGCTGCTGGACGGTGGACTCGGCGCCTGGCGCGCGAACGGGCATCCCGTCGAGGGCGGCGAAGTCCGCCCTGCCACAGGCGATGTGACGTTGCGGCCGGGCGGCATGCCGGTCATCGACGCCGACGAAACGGCTGATCTCGCACGCGGAGGGACGCTCCTGGACGCTCGGGCGGCGGAGCGGTACCGCGGCGAAATCGAACCCGTCGACCCGGTGGCGGGGCACATCCCGGGCGCCGTGAGCGCACCGACGACCGAGAACCTCGACCGCCACGGGCGATTCCTCGCCCCCGGGAGGCTGCGTGAGCGATTCACCGAGCTCGGCGTGGATCCGGCAACGCCGGTGGGCGTCTACTGCGGTTCAGGCGTGACCGCGGCGCATGAGGTGGCCGCACTGGCGATAGCCGGCTTCGACGCCGCCTTGTATCCCGGATCGTGGTCGCAATGGTGCAACGACCCGTCCCGGCCGGTGTCGACCGGAGCGTGAGCGGCCTAGTCGCAACCGCCGATGTCGTGCGCGTACGCCTCGAACACCAGATCGGCGCCGCGTTGTCGGTGACGGACCAGCGACGCCAGCAGGTGCGTGCCGTCCTCCCGGATCCGCTCGATCAGGTCGGCGGGCGGGTCTGGCGCGGCAGCGGACAGGTCCGCCACCAGCTTGCTCAGGGCCGCGATCGCCGATCGTCCATCCGCATGCTCGACGACCAGCTGGTTCACCGCGAAGCCGAGGCGGGGTGCGTTGCGGAGAATCTCCGCGTACATGCCGTCCGGACCTTCGGTCGCGACGACGTGAGCGTCGAACGCTTGAGCCAACCGGTCGACGCCAGTACTTACCTGGGCCGTCCAGGTCGGGTCGCGCGCAGGTACGGCCAGTGCACATTCCAACGCGTTGATGGCTGCGAGCAGTTGCGCTCGCCGCGTCCGCGCGATGTCGACTGGCTCGGGCAGGGGACGTGGCGTCATGTGGGGGGCCATGGCCCACCTCCGGCTCTGCCGAAAGTGTCGTCCCCTTGATAGTCCCCGACGAGGCGCGGGCCGTAAAGGCCCCGAGCCCGGTTCATGACAAACTAGGTACACCTGGAGGGCTGCCGGAGAGGCCGAACGGGGAACTCTTGAAAAGTTCTAGGGCGGGGCCCACTCCGTCCTCGTGGGTTCGAATCCCACGCCCTCCGCTGATCGAGTCGGCGGCAGCCGGTGATCGATGTGGCCCGGCCGGTCCGGCGCTATCGACACCGTGACAGGCGGCACTCGATCAGTCGCCTTCCGCCGGCCGTAGTGCCGACGCGCCCGCCAGAACGGCCAGTGCCGCGACCACACCAACGCCGACTGCCCAGGTCAGGGACGTGGCATCGGCGACCAGGCCGACCACTGGGGGTGCGGCGAGGAACCCCGCGCGAGCAGCCCACGAGATCAGCGCGACACCGTCGGCGGGACGCACGTCCGGGCGGTGGCCCGCCGCATGGAACAGGGCGGGAAATCCTGGCGATGCCCCGAGACCTACCAGCGCGAACCCGATCAGTCCGGCGATTGGAGTTCCGACGAGCAGGGCAGCGGACAATCCAAGCGCAGCCAGTGCCGCACCGGTACGGACCACCGCTAGGTGTCCCCACCGGTCCACGGCACGGTCGGCGAGCAATCGGCCAACCGTCATCCCGGCAGTGAAGGCGGCGAAGGCCAGGGCCGCGAGCCCGGCGGAGGTGCCGACCTCGTCGCGAAGGTAGACCGCACCCCACGAGCCGGGGACGTCTTCGACCACGGCCGCCAACAAGGTCAATCCCGCCACCCCGCCGAGCGCCAGTATGGGCAGCCGGCGCCCCGGCACGCCGGCCGACGCGAGGTTGCGGCCGGGATCAGGGCCGGGCAGCGTCCAGCGGCCGGTGACGAGCGCGGCCAGCGCAAGGATCCCGCCGACGACTCCAAGGTGGGCCGCGAGCGGGACGCCGAGGGCGGCGGCCAGTGCGGAGGTCGCACCGCCGGCCACGCCCCCGATACTCCACCAGGCGTGGAAGCCGTTGATCAGCGACCGCCCGTAATCGCGCTGGACGCGTAGCCCGTGGGCGTTCTGTGCGACGTCCGCCAGGCCGTCGCACACGCCGTACAGGAACACCGCCGCTGCGAAAGCTGCCCATACCGGTGCCAATCCGACGAGCGAGAGCGTGACCCCGTACAGCGCACTGGCCGCGACAGCGAGCCGCCCGCTGCCGAAGCGCGCGACAAGAAGACCGGCGAACGCGCTCGCCAGCAGCGCGCCGGCGGGACCGAAGGCGATGCCGAACCCGAGCGCGGAATTGCTCAACTCCAGGTTGGACTTAATGGCCGGCAACCGGGGAAGCACGCTCGCGATGAGTGCTCCGTTGATGAAGAACAGCGCACTTACCGCAATGCGCGCCTGGCTCGGGGTCGCGGCACGCGTCGTCACCGGTCCACGATAGGCCAGTGAGGCACCCCGTCAGCACCAGTGGCGGTGGGCCGGTTCACGGAGCGCGGTGCGCGTAGCCGAACGAGTTGTCCGGCCCCGAGCGAGACGGCATGCTGAGTCCTCTGAATTGGTCGAAGGGGGACGGAATTGAGCGCGCAGGTAGTGATCGTCTGTGACATGTGCGGTGACCGCGGCGGCGTGGGTAGGACCCCGCAACAGGCGCGTGCGGAGCTTCGGTCATGGGACCGCCGGCACGGCATGGACCTGTGCCCGCTGTGCCGCCTGCTGGTCGAATCACAAGCTCGGATGTCGAATTCGCAGCCGTAGCGGCCTGCAATCTGCCGCTCGGCTCGGCAGTATGGGTACCGATGCGTCGATCGCTTGTCGCCGTCGCTGCCGCCGGGTTGCTGGTCGCGTGCTCGGGAGCGGCAGCCGATGACGCCACCACGCCGTCCCTTCCTCCGGTGCCGAGGCTGGACCGGAACGAGGTGCCCGCCGAGCCTGAATCCGTGGCCCGGCCTGCGGCCGAGGCGGAGGTCGAGGTCGAGCCCCGGGCTGAGCTGCCACGGGGCGGACGGACGATCTTCCCGGAACACCGGCTGATCGGCTTCTCAGGCGGGCGGGGAGAATCGTTCGGCCGGCTCGGCATTGGAGACATCGACGACCGTGCCGCCGAACTAGAAGAGCTCGCAGCCGACTACACCGAGGACGGCAGGGTGCCACTGCCGATCTTCGAGTTGATCGCCGTCATCGCTCACGGCTCTCCGACGCAGAGCGGGCTGTACCGGACGCGTGAGCCGGCCGAGGTGATCGACGAGTACCTGGCGGCGGCGCGACGGCACGACGCCTTGCTCGTGCTCAACGTGCAGCCTGGACGGGCGGACTTCATCGACGATGTCCGGGCGCTGGAACCGTGGTTACTGGAACCCGACGTCGGGCTGGCGCTCGATCCTGAATGGGCGGTCGGATCGGATCAGGTGCCGGGCCGCAATCTCGGCTGGACGACCGGGGAGGAACTCGATTCGGTCGCGTCGTACCTGTCCGGGTTGGTGAGGCAACACGATTTGCCGGAGAAGGTACTGATATATCACCAGTTCCACGTCACGTCCGTCCGCGACGAGGACGATCTGCGGCCCCACCCTGGGATCGTGCTGGTCAAGAGCGTGGACGGCGTCGGTGTTCCGCAGGAGAAGGTGGCAACGTGGAACCGGCTGACCGAGGACCTGCCGCATTACGTGTACTCGGGCTTCAAGCTGTTCTTCGACGAGGACACCCGGCGCGGTCCGCTGATGGAGCCGGACGAGGTGCTCGATCTGCGTCCACAGCCCTCCTACGTTCTCTACGAGTAACGTCTTGCCTCACACTGGAGGGGTGAGTACGAACGGGCGGGCCGTTTACACCGTGCCGGTGGCGGTGGCGCTTCGCGGCATCGGGGTGGGTGCAGTGGCGCTGGGCGCCTGCATCGTCGCCGCGGTCGTGGTCCTGGCCCTGGACCTCTCGCGAGCGGTGACGGTAGCGGTGTGGATACTGCTGGGTCTCGCAGCGGTGATCGCGCTTGTCGTGCTGGTAGCCGGCTTGCTACGGCTGGCCGGGCGCGGAGTGCGCCTGGTGCTGGACGACGACGGCTTCGTCAACGCGACCGGCCCAGGAGCCGGTGTGCGTCAGGCCGCCTGGAAGGACGTGCGGAAGGTCCAGACCGACGGCCAGTTCGTCGCCGTCGACCTCGCGGGCGGAAAGCGCAGCCTGATCCGCACGTCCACCATCGATGCCGAACCCAAGGAGCTGGCTCGCCAGCTCAGGGAGCGGTTAAACCGCGGTCACGGGTACCACCCGCTCACTCGACCGAAAGATTGATCAGCACGCCTTCGTGACGTCGACCGGCTTCTCAGGGTCCGGCGACTCCGTGGGATCGCTGCCCGGGTCGGTCGAGGTATCGCCGTCGTCGCCGGCCGGATCGGCGGCGTCGTCCGGCTCCTGAGGTTCGTCAGGCTCTTCGCTGGTATCGCTGGTTCCGGCGGCGGTCGATGCCTCGACCGATTCGTCGACGTCCGGGGCCGGGGTGAGCGCCCCGTCGACCACCTGCCGTAGGTGGTCGTAGTCCGGATCGCCGGGATTCACCACGTCCCTGTTGATCGTCAGGCTGGTGATCTTCGCATTCTTGACCTTGAGACCGAGCTCGGCGAAGGCCGGGAACATACCCGCGGGAATGTCAGTCTTGATGTTCTTCTCGGTCGCCGCCGCCAGCGACTGGAACTTCGTGAGCATGGCCATCGGTTCGGCGGCTTGTGCTATCGCTCCCATGACGCAGCGCTGGCGTTCCATCCGGTTGTAGTCATCCTTGATGGGATCGCTGCCACCGACCGACGCGTAGTCGAAGGTGGGATGGCCGGGCGAGCATCTGGCGCGGGCGAACCAGAGGGCCTCGTTGCCTTTGAGCGTCTTGTCGACGCCTGGTTCGATCCAGTCGCGGGCCTGACTGCAACCGGCGCCCGCGCCCTCGAGCTTCTTGGTTCCGATGGGGATCGGATAGTTCACATCGATGGTGATGCCGCCGATCGCATCGACGATGTCCGCGAAGCCGGCCAGGTCGGCGATCACGTAATAGTCGACGTCCACCCCCAGCGCTCCGGCCACTGCTAGCTTGACCGCGTCCGCACCGGGATCATCCGATCCGGCGAACACCTCAGGTGAGACGTATCCAGGGGCGTTCCGGTAGACCGAGAAGAGGACGAACTCGAGGTTCCCCGGAGTGTTGTCGGTGAACCCGCTCGGAAACTGAGCGGCCAGGGCGTCACCGGTCGGCGTACCCGTCGCGAAGGGCACTCGCTCCAGGTTGCGCGGCAACGAGATCATGGTCGTGTCGCCGGTCTCGGTGTCGATGCTGGCGAGGATGACAGTGTCGGTGCGCAGGCCATCCCGGCCTTCGCCGGCATCACCGCCCAGGAGGAGCACATTGACCCGCGGTTTGTCTTCCCAGGGGTCCTCCTCCTTCAAGTCTGGCGCCGTCGCGCTGCCCTGAGAGATCGTGTCGATGAGGTTGGACTGCGTCCACGCGTTGCGTGCACCCACCGCCATCGGGGCGACGACGACGCTGGCCAACGCCGTGACGATCAGCGCACCGGCCAACCGCTTACCCGCCGGCAATCGCCCGGTGTCCAGGGCCTTGAGACTCGACACGGCCACGACCAGCCACGCGACCGCCAACGCGGCAAGGCCAACAGCGACAATCCCGAGTTGCGACCGGTCGAACGCGCGCGTGGCGAGTTGGTCTCTTGGGACGACGATCAGCACCGTCACCGCGGCGACGAAGCCGAGACCCACCAGCGTCAGGATGAACTTGCCCCACCCGCGTCGGCCGGCGGCCAGCAGGCCCAGGCCGGGTATGAGCGTCCCTAGGGCGGCCAGGGTGAAGAACCGTCCTACCTTCGTTTCGCGGCGCTGTCGCCGAGATTGAAGGCGAGCCCGGCGCGAACCCGTGCGCGGAGTGGGATCGTCCACTGACCGCCCTGCCTTCCCTTGATCCATCTCGGCGCAACCACACTATTGAACCGCATGGACGCCTGCGCTCAGGCATCCCATAAGGAGGGACGTCCAACTGGCCCGATTGGTTGCCGGCAGTTGATGTGCTGGAGATCACGTACCCGCGCAGCTTTGCTGCACACCGGGTCGGCCGGGTAGCCTTGCGACGCCCGATCTAATCTGGGTGTGGAGGCGTCGCCTAGTCCGGTCTATGGCGCCCGCCTGCTACGCGGGTTGAGGGCAAACCCCTCTCGCGGGTTCAAATCCCGCCGCCTCCGCGGCATTCCGTCGGCTCCCTTCCGGTGCATCCGGGAGGGAGCCGACGAGGTTTCCGCCGGTTCCACCGGTTGCACACTTGTGCAATGCAAATAGTTGATCCAACGAAACCCTGACGGTTTGCGAAACCCTGCGGACACTGGTCAGTACGGGCCCCCACCGTGGGGCGTCAGTGCCAGCAACGCCTAGGGGTGGAGAAAGAAACATGAAGATCGTGCAGAAGGTCACCATTGTGCTGACGGCAACGGTGTTGGGGGTCGGTCTTCTCGGGAGCCCTGCCAGCGCCAAGGACACCAGCTGGGGGTGTGGCGGCTGCGTCATCGCCAAACGCTGATCACCTGACGGCAACCCACAACC
>DASUUU010000027.1:0-10233 GCA_036373915.1 Jiangellaceae bacterium | reverse complement strand
TCCGGCCGGGATCACCGTGGCGAAGTACTCCTTGAACAGCTCCGGGTACTCGCGCAGCCCGGTGTCGGTGTCGAGGAAGAGAACACCCTGCTCCTCGAGGTCCTCGCGGATCTTGTGGTAGACGACCTCGGACTCGTACTGAGCCGCGACTCCCGCGATCAGCCGCTGCTTCTCGGCCTCGGGGATGCCCAGCTTGTCGTAGGTGTTCTTGATGTCCGCGGGCAGGTCGTCCCACGTGGTCGCCTGCTTCTCGGTGGACCGGACGAAGTACTTGATGTTGTCGAAGTCGATGGTCGACAGGTCGGCGCCCCACGTCGGCAGCGGCTTCTTGTTGAACAGCCGCAGCGCCTTCAGGCGAGTCTCGAGCATCCACTCAGGCTCGTTCTTGAGCGCCGAGATCTCCCGTACGACCTCTTCAGACAGGCCGCGCTTCGCGGTGGCACCGGCGACGTCATCGTCGGCCCAGCCATATTCGTAGCGCCCCAGGCCTTCCAGCTCGGGGTGAGCGGTGGTGGTCATCTAGGAGATCCTCTCCGCGTCGTTGTCGGTCATATTCACTGGTTCGTTCGCGCTACCGTTCGGCCGGTACTCCCGGGACCCCGCGGAATATGGGTCGTACACACGCCATCACCGTGCGCGATCGTCGCCAGCCGCTGGACGTGGGTGTCCAGCAACCGGGCGAACGCCTCGGTTTCGGCCTCGCACAACTGCGGGAACTGCTCGGCAACATGGGCCACCGGGCAGTGGTGCTGGCACAGCTGCTCGCCGGGCGCGACGGGTGACGACTGAGCCGATGCAGCATACCCGTCGGAGGTCAACACGCGAGCCAACGCCCGTGCGCGTTCGCCCGGCCTGGCCGCCTCGACGACCGGCCGGTACCGCTCCTCCAGCGCGGCGATCCGCTGCCTGGCGAAGTCGGCCACCAGTTTCTCTCCCCCGGTCTGGGCGAGGAACTGCAAGGCGCTGACCGCCAGATCGTCGTAGGCCTGCTCGAAAGCGTCCCGTCCGGCCTCGGTGAGGGTGAAGACCTTCGCCGGCCGACCCCTGCCCCGGTGACCGTAGACCCGCGGTTCGCGCGCTTCGATCATGCCCTCGGAAAGCAGCGTATCCAGGTGCCTGCGCACGGCGGCCGGGGTCAGCCCCAGCCGCTGGGCCAGTGCCGCAGCCGTGGACGGCCCATTCTCTAGGATCGATCGCGCAACCCGCTCCCGGGTGCGGGCATGCGGGTCGTCGACGTCGCGAGCTGTCGCCCGCTCCACCGAGATCTCCCGCATGTTTTTCACAACACCATCGTGCTCTATTTCAATCCCTGGCTCAAGCCTCGGATCGTGGCGTGTATCACTGAGGTGAGCCTTACCCTGACCGCCGAACGCAATTTCGAACCGGTGACATGCCAGACTTGCGTGCTGTGGGAGGTTCGGCGGCCGTCGAGGTCACGTCGCTGGTCAAGCGATACGGCGGGCCAGGCGACGGGATCGTCGCCGTCGGCGGGTTGAGCTTCACGGCCGGCCGGGCGGCCATCACGGCACTGCTCGGCCCGAACGGCGCCGGCAAGACCACAACCGTCGAGTGCTGTGAGGGCTACCGGCGACCGGACAGCGGCCGGGTGCAGGTGCTCGGCCTCGATCCGCTGAACGACGGAGCGCTCCTGCGCCCCCGGGTCGGCGTGATGCTTCAGGAGGGCGCCGGCCTCTACCCCGCCGCCCGGCCGCGCGAACTGCTGCGGCATCTTGCGCGGTTGCACGCTAACCCCCTCGACGTCGATGCGATGATCGAGCGGCTGGGGCTCGCAGGAACGCTTCGCACACCCATTCGGCGCCTTTCCGGCGGGCAGCGGCAACGGGTGGCGCTTGCGGCCGCACTGGTGGGTCGACCGGAACTTGTCTTTCTGGACGAGCCGACGGCCGGACTCGATCCGCAGGCTCGACGCGCCACCTGGGAGCTCATGGAGCAGCTCCGCGCCAACGGAGTGTCGATCATTCTGACGACCCATCTGATGGACGAGGTGGAACGGCTGGCCGACCACGTGGTGATCATCGACCAGGGCCGGCTGGTGGCAGAGGGGTCGCCATCCGCTCTCACGGCCGACGGCGCGCAAGGTGTCGTGCAGTTCGACGCTCAGCCGGGCCTGGACGTCGCGTCGCTCGCGGCCGCGCTGCCAGGCTCGGCGAAGGTCACCGAGGTGAGCAACGGACGGTACATCGTCGACGGAGAAGTCACGCCCGACCTGCTCGCAGCGTTGACGTCGTGGTGCGCCGAACGTGGCGTGCTGGCCCAGGGCCTACAGGTGGGACGTCGGACTCTGGAGGACGTCTTCCTCGAACTGACGGGCAAGCAGCTGCGGTGATCACGCTCAGTCCCGCACCCGGAGCCGTGTCGCTGCCGCGGATGCTTTTCGCACAGGTCGCCTTCGAGACTCGCCTCCTGCTCCGCAATGGTGAGCAGTTGCTCCTCACAGTGATCATTCCGGTGGTCCTGTTGGCGCTGCTGGCCGCGGTGCCGGCCCTCGACCCGGCCCCGGTGCGGAAGATCGACTTTCTGGTGCCGAGCATCCTGGCGCTGGCGGTCATGTCGACCGCCTTTACTTCGCTCGCCATTGCAACCGGATATGAGCGGCGGTACGGCGTGCTGAAGCGACTGGCCGCTTCCCCACTGCCACGCTGGGGACTGCTCGCCGCCAAGGCCGGGACAGTGCTGACCATCATCGCGGTTCAGGTGGTCCTGGTCGGCGGCCTCGGCCTGGCGCTCGGCTGGCGGCCGCACGGATCATCGGTGGCGGTCGGCGGCTTGCTCGTGGCGGGAACGTTCGCGTTCGGCGGCCTGGCGATGCTGATGGCCGGGACGCTGAGAGCCGAGGCGACCCTGGCGGCGGCGAACTTGATCTACCTGCTGCTACTAGGCCTGGGCGGCATATTCGTCCCGCTCGACCGATTTCCAGCCGGGATCCGGCCCGTTCTCGAGGCCACCCCGACCGGTTCCCTCGCGAGCGGTCTGCGCGAAGTGCTTGTCGACGGTGCCGGGATCCCATGGGCCTCCCTGGCGATTCTTGGCGCCTGGGCTGTGGTTGGTTTCGCCGCCGCCGCGCGGTGGTTCCGGTGGGAGTAGACCTACCATTGCTGACGTGACGACGGCCGAAACGCGCACACCCGCTCCACCACCGCCAGCCGGACTGTGGAGTCGGCTACCTCTACCGCCTGAGCAGGCAATCCGCGGCTTGGCGGTCGCCTCGCTCGTTTCGCAGATCGGGATCGTCGTGACCGGCGGCGCCGTGCGCCTGACGGGCTCCGGGTTGGGGTGCCCGGAGTGGCCACGCTGCACTCCCGACTCGCTGACTGCCACGCCCGAGATGGGCATTCACGGGCTTGTCGAGTTCGGCAATCGGACACTGACCTTCGTCCTCGGGGTCATCGCCGCCCTCATGCTCGCCGCTGTCTGGCGGACGCTGCAATCCGATCGGCCGCGGCGCGATCTGCTGGTGCCATCAGTCGTGCTGTTGCTCGGTATCCCGGCGCAGGCCGTCATCGGCGGCTTGACCGTGTGGTCCGGCCTTAACCCGTGGGTCGTCATGCTGCACTTCATGTGCTCGGCCGCGCTCATCGGGGTGGCCACGGTCATGGTCCGTCGCGCACAACGGCCGCGTGGCGTTGAGCCGCCTCGGCTCGACTCACCCTGGCTCGACCGGCTGGCGTTGATCACGATGGCCAGCGCCTACCTGGTGGTGTATCTAGGCACCATCGTCACCGGCAGCGGCCCGCACGCTGGCGATCCGAATTCCCCGCGGACCGGTTTCGATGTGGCAAGCGTGTCGCAGCTTCACGCGCACGCTGTTGCCCTGCTCGTCGGATTGACCATCGGCCTGTACGCAGCCGCGCGCGCAGCCGGATCGCCGGGCCGGCTGGTCGCGGCGACCAGCGTCCTGTTCCTCGTCGAACTGGGTCAGAGCCTTGTCGGTGCCGTCCAGTACATCCTCGACCTGCCCGAGGTCCTGGTCGGCCTGCACATGCTGGGCGCCGCCCTGCTGATCGCCGCTGCGGTCGACGTCTGGCTCGCCGCTCGGTGGCTGCCGGTGGCTCGATCGGCCGTGGCGGCGCCGACGCCGCACCCGCCTGCTGTGAAGGCCCGGGGAGTCGATACATAGCCGGTCTTGTGTTACGGCGAGTCGTACGAAGGATGGCCAGAGCCACCCTCCGTACGATCCAAGCCGTTGCCTACGAACCGGAGCCGAATGCCGTCCCCTTGAACGGGAATGAGGTCATCGCCGTCTGTGGGTTCAGGTGATCGAACCGCTTGGCGCCGGCCACGGCGTTGTCGCTCAGCTTCCAGACGATGAGTCCCCGCGTGATGTCGGACTCATAGATGTGGCCGTTGTACCAGTAGGTCGACCAGTCGCCGCCGAGCTCGATGCCGGTCGGGTTGTCCGGGTTGACCAGCGGTGCCGGATCGGCAAAGGCGATCTCCTTGGCGTTCGACGGGTCAGTGAAGTCGACGACGCTGATCCCCGACTGGTAGTTGCCCGAGACGAGCACGTAGCGCTTGTCGGTCGGCACGATGTTGTAGTTGTGGATCGTGCAGTTCTCCTGGAGGGTCTGATCGCGCGGCAAGACGAACTGCCCGACCTGCTCGCCGGACTCAACATCGAAGAAGAAGTACGACTTCATGTCGTCGGTCTGCACGATCGTCGGCGTGACTTGCGTCCCCGTCGCGGTGCAGCGGGCTCCGCCGCCGCCGCCGGGCTCCCAGCCGAAGACCAGGTACTTGCCGTCCCAGGTGAACGCGGCGGAATGCCCGCTGAAGAACGGGACGAAGTAGAGAAGCTGCGGGTTGTCCAGCGAGCCCCCGCTGGGGCCGCCGAGGCTGAACATCCGGAAACCGCCTCCACCGGAGCACGCGGCCCTCATCACGTCTCCGAGCATGACGGCCCAGTCGTGGCATCCGCCGCCGGTGGCGAAGGCGCCAACATAGCTAGCGGCGGCGGGATCGTCGAGCGGGACCTCGATCATGTCGAACCCGCCCGGGGCGGAGTTGTTGTAGACGAGCAGCCGGTCGTTCTCTGGATCGGGCACCAGCGTCGCGGTGTGCGAGCCGGTCGGCGTGTCGACGAACGCGACGACGTCAGGGTTCAGCGGGTCGCTGATATCGATAACGTGAAGGCCCTCCTCGCCAGGTGCCATCGGCCAATCGCCGCATTGAGAGCCACTGGCAGGTGTTGGCGAGTTCCAGGAGCGGATGATCAGGTTCTCCCAAATGATCACATCGCCCTGGTTGCCCTGGCTGTTGAACCGACTGGCACACTCCTCCCAGTTGATGATCTCTCTTGGATTTGCCGGTGAAGAGATGTCAATGAGCCGGAAACCCGCGTATGAGCCCTGAACCGCCATGTCGCCCCAGAACGCTAGGTCGGAGTTGAATGAGCTAGCTCCGGGCTCGGCGTTGGCGAGCGGAATGGTCCTCGGCGAGTAGCCGAGCGGGTGCATGTTCTGCGAGTAGGTGAACGTGCTCACGACGTCGTCGATCGGCGCTGCTGCCGCCGTTTGTGGCGCGATGAGCACACCGACCCCCAGAAGCACGGCGACGCCCTTGGATGATGTTCGCATTTGCCCGACCTCCTCCGACTCGCGCTCCCCCGACCCGGTGAGGCGTGAAGTTCTGCGATGGCAGAAGCCCACCTCGCGGGAGGAGCTTGCGTTTCAACCGAGATCGATGGAGTGCCGGGTCCGCTCCTGACGACGTAAGTGTGATCTGCGCCACAGTTAGTGTCAAGGGTGATCACTGCTTACAATTCCGCTCCGACGATATTTCGGGCGCCTGGTAAGCCTCGTGAGCGTCCCTCACCACGGTCTGCTCTGCCGGCCGGAACTTGTGGTCCTCGGGGTGCCGTCTTGCCAGCACACTTGCGGCATCTGGCGTCGCTGCGACGAACGCGTTATCCGCCCAGTGATGAGTGGCGTTGCAGACGTGCACGCAGGTCCACAGCCTCTAAGAGGAGGCTGCCCCAGAGGCAGACAGCGCAGAGCCCTCAGCCGGCAACAGCCGACCGAGGGCTCGGGAGCCGGCGCGCTTACGACCAGCGTGCCTACGAGTGGTCTACTGCGCGGCGCGCGAGCAGGGCCACGGCCGCGACAGCGGCCAGGCCGAGACCCACGAGGGCGGCGGTAATGCCGGCACCGGTGTCCGGCTCGTGGAGCCCGGCGGGTACAGAGGTCGGAACGACGACCGGCTTGTCGTCCGGCTTCTCGTCCGGTTCGACCGGCTCGTCGGTGCTGAGGCACTCGAGGAACTCACTGAACAAGCCGTCGGTGATCTCGTCTAGTCCAGCGATCAGCTCCTCGTCCGAGATCAGCCCCTTTTCGTGCTTGGTCCACAAGTCCTCCCAGCCGTATACGAACTGGTCGAACTCGACCTGATCAAAATCCGCAAGGTGAGCATCCAGCGCGTCGAAGAACTCCTCTTCACATTTCTCGAGGAGAGCTTCTTCATCGGGCGTCAGTGCGGACGCCGTGCCGGTGAACCCGAGGACCGCAAGCAGCGACATCACGACGACCGCTACTAGGCGCTTCATCCTGTGTACTCCCTTCTGTGTCCGGCCCCCGAGCGCACTGTAACGGCGATCAAGACGGTTCCGAACCAAGCGTCACAGAACCGTGACCAACGCTCTCATCAGACAGGTGTCTTGACTCGAGATGAGCCTGTCGACTCCGCATCAGGACGTCACCAAGATTTGTTCATCGTTGCCCAGTAGTGCACCCCGGTCGCCAAATCACGCCCGACCTCCGGACTGGTTCGATCTCGTAGCTCGACCCGGGCCAGGCGGGCGACCAGGTCCACGTCCTGCTGGCGCACCATGAGGCTGGCCCACGCTGAATCCGGTGCGACGACTACCAGCCGGGCGCCGTCCTCCCCCACTGGTGCGACATATCCGGCTACGGCCCCGCCTCGCGGTACTCCGTTGCTCTCGGCGAACCGACGCACCCGGTCGGCATCGGCGACGACCCGCAACGGCACGGCACCGGCGGGGAATCGGGTGTAGAGGCCCGGCAGTGTCGCGATGAGCGCCATCGCGCACACGGCCGCGAGCAGCGGAACGCCGAGGATCACGGCCGCCGCGAGGCCCAGCGCGCCCGCAGGACCCACCACCAATCCCCACGGCGCGCTCGGCAGGGTCACCTCGTCGGGTACGTCGAAATCGCGTTCTGCGAACCGCCAGACGATCGCGTCTGCGATCACCCAGCCGAGCCCCAGGACCACGAGCGAACCCGCCGGTTCGGCGTCCCCACCGGCGAGAGCCCATACCGAAGCACCGGCCAGAGTGACCAGACCGACGGCGCTGAGAACACGATCACGCACGTGTTGCAGCGTAGGCAGCGCGGAGAGCCCAGGTCTACTCGTTCAGAACAAGCGGTCAGCACCCGTGCCGCCTCGGGACGATCAGCCGAAGATCAGGACGTCGGCCGCGACGGCCCCGAACACGACCGTCAGGTAGGTAATCGAACCGTGGAACAGGCGCATCGCCCTGAGGTTCGCGGCCGTGGAGTCGCGCCGCGCGCGGGCATACAGGCGGTGCGCTTCGATCAGGAACCACACGCCGGCCAGTGCCGCGAGCACTCCGTACAGCAAGCCGAGGTCGGCGACCGGAAGCAGCGCGAGGGACGTCGCCACCATCGCCCACGAGTACGCGATGATCTGGGCGGCGACGCGCGACGCCGAGGCCACGACAGGCAGCATCGGCACGCCGGCCTGCTGGTAGTCGTCCCGGTACCGCATGGCGAGCGGCCAGTAATGCGGGGGCGTCCAGAAGAAGACGATCAAGAACAGCAGCACGGGCGGCCACGCGAGCGATCCGGTCACCGCCGCCCAACCGATCAACGTCGGCAGGCAGCCGGCGACGCCGCCCCACACGATGTTCTGCGCGGTCCTACGCTTGAGCAGAACCGTGTAGATCAGGACGTAGAACAGGTTGGCGGCCAGAGTCAGCGCCGCGGCCAGCGGATTGACGAAGGCCAGCATCAAACCAAGCGACGCGACCAGCAGCGTGGCGGCGAACACCGTGCCCGCTCGCGGCGAGATCAACCCGGTCGCCATCGGACGCCGCCGGGTGCGGCGCATGTGCACGTCGATGTCGCGCTCGAGAACCTGGTTGAACGCGTGCGCGCTGCCGGCGGCCAGCGTCCCACCGGCGAGCGTGACCGCTACGAGTCCGACCGGTGGCAGTCCCCGCTCGGCGAGCACCATCGCCGGCAACGTCGTGACCAGCAGCAACTCGATGACCCGCAGCTTCATCAACGACACGTACGCTGCGAAGAGAACCCGAGCCGGCGGCCGGACCCGCTGGGCGGTGTCGACCACCGCGCGCGTAGTCCTGACGGTGGTCACTGGTTACCTCACGGCCGAAGCTGATTAGCGGACCATCACTGCCCGCTGATGACGCTGCGAGTCTAGCCGGGCCGCCGTCGCGCCACCGCACCACCCGCCCACTCGACTTCGGCCGGTGCGATCCCCTCCGGGAATGGGCGCACCGATAGGCTCGTTGCCGGATTGTGACCTTGTCGCTGAGCAGAGCCCTGCGAACCCACCGTCTGAGAGGAGCCCCACTCCGGTGAGCGCCGATACGACCACACTCGACTGGATCGATCTGGACCGCCGAGCGGTCGACACGGTTCGAGTTCTGGCGATGGACGCCGTCGAGAAGGTCGGCAACGGCCATCCCGGCACCGCGATGAGCCTGGCCCCCGCGGCGTACCTGCTGTTCCAGCGGCACCTTCGGCACGATCCTTCCGACCCGGCATGGCTGGGCCGCGACCGTTTCGTGTTATCCGCCGGGCACTCGAGCCTGACGCTCTACATCCAGTTGTTCCTGTCCGGCTACCCGTTGACGCTCGACGACCTCAAGTCGCTGCGCACCTGGGGTTCGCGCACACCCGGCCATCCCGAGAACCACCTCACGCCCGGCGTCGAGACCACGACCGGGCCGCTGGGACAAGGTGTCGGCAACGCCGTCGGCATGGCGATGGCGGCCCGCCGCACGCGCGGTCTGCTGGACCCGGACGCAGCGCCAGGCACCAGCCCGTTCGACCACACGATCTACGTGATCGCCTCCGACGGGGATCTGCAGGAGGGCGTCTCAGGCGAGGTGTCCTCGCTGGCCGGCACCCAGCGCCTGGGCAACCTGATCCTCATCTGGGACGACAACCAGATCTCCATCGAGGACGACACGAGCGTCGCGTTCACCGAGGACGCCGTCGCCCGGTACGCCGCCTACGGCTGGCACACCCAGACCGTCGACTGGCGCGGGTCCGACGGCCCGTACCACGAGGACGTCGCGGCTCTGCACGCCGCGATAGAGAACGCCAGGGCAACGACCGACCGCCCCTCGTTCATCCGGCTCCGTACGATCATCGGCTGGCCGGCTCCGACGAAGCAGAACACCGGTGGCATTCACGGCTCCAAGCTGGGTGCCGACGAGGTCGCCGCCACCAAGCGGATCCTCGGTGTGGACCCTGAAGCGCAGTTCCAGGTCGACGACGAGGTTCGCGAGCACGCTTTGGCCGTCGTCGACAGGGGCGCCAAGATCCGCCAGGCCTGGGACGAGAGCTTCTCCGCGTGGCGGTCGGCTCACTCCGACCGAGCCGCGCTCCTCGATCGGCTGCGCAACCGGCAGCTGCCCGACGGCTGGGCCGAGGTCATACCCACGTTCGAGCCCGGCACCGACGTCGCCACCCGCAAGGCCTCCGGCGAGGTGCTGTCCGCACTCGCTCCGGCGCTCCCGGAACTGTGGGGCGGTTCGGCGGACCTGGCCGGCAGCAACAACACCACGCCCAAGGGCGAGCCGAGCTTCTTCCCGCCGGAGCGGTCCAGCAAGGAGTTCATCGGCGACTGGTACGGCCGGGTACTGCACTTCGGCATCCGCGAGCACGCCATGGGTTCGCTGCTCAACGGGATCGCGCTGCACGGGCTGACGCTGCCCTACGGTGGCACTTTCTTAGTGTTCAGCGATTACATGCGCCCGGCGGTCCGGCTCGCCGCCATCATGCAACTGCCCGTCACCTACGTATGGACCCACGACTCGATCGGCCTCGGCGAGGACGGCCCCACGCACCAGCCGATCGAGCAGCTCGCCTCGCTGCGGGCGATGCCGCACCTCGACGTGATCCGCCCCGCCGACGCCAACGAGGCGGTCGAGGCCTGGCGGATCGCGCTCAACCGCACCCACTGCCCCGTCGCACTCGTGATGACCCG
>DASUUU010000026.1:0-20868 GCA_036373915.1 Jiangellaceae bacterium | reverse complement strand
GGCGCAGCCCGCCGAGGTCCTCGAAGTTCGTGGTGAAGGCGCCGAAGCCGCCGTCGGTCAGGAAGGCCCGCAGCCCCAGCTCGATCCGGGCGCCGTAACGCAGCGACTCGTGCCGGTCGCCGGCCGGCAGCAGCTCGGGAGCGACCGCGTAGGTGTCGGCGTACTCGGTGACCAGCTTGTCGATCTCGTGGTCGGCGACCTGGTCGACGACGGCGACGAGGTCGTTGACGCCGAAGGTGTTGACCGAGACGCCGAACCGCAGCTGCGCCTCCACCTTGTCGCCCTCGGTGACCGCGACGTCGCGCATGTTGTCGCCGAAGCGCGCCAGCCGCAGCCGGCGCAGCTCGTCGCGCCCCAGCGCCGCCCGCGCCCAGCGCGCGATCCGGGTCGCGACCACCGGAGACTCGACGTGCCCGGCCACGGTCTTGCGGGGCACCCCCAGCCGGGTCTGGATGTAGCCGAACTCGCGGTCGCCGTGAGCGGCCTGGTTGAGGTTCATGAAGTCCATGTCGATGCTCGACCACGGCAGCGCCATGTCGGCCTGGGTGTGCAGGTGCAGCAGCGGCTTCTGCAGCGCGTCGAGGCCGGCGATCCACATCTTGGCCGGCGAGAACGTGTGCATCCACGCGATGATCCCGAGGCAGGCATCGCTCGCGTTCGCCTCGAGCAAGACCCGCCGGATCGCGTCGGCATCGGTCAACACCGGCTTCCACACCACCGGCACCGCGAGCTCGTCGCTCTTGTCCAGCTCGGCGGCGATCTGCCGGGACTGGTCGGCTACCTGTTGCAGAGTGTCGTTGCCGTACAGGCCCTGGCTCCCGGTAAGGAACCAGATCTCGCTCTTCTCCATATCAGCGACTCCTCTGCCCGTAGACGTTCTGGTATCGGTCGTACAGCCGGTCGATATCGGCCTGGTCGATGGGGATCGGCTCGCCGAGTTGGCGGGCCATGTGCACGGTGCGCGCGACGTCCTCGCACATCACGGCGGCCTTGACGGCGGCCCGTGCATCCTTGCCGATCGCGAAGACGCCGTGGTTGCGCATCAGCACGGCGGGGGAGCGGTGCGCGTCGAGCGTCTCGACGATGCCGCGCCCGATCGAGTCGTCGCCGATGGTGGCGAAGGGCCCGACCGGGATCTCGCCGCCGAACTCGTCGGCCATCGCGGTCAGCACGCATGGGATCGGTTCGCCGCGGGCCGCCCATGCCGTCGCGTAGGTCGAGTGGGTGTGCACCATCCCGCCGACGTCGGTCCGGTGACGGTACACAAAGGCGTGGGCGGCGGTGTCGCTGGACGGCGACAGGTCGCCCTCGATGCGTGCCCCGTCCAAGTCGCAGACCACGATGGTGTCCGGCGTCAGGTCGTCGTACGCCACACCGCTCGGTTTGATCACAAAGCATTCGGCGCCGGGTACCCGTTCGGACACGTTCCCGGCGGTCCAGGCGACCAGCCCGTACCGCACGAGCTCGGCATGCAGGTCGGCGACCTTTCGCTTGGCGGCGTCGATGGCCTCGCGCATCGAGCCCGGGACTCCGGAAGCCTGGTCGGTGGTGCTCACTGCCACTATCTCCATTCGTCTCGGGCTAGATGGCCTCGGTGGCGGCCCGCTCGATCGCCAGGCCGGCGCTGTACCGATCGAGGTACGAGGAGAAGCCGGCCACATCGGCGGGGTCGGGCTCGGCGACCACGAGGGCGGCACCGGAGAAGACGCGCTCGTTCAGGAAGGTGCCCAGATCCTGCTCAGGAGCGGCCGACAGGTAAGCGGCCAAAAGGGCCATGCCCCAGGATCCTCCCTCGCCGGCGGTCTCGCCGACGGCAACCGGCGCTCCGAGCGCGGCGGCCAGCAACCGCTGAGCCACGCCCTTTGTCCTGAACAGGCCACCGTGGGCGAACATGCGATCCAACGCGACATCCTCGGTTGCCAACACGCGCATGCCGAGTGCCAGCGTGCCGAACACGCCCAGAATCTGGGTGCGGGCGAAGTTGGCCAGGTTCATCCGGCTCTCCGGGGTGCGGACGAAAAGCGGACGACCCTCGGTCAGAGAAGTGATGGGCTCACCGGCGAGATAGTTGTACGCGAGCAGTCCACCGCCGTCGGCCTCGCCGGAGGCCGCAGCCTCGAACAGTGCCACATAGACCTCAGCCGGCCCGGCCGGGTGCCCCAGCGCCGCGGCGAACTGGCCGAACAAGTCCGCCCAGGTGCCGAGTTCACTGGCGCCGTTGTTGCAGTGCACCATTGCGACCGGGTCACCGGCCGGCGTCGTGACCAGATCGACCTCTTCGTGCACCTTCGTCAATGCTCGCTCCAGCACGACCATGGCGAAGATGGACGTCCCAGCGCTGACGTTGCCGGTGCGCGGCGCCACCGAGTTGGTGGCGACCATGCCGGTGCCGGCATCGCCCTCCGGCGGGCACAGTGGGACTCCGGGCTGCAGCCCACCGGTGGGGTCCAGCAAAGCGGCGCCCTCGGCCGTCAGGCTGCCGGCCTCGCGACCCGCTGGCAGGACCTCGGGCAGCAGGCTCTCGGCCTTCAGGCCAGGCCGGCGCTCAGCGACAAGCCGGTCGAACTTGTCCAGCATCGTCCGGTCGTAATTCAAGGTCTCCGGGTCTATCGGGAACATGCCGGACGCGTCACCGACGCCGAGCACGTGGCGGCCGGTCAGGCGCCGGTGGACGTATCCGGCCAGGGTGGTGAGGTGCGCGATATGCGACACGTGCGGCTCGTCGTCGAGGATCGCCTGGTACAAGTGGGCGATCGACCAGCGCAACGGGATGTTGTAGCCGAACAGCTCGGTCAATTCGGCGGCCGCGGTGCCGGTGCTTGTATTGCGCCAAGTGCGGAAGGGCACGAGCAACTCGTCGCGGGCATCGAAGGCGAGGTAGCCGTGCATCATGGCCGACACCCCGAGGGCCGAGAAGGAGGTGGGACGCACCCCGTGCCGTTGCTCCGCATCATCCACCAGTGCGCCGAAGCAGTCCTGCAGGCCGGCCCAGACCGCGTCCAAGGAGTAGGTCCAGACTCCGTCGACGAGCTGGTTCTCCCACTCCTGGCTGCCGCTTGCTATCGGTGCGTGTCCCGGACCGATCAGCGCTGCCTTGATCCGCGTAGAGCCCAGCTCAATGCCGAGCGCGGTCCGACCAGAACTGATGGCGAGGCGGGCATCGGGAAGTTCTCCGGTCACGGTGTTAGCGTTCACATCGTTCCTCCGGAAGTGCGCGGGTCGGGCCGGGCTGTGGTGGCGGACAGTCAGCCGGACGGGCCAGTCGGTGCGTCGCCTTCGACGGTCCTGGTGCTGGTCCTCGTGCTGGTGCTCGTGCTGGACCGCACGATAAGCGACGCCGGTACCACGACGCGAGGCGGTGGGAGCGTGGGGCCGTCCTCGATCTGGTCGAGCAGTACGCCGATGCTGTTTCGCCCGACCGCCGCGAAGTCCTGGCGGACGGTGGTGAGCGGCGGCGGGAAGAACTCGGCTTCAGGGATGTCGTCGAAGCCGACCACGCTGACCTCCCGCGGCACGTCGATGCCCGCCTCCTGGAATGCGCGCAGCATTCCCAGAGCCATCTGATCGTTGGCCACGAAGACCGCTGTGACGTTCGCGCCGGCGGCTCGGCGCTCGGCGAGTACTCGACCGGCCGCGTAGCCGGAGCGGGGGCTCCAGTCGCCGGGTACCACCTCCGGCACCGGTGCGCCTGCCGCCGCCAGGGTGGCCCGCCACGCGTCCCGGCGGGCTTCTGCCTCGAGCCAGTCCTGGGGGCCGGTCACATGCCAGACGGTCTCGTGTCCCAAGTCCAGCAGATGTTCGGTCGCAGCCCGCGCCCCGGCTTCCTGGTCGACGCAGACGACCGGCCGATCCGGCGCCCGCCCACCTTCGACGGCGACCACTGGGACGTCCGCCGGCAGTGCGGCAAGCGCCTCGGCCGCGGTTCGCTGCGGTGCGATGACGATCACGCCGTCGACGGACTGCTCCGCCAGGTAGTCCAGCGCCTCGGACACGCTCTTGCCGGTGATCGTCTTGAGACTGACGATGCTGATGAAGTAGCCCGCCTCACGAGCCGCCTGCTCGATGCCGAACAGGGTGCTGGCCGGGCCGTAAAGGGTGGTGTCGAACGCGACAACGCCCAGGGTGTTCGTGCGCCGCGTGACGAGGGCACGCGCCGAGGAGTTGCGGCGATAGGCGAGCTCGTTGATCGCCTGCAGAACGCGCTCTCTGGTCTCCGGGCGCACGTTCGGGTGGTCATTGAGGACCCGCGAGACGGTCTGGTGCGACACGCCGGCACGACGGGCGACGTCGGCCATGACAGCTGGACGTGTCTTGGCATCGGACATCCGGGTGACTCCTCGCCGGTCGGGCTCACGTGGTGCGGACATGTTAACGCTCACAGGATGGTGCGACAAAACTATTACTCGCCGGGAGTACCGGCTCGCCGGTTCGGACCCGGTGGGTGAGCTGTGCCGCCGGTCGGCCGGGAGCACCGAGGTTCCACACTGCCGCTGGGCGCGGGCACCGAGGTTCCACACTGCCGCTGGGCGCGGGCACCGAGGTTCCACACTGCCGCTGGGTGCGGGCACCGAGGTTCCACACTGCCGCCATCACGACATTGTGGAGGCTTGGTGCGGCCCGACGGCGACATTGTGGAGGCTTGGTGCGGCCCGACGGCGGCACTGTGGAGGCTTGGTGCGGCCCGACGACCGCCCGTGGCCTCTGATGACTTAGCCGTCGATGGCGAGCACGAGTGGCAGTACCGGACCGGACCCGGCGCGGCGCAGTGCGCGGGCCGCCACCGTGATGGTCCACCGGGTGTCGGCGACGTCATCGATGAGCAGTACGGGGGAGTCGCCTATCCGGTCGAGTTGGTCGGCGACGTCCGGCGGGACGATCAACGAGTCCCACACGGTTGCCAGCCGATAGGCGCTGTTGCCACCGCGATCTCTCGGACGAGCGCCAGATGGTGCGAGGGCAAGCGAGCCGAGCATGGCAAGGCGCCCGATCTCAGCAATCCGCGCCGCCAGCGAACTGATCAACACGGGCCGGGTCCGAGACGGCACGGCGATGACCCCGGCCGGGCGGTCCGTCCAGTTCCACGTACGCAGAACGTCGACCACCGCCGAAATCACTGACTCCGGTACCTCCTGGTCGGGTGCGGCCGGACCGACAAGGTGACGCAACCGGTCTCCCCACCCCAGATCGGACAGGCGGGCGAGCGCCCGGCCCGGCGCGGCGCGTTCGCCTTCGGGGATGCGGCCCCGCACGTCGATGCCCAGGGACGGCATCGCGGACGGCCACATGGCCCGCGGCTCGAGATCGACTCCTGGCCGCTCGAGTTGCTGCCGGGCGGCGGTTACGGCGGCTTCGGGGATTCCTGTCGCGTAGAAGGGACCGGTGCAGTTGTCACATCGCCGGCATGGCGCTGCCCCGGGATCGTCCAGCGACCGGCGCAGGAATGCCATCCGGCACTCGGTCGTGGTGATGTAGTCGAGCATGGCGCGCTGTTCGGTTCGGCGCGCCTCGGCGACCCTGGAGTAACGCTCGGCGTCGTACACCCACGGTGCGCCGGTGCCGATCCAGCCGCCCGAGACCCGCCGGACCGCGCCCTCGACGTCGAGCACCTTGAGCATCAGCTCCAGGCGGGTTCGACGCAGGTCGACCCGGGCTTCGAGCGCGGTGGTCGACAGCGGCGCGTCGGCCTCGGTCAGAACGTCCAGAACCTGTCGGACGTGCGTTTCGGCAGGGAACCCTAGACTGACGAAGTAGCGCCAGATCTCGGTGTCTTCGCGGCCGGGCAGGAGCAGGACGTCGGCCCGCTCGACCGCTCGGCCGGCGCGGCCCACTTGCTGGTAGTAGGCGATCGGCGATGGGGGAGCGCCGACGTGAACGATGAAGCCGAGGTCGGGTTTGTCGAAACCCATGCCGAGGGCCGACGTCGCAACAAGGGCCTTGACCTCGTTGCCGATCAGCGCCGACTCCGCGGCCAGCCGTTCGGCAGGGTCCGTGCGTCCGGTGTAGGCGCGGACGTCGTGACCGCGCGCCCGCAGGTGTTCGGCCAGGTCCTCGGCCGCAGCCACGGTCAGCGCGTAGATGATGCCGCTGCCAGGCAGTGAGTCCAGGTGCGCGGCGAGCCAGCCCAGCCGCTGCTCGTTGCCGGGGAGTGTGAGGACGCCAAGGCGTAAAGTCTCGCGGTCGAGCGAACCTCGCTGGACGAACGTGTCGTCGCCGAGTTGCTCGGCGATGTCGGTTACGACCCGAGCGTTGGCCGTGGCGGTGGTGGCAAGAACCGGCACCCCGGGGCGCAGCCCGGCCAACGCGTCGCGAATGCGCCGGTAATCGGGCCGAAAGTCGTGCCCCCAGTCGGAAATGCAGTGGGCTTCGTCGACGACCAGCAGCCCGAGCCGCGCGGCCAGCCCGGGCAGAACACTGTCGCGGAAGCCTGGATTGTTGAGCCGCTCCGGACTGATCAGCAGCACATCGACCTCGTCGATCGCGAGCTCCTTCTCGATCTGCGACCAGTCCTCGACGTTGGCGGAATTGATGGTGCGAGCCCGCACGCCGGCGCGGCCGGCGGCCTCGACCTGGTTGCGCATCAGCGCCAGCAATGGCGAGACGATGAGCGTAGGCCCGGCACCCTGCGAGCGCAGCAACATGGTGGCGACGAAGTACACGCCGGACTTGCCCCAGCCGGTCCGCTGGACGACAAGCGCCCGCCGCTGCTGCGCGACGAGGGCCTCGATGGCAGTCCACTGGTCGGCCCGCAACGCGGCGTCGGGGTGGCCGACCAGAGCACGCAACGCCTGCTCGGCGGCCGCCCGAAGATCGGCGCCGTCAGTGACCGCCAGAGCGGACATGCCTGTGAACGACATGCTCGTCGACGTTACCCGAGCATCCCGACAAGCCTCCGCAGGCCGGCGGGCGTCTCCGAAAACCGAGGCGGTCAGAGGATCTGCGAAAGGAACAGCTTGGTCCGCTCTTCCTGCGGATCGGTGAAGAAGTGTTCAGGCGCGCCGACCTCGACGATCTGGCCGTCGGCCATGAAGACCATCCGGTTGGCCACGGCTCGCGCGAACGCCATCTCATGGGTCACCACGATCATCGTCATGCCCGACTCGGCGAGCTCCACCATGGCGTCCAGGACCTCCTTGATCATCTCCGGATCGAGGGCGGAGGTCGGCTCGTCGAACAACATGATCTTCGGGCGCATCGCCAGGGATCGGGCGATGGCGACGCGCTGCTGCTGCCCGCCGGACAGTTGCGCGGGGAACTTGTGGGCCTGCTCGGGAATCTTCACGCGCTCGAGCAGTTCCTTCGCGTGCGCCTCGGCATCGGCCTTGGACTCGTGGCGAACCTGCCGGGGAGCCAGCACGATGTTCTCGAGCACCGTCAGGTGAGGGAAGAGGTTGAACTGCTGGAAGACCATTCCCACCTCGCGGCGGACTTCCTGGATGTTGCGGACGTCGTCGCTGAGCTCGATGCCGTCGACGACGATCCGGCCGCTGTCGTGCTTCTCCAGCCGGTTTATGCATCTGATCAGCGTCGACTTGCCGGACCCGGAGGGCCCGCAGACCACGACGACCTCCTGCCGGCCGACGACGAGGTCTATCTTCATGAGGGCCTGGAAGTCTCCGAAGAACTTGTCCACTCCCTCGCAGCGGATCATCTCCTCGCCGGTACCGCCGGCCTTCATGGCGTCCCGGGTGAGCGTCGCGTCGGTCATGAGCTCCTCCTAATCCGCATCAGCGCTCACCGAGGCCCAGCCGCCGCTCCATGCGCTGGCTCTCGCGTGACATCCAGTACGACCCGACCCAGTAGATGAACGATACGAACAGCAGCGTCTCGGCATGCCGACCCTGGCCGAGGAACTCCGGCTGCTGAGTGACCCGCCGGGCAACCGCGAGCAGGTCGAGCAACCCGATGATCAAGACCAGTGAGGTGTCCTTGTACAAGCTGATGAACTGGCCCACCATTGCCGGAATGACGTTTCGTAGCGCCTGCGGGAGAACGATGAGACGCATTGTCTTCCATGGCGGCAGGCCCAAGGCTTGGGCCGCCTCGTATTGCCCCTTGGGAATGCTCTGCAGCCCGCCCCGGACGATCTCTGCGACGTACGCGGCGGTGAACAGGATAAAGATGATCAATGCTCGCCACGCCCGGCCAGGCGTCGGGAAGCCGACCGGCAGCAGGAACGGCAGGATCAGCCACCCCATGAACAGCAGCGCGACGAGCGGAAGGCCGCGCATCAATTCGATGTACACCACGCAGACGATCCGCACGCCGGGCAGTGTCGATCGCCTGCCCAGCGCAAGAAGCACACCGAGGGGGAACGACAGCGCGATCCCGCCGACCGCGAGGAAGGCGGTCAGGAGCACGCCTCCCCACTGCGTGACGGGGGCGCCGCCGAACTGGGTCACGACCATGAACACGCCGGCCAGCGCTACGAGCACGACGAGGTTCATCCATCGACGTTGGGAATGAGGGATCCGCTGGCCGGCGTAGTAGCCGCCGACACCCAGAGCGATCACCACGGCCAGCAGAATCAGTGGAGTCGCCGTTCTCACGAAGACCACGAGGGCCGCGAGCAACAGCAGGGCGGGCGCGGCGCGCCGGAGAGTCTGCAGCCACGAGGTCGTCGTCGGCAGTTCTCGCGCCATGGCCGCCTCAGCACTGGCCCGGGCGGTTACGCCGAGACCGAGACCGATCACGACAGCGAGAACTGCCAGCGCCACCCACAGCCGCCACATCTCCCCACGTGGGAAGGTGCCGACCATGAAGTTGGTGAGGTTGACCTCGACGATCCTCCACTCCGCGCTGACGAAGACGAACCATAGGGCCCGGTACACGACGTAGCCGATCGCCGGCGCGAGCACGATCGTGATGAGCGAGTTGTACCAGGTGTTGAACAGGTTCTGCCGCACCCATTCACCGGGAGTCCGGGCGGTGACGCGCGGCTCTTCCGGCGGGGGAAACACGTGCGTGCGGATCTCGCCGATCTCGCCCATCTAAGCCCCCCTCAGCGCAAGCCTGCGGTTCACCAGATTCATGATCAACGAAAGGGTCAGGCTGATCGCTAGATACATCAGCATCATGATTCCGATCAACTGAGGCGCCGGCTGCCCCTGACCGATCGCGATGCGTGTGACGCGCAGCAGTTCAGGGAAGGCGATGGCGATACCCAGCGCCGAGTTCTTCGCGAGGTTGATGAACTCGTTGCCGGTCGGCGGCACCGCGATGCGCAATGCCTGCGGTAGAACCACGTGGCGGTAGCGGTCGAAGCCCCTGAGCCCGAGCGCGTTGGCCGCCTCGGTCTGGCCCTTCGGCACCGCCAGGATGCTGCCACGCACGATCTCGGCGATGAACGCCGCCATGTAGAGAACCAGCCCGAGCAGGAGCGCGCCGTGCTCGACCGTCAGCTCGTAGCCGCCGGTGACGGTGCGGCCGTCGAGCGTGGGCAGGGTCGGTGATACCGGGCGGTCGAGCAGGAACCACGCAGCGACAGCGATGATCAGAAAGGCGCCGCCACCCCACAGGACGCGATGGTGCGGCTCGCCGGTCCTGTCGAACCTCCGCGTTCGCCAGATCCCGATAGCGATCGCGATGACGATGGCGGCGGCGCAGACGCCGAGGAACAGGCCGCTGCCCTCCGCAACCTCTATCCACGGGGCGTACAAACCGCGGTTCGACAGCACGAACCCGCCGGCGTCGATGGCGTCGCTGATTCGTGGGAGGCGCCCTAGGACCGCGAGATAGAGGAACATGAGAAACACCAGGAGCGGCACGTTACGCAGCGCCTCGACGTATCCGGCGGCACTCTTGCGCACCAGCCAGTTGGTGCTCAGCCGCGCGATCCCGACGAAGAGCCCGAGCACCGTCGCCAGGACGATGCCCCACACCGACACCACGATCGTGTTCTGCAGGCCGACCAGAAGCGCGTCCCAGATCGTGTCTCGGGAGGAGAAGTCGGTGCCGGAGAGGGTGAACCCGGCCGTCTGGTCAAGGAATCCGAAGTCGGTACGCATGCCCTGCGACCGCATGTTGCGGAGCAGGTTCGACCCGAGTTGCCAGAGCAAGGCCACAACGGCCAGCAGGAACACGACCTGAACGGCGGCACGTAGCACCCGCTCGTCGCGCCACGGTGGCGGGCGTTTCGAACGGACGCCCGGCTCTGTTCGTTGTGTGCTCACACGACCTCCTGATCGGCCGCCGGGGCGGCAGGAGTTGCATCCTGCCGCCCCTGGTTACCGGCCGGAGGGACGGTGTCCCAAGGCCTCACTGTCGTCCGCTGGACCGCTCAGCGGTACGGCGGCGCGTACAGCAGACCACCCTCGGTCCACAACGTGTTCGGGCCGGGTTCGAGGCCCAGCGCGGTATCCGGGCCGACGGTGCGGTTGTAGATCTCCTCGTAGTTTCCGACTTGTTCGAGCACGTTGACGACGTAGTCCGGGGCCAGGCCCAGCCCCGCGTCGAACCCGTCGACGCCGAGGAAGCGCGCTATCTCCGGCTCCTCCTCCGGGTTCACGTCGGTGAAGTCGCCGACGTTGGTCGAGTCGATACCGAACTCCCATGCCTGGATCGTCGAGATGACCGCCCAGTGCACGGCGTCGAACCAATCGGTGTCGCCATCGAGCGTGACCGGCCCGAGCGGCTCCTTGGACATGGTCTCGTCCAGGATCGTCAGGGCGTCCGGACCGCCCTGGTCCTCCGGCCAGTTCGCCCGGAACCCGGCGAGCTGGGACTTGTCAGAGGTCCAACCGTCACACCGCTCCTCGAGGAACGCTTCTCGGAGCGTGTCATTGTCCTCGAACGTGAGCGGCTCGTAGTCCAGACCGAGCGACACGAAGACCGACTCGAGGTTCAGCTCGGTAGTGGTGCCGGACAGCACGCAGATCGCGGTGCCGTCCATGTCTTCGAGGGAACCGTAGCCGTCGTCGGACCGGACCATCATGCCCTGACCGTCGTAGAACGTGGTGGTCGTGAAGCTCGCGTTCTCGCCACCGTCGCGCGAGGCGGTCCACGTGGTGTTGCGGATCAGCACGTCGATCTCGCGGGCCTGCAATGCGGTGAAGCGTGCCTCGGCCGTCAGCGCGGTGTACTCGACTGCGTTGGCGTCGCCGAGAACCGCAGCGGCCACCACCCGGCAGAACTCGACGTCGAACCCTTCGTACTCGCCTTCGGGTGTCAGGAACCCGAAGCCGGGAACGGCATCGTTGACACCGCAGTGCAGCACGCCGCGATTCTGGACCTCAGCGAGAGTGCCCTCGGAGGTGGTTTCGCCTTCCGGCGCCGCCTCGCCCGTTTGCTCGGTCTCGCCCGGGATCTCCGGCTCCGCCCCGTCGTCGTCGTCGCCGGTGCAGGCCGCCAGGACCAGTGCCGGCAAGACCAGCAGGGGCATCAGTACCTTGTTTGGACGCATGTGTCTTGCCCTCCATGTCCTCACCAAGACCCGGTTTGGCCGGGTCGCCATCAGGTTGCGGAACACGCGCCGGCAGCATCCGGTGTGACACTGTCGACCTTAGTTGCCTGCAGGCTAGACGGGTGCCGGGCCGGCCGTCACTAGGTTGCGCCTACCCAGTATCTGTCGTGATCGGGTTGTGACCTGGCGGCCACTGCATCTCGGCCACTGCATCTCGGCCACGGACTCAAGGGACAGCGACTGTCGACGCGGCCGTCGAACTTGACTACGGTATGGCCGACACTGGGGGTATCGCGATGTCCGAGGGCGGGCGGCAACCGTTCGAGACGGTTGAGCGGTTGCTCCGGGTCCTGGCTGCTTTGGAGGCAGCCGGCGCCCGCGGGATGCGTCGGGACCGGCTCCTCGGCTTGGCGGGACCTGCGGACAATGTGGAAGAACCGCGGGAGTTGCTCGCCCGTGACGTAGGTGAGCTCAACCGTGCCGGCTGGGAGATCATCACGGTCGGATCTGGGTCGGGATCACGTTACGTCCTGACGGCCACCGGTGCTCGCGTGCCGCTGCGGTTCGAAAGGGACCAGGAAGCAGCGCTGCTGCGAGCTGTTCGGTCAGGTGGGAGGCCGGCCGCAGACAGCCAGGCGGTAGAACAGTTTGCAGACTGCGTACGCGCCGTTGGCTCCCGAGCCGTGCTGTCCTTCGAGTACCGGGGCAGGCTGCGCCAGGTCGACCCCGTCGCCGTACAGCCCGGGCCGGCCGGCTGGTATCTAGCGGGACGTGAGGACGGCCGGGTGGACCGGCACTTCGCGATAAGCCGGATGCGCGGCATCGCGGTCGGTGAACCGGGGACCGCGTCCCTACCAGAGGGCGCCCGGCGTCGCGGGCACGATCCCCTCAGCTGGTCTGTCAACCCGCCGGAGGAGGTCAAGGTGCGCGCCGCCGAGCAGTTCGCCGGCGAGGTGGAGCAGATCCTCGGGCCGGCGATGCGGTGCGAGCACGTCGGTCGTGAGGTCGTGCTGACCATCGCAGTGACCCATCAAGCGGCATTCCGGCAGCGCCTGTACGCACTCGGCGGGCGGGTCGAGGTCGTTGCGCCCGACGGGGTCCGGGCTTCGATCGTGGCGGAACTGTCGCGGCTGGCGGGTGTTACGTGACCGCGCCGCCGAGGCACGAGCGGCGCTTCGCCTTGGCAGCGCGAGCGCTTGCGATCCTGGCGGACTACCCGGACGGAATCCCGCTCGCCGATCTTGCTGCTTGTCTGGACACGACCGGAAACGAGCTCAGAGAAGAGATCAGGGCGTACCACGCGGCGGACGTCGCTGTCGACCACCTCGGAAGCGGGAACCACGTGCCGGTGATCGAGTTCGTCGCCGGGCCTGGCGCTGCGCCTCGGAGGGACGACATGTCACCGGGGGAGGCCGCGTACGTCCGGCTGCACCAATCGCGCTCACCAGCGGGCGTTGGTGCCTGGTTGGTGTCCTTCGGTCAGCTGGCGGCGGTGGCGGCCGCGGGCCGGCGGTTACTTGCGCAGGAGCCGCAGAACGACGTCCTCACGACCACCCTTGAGGTGGTGGCCACCTCCGTGCTCGCGGGCGCGACACCCAGTGGCGCGACGTGGCCGGAGCTCGTGGCCAGGCGGATCAGGCGGGCCGGAGCCGAGCGACGCCGGGTGAAGATCACGTACGCCTTGCCGTGGAAGGCCGGCACCGTCGAGCGGATCATCGAGCCCTACCGGGTGATACGCACCCGGCGTGGCTGGGAAGTCGACGCTGCGGTCGTCGGAAGGGAGAGCGCCCTTGCAACGTTCGTTACCTCGAGCATCCGCTCCCTCGACGAACTGCCCGAACGGTTCCGCCGGCCGTCCGATATCGACCACCGGATCGAACGGCATCGCCGGGCCGTGCCGGTCGAACTGTGGGTGCCGCACGAAAGTCGGTGGGCCGTCGACCTGCATGCCGAGTCGGCGGACGTGCTCGACGAGGACGAGGACGGGCTGCTGATCCGCGCGCTCTTTACACCCCCTGTCGGCTCGCGGCTTGGGCTCGTCCTTCTCGCCGCCGGCCCTCGGGCAAACGTCACTGATCCGGTGCACCTACGGGGCGCGGGCCGCGAACTCGCCCGTGCCCTGCTCGCGCACCACGGTGACCACTGACTGCGCGTTGCGCCCGTTCAGTCGGCGGGACGGGCGAACTCGTCCTGCGGCCGAGCGGCTCGATCGGTGCTCGCCGGGTCGGAGGTCGCCGGTCCAGTCTCGGATCGGCCGGTCTCCTCGGAACCGCCGAAGCGCGACCGCGCGGCACCGACGGCGTCGCTGATCTTCTCCTGGACCTGCGGGACGGTCTTGCCGGCCGTGTCGCTGACGAAATGCTCTGCCTCGGTGACCTTCTCTTGGACGCGAGGATCGTGCCAAGCCTTGTTGACGCTTTGTTTGATCTGCTCGTAGCGCTCGCGCCCGGCTCGGGTGCCGAACACGTAACCGACCGCAGCACCGGCCAGCAGCAGCAACTTGCCCTTCATGGCTCACGACTCCCTGGGTAGTGATCTCGCCTACTTCGTTACCACACGTACCCGCACTGGGCCAGCGGTATCGCGTGAGGCCACGGTTCGCCAGCGAAAGGTGCCGCTGCCGTCACGTGCGTTCGCCAAGCCCAGCCGTTCTCGCGGCACTGTCGGCAAGGGCCGATCCTGCCTCGGCGTACACGTGGTAGACCACGTCGGCACCCCTGTGGTGCATCAGCTCGATCTGATCGGCGTGCAGGACTACCGCAGCTATCGTCCCTGCGAACTCCCGGTTGCGCAGCTCACGCAGGGCGTTGAGGTTGCCCGAATGATGCGGCATCGCCAGCAGGACCAGCCGGACGCCGTCGGAGAGGACTAGTTTGTCCCAGAAGTCGGAGTCCTCGGCGTCCCCCTCGACGATGTTGTAGCCCTCGGCGCGCAGTTCGGTCACCTTGTCCTCGTCGTTGTCCACGCCCAGGACCGGGCAGTCGTAGTCCCGCATGAGCCGCTCGTACGCGCCGGTCCCGACCCGGCCCATGCCCAGCACAACGGCGCGAGCCCCGTTGAGCTCTATAGGCCGGTCGGTCGGATGAAGCGTGTCGGGGTCTCGTGCCGGCAGGCGCCGGGCCAGCCGCCGGTAGACCGCTTCGGCCCGGGCGTTCACCACCGCGCCGAAGGCGAAACTTATCGCCACAGCCACAGACAGCACCACAAGCCATTGCTCATCCACCCATCCCTGCGCGGCGGCGACGGTCGTGACGATGAGTCCGAACTCGGAGTAGTTGGACAGGCTGAGGGTAGCCAGGGTGGAGGTGCGGTGGCGGAGGCGGAAGCCGTAGAAGATCACCATGAACAGCGCGCTCTTGAGTGCGATGAGAGCCATCAAGATCAGCGCTAGGGCGACCGTCTCGAGTGTTGGCAGCGCCGTGAGACCGATCGAGACGAAGAACCCGACGAGGAATAGCTCCTTGATGTTGAACAGTGACGTGGACAACGTCTCGGCGGCCGGGTGGGGCGCGAGTAGCATGCCGACGACGAGCGCACCGAGATCACCTTTGATGCCCAGCTGTTCGAACAGTGCGTAACCCAGCGCGAGCGCCAGTCCGATGCCGTACAGGACCTGTAGCTCGCCGTGACCGACCTTGGCGAGAATGCGTTGCAGGACGGGAGCCAGCGGGATGAGCCCGAGCAGCAACACCGCGAACGGGCTCGGCAGCTCGCCGGTCGACAGCCCGAGGTACACCACGGCGAAGATGTCCTGCATGATCAGGATGCCGATGGCGAGCCGGCCGTAAATCGAGCGGGTGTCACTGCGCTCCTCGAGCACCTTCACGGCGAACACCGTGCTCGAGAACGACAGCGCGAAGCCGACGGTCACAAGGCTCTCCCAGCCGCCCTCCGCCAGCAGTGACAACCCGGTGAACTTGAGCACCGTGAGCGAGCCGACCATGAGGGCCGTCGAGCCCATCATGTGCAGGGTCGCCGAGCCCCAGACAAGTGGCCGCAACAAGGTGCGGACGTTGAGCTTGAGACCGATCGTGAAGAGCAGCAGCACCACGCCGAGATCGGCGACAAGCGACACCAACTCGGTCTTCTCGTATCCCATCGCGTGCAGGACGAAACCGGCGGCGAGGAAGCCGACCAACGGGGGAAGCCGGACGACATACGCGAGCAGGCCGCCGGCGAGCGGAGCGAGTAGGTAGGCCGGATCCATGTGCTTAGCCTGTCAGGCTTTCCGGCCTAATTTGCCGGCTCGACCTGCGGATGGCGCAGGCCCGGATGGCCGTCGGGCAGGCTTCCGCGAACTACGACCCAACTCGCTGCGAGGCACAACGCGACCAGCGGCCAGCTCAACGCAACCCGGGCGGCGCCGAGCGCGACCACGTTTCCGGCCGCCCACAGCGGCATGAACACGGCAAGCCGGAGCAGGTACTGGGCCACCCACAGCCAGCTGCCGCGGCCGTATGCGCGAAGCAGTGGTGCATCGCGGCGCCAGGTGAACCGCTGGCCGAGTACGGCTCCCACCACCACACCGAGCAGTGGCCAGCGGATGAGAATGCTGACGGCCCAGGCCAGCGCGCTGGCCGCGTTGGACAGCACTTGGAGTAGGAAGAAGTCGGCGGCCCTGCCTGTCCGCAGCGCGATCAGCGCGGCCACGCTGGTCACGAGCAACCCGATGACCACGGCGCGCGGTCTGACGCCGCGCACCACTCGCCAGCCGGCGACGCCGGCCGCGACGCCGATGGCCGCCGCGCCGGCAATGCCGATGGACTCACCCGAGGCCAGATACACCGCTACGAATGCCACCGGTGGCAGGGTGGCATCGATCGCGCCACGGCTCCCACCAAGCAGGTCGGTCAGCGATTCGCTATGGCGTGAGGTCTCGTGCCGCGCTACCGGACCGGGCGGGGCAGTAACGCCGTCGGGCGGTTCGGGGACAACTCCTGGCACTCTCGGGGCCTCCGATAAGTCAGCAAATTCCAGCAGGTCACGGCCGGCCCCCTGGATGAGCGCAGGTTCGCTGGCCATGGCACACCCCTGGGAACGGATCCAGTCGGCTACTAGAAATGTCCGTCTTATGAGGTCACAGGGTTAGGGCCGATGGTCCCCAACGTCAGGGTCGTCGCGCAGGCCGACGCAGTCGAGGTCCCAGAACGTGGACGAATAGACCAGTGTGCCGGTCATCCAGCGCTCGTAGGCTGTCAGCGTCGTCACCTGAAAGGCGGCGTCCGGGATCCGTAGTGAAGGCTTGCGGAAGCTGAGGGTGTCACCGCGTTGAAAGCCTAGCCGCGAGTAATAGCGGGGATCACCTTCAAGGAAGACGAGCGGGACGCCGCGCTGGTCGAGCAGGTGAAGGCCGTGTCGGATCAAGGCGGAACCGATGCCCTGTCGTTGCCGAACCGGGATCACCCCGACTGGACTGAGCACCTGGACGGGTACGAGCTGCTTTGGTGCGTCGAGGAGACTGCGGGTGAACATGACGTGCCCGAGGATCTCGCCGCCGTCGTCAGCAACCAGCGATAGCGCCACAGGATCGTCCATTCGCAGCGCTGCGACCAGTTCGGCCACGACGGTGCCGTGGCTTCCGAACGCTCGGCGGTGAATGTCGACGACTTCGTCGTAGTCGTCGGTTCGCTCGGTTCGCAGATCCATGTGCGCCGACGGTAGTGAGCTCTTCAATCGCTTACCAGCGATTAGTTGGCGGCGCGCCGCCAGAAGGTCCACTGAATTGACCAGTCGAGGTGGCGCGTTGTCTACCTGTCGACACCACCCAGAGCGAGAAGGCTCGGCGGCTCGGAATGGCCGCAGCACTCTGTGTGTCGATGGCGCTTGACGTCCCGCGATGTGCACGACCGACGGTCACGGGCAACGTGGAACGGGCGCGCTCCAGGTCGTGTTGGACCGGTTCGATACGTAGTAGTCGCTGACCCAGCGCCCATCGATGAGCTTGTTCCACACCGACGTCGTCCCCACCTTGGTGCCCGACTTCTGGCACGTCACGTAGGCCAGGGCACCGCGCGGGAGCGGGCTGCCCTTGATCGCGTATGACGTGCCAGGTCCCGTTCGGGCGTTGAGCGAAGCTGTTGTCACCTGCCCCGGGTACGTGCATCGCGGTAGCGCTGAGGTGAAACCGGTGCTGGACGGCGTGGAGACGTAGTAGTCGCTGACCCAGGCGCCGCTGGTAAGCCGATCCCACACGCTGGTCGTGCCGACCTTCTTCCCGGTGGTCTGGCAAACCACGGACAGCGAGGCGCCCGGGTCGTAGCTGCGGACGATGGAGTACGACGTGGACGGGCCGGACCGAGCGTTCAATGGCGTCTTGCTGGTGACCTTGTAGGTCCGCGCGACGGTGGCCACCGGTGCCTTGAGGACGTCGTTGTCGATGTTGATGGTGACCCCGCCCCACGTCTCGTTGTGGTCGCCGCGGTACTGCTTGGCCCGCTGGTAGACGGCCCACTGCGAGTTCGGCGCGGTCGGCCAGTTGGTCAGCGACTTCACGCCGTCCCAGCGGGCCATCCACACCGCATCCGGGCGCGCGTAGGTCGTGGAGTTGTAGACCGCGGACAGGTCACGCAGACCCGAATCCTGGTGGACGTACACCCCCGCGAGGTATCCGGAGGCGTGCACCTTCTTCGTCCAGGCGGACACGTACCTGAGCACTGCAGTACGGCACGACGAGATCGTGCGGTCGTAGTGCTCGACGTCGGCGTACAGGGCACTGCCGGACAACAGGCCCAGTGCCTTGGCTTTGGCGACTGCGTCGGTGGCGTCCGAAGTGCCGCGCGATGTCGCGCTCGCAGCGGTGTAGCGGTTCGGCTTGCTGCCGAACATGCAGTACGGCTGGTAGCCGTAGTAGGTGGGTAGCAGGTTCCAGCCCATCGCAGTGGCGTCGCGCACCCATGCCTTGGTCAGGTTCGGCTGGCCGCAGCCACGGTTGCTGCCGCCGAAGTAGATGTTCACCGTGCGGTATGGCGAGGCCCCGCGCCATGCTTTCAACGCGGTGAGCGAAGGTGCGGCGCAGGTGTCGAAGCCCAACGAGTCGGTTCGGGTGGCCGTCGACCCGGATGAGTAAACGACGGGCGTCTCGGGCTCGGCGGTCGCCGGTGTGGCCAGGCCGAACAGCAGGAGTGTCACACTGCTAGCGCACGCGACCAGCCCTCGGATGATCTTATGTCGAGCGGTCATGGCGCACCTCATCTACGAGAGCCAGTCCCTATCTGAAGTATCCGCCTTGTGAGGTACCACGGGCCAGGGCCGATGGTCCCTGCTAACGGACTGCCGACCCTGATATCCACACACGGGAAGGATCAGCGGCCGTTTACCGGTCGTCCGGGTCGACGAAGTTGAACTTGTCTGCTGAAACCGTGAACACCTCGACGGTCCAGTCGAGACCGCGGTCGTAATCGGATCGCATGTGGAACGAGACGTTGTCCTGGCCGATTCCGCCTGCTGTTCTGTTGATCGTCCCCTTCGTGCTGCCCGATCGGCACGTCGTCAAGCGGTAGCCGCAGACACGTTTGCCCTCGAGCGTGATGCCCTTCAGGCCCGGGTCGAGCTCAGCGTCGTGATAGCCGCGCCCAGCGGGGCCGACCCGCTTGAGGATACCCCTGGAATCGAAGGCGAGGTCGACGTCGATGTGGCCGGGCCTGGCGTATGACTCGCGGACGACCACCGGCGGGATCGCCTCGATCGTCGCCGGCGGAGACCAACTGAGGACACCCCCATTGGGTTGGTTCATCGCGGCACGCCACAGCCCCAGGTAACCGAGGATCTCGTTGGCATCCCTCTTCCACGCCGTGAGGCCGTTCTCGCCCTCCGCGAGGGTCGTGATGGTTTCGAGCGGGCAACTGAGGTCGCGCGGGATCTCCGCCGCGATGCGCCGCTCGATCGACTCCAGCTGCTGCTGCATCTCCGCCCGGTATGTCGCAGGCAACCGGCCGAGCGTCGCGTGGGCGTCCACGAGATCGTCGTACAGCTGTTCGGCGCTCAGGAAGACTTCGCGGTCGAGCTCGATGGTCGTCGGGAAGCTCGGGTCGATCCGGTGGAAATGAATGAGCTTGGCGGTGGTCCTCGAGCCGTGGGCGTTCTCCGTGAACTGGGCGACGAGTGCCGGGATCTCATTGATGGACAGATGAGTGTGCGTACGGAACGTCGACGATGCGTCGTCGCGCAGACCCGACATGTGCACGTCGAGCGACATCTCGCAGGCATGGTCCTTGTTCGAGTTTTCGATCGCGCTCGCCGCCTCTGCGGTCAAGCCGCTGCCTGCCTGCTGGAACTGCGCGGCGACGCTCGCCGCCACCTTCGTCAGGCTTGCCTCGTCCCTCGACCTCAGGTTGGCGAAGGCCAGGAACTGCGCCTTGCTCGTGTAGCCGGCGATGAAGTAGTCACCGTAAGCGTCACGGAACCGCGCAGGATCCTCCTTCAACAGCTTGGCGGCTTCTGGAGTGAGAGCCGGAAGCGGCGACGCGAGCGCCGCGTCCTTCCACTCGTAGGTGATCGCATACAGGATCGACCGGGCCCGCTCGCTGCGTTCGACACTCTTCTCGAACCGCGCGATCACATCGCCGGCAACCGCAGGTGTGTGAAACTGAGTCTCCGCCTCGACGTTGAGTACCTGCTTGAGGTCGGATGCCGTCTCGAGATCCTTCACCGTCACGTCCACGGCCAAGGTAGATCCCGGCTCCGCTCGGAACGGTTCAACTGCTGTGCCGAGGAGCTCGCCACTCGGAGCGGCGACCCCCATGCCCAAATCACCAGTGCTGGGCCACGGGATCTCTGCGCCTGTGCGCAGGTTGATCGCTGCACATCTTGTTCCCCTCCTTTGGTAACCGCTTGCCCGTCACCACGACGAGTCCCCTTCGCAGCTACCCAATGACATTGTCATCTTCAAGATCGAAGGGAGGTAGGGGCTATAGGCCTAACTGGTACGCAGGTGGATCTCCGGCCCGGAGCGTGAAGGCTCGGGCTCAACTGGAGTGGCCAACATTCGGTCGGCCACGACATCACGCCGACCAACCGGTCCAGAAATTGGAGGAGCGTCGTCGTTCGGGCGATGCGACGCCCCAGCGGCTACTTCAATCGTGGGCGGCGGGTCGGGGCGAGGCATCACCCAGGTGGGATGAACGGGGCACGGTGCTGTGCCACACCATGCGGAGCCTCGAGGCTTACCCGGTGCTTCTGTCCCGGAAAGCGACAGGCCCTCTACCTCGGCGGCTAAGGGGCTCTGACATGCGCCGATACTGGTGGGCGATACTGGGATTGAACCAGTGACCTCTTCCGCGTCAAGGAAGCGCTCTCCCACTGAGCTAATCGCCCGAGCCTGGTGCTTGGTGGCCGAGGTGGAGACGGGATTCGAACCCGTGTAGACGGCTTTGCAGGCCGTTGCCTCGCCTCTCGGCCACTCCACCGAGGTGAGGCCGGAGCCTCCTCGAGCGGACGACGGGGCTCGAACCCGCGACCTTCACCTTGGCAAG
>DASUUU010000025.1:0-35047 GCA_036373915.1 Jiangellaceae bacterium | reverse complement strand
TGGCTGAAGACAAGGTCGTACAGGTACGGCGTCGCCGGCTCACCGGCACCGAGCCGCGAGCGGTGGGTGAATATCAGGCCGCCCAGCGTGACGGGCTCGGTCGCCGCGGCGTACATCCCGTCCGGGAACGCCGAAGCCGGTGCCAGATACCGATGGTTGACCGAGCCTCCTACGGCAGCCGTCCGGCGGTAGTCGAGCGCCCAGTGCTGCACCGGCGTCGCGTCTGGATGATCCGGCGTATCGATGGTGATAGGCGCGGCATCACGCGCGTCGAGAGTCACGGTAGTGGGACCGATCACCTCGAATTCGGGCTCGCCCACCATCGACCAGTCCGTCGTCGCTCCCTCCGGGCCGGTGAAGATGACGCCCATGACCGAGTAAGTGCCGGGCGGCACCCGCACGGTGCCGGTGCCGTCGACGAACTCGACGCTGCCCTCCGCCAAGAGACGGCGGTTGTCTACGTTGACCACGTCGAAGCTGCTGGGCGCTCCGGCCGGCGACCCGTCGCGGGCCACACCGTTGACGGTCAGGTCGTAGCGCTCGGGCTCGTGGTAGAAGCCGACCGGCGTGCGGGTCGCTGCCTGTCCACCCGCCTGGGCCACGAGGTATCCGCCGTACAGACCGTGCTCGCCCGCGGTCACGTCGACCGTCACTGTCACGACGCCGTGCTCGCCCGGCCCGAGCGCGAGCGTGTCCGGCCGCACCGACAGCATCTCCTCGCTTGGCACGGCGCCATCGCGGCTCTCGACGTCGAGCGTCAGGTCGAGAGTGAGCGGCTGATCGGTCAGGTTCGCGTAGGTCACCTCTGCGCTGGCCGGCTCGACGTCCTCCTGCGGGTAGCGGAAGTAGCCCAGATTCACTGGAGACGGCGTGGCCTGCACCGGAGCGTCGAGTGCGGCCGGCACGTCGATCCGGCCGCCGCCCTGCTGGTAGACGTCGTAGGTCGTCCTCGGGACGCCGGTGGTGGACAACCGCGCCTTCAGCTCGGCCGGGCTCAGCTCCGGGTGCGCCTGGAGCAGGATGGCCGCTGCGCCGGCAACATGCGGGCTGGCCATCGATGTACCGGACGTCTCCCGATACGCGGGATGCTCGGCCGGGTTCCCGATCGACGTCCCCTCGGCTCGCGCCGAGGTGATCAGCACACCGGGGGCGGTGACGTCCGGCTTGATGGCGAAATCGCCCTTCCGGGGACCGCGGCTCGACGAGAAGGCGAGGAACTCGGCCTTGCTCACCGAACCCACCGCCAGTGCGGCATCGGCCGCCGCGGGCGAGGCCACCGTCTGGTCGGCACTGCCGCTGTTGCCGACGGCTACCACGAAGAGCACGTCGTGCTGCTCGGTCAGGGAGTTGAGCGCCTGGCTCATCGGATCGGTGCCATCGGTCGGGTCCTCTGTGCCGAGGCTCATGTTGACGATGTCGGCACCGTTCTCGGCGGCCCACTCCATGCCGGCCATGACCCACGACACCTGGCCTACCCCGCCGTCGCCGAGGACCTTGCCGCTCATCAGCTGCGCGCCGTGCGCGACGCCGGTGAACTGGCCGCCGGACGCCTCGCCGGTGCCTGCCACGATGCCCGAGACGTGCGTCCCGTGCCCGTGCCGGTCTCGAGCAGTGTCCGAGTCAGTGAAGTTCTCCTGTGCGACGAGCTTGCCGGCCAGGTCCGGGTGCTGATCGTCGATCCCGGTGTCCAGGACGGCCACAGTGACACCAGTGCCGTCCAATCCGGTATCCCAAGCTTGCGGCGCACCGATCAGCGGGACGCTCTCGTCCAGCGTCACATCGACCCGCTCGTCGAGCCAGACCGCGTCGATCGCCGCCAGCGGCCCCGAATTGAGCGTCTGGATCGATGCCGGCGCCGCCTGTTGCCACCACCGACCTCCCGGCTCGACCGTCGCCGCCACCGCGCCGATGCTGCTGAGCTCCGCCTCGACGGCCAGCCCTTCGACGGTCGGCTGCCGCAACGTCCGTGAACGTGCCGACTCGAGGTCCACGATGACCGGCACGCCGTCGGTGTAGCCGTAGTCGACCAGCTTGGTGACGTTGAAGAGCTCGCGATCGAGCTTCTCCGGGACGAGCGCGGCAGCGTCAGACGGCAGGACGTACAGGTCGTCCTCGATCTCGACGGTTTCGAAGACCGGCTCGGTGGTAGCTCGCGGCGCGGCGTCGATGCTCACCGCCCGACTCCCGTCGGTGAACTCCTCCAGCCAGACGGTGTCGCCGGTGATGAGAGTCACCGCCTCAGCGGTGTCAATCGGTTGGGCACCGCTCGGTCCTGACTCCGGTCCAGCCCCGGCGGGCACCCCCGCCGCCATGGCCAGGACCACGGCCAGGCCAAGACCTGTCGCGAACTCTCGACGAAGCCTCATCGATCGCCACCCGCTCTCATCCATCCGCCCGGTCGGGTCGGCCCGCGAGACTCCAGATGCGGGCCGACCGCGAGGTTGATCGCCTTGCTCATACCCCGTTCGTCGCGAACTCACTCGGACTCTGGGTTCAGATTCCGCCCTTTGGCTCGCTGACGGTCATGGCGATGTCGGCCGGATAGACCAGGTAGGGCGTGTCCTGCTTGATCCAGACGCCGCCGGCGTACTCGCCGGGCTGGATATCAGTCGCGTCCAGCGTGGCTGTGACGTTGACCTTCTGCCCCGGTGCCAGCGTCACCGTCGTGGTATCAAGCGACAGCCATGGCACATCAGCGGGCACACAGTCGCCGTAGGTCGGGAGCATCTCGACGGAGTCGACCGGGGCGAAGCCGACGACCATCGTCCCGCCCACCTTGACCAGGCCGCAGGTGTTGCCCGCTCGGTAGGTGAGGTTGTTCGAGGCGGGCAGCCTGGTCCAAGCATCCGTGGCCGGCTCGTAGGAGAAGCTCTCGTTGGTCAGGGCCGTCGGGTTGACCTGCGCACCAGAGCCGATGTCGGTCGCGCCACCGGTGACGCCGCCGGACACCACGAGCCGGTCCGACGAGGCGGTGTAGCTCATCCCCCACAGCTGGATCGGGAGATCTGCCTTGCGGGTCCAGGTGTCGGTCGCGGGGTCGTACGCGTAGGTGCGGTTCCACGTGACGCCACCCCCCCTTGTGCCGCCGGCGCAGTACACCTGGCTCGCGATACCTGCGCAGGCCAGGTGTGAAGTGATCTCCGGATAGCGCGCCAACTCTTCCCAGCTGTCGCTGGCAGGGTCGTAACGGTGGACCCGGTTCAGCAAGCAGTTGTTGGTACACCCGCCGACGATGTAGAGCTGATCGTCCAGGACGGCCCGGCCGGCGGCCGCGAAGATGAACGGCGCGTCCGCGCCGGTGCTCCACGCGTCTGTCTCGGGGTCGTAGATATACGTCCGGCGCGAGCCCTGGCTCAGCGGCGGCCAGCCGCCGGCCACGTAGAACTTGCCGTCGATCACCGCACCCGCGGCCGCCTGTAGGGGCTCGGGTAGATCGGCGATAGGCGACCAGGACTTTTCGGCAGGGTCGTACACAAAGGCTTCGGTCAGTTGCCTGCCGAGGTCTCGGCCGCCCGCGGAGTAGATCTTTCCGTCGAGCTCTCCGACCGCGTTGTCCATGACCCTGATCGGATAGTCCGGCAGATCGATCCAGGGCGCCGCCGCGGAGGCGAACTCGTCAGGCTCCCACGGCCCCAAACCTCTGGCTGTGGACTCGCCGGACTGGAGCGGCGAGAACTCCCCGGGGATGCGCACAACGTCGGCGCCGGCTACAGGCCCCTCCGATGCGCGCGGGATCTCGTACGAGCTGTCGCGCTCGCGTAGCTCGACCCGAGCCGGTGCCGTGCCGGTGTTGGCAATGGTGAAGCTGACCTTGCCGGTCCGGCCCTGCGTGACGTCGGTGGCCAGGTCGGCGGGTTCGACGTTGAGTTGTCCGGCCGGCAGCCGGAAGTCGCGCTCTGTCACCCGGCTCGGGTCGACGGCGGCGCGCTGGCCGTCCGGCTGGTAGAGGTCGGCTGCCGCGGTGAAGCTCTGGCGCCCGGTCAACGAGGAGAACAGCCAGTAGAAGCCGTCGTCGAGGTCGGCATCATCCGGCGTGGTTACGGACTCGGCGGTCTCCTCCGGATTCCCATCGCTGGTGACCATCGCGCCGTTGACCGGCGCGCCGGTGTTGCGGTCGTGGACGTGACCGACGACCAGCCCCGTCGGCACCGGCTCGCAGGATCGGGTGCCGACAAACACGTCGTCGATCTGCCAGAACCTGCTGCTGAAGATGGAGTGGTTGAACAGCCGGAACCGCACCTGCACGGCCGACTGATCTGCGGCCTGCGGGATGGGAATGATCTCCTCTGCCGGGCCCCTGACACTGCTGTCCTGCTCCAGCAGGGTTTCCCAGCTCGCGCCGCCGTCGACGCTCAGGTCGACGTGGGCGATCGCCCGCAGCCGGTTCAGGTCCTGCCGGAACCGCACCATCGGCGCCTCGTGCCCGGTGAGGTCGACTACCGGTGTCACCAGGGAGGCGTCGAGCTCGCCGCTGAGCCCGGGCGTGCGGTCGGCGATGGCGAACCCGCCCTCGCCTCCGGTGAGATTGCCCCTGCCACGCGGGTCGTCGAAGTGCCAGCCGTGCCCGGAGCCGGAGTTGTCGACGATCGACCAGCCGTCCGGAAGGGTCGGGTCGTCGAAGCCCTCGAGCAGGCCGTCATAGGCGTGCTCGTACCCGACATCCAGGCAACCCTCGGCATTCACGGGCACCGCGATGTCGTGGGTGAGGTTGCTCTCACCGACAGTGATCTGTTCGGTGACCGTCTCATACCCGTCGTACTGCGACCTGGCGGTCAGTATGATCGTCTCGTTCGCCGGCAGCGTGAGGCTGTACCGGCCGTTCGCCGGTTTGGTGTAGATCGGACCACCCGGCATGCCGTCGACCGTGAGGCTCGCGTAGAGCGGCCATCCGTGGCCGGATCCGTCGGTGACCTGGCCCCTGACCGTCACAGTGGACAGCGCCTCCAGCGCGAGGTCGAGCGGGAACGTTTGCCCCGTCACGATGGTGACGTCCGCCACCTGTTCGGGATAGCCGAACGCCGACGCTGTGACCGTGTAGTCGCCAGGCGGCAGCGCCACGGAGTACGTGCCATCCGGCCCCGTGACCCGGTCGCGGTCGACCAGGCCGGAGATGGACAGTTCGGCGCCGGCTATCGGGTCGCCGCTGTCGGCGTCGGTCACGGTGACCGCCAACGTGCCGGTGTTCTCGACCTCGGCAGAGTCGACGAGGGCGAGCGCATCAAGCCGGCCCTCGCCGAAGACGTTGTTGTCCTCGGCAGTGCCGCCGCAGGTCTCGTCGGGCGAGTCCGTGGCGGTGCCGTCAAGCCTGGTCCGGGTGCCCTCGACGTCTCCGACCAGCGACGGCGCGGCCGACCAGAGCAGCGCTACGGCGCTGGCGACGTGCGGTGCCGCCATCGAGGTGCCGCTGTTGACGCCGTAGCGGCTGCCGGGTAGCGCCGAGCGGATGTTCACGCCGGGTGCGGAGATGTTGGGTTTGATCTCGCCGTCCTGCCCGGGACCCCTGCTGGAGAACGCAGCGATCTGGTTGTCCGCGTCGTACGCGCCGGTCGAGTAGTTGATCGCCCGGCTGCCCGGCGACCCGCTCGTGCGGCACGCGGGCCCGTTGTTACCGTTCGACCACACGGCGAAGATGCCGGAGGCCTCCCAAGCCAGCGCGATGTCCTCCATGAACGGGTCGTCGGTCGGGAACTCGCTGCCCCAGGAGTTGTTGATGATGTGCGGGCGCTTGCTCGCGTCCGGATTGTCGCCGGCCAGATCGGTCGGCTCGAGCATCCACTGGCCGGACGTGATGAGGGCGGCGTCGGTCGGGCAGCAGCCGTTCGCGGCGATCCAGGTGACCTCCGGCGCGACACCGATCTTGTTGTCGCCGCCGTCGTCGCCGGCCATCGTGCCCATCGTGTGGGTGCCGTGCCCGTTCGTGTCGCACGGTGCGCCGGCGCACCGGCCGGTGGCATCGAACCAGTTGTAGTTGTGGTCGAAGACGCCGTCGCCGAGGTTGCCGCGGTACTGGTCCACCAGCGCCGGATGCGAGAACTGCACGCCGGTGTCGATGTTCGCGATGGTGATACCCGCGCCCCTGACGCCGTACTGCTCCCACACGTCGTCGGCGTTGATGTTGGCGATGCCCCACTCGACCGCGGTGCTCAGAACCTGGAGTTCCTCCTCACCCTCCTCCGGGTCGGGCACCTCGTAGGTCGTCGTCGGATGCAGCGAGTCGACCTCCGGGTGGGCCGCCAGTTCTGCCGCCAGAGCATCCGAACCATCCTGCACGTAGATCGCGTTGGTGGCCCAGAACGCCTCGTAGCGCACTCCGTCCGCGTCCAACTCGGCCCGCACGTCGGCCTGGCTCGCCTCCGCCGTCTCACGCAGCGCGGCTGCAACCTCGCTGCCACGCTCCGCCCAGTCCTCCATCCGGCTCGCCTCGGAGAGATCTGCCGCGTCCTCGAACCGCACCCAGAAGTCGGTCGTGGCGGTGGCACTCAGCTCCGCCTGGAGCATCGGCTCGATCTTCGCAGCAGCCTCTTCTGCCGGCTCGTCCGTCGGCTCCGGTGCGCTCGCCGCGATCCCGGGCATGGCCCCGCTCACGACAACGGCCAGGGCGGCGGCGCAGACAGTCGCGCGTCTCATACCGTGTGCTCACTACTCCTCTAGTTGGATGGACCCGGGCTAGTTGGATGGACCGGGCCGGACGGGCACCGGAATCGGGATTCACCTACTCCTCACCCCTGTCGCGCACGAACACGTCGCTCTGACCGTTGGTGTCGCCCGGCACGAGGTTGGACGCGGAGCTGACGAACGCCACCTGCCGGCCGTCCGCGTTGAGCGCTGGCGTCGAGCCGGAGGTCTGGTTGGCCTCCGTTCCGCCGGCGGACACCGACACCCGCTCGGTGGCGCCGGTGTCGCGGTCGTGCACGAACACGTCCCAGAACGTGTTCGTGTCGCCCGGCACGAGGTTCGTCGCACCGCTCGGGAAGCCCACGTAGCGGCCGTCGGCACTGATGGCCGGGCCGCCGGAGTAACCGTTGCTCTGCGCGCCGTCGACGGTCAGCGACACCCGCTCGGTCGTCCCGGTCTGCCTGTCGTGCACGAACACGTCGGCCATGTTGTTGGTGTCGCCGGGTACCAACGTGGACGCCGAACTCTGGAAGGCCACGAACCGCCCGTCCCCGCTCATGGCCGGGTTGGACGAGAAGCCGTACAGCTCGCTCTCCGAGCCGTCGCTAGCGACCGACACCCGCTCGGTCTCCCCGGTCTCCCTGTCGTGCACGAAGATGTCCTGGGTGCTGTTGGTGTCGCCCGGCACCAGATTGGCCGCGGAACTCTGGAAGGCGACGTACCGGCCTCCGGCGCTGATGGTCGGGTTGGACGAGGAGTAGAACCGCGGCGTCTCGGTGCCGTCGCCGGCCACCGACACCCGCTCGGTCGTGCCGGTGTGCCGGTCGTGCACGAACACGTCCTGCGTGCTGTTGGTGTCGCCCGGTACAAGGTTGGTGGCGTAGCCGGCGAAAGCGACGTAGCGCCCATCGGCACTGATCGCCGGTGGGGACGACGAGGTGCCCGCATCGCCCTCGGAGCCGTCGCTGGCCACCGATACCCGCTCGGTCTCCCCTGTTTCGCGGTCGTGCACGAACACATCACTGCGGTCGTTCGTGTCGTCCGGCACGAGGGTGTCGTCGAAGCTGGCGAAGGCCACGTAGCGGCCGTCCGGGGTGATGGCAGGGGCATTGCCGGTCGCCGGAGTTCCGTCGCTGGCCACCGATACCCGCTCGGTCGTGCCGGCCCGCCTGTCGTGCACGAAGACGCCGCCGGCCACGGTGGCGTCGCCCGGGACGAGGTTGGTTGCGATGCTGGAGAAGGCCACGTAGCGCCCGTCAGCACTCATCGCCGGCGGGGCCGACGATCCGCGGTTCGCCTGGGTGCCGTCGCTGGCCACGGACACGCGCTCGGTGGTGCCCGTGAGATCGGGCTCCGGCGCCCGGTGCGGCAACCGGAACGCGTCGATGATCTCCTGCTCGACCCGGTTGCCGTCGGCGTCCCAGCCTTCGACCTTCAGCGACGCGAACCCGCCGTCACGGGAGTCCAGGACGAACTCGTAATGCCCGTCGCCGAGCGACTTGCCCGGCCGCTCGCGCCAGGTCGCGCCGTCGTCGTAGGACGTCCACAACCTCGCTCCGGCGATGGGTCCGCCGCCGGCGCCCGGCCGGTGGTGGAGATCGACCCCGATGACAGGTGGCCCGCCTCGATCCTCCGGAACCAGCACCGTGTTCGTCAGGTCGAGCTCGATGTCGTAGTCGACCTCGAGCAGTGGCGCGATCTGCGAGCCGGCGCCTGCCGGACGCGCGGACCGCCAGGTCCAGGCGGTGGTCGCCGCCGTCGAGGTCTGCCACCAGGACCGATCGGTGCCGGCGCTCAGCTCCAGTCGGTACTCCGCTGGGTCGCTCGACAATGGCAGCGAGTCCGGGCCCGTCCCCGAGGCGACGAGCGCCCCATCCTGGAAGAAGGAGTATCCGGTCGGCCCCTCCCGCTCCTCCAGGGCGTTCCCACCCGCGTCGATCCACGGCGACACCGAGACATGGAGGGTGTCTCCCCGCCGGACGGCGGCCTCGCGCAACCCCGGCGCCATGGGCCGCGCGAACCAGCTCCGGCTCCGCTGCTCGCCCGCGGTGTAGGAACGTGACGCGGTGAACAGCGTCGGCAAGTTGGCCCCGTTGAGGTTCACCCGATGCCGGTGCGCGCCGACGCCGCCGACGTAATAGTCGGTGCGCTCGACGGGGACGTTGAAGCTGTGGGAGATCCCCAGGTCGGGACCGTTCCATCCGGGCAGCTCCAGGAACCGCGTGCTGAACACCACCTGGTGCGGCAGGTCACTGTGGTAGCCGTTCGTGACCGCGGCGAGCTCGTCGCCGGCCACGACGTAGTGCAGGTCCTCGGGTATGCCGTCGGACTCCATCAGCACCAGGTCATAAAGAACCGTCGAGTCGCCGGTGCCGAGCAGCTGGCGAGTGAACACGTCGAGACTGCCCAGCGCGGGTGGCTCGGCGGCGGCGATATAGAGCCCGGCGGTGGCGTTGCCGGTGAACACCCGGGACAGGCTCTGACCCGCGGCGGTCTCCATCCGGTAGCCGATCATCACGTCGGCGTTCGGTAGCCGGCCGGCCTCCTGGTGCGGTGTCTCGACAGTGACCTCGTTCGCCGTCCGGGCGTCGAGCACGAGCGTCATGTCCTCGGTCACCGCAAGATCCGGGACGGTGACCAGGCTCAGTTCCTGACCGGCCAGGGAGTCCTGGAACATCGCCGCGACCCGGTACGTCCCGTGCGGGACCTCGATCGTGACGGTTCCTCCGCTGTTGAAGAAGTTCGCGGATCCGCTGAACGTGTTGAGGTCGCGAGTGTCGACAACGTCTACGCGGCTGCCCGGCCCACCTGCCGGGTTGCCTGCCTTGTCGATTCCCTCGATGGTCAGGGTGTAGGTCGGCGGCTCGAACCAGAAGCCGGTCGGTACCCGGCTGACGACGGCGCCCGCGGAGTCGGTGGCCACGAGGTAACCGCCGTACATCCCGAACTCGCCGTCACGCGGGTCCAGGGTGACGGTGAGCTCGGCCGACTCGCCGGGCATGAGGTCGAGCCGATCGGTCGCGATGTCCAGCACGGTGTCACCGGGCGGGCCCGCCTCGGGGCTCGTGACGTCGAACGACAGGTCGAGAGTGACCGGCTCGTCGAGCAGGTTGGTATAGGTCAGGTCTGCGCTGACCGGTGCGGCCTCGTCGTACGGGTACTCGAACGAGCCGAAGTCCAGCGGCGCGGGCGAGACCGCCACGGGCGCGTCGAGGGCTGCGGGTATGTCGAGCCGGCCGCCGCCCTGCTGGTACACGGCCAGCTGCCGGTTGGGGACGGCGGTGGTGACCAGGGCGGACTTGAGCCCGGCGGCGTCTAGATCCGGTCGCTGCTGGCGCAGGATCGCAGCGGCGCCGGCGACGTGTGGCGCGGCCATCGAGGTCCCGGATGCCCTGGTGTAGTGCTCGCTCACCGGACTGCCCAGCGAGGTGTCGCGGGCCCGGGCCGAGGCGATGCGCACTCCTGGAGCGGTGATGTCCGGTTTGATGGCGAACTCGCCGCCGATGAGGCGCCGCAGGTTGGGCACGAGCCTCGGCCCGCGGCTCGAGAACCCCGGCATGTCTCCGGCCCGGTCCACGGCCCCGACCGTGAGGGCCGCGGACGCTGCCCCCGGTGACGAGATCGTCCAGCTGCCCGGGCCCAGGTTGCCGGCGGAAACCACGAACAGCACATCGTGCTGCTCGGTCAGCCGGTCTATCGCGGTGCTCTGCAGGTCGAGACCGTTGGACGGGCTGCTCGAGCCGATGCTCATGTTCACCACGTCGGCGCCGGCCTGGACGGCCCACTCCATGCCCTGGATGAGCCAGCTGGAAAGGCCGGTGCCGTCGTCACCGAGGACCTTGCCGCTCAACAGGCTCGCGCCCGGGGCCACACCGGTGTACGTCCCGTCCTGCGCTGCGCCGCTGCCGGCAATGATCCCCGCCACGTGCGTGCCGTGCCCGTACCGGTCGAACCCGTCTCTGGAGAAGGTGAAGTTCTCGACGCCGGCGATCCTTCCGGCGAAATCGGGATGGGTCACGTCGATGCCGGTGTCGAGCACCGCGACCTTGAGGCCGGACCCGTCGTAGCCGACCGCCCACGCGTCCGGCGCGCCCACCATGGGCACGCTCTCGTCCAGCGCCACCTCGATCTGCTCGTCCAGCCAGATCTTGCCGATCCCGGCCAGCGGCCCCGATGTCGTCCGGACGGCCAGCTCGTCGCGGGTGTCGGTCAGCGCTTGCCAGAACTCCGGGCCGCTGCTGTCGACAGTCGCTGCCACGCCGGCAATGCTGGCCAGCGGCGTCGGGTCGGCGACGCCGGGAGCCGACGTCAGGGACGGTCCCCGGGTCGTGCGGAACTCGCCCGGAGACTCGGGGGCGACGACGATCACCGGCAGGCCGCGTTCGGTGTCGTAGCCGTACTCGACGAGCTTTGTGACGTTGAACAGTTCCCGGTCCAGCGTGTCAGGAACCAGCGCCGCTACGTCGGAGGGGATCACGTACAGCCGGCCGTCCTCGTCAAGGACCTCGTACGTGGCTTGGTATCCGTCCCGCTTGGCGAGCCGGACGTCCAGGCCCCGGCGGCCGTCGTCGAAGACGTCGATGGTGACCGTGTCGCCGGTGATCAAGCCCACCGTGTGCTGCTCGATCGCGGCGGGCTCGCCGACTGGTGGTGACCCGCGGCTCTCCTCAGCGCCGGCGGGCGTCCCCAGACCAGGAGCCGCACCCATTGCGACGACGAGCGCCAGGCCCTCCGCCCACAACGCATGCATCGGCCATCGCCGCATCGCCGGCTCCTCTCGTCGAAGACCTCGCTGGGTCTTCCCGATAGCCTCCGATGGGTGCGGTCATGCGGCTATGCCAAGTTCTCGTCAATTTTGGTGCGGCTGCGGCCCCGGACCCCCATCAATCATCCGCTGTGAGCCGGTGCGCCAGCGCCGCCCGGGACCGGACTTCCAACTTGCGCATCGCGGCCGAAACGTGCCGGGCCACTGTATTGACAGAGAGAAACAGGTCGGCGGCGATCTGCTTGTTCGACCTGCCCATGGCGGCCAACTCCGCCACCTCGCGTTCCCGGGGCGAGAGGGCGTTGCCGTAGCCACGGCGCCCGCCGCGGTGCCGGGCCGGTACCGAGACGCCGTGCCGCCGCGCGAGCCTGGTCACCCGGCCAGCGTCCCAATCCGCACCGAGCTTGCGGAACGCGTCGAGCGCGCGATGCAAGGCGGCCTCGGCCTGCTCCACACGACCCGCCTGGTAGAGGCAGGTGGCTGCCTGCTCCACGGCCAAGGCGGCCTCGTACTCGCACCGAGCCAGCTCGTAGAGTCCGGCGGCCGCAGCGAAGGTCCGCGCCGCCGCCAACGGTCGACCTGCGCCGTTTTCCAGGAAGCCGCGGGCGGCTTGCAGCGCCGGCTCGGCAAGCGGCGCATCGACCCTGGCCAGCGCCGCGGCGAACCGGTCCAACAGCGAACGGGCATCGTCGAGCCCGCCGGAAGCGACGAGGGCTGCCGTCACGGCCGGCAGTGCTCGCGCGTCCGGCGCCCAGATGCCCTTGGCGTCGACCGTGGTGATCCACCGGCGGGCGGTCCTTTCCGCCTCGGCCGTTCCCCCACCTGCCAGCTCCAGCCGGGTGAGGGCGTCGACGGCTATCGGCAACACGTCGAAACCACCGAGCTCGAAACAGAGGTCGACCGCCCTTGCGAGCTGGGACCGGGCGTCGTCGACCTGCCCCCGGACCAGGGCGAGGGCTCCGCCGGCGATCTCGACGTCTATCCGGGCGCGGGGGTGTTCTGCCAACTCGTCGACCAGAACCGCGATCTCGTCGGTCAGCCCGTCCCATGCCGCGCCGCAGTACCGGAGTAGGACAAGGCCGGACCGCACACTCAGCTCCATCCGCCGGTTCTCGCCGGCTATGGCGCCGTCCAGAGCGGCAGGCAGCAGCTGTTCGGCGACCTCCACATGGCCCGCGTAGCATGCCTCGGCGCCTACGGACAGATAGGCGTTCACCTCTCGTCGGTGCCGCGGAGCACTACCGGTGCGAGCCACGATGCGGTCCGCCAGGCCGCGCCACTCGGTGTCACCGAACGGAACCATCACCATGGCGATCTTGCCGAGGAGGAACACCTCGAACACCGGATCGTCGACCTTCGGCACGATGTCCAGAGCCCCGCGCAGCCACCGCCAGTGCTCCTCGGGCCGGACGCTCTCGGCGGTAGGAATGCCCAGCACCACCATCGCCCACGCCTGTAGGTCCGGCCGGTGGCCGAGTTCGTCCACCGCTTCGGTGAGCAATCGGCGAACCTTCAGCGGGTCCTCGCCGATGTCGTGAATGAGCATGCCGAGCCGGAACCGCACCTCACCGCGGAGCTTCGCCGGTAGCTCGTGCTCGAGCACATCAGAGATCAAGTCCACCACTTCGGCGGCCCGCAGAGCGTCGATCGCCGCCTCTGCGAGCCGCACCGCCAGCCGGCCACGGCTGTGCGGGTCGAGCGGCGCGTACCGGAGCAGATCCTCCAGCAGCCGGAAGGCCTCGGCGTCGTGACCGAGTTCCAGCGCCTGCCCGGCCGCCTGCTCCGCCGCACCGACCCACTCCGCCAGCCGGCCGGCATGCCGCAGGTGGTGCGCCACCTGGCCCAGCGGCACCGCTTCTGCGGCTCTTAGCGCCGCCGCGGCCCGACCGTGCAGGTCGCGCCGCCGCGGGCCGGGGATCTCCTCGTAGACCGCTTGAGCCGCCAGGAGATGGCGAAACCCGATGGCCTTGCCGTGCTCGCTCAGCAGGCCGGACTCGAGCGCTTCCTCGAGCCCCGCGAGCACCTGATCCGCCGGGATTCGCGCGGCGGCGGACAGCACCTGCTGCGAGACGGGCACTTGGAGCACTGCCGCCGCTTCGGCCACGGCTTTGGCCGCAGCGGTGAACCGGCCGACCCGCTCGAGTACCGGATCCCTAATGCCACTCGGCACGTCCAGCTCGTCAAGTGCGCGGCGCGCCCACCTACCACCGCGGCGCACCAGATCTCCCCTGGCCCGCAGCAAGGCCAGCAACTCCTCGATCGCGAAGGGCAGGCCGGACGCCCGCTCGCACAGGTAACGTGCGAACTCTTCGGATACGTGATCAGCACCGACGATCGCGGCAGCTAACCGGCCGGTCTCCGCCGCGTCGAGTGGCTGCAGCACGATCTCCGTCCGGCTGGTCGACGTCGGCGGCTTCGAGAGCATCGAGCGCGCCCTGGGGTCGAGTTCGTCACCACGAAACGTCACGACGATGGCCAACTCGCCGGCCGCGCTCCCGAGCAGGTAGCCGACGAAGTCCACCGTCTGCTCGTCCGCCCAGTGCAGATCTTCGATCACGAGAACCACCGGCCCGAGCGCGGCCAGAAGCTCGGCGAGTGCCCTGAACACCCGATGCCGCTCGGCCGCCCTGTCGTCGAGCGGTAGCGGAGCCCGCGGCAGCGCATCGGCGATCTCGGGCAACAGCGAGCGCAGCACACCGACCACGGACGACAGCCGTTGCGCGGCGAAGCCAGTCCCGAGCTCGCGAACAGCCTCGACAACCGGACCCAGCGGGAACGATTCCCGGATGCCATGGCACCGTCCGACAAGGAATCGGCGGCCGGCCAGTTCCGGGCGCTTGGACAGCTCGGTGACCAGCCGGGTCTTACCGATGCCGGCCTCACCGTCGATGATCATCAACGATGGCAGCTGCGATACGGCCGATACGATCTTGCTGAGCTCGGGCTCCCGCCCGACCAGCGCAGGCGACACGACCCGCTTGCCGGCGATGTCGCTAGCAGCCATCCCGCCTCGCGGCCCAAGCCTCACGCTCCCGTGACCCTCACGGGTTCTCGGCGCCCCTAATCACCTCGAATCCTGAGCCGGGAGCAGCCTATCTCAACCGCTCGCGCGGGAGCCGGACTCGACAACGACCGGGCGTCGGGGTGGTCGGAGGATTGACCGGCGCCGATTCGGGTAGGGCTTGCATTACCTACGGTGTCGTAGGTTACGGTGCCGTAGGGAAGGTAGTCCTTGCCAGCAGAGTCGCTCCACCCCGAAGGAGGACGTCATGACGACCGTCACCGACACCACACCACCACCGCCGTCCGAAGATCTTCCTACGGGAACGCTGAGCACTGACCAGCAGTCCACCGCCGAGCGCATCACGCTCGGCATCTTCATCGCCATCCCGTTCCTCGCGATCCTGGTCGCCATCCCGTTCGCCTGGGGCGGGTGGCTGGGCTGGCGCGACGTCGCGATCGCCGTGCTGATGTACGCCATCTCTGGACACGGCGTCACCGTCGGGTTCCACCGCTACTTCACGCACCGGTCGTTCAAGACGAACCGTGCGGTCAAGAACACGTTGGCCATCGCCGGAAGTCTGGCAATCGAAGGACCCGTCATCCGGTGGGTCGCCGACCACCGCAAGCACCACAAGTTCTCGGACAAGGACGGCGACCCGCACTCGCCATGGCGGTACGGCGAGACGGTGCCGGCCCTGATGAAGGGCATCTTCTACGCCCACATGGGCTGGATGTTCGACATCGAACAGACCGACCAGCGCAAGTACGCTCCCGACCTGATCAAGGACCCGGATCTGCGGAAGATCAGCAAGGCCTTCCCTGCCCTCGTCGGCGTCTCGCTGCTACTCCCGGCGGTGCTCGGCGGCCTGCTCTCGTGGTCCTGGCAGGGTGCGTTGACGGCGTTCTTCTGGGGGACACTCGTCCGCGTCGGACTGCTGCACCACGTCACCTGGTCGATCAACTCGATCTGCCACGCCATCGGCGAGCGTCCGTTCGCCAGCCGCGACAAGTCCGGCAACGTGTGGTGGCTGGCGTTCCTGTCCATGGGCGAGTCCTGGCACAACCTGCATCACGCAGACCCGACCTGCGCCCGGCACGGCGTGCTGAAGGGTCAGATCGACTCCAGCGCCCGCATCATCTGGGCGCTCGAGAAGCTAGGGTGGGCCTGGGACGTGCGCTGGCCGAGCCCCGAGCGGGTCGAGGCCAAGCGGGTAGACGACTACGGCGGCGAGAAAACCCTGATAGCTCCGTGACATGAGCCAGGCATAATGGCCCGTGTGGCCGACTCTGCATCGCGTTCACGCGCGACGCCGAGCCGAGTCCGGATGACGGGTAAGCAGCGACGTGAGCAACTCCTCGACGTGGGTCGGTCGCTGTTCGCCGAGCGCGGCTTCGACGGCGCCTCGATCGAGGAGATCGCCAGCCGCGCCGGCGTGTCCAAGCCGGTGGTCTACGAGCATTTCCGCAGCAAGGAGGGTCTGTACGCGGTCGTGGTCGATCGTGAGATGGAACACCTGCTCGACTCGATCACCTCGGCGCTGACCGCGCCGGCCCATCCGCGGGTCATCCTCGAACGGGCCGCCCTGGCGCTGCTGGACTACATCGAGGAGTCGACCGACGGGTTCCGGATTCTCGTCCGCGACTCACCGGTGGCCGCGTCGACAGGCGGGTTCGCCAGCCTGATCTCCGACGCAGCCAGCCAGGTCGAGCACATCCTGGCCGACGAGTTCAAGGCCCGCGGGTTCGACGACAAGTACGCGCCCATGTACGCCCAGATGCTAGTCGGCATGGTCGCGTTGACCGGGCAGTGGTGGTTGGACGTTCGCAAGCCGAAGAAGGCCGACGTCGCCAAGCACCTGGTCAACCTGGCGTGGAACGGCCTCGCCGGCCTCGAAGCAAAGCCTCGCCTCACCGACGGCGAGCGCACCGCCGGGTGATCGAGGCGGCATTGCTGGGCCTCTGGCACCAGCAATGTCACCCTGATGGCGACTCTGTGGATATCTTCCGCGGCAGTCCCTCGGCGCGCCGCAAACTTGATCAATGCCACCCGAGAAGCTCCTCCTACCGCCCACGGACAGGATGATTTGATTACGCGCGACCAAGCTCTCGCTGCGGGAGCGACCCCGGACTTCATTCGCCACGCTATCGGTCCACAAGGCCGATGGCAGCGAGTCCTGCAAGGCATCTACGCGACGTTCACCGGACCACTCGGGGACATCCATCGATACCGCGCCGCAGTGCTCTATGGCGGCATCGGTGCCCTGATCACCGGAGCCACCGCGTGCCGCATGCACGGCATGAAGTACGTCCCCGACACCGACGACATAGACGTACTTGTCCCACACACCCGCCAACGGGTCGAGGGCGATTTTGTTCGTCTGCGACGAACGCTCCGGATGCCCGCATCCGTGCGCTGGGTCGGCCTCGACATCCCAGATGAGGACGCACCTACCATCCTGGCCGACGACACACCCGACCATGACGACCTGACCGGCGGCGCGGTCCGGTGGATGATTCCGATGGCGCCACTCCCCAGGGCAGCGATGGATGCGGTCCGGTTCCGTCACCAATCGTTGCTCAACAGCAACGGCACGATGGCCAAGTCCACCCGACGCAAGCTCATACAAGACACCAGAGCCTTGCTGTGTGAGACCGTCCAACGTCGGCAGGTCCACGAAACCGCCCTCGTCGCGGAGTTGAACCGTGGGCCACGTGCCCACAGCGCGCTCGCCCGGCTCGCGATGCTCGACATCCTGGCGGGGTGCCGGTCCGCACCCGAGTGCGAGCTTCGAGATCTGATCAGGCCGAGCAGGATCTTGCCTGAACCGCGGTGGAACCGACCTCTTCCTGGCTATCCGGCCATCAGGCCGGATGCGTGCTGGCCGGACGCTCGGCTGGTCGTCGAGGTTGACTCGAAAGAGTGGCATCGCTTTGGCGCCGGCATGGAACGCACCGAGCAACGGCAGGCTCGCTACGCCGAACTCGGCTGGCGAGCGGTAGCCGTCTCGCCGTACCGCATCCGGAGCGAGCCAAAGCTCGTCCGTGTGCAACTCGAACGTGCCTACCTCGTCGGGGTTTGCGGGAGAGGGTGAGATTGCTGGGGTACCAGCACCAGCAACGTCACCGTGATCTAGCTCAACCGGCCGCCAGTGCCTGGTCGAAATCCGCAACAAGGTCGCGCGCCGATTCGATGCCGCAGCTCACCCGTACCAGGTCGTCGCTGACACCGATTTCCGCTCGTGCCGACGGGCTCATTCCGGCGTGTGACGTCGCCGCCGGCCTGGTGACGAGCGTTTCGACCCCACCGAGGCTGGGAGCCACGTACGGAATGCGGAGCGATTTCAGGAAACGCTCGGCCGCGCCGAGCCCACCGCCGAGCCGGAAGCTCAGCATGCCGCCGAAACCGTGGAACAGCTCGCCGGCCCGGCCATGATCGGGATGAGACCGCAAACCCGGGTAATTGACCGCACCGACCGCCTCGTGGCCGGCCAGAAACTCCGCGAGGGCCATCGCGTTCTCGTTCTGCGCCCGGACCCGGACCGCGAGCGTCTTCAGGCCCCGGGTCAGCAGGAATCCCGCATGCGGATCCAGGGAACCACCGAAATGGTTCTGGACGCTGCGCACCGCGCTGACCCGCTGCGCACTGCCGGCCACGCAGCCGGCCACGAGATCCGAGTGACCGCTCAGGTACTTCGTGGCACTGTGCACGACGAGGTCGTAACCCACCTCCAGCGGGCGGAAGTTCACCGGCGTGGCAAAGGTGTTGTCGATGATGCTCACCAGCCTGTGCTGCGCGGCGAACTCGGCCACTCCGCGCAGGTCGCCGACCCGGATGAGCGGGTTGGTCACGGACTCGACGAGGAACGCCCTCGTGTTGGGCCGCAACGCGGCTGACCAGGACTCCGGCCGATTCGTATCCACCAGGGTGTAGGTCCACCCGAGCCGGTCGGCGAACTGGCCGAGGAGCGCGTGCGTCCCGCCGTACAGGACGTCACTTGCCAGCAGATGGTCACCGGCCTTGAGCGCGCTCAGCAACGCCGCGCTCACCGCGGCCATCCCGGAAGACGTCGCCAGCGCCGACTCCGCAGCCTCGAGCGCGGCCAGCCTGTCGTGCAGGTCACGCTGAGACGGCGTGGTGCTCAGCCGCGAATACTTGATCTCGTCGTAGCTCTCGCCCGGTTCGGATTCGTAGACCGTGCCCTGAAAGATCGGGAACACCACGGACCCTTCCGGGCGTACTCCGTGCCTTCCCGCGTGGACTGCGAGTGTTTCGAAAGCCTGATCATCCTGTTCCACCGCACACCTCCCGGCTCACACTTTAGGCGGCGAGCCGGGAGAGTTCGGCCTCGCTCGCGTTGGCGCCGGTGGCGACGACCGCCACACGTTTGCCGGCGAACCGATTCGGATAGGCCAGCAGGGCGGCAGTAGCCGCCGCACCGGCACCCTCGGTCAGCAGGTGGGCGTCTCGGGCGAGCACTCGCTGAGCATGCGCGATCGCGGTGTCGTCGACCAGCAGGAAGTCGCTCAGATGTTCCCGCATCACCCGCTGAGTGAGTTCGAATCCGGAGCCAGTGGCCAGGCCTTCCACTGTGGTGCGGTTCGGGCGCCGGACGATCTGTCCGGTCCGCCACGAGTCGTGCGCCGCAGGGGAGGCGGTGGACTGGACGGCGACGATCTCGCACGCGGGCGCGATAGCCGCGGCCACGAGACAGGCCGCCGCCGCACCGCTTCCACTACCGACCGGCACGACAACCGCGTCCAGATCGGGTGCACGCTCGAAGATCTCCAGGTAGGCCGTACCAACCCCCGCTATCAGATCAGGCTCGTTCGCCGCGCTGACCAACCGGGCACCGCGGTCCGCGGCGAGCTTGGCCGCGTACTCGCCCGCCTCGTCGAAGGACGACCCGTGCTCGATCAGTTCGGCGCCATGGGCCTTGACGGCCGCCGCCTTGCCCGGGTTCGGATCGGCAGGCATCACGATCGTGCACGCGACACCGAAACGCTCCGATGCGTAGGCGAGGGACTGTGCATGGTTGCCCGTGGAGTACGCCACGACCCCCCGGGCCCGGTCGGCGGGCGCCATGCCGGCCAGCAGGTACAACCCGCCGCGAACCTTGAACGCACCGGTCGGCTGGACGTTTTCATGCTTGACCGACACGTGAGCTCCCGCCGTGGCGTCGAGAGCCGGATACGACCACATCGGAGTCGGCGGCAGTTCGGCTGACAACACCTGGCGAGCCCGCAGGACGTCGCCGATGGATGGAATTCGCATGTGCACTACGCTGGCAGCCGTAGATACATAAGTCCAATCGAACTTTTCTCATCTATCATCAGCGATGTTTATGACTGGAGTAGGTCATGGACCTCAGCCGGCTGCGAGTCTTGGCGGCCGTCGCCCGAGAAGGATCGGTCACCGGAGCCGCAGAGGCGCTCCATTACAGCCAACCCGCGATAAGCCACCACCTCGGCCGGCTCGAGGCCGAGCTCGGCATTCCCTTGCTACAGCGGGCCGGACGTGGTGTACGGCTCACCGAAGCCGGCCGGGTCCTCGCCCAGCGGGCCGACGAGATCCTCGGCCGGGTACGCTCCGCAGAGGCCGAGGTCGCCTCCTTCGCCGGGCTTAGGGCAGGCAGGGTGCGACTCGCCGCCTTCCCGTCCGCGCTGGCCACCGTGGTTCCGCAGGTGGCGGCCCGCATGCTGGCCGGCCATCCCGGGCTCGAACTCGCTCTCACCGAGTGCGAGCCGCCCGAAGCGATCACCGCCCTGCGAAACGGCGACGTGGACGTGGCGCTGGTGTTCGAGCACGATGACCCCCGGCCTTCGGCCGCCGATATGACCCCCACCGTTTTGTTCGACGAGCCGATCTACCTCGTTACCCGGGGTGGACTCGGCAGAAGCGGTGAGATACCCGGACTACCCCGCGGTCGGAGCGGTCGGCGCGGTGATGGGCCGGCATCTGGCCCGCTCGCCCGATACGCCGACGAGCGATGGATTGCCGGCTGCCAGCGATGTCGCGCCCACCTGCTCGCCATGTGCGAGCGCGAGGGTTTCAGTCCGGACATCGCGTTCGAGACAGACGACTACGTAGCCACCCAGGCGCTCGTCGCCGCCGGTATGGGTGTCACGACACTGCCGGGCCTGGCGTTGCTGGCGAACCGAAACGCTCAGGTGAACATCGAGCGCATCCCGCACGACCGCCGGCGGGTCATCGCCCTCACCTACGGACGTCCGCCGGCACCGTTGCCGGTTCAGACGTTCCTTGACCTGTTGCGCGCGACGGTCACGCCGCCTGCATGGCCGGCGAGCCAGCCGGCGAGTCAGCCGACGAGCGCGACGAGCATGCCGTCGTAGCCCTTGCTTCCCACCGTCTGGATCGCCGTGGCGGTCAGCCGCTGGTCGGCGGCGATCAACTCGTTCATCCGCCGCACCCCGAGTACGGCGCCGTCGTCGCTGCCCGCGTCGGCCACTGCGCCGCCACGCACCACGTTGTCCACGATGATCACGCTGCCGGGCCGGGTGATCTTCAACGCCCATTCGACGTAGCCCGGATTGCTCGGCTTGTCCGCGTCGATGAAGACGAAGTCGAATGACCCGATGCCGTCCGCCTCGAGTCGGGGCAGGGTGTCCAGCGCACGGCCGACCCGAATTGCGACCCGGTCCGCCAACCCGGCGCGCGCGACGTTCGCCCTCGCTACCTCGGCGTGCCGTGGTTCGGCCTCGAGCGTCACCAGCCGGCCGCCATCGGGGAGTGCGCGGGCCAGCCAGATCGTGCTGTAACCGCCCAACGTGCCGATTTCCAGAATCGAGCGCGCACCGCACATCCGGGCCATCAGGTATAGGAGCTTGCCCTGGTTCGGCGTGACGTTTATGGGTGGGAGTCCGGCTGCATCGCTGTCGCGCAGCGCGGCGTCCAGGGCTTCGTCGGGCTTGACGACTGCGTCGGCGTAGTACTTGTCGACGGCCGTCCAGAGCTGCTGAGTCATGCCCCAATCCTTGCCGACCGGGTGTCGCCGGCAACCTTCTCCCGCCGCATTTGCAATGCACACCTATGGGAAGCGCGCTGCCCTGCTCAGGTGACCGCGCCTTGACTTCGCACACGAAACCGGCGCCACGGCCGCTTGTGCGGGTCGAACCCGCCGGATTCGTGTGCGAACTGGGCTCCAGTCGGGGTGACGGCTCCCGAGGCACGGCCTGCTTCCCATAGGTGAGCATTGCAAAGGTGGCGGGAGGCGTCGGGAAAGCCCCCGATCGCGGAGGCAGATCGCGCTACCCGTCGCCCCAGTGTTACTCGCCGATCGATCCGTCGATGAGCTCGCGCACTATGTCCAGGTGCCCGGCATGGCGGGCGTACTCCTGCAGGACATGGAACAGGATCCAGGCGAGCGTGCGCGGCGGCTCGTCCCCGCCGAACCGGCCGCCGGTCGCCGCAAGGTCCGGCAACGATGCCGCCTCGACGATCTGACGGGTACGCAGCCCGCCGTCGTGCAGGCGCGCGAGCAGATCGGCGAGTGACTCGTCGGGGGCCACCGCCCAACGATCGTCGGCACCCCGATCTCCCCACGGGTCCTCGACCGGCACGCCGAGAAAGCCCCACTCGAGCCACCGGCGCTCCATGTAGACGAGATGCTTGACCAACTCGAGTGGCGTCCAGCCGGACGGAAGGCGGGTGCTGCGGAGATCGGCGTCGGACAACCCGGCGACCTTGCGGGCCACCACCGAGCGGTAGTAGTCGAGGTAACCGAGCAGCAACTGCTTGGCATCGCCCAGCTGACCGTCCGGCTCCGAAAGCGCGCCAGGAGATGTCATAGCGGATCATTCTGCCCCGTACGATGGTCTGGTGCCGGATGCGGACGAGCACTACTTCTCCGCCCGACCGCGGGTCGCAAGCCGGGGCGGTACCGTGCGGGTCTCGTTGCCGGATGTCCAACTCGAACTGCGGACCGACTCGGGTGTGTTCTCGCACGAACGGCTCGACGCGGGCACGCGGATCCTCCTGCAGCACGCTCCTGCTCCCCGCGTGCGGGGCGACATCCTCGACCTCGGGTGTGGCTACGGCCCGATCGCGTTGACCATGGCCATCCGTCGCAAGCGAGCCAGGGTGTGGGCGGTGGACGTCAACGAGCGGGCCCTCGACCTGGTCCGCGAGAACGCCGAACGGGCCGGTCGCGGCAACGTGGTGGCGTGCACACCCGATGACGTCCCGGCCGATGTCCGGTTCGCAGCGATCTACTCCAACCCGCCTATCCGGATCGGCAAGCAGGCGCTGCACGATCTGCTCCTGCGCTGGCTCGGTCGGTTGCTGCCCGGCGGCATGGCCGTGCTCGTCGTTCACAAGCACCTGGGCTCTGACTCGCTGGCCCGCTTTCTGAACGACGCCGGGTATCCCACCACCCGGTTGCTCTCCGAGCGCGGCTACCGTCTGCTCGAGGTCCGCTCCGGCGGGCCGGAGTCCAACGGATAGGTGGTCATGGCCCAACTCAGAGGCACCGACCTCAAGCGGCTGCACCGGTCGTGGAAACGCCGCACCTCGGTACGCATGGGGCTGCTGCTCGACGGAGTGCAGTCGCCGTTCAACGTCGGTGCGATGGTGCGCACGGCGGCGGCCTTCGGCGTTACCGATCTCTACCTGATCGGGCGGACGGCGTCGCCCCGCGACCCGAAGGCGCAGAAGATGGCGATGGGCACCGACAGGTACCTGAACGTCACGTCCCTTCCCGAGGCGGGGCCGGCCGTGGAGCGGGCTCGTGACGAGGGCTATCACGTCGTCGGCATCGAGCTCACCGACGACGCCCGGCCATTGCACGAACTCGACCTGTCGAGCGATGTGTGCCTCGCCGTCGGAGCGGAGGACCATGGCCTCTCGGCGGCGTGCCTGAGGTCCTGCGACGCGCTGGCCTACATACCGCAGGTCGGCAAGGTCGGCTCGCTCAACGTGGCCGCTGCCGCGGCGATCGCGTGTTACGAGGTGCGCCGCCAGGATTGGGCCGGCGCACCCATTGCCGATACCGCGACCTGACGACTCGCCACGGTCAGGGCTGTTTGCGCGCGACCGCGAAGATCCGCCGGAACGGCAGCACCGTGCCGTAATCGCTGCGCGGGTACGCCGCGCGAAGCCGCCGGCCGTACTCACCGATGAACGCGGCGGCGCCCTCGTCGTCCAGCACGGCGAGCACCGGCCGCAGTGCCGTGCCCGTCATCCAGTCGAGCACGGCATCCTCGCCCTGAAGTACGTGCAGGTACGTCGTCGACCACACATCCGCGGCCAGGCCGAGCCCCACCAGCACCTCGAGGTACTCGTCGGGCTCGTAGACCCCTGCCCGGGTCACCCGGTCGGCACCGAGCCGGTCGCGCCACCCAGGAGAGTCGGCAAGTTCCCGGAGCAGAACATGAGCCGGCTCGCGGTAGTTGCCCGGCACTTGGAACCCGAGCCATCCGCCCGGCTCCAGCCACCCGGCCAACCGCGGCAGCAACGCCAGATGATCCGGAACCCACTGCAGGACCGCGTTGCTCACCAGGACGCCGACCGGGGACGGCGGCTCCCACTCTCGCAGGTCGGCGTGGATGGCCTCGATGCCTTCTATCCGGCGGGCCGCCTCGACCATGGCCGCCGACGAATCGACGCCGACGACCTTGGCGTCCGGCCAGCGCTCTGCCAGCGTCGCGGTGAGGTTGCCCGGCCCGCATCCCAGATCGACGACCGTCCCGGGGGCGGCGGCGCCGACGTGGGACAGCAGGTCGTGGAACGGCCGGGCGCGTTCGGCCGCGCGGGCCAGGTAACGCTGCGGGTCCCACATCTGCCCGCCTCCAAGTCTCTTGAGGTCAAGGTATCTACTATGGTGTCCGCAGACTATCTTGATGTCAAGATGCTCGACGCCGTAGGCTTACAGGCGTGGGGCGAGACCAGGTCGACCGCATCGTCGAGGCGTGGCGGCGCGAGCGGCCCGACCTCGATACCGACCCGATGCAGGTACTGTCCCGGGTCAGCCGGCTGGCGCACCACCTCGACAAACGCCGGCGCGAGGCATTTGCCCAAGCCGACGGCGCGGGCCTGGAGTTGTGGGAGTTCGACGTGCTGGCCGCGCTTCGCCGAGCGGGCCCGCCGTACGAACTGTCGCCGAGCGAGCTGATGGCCGAGACGCTCGTCACCAGCGGCACGATGACGACACGGGTGGAGAAACTCGCCGCCCGCGGACTCGTCGAACGCCTTCGCCGTGAAACCGGCGACCGGCGCGGCGTCAGAGTGGTGCTGACCCCCGAGGGCCGCCGCGCCGCGGATACGGCACTCGAGGCGTTGCTCGAGCATGAGCGCGAGTTGCTGGCGGGCCTGACCCGCGCTGATCAGGAACAGCTCGCCGCCCTGTTGCGGATTCTCGTCCGACCGTTCGACGGCGCCGTCGAACAGCCTGATCGCCGGTAGCCGGCCGTAGCCGCGTACCCTTTCGGACACTATGAGCCTCGTCGCCCAGCTTGCCGCCGCCTTGGTGGCGGCCCCACTCCTGCTGGGCGCAGCGCCGGTCGATCCGGTCGGCGGCGAGTTGCTCGGCACTGTCGGCGCGCCTGTCGTCAGTTCTGGCAGTGGCGTGCCGGTGCTTCCCGAGGTCGAAGCGGCGGCATGGCTGGTGGCAGACGCCGAGACCGGCAACGTCCTAGCCGCGTACGACGCGCACGTCCCGCTACCGCCCGCCAGCACCATCAAGCTGCTCACCGCTCTGGCCGTGCTGCCGGTCATCGAACCCGACCAGAGCTACACCGCGTCGGAGGAGAACGGCCACGTCGAGGGGAGCCGGGTCGGCATGGTTCCGGGCGAGACGTACTCTCTGGCCGACCTCGAGCACGGGCTGTTCCTCGCCTCCGGCAACGACGCGGCGCACGGGTTGGCCGAGTTGGTCGGTGGGCTGGCGGCATGCCTCGAGCTGATGAACGCCGAAGCCGCCAGGCTGGGCGCCTTCGACACCCACGCCGCGACACCCCACGGACTCGACGAGCCAGGCCAGGTGTCCTCCGCATACGACCTGGCACTGTTCGGGCGCGCGGTGCTCGCCGACGCCGAACTCGCGGAGATCGCGCAGACCCGGAACTACGCATTTCCCGGCCTCGACGGCCAGACATTCCAGATCCAGAATCAGAACCGGCTGCTCGGCTCATACGACGGTGCGATCGGGCTCAAGACCGGCTACACCACCGAGGCGGGGCACACCCTGGTCGCCGCGGCCGAGCGCGGCGACACCAGGCTTGTCGTGACGGTCCTCGGCGCCGACGGGCGCGCCGAACCGGTCGCCGCCGAGTTGCTTGACTGGGGCTTCGCCGCGGCGGGTACGGCCGAACCCGTGGGTGTACTTGTCACCCCGGAGGACGTCGCCGCCGCCGCTGAAGCACGGGTAGACGACGCGGCGGCGGACCCACCTGCGCCAGAGAGCGAAGAACCGTCCGCGGCCGATGCGGCCGACCTCGCGCTCGGCTCGGGCATTCCGCCCTGGTGGCCGGTCGGTGTCGCGGCGCTGGCCGTGCTGGGCCTGTTGGCCGTCCGCCAACGCCGGCGCCGCTCACGCGGCCGCTACGCCGCCTGATCACCCGGACGGGCGTGAGCGCCGCGCAGTTCGGCGCCATCATTGCCCTGGACGCGCCGCGCCCAGCGGGAACGACTGGTGCTCGACCCAGTAGCCGTCTTCACCGTGCTCGTACAGCCCGAAGGCGGTGACCGCAAATGCCGCTTCGTAGTCGGCCAGTTCGGCGAATGCTCGGTCGAGGATCTCGTCCTCCAGCTTGTGCGCCACCGTGACGTGCGGGTGGTACGGGAAGTGCAGGTCGACCGTGAGCGGTCCGGTGCGCACGGCGCTGGCCATCTGCTCGCAATCGGATATGCCGCGGGCGAGTGCGACGAAGACGACGGGCGACACCGGCCGGAAGGTCGCCGTGCCCCGAAGATGGATCTTGAACGGGTCGGCGTTGGCAGCGACCGAGCTCAGGTGCTTGGTGATGACGGGCAGCTCGTCGGCGCTCACCTCGGTGGGGGGAAGGAGCGTGACGTGGGGCGGGATCGCATCCGCCATCGGGTCACCGAGCGCCTGTCGGCAGCGCTGCAACTCCGGGCCGAACGGTGGAGGGATCGCGATTGCGACCCCGATGGTACGCACGTCGTCGTGCCGTATCGGTTCGCTCATCGTCACTCGGCCGCGAGGAACCCGACGCGCTCGTACACTGCCGCGAGGGTCGGCGCCGCGACCTTCCGGGCCTTGGCCGCTCCACGCGCAAGCAGCGCATCGAGCTCGGCTCGGTCGTCCAGCAGCTCGCGGACCCGGTCCTGGAACGGGATCGCCACATCGAGGACGGCGGAGGCGACCGACTTCTTCAGGTCGCCGTAGCCCCGCCCGGTGAAGTCGTGCTCGAGCTGTTCCATGTTCTGGCCCGTCAGCGCGGACAGGATGGTCATCAGATTTGTCACGCCTGGCTTGTTGTCCGGGTCGGCCACGATCTCGCGTCCGCTGTCTGTGACTGCGCTCTTGATCCTTTTCTCGATCACCTTCGGATCGTCCAGTAGCTCGATCAGTCCCGCGCCGCCGATGCTCTTGCTCATCTTGGCGGTGGGGTCCTGCAGGTCGTAGATCTTCGCGGTCTCCCGGAGGATATACGGCTCGGGCAGGACGAACGTCTGGCCGAACCGGGTGTTGAAGCGCCCGCCCAGATCGCGCGTCAGCTCGACGTGCTGGCGCTGGTCCTCGCCGACCGGCACCCGGTCCGCCTGGTAGAGCAGGATGTCGGCGGCCTGCAGGATCGGGTAGGTGAACAACCCGACCGTCGTGCCGTCGGTTCCCTGGCGCGCCGACTTGTCCTTGAACTGGGTCATCCGGCTCGCCTCACCGAACCCGGTGATGCAACCGAGCACCCAGGCGAGTTGAGTGTGTTCGGGTACGTGACTCTGGACGAACAGGGTGCTGCGTTCCGGGTCGACGCCGGCGGCCAGGTACTGGGCGGCGGTGACCCGTGTGCGGTGACGGAGCAACTCGGGATCGTGCCCGGCCGTGATCGCGTGCAGGTCCACGACGCAGTAGAAGGCTTCGTGGCTGTCTTGAAGGGCAACCCACTGCACCAGAGCACCCAGGTAGTTGCCCAGATGGAGGGAATCACTGGTGGGCTGCATGCCGGACAGCACGCGAGGCCTGGCGTCGGTCATAGGCGTCATTGTGTCAGTACCGGTCACGGGCTCGCGGGCTCGGTAGGGCCGCTGGTCCGCGTGATCACCGCGCGCAGCCGTGACGCGCGCCGGCCATCGACCGTCAGGACCTCCAGCCGGCAACCTTCGACGTCGACGGTGTCGCCGACACGAGGAAGCCGCCCGAGCGAGGCCACGACGAACCCGGCCACCGTCTCGTACGGCCCGTCCGGCAGTTCCACGCCCGTTCGTTCGGCGAAGTCCTCCAGGTTCAACAAGCCGTCGACCGTGAACCCGCCACCGGCAACCGGAAGGCCGGCTTCCTCGGCGATGTCGTACTCGTCTCTGATGTCGCCGACCAACTCCTCGACGAGGTCCTCGAGCGTGACGATGCCGGCCGTCCCGCCGTATTCGTCCACCACTATCGCGATGTGCGCTCCTGCCCGCCGCATCTCCGACAGCGCCGGCAGCACTCGCTTGGTCCCCGGCAGCATGATCACATCACGGGCGATCTCGCTGACCCGTACGCTCCGGTTGGCCATGTCCGGCGCGAAAAGGTCACGGACGTGGACGAAGCCCACCACGTCGTCGGCCGATCCCCGTACAACCGGGTATCGCGAGTGGGGCATCAACATCGCCTGCTTGACGGCCTGGTAGACGGGAGTCCCGGCGTCGAGGAAGTCGACTTCAGTGCGGGGCAGCATCACCTCGCGCAGTTGTCGGTCGCCGGCCGAGAACACGTCCTCGACGATTTGCCGCTCTTCCTCGCCGAGACCCTCGTGTCCTGAGACCAGCTCGCGCAGTTCCTCACCGGAAATCTGCTCCCGCTGCAGGTTGGGGTCGCCACCTAGGAGCCTGACGACACCGTCGGTCGCCTTCGACATCAGCCACAGGACCGGGCGCATCAGGGTGGCGAACCGGTCCAGTGTCGGGGCTGCCACCAGTGATACGCCGACCGAGCGCTGCAAGGCGATCCGCTTGGGTGCCAGCTCCCCGAGCACCAGTGAGACGAAGGCGATCGCGAGGGTGATGACGATCAGGGTCACCGGCTCGGCGACGCTCCTCGGGACGCCGATCCGCTCCACCAGCGGCGAGACGTCGTCGGCCAGCATCGTCGCGCCGTACGCCGCCGAGAAGAACCCCGCGACGGTGACGCCGATCTGCACCGCACCGAGGAACCGGTTCGGGTTGTTGGCCAGCCGGGCGACCTTCTCACCGCGCCGGCCGCGTTGCTCGAGTTGGGTGATCTGGCTCTCGCGGAGCGATACGAGGGCGATCTCCGTGGCCGCGAACACACCGCCGATAAGGATGAACAGCAGCACGAGGCCCACATTGACCAGCAGGTCGGTGCTCACCATTGCTCCCCAGGGGTGTGACGCGGCAGGCGTCTGGCTGGGTCCATCCGAAGAGTGTACGGACGCGAGCTGGTAAAGGAGCGGGCTCCACCCCGGCCGGGCCGAACGGCTGGTCCGGTCGTTGATGTCTGGCATTCTGCGTCCGCGGCCGGCCGAAAATGGTGCCAGGCAGACCAGATGACGTGATGTTGAGTTGTGTTTGAAGCTGTGGGAGTGTGTTAAGCCGTGAGCCTGTGGAAGCCCCTGCGCTTAGGCGCCGCGTAGGACGGGTGAGCATGCCGAACCGTTACCGCTACACGCGCACCGCCGGCCGGCTGGCCGACGGCCGTGAGATCATCTTCTTCGACCGGGTGCGCGGTGAGCCACGTGTCATCCACGACGAGCGCGACCTGCCTGCGGTCAGCACGGCGTCCCAGATCCGCTACGACCCGATTCTCGACGAGTGGGTCACGATGGCTTCGCACCGGCAGGAACGCACGCACCTGCCACCCACCGACGAGTGCCCGCTGTGCCCCTCCCGAGGCCGGCGCACCGAGATTCCGGCGCCTGACTACGACGTCGTTGTGTTCGAGAACCGGTTCCCCAGCCTGGCAACGTCAGCCGCCGATCCAGGCCCCGGTTCCCCGCTCGTCCCCCGCCGGCCGGGTATCGGGCGGTGCGAGGTGGTCTGCTTCACCGACGACCACGACGCGTCCTTCGCCTCACTCACTCCGAACGCCGCCCGGCTCGTGATCGAGGCGTGGGCGGACCGGACCGCCGCCCTGTCCGAACTGCCCGGCGTCGAGCAGGTTTTCTGCTTCGAGAACAGGGGCCGGGAGATCGGCGTGACGCTCAGCCACCCGCACGGACAGATCTACGCGTACCCGTTCGTCACGCCGCGGACGCGGACCATGCTCACCTCGGCCGAGCGGCACCGGGAACGCACCGGCCGCAATCTGTTCGCCGACGTGCTGGCCGAAGAGCGCGCCGCCGGCGACCGGGTCATCGAGTCGTCCGAGCACTGGACGGCGTTCGTACCCGCCGCGGCCCGGTGGCCGGTAGAAGTCCACCTGTACCCGCACCGGCAGGTTCCCGACATCTCAGCACTCACCGGCGCCGAACGGGACGACCTGGCCCGCAGCTACCTGGACCTACTGAAGCGCCTCGACGCTCTCTACGATCGGCCGCTGCCGTACGTCGCCGCCTGGCATCAGGCGCCCGTGCACGCCGATCGCGACCTCGCGTACTTGCATGTGCAGGTCTTTTCCATCCGGCGAGCGGCGGACAAGCTGAAGTATCTGGCCGGATCGGAGTCGGGTATGGGAGCCTTCATCACCGACGTCCTGCCCGAAGACATCGCCCAACTACTGAGAGAGGTCACACCGTGAGGCTGCTCGTCACCGGCGGTGCCGGCTACATCGGCTCGGTGGTAGCCACCCAGCTGCTCGAGGCCGGCCACGAGGTCACGGTGCTGGACAACCTCTCCACCGGACACCGCGACGCCGTACCCGATGGCGCCACCTTCGTCCAGGCGGACATCACCGAGGCGGATCTGAACACCGTGGACGGTGTTCTGCACTTCGCGGCCAAGTCACTCGTCGCCGAGTCGGTAGCCCACCCCGAGCGGTACTGGACCAACAATCTGGTCGGAACCCTGGGACTTGTCACCGCCATGCGCGAGGCCGGAGTACGCACGATGGTCTTCTCGTCGACGGCGGCCACCTACGGCGAGCCGGCCGAGTCACCGATCACCGAGGACGCTCCGGCGGTGCCGATAAATCCGTACGGGCAGTCCAAGCTGGCGGTCGACCATCTTCTCGCGGGAGAAGCGGCCGCCCACGGGCTTGGCGCGGTGAGCCTGCGGTACTTCAACGTGGGCGGCGCCTACCGCGGCAGGGGTGAGCGGCACGACCCGGAAACCCACCTGATCCCCAACGTGCTCGCCGTCGCACAAGGCCGACGGCCCGAGGCTGCGGTGTTCGGCACCGACTACCCCACGCGCGACGGCACGGCGGTTCGGGATTACCTGCACGTCGAAGATCTCGGCCGGGCTCACCTGCTCGCGCTCGAGGCCGCGGGCGCAGGGACCCATCAGGTCTACAACCTCGGCACCGGCACCGGGTACACAGTGCGCGAGGTCGTCGAGGCGTGCCGGCGCGTGACCGGGCACCCGATCCCCGCCGCGGACCGTGATCGCCGCCCGGGCGACCCCCCGTCGCTGGTGGCGTCCGGGCGGCGGGCCGCCGAGCGCCTGTCCTGGAAGCCGCGGCACGACCTGGACCGCATCGTGGCCGATGCCTGGGCGTTCATGTCGCAATGACGGAGGCGGAGCGATGACGAACGGACGCTGGGCCGCCCCCGGCCGGGTCAACCTGATCGGCGAGCACACGGACTACAACGACGGATACGTGCTGCCGCTCGCCCTGGCCCAGCGGGTCGTCGTGCAGGCCGAGTTCGCCCATCACACGCCGACCCGGGTGCGCTCGCGCCAGGTGCCGGACAGCGAGGTCAGCTTCGACGCGCACTCCGTGGTGCCGGGGGACGTCGACGGCTGGGCCGGGTACGTGGCGGGTGTGGTGTGGGCCCTCCGCGTCGACGGGCACACGGTCGGCAACCTGGACATCACGGTGGACGGGGACGTCCCTCTCGGGGCCGGCCTGTCGTCCTCGGCGGCCTTGGAATGCGCGGCCGGCCTGGCCTGGGCACACCTGTTCGGTCTCCGGCTGGCCAAAACAGAACTGGCCAAGGTGTGTCAGCGAGCGGAGAACGAGTTCGTCGGCGCACCGACCGGCATCATGGACCAGATGGCGGCCATGCACGGTCGCGAAGGGCACGCGGTGTTCATCGACACGCGGACCCTCAAGGTGTCGCACGTGCCGCTCCACCTGGCCGCGGCCAGGCTCGCGCTGCTGGTCGTCGATACCCGAGCACCGCATCGCCATGTCGACGGCGAGTACGCCGAACGTCGCCGCTCCTGCGAGGAGGCCGCCAGATTGCTTGGCGTTCCCGCACTGCGAGACGCCCGACTGAACCAGCTTGACACATTGCCGGACCACCTCCTGCCGCGCGCGCGGCACATAGTCACCGAGAACGCCCGGGTCCTCGAGGTCGTCGAACTACTGCGCTCGAGCGCCGACCCTCGGGTGATCGGGCCGATACTCACCGCCTCCCACCTGTCGCTGCGGGACGACTTTGAACTGACCGTCCCCGAGGTGGACGTCGCCTTCGATACGTTGCTGGACGTCGGCGCGTACGGCGCGCGGATCACCGGTGGCGGGTTCGGCGGCTGCGTCATCGCCCTTGTCGACGCGGATCGCGCCGATGACGCCGCTGCCGCCGTACGGACCGCCTACACCCGGCACGGGTTCGGCGAACCGTCTACCTTCACCGCTGTCCCGTCCGACGGCGCGCACCGACTCGCCTGACCCGCCGGCGCCGCATCCGCCTACACTGCCCGCACGCCCGCGGAAGGAGCGAGCCGATGGCCGAACACGCAGCGCTGTACATCGCAGGAACCTACGCCGAGCCGGCTGCGGACCAGCCGACCCGCCCCGTCACCAGCCCGGTCACCGGCGAGCACCTGGCCGACCTGCCGGTGGCGACGGCCGGTCAGATCGACCAGGCGGTCGCTGCCGCCCGGGCGGCCTTCGAGGACTACCGGCACTGGTCCGCGCACGAGCGGGCCGCGCTCTGCCACCGGATCGCCGACATCATCGACGCGCACGCGGACGAACTCGCCCGGCTGACCACCCTGGAGCAGGGCAAGACGCTGGCCGATGCCCTCGACGACGTGAGCGATTCCGCGTCGATCTTCCGGGACTCCGCCGAGGACGCCAAGCGGCTTTACGGCGAGCTGATCCCCAGCGAGGAGCGCGGCAAGCGGATGTTCACCTTCCGGGTGCCCGTCGGCGTCTGGGCCGGCATCACTCCGTGGAATTTCCCGCTCATGATCATGTGTGAGTTCCTCGGGCCGGCGCTGGCCACCGGCAACGCCATCGTGTGCAAGCCGCCCGAGAACACCCCGCTGGTCTGCCTGCGACTCGGTGCCCTGCTTTCCGAGGCGGGCGTCCCCGCAGGCCTGGTGTCGATCCTGCCCGGCGGCGGCGCGGTCGGCGAGGCGCTGGTCACCCACGCCGGCATCGATGCCATCGGGTTCGTCGGCTCGTCGGCCACGGCCGAGCGGATCGTCCGGTCGGCAGGGCTAAAGCGCACGCTCATCGAAGCGTCCGGCAACGGCCCGGTCGTGGTGTGCGCGGACGCCGATCTGGCGGCCGCCGCCGACGCCGCCGTCTACGGAGCGACGTGGAACTCCGGGCAGGTGTGCTGCGCCACCGAACGGGTGCTCGTCGACCGGGCGGTCCGGGAGGACTTCCTGACTGAGGTCGCCCGGGCCGCGGCCGACGTGGTGCTGGGAGACCCGTTCGACGACGCCACCACCATGGGACCGCTGAACAACGAGCCGACCGCCGCCAAGATGGACCGGCACATCGAGCAGGCCCTCGACGCGGGCGCGACGTTGGTCTCCGGGCGTGGTCGGCTGGGCGGCTACCCGACGAATCTCTACTACGACCTCGCCGTGCTCGACGGCGTGACCCCGGCCATGGCGGTCGCCCGCGAGGAGTCGTTCGGGCCGATCCTGCCGGTCGTCTCGGCGCCGGACGACGACGAACTGCTCCGGATCGCCAACGCCGACCCGCTCGGGTTGCAGGCCGCCGTGTTCACCCGAGACCTGCGCCGGGCGTTTCGCTTCGCAGAGGGCCTGCGGGTGGGCTCGGTGGTGGTCAACGACTCGACCGACTACTTCGAGTCGGCCCAACCGTTCGGCGGCGCGGCCGGATCGCGCACCGGCTGGGGCCGGGTGGGCGGGCTTGCCCAACTGCGCGACATGACCGACCTTCGGGCCGCGATCTTCAGCCTGGACTGAGCGCTGCTCACGAGGTTTCCGATCCGCGCGATGTGGGGGTGGCTCATCCAGACCGGTCAGCGTAACCAGGCGCGGCGGCAGCTGATATTCATCGCCGCCGTCCAGGTGTTGGGCATGGCCACCTGGTTCTCCGCGTCGGCGGTCGTCCCGAGTCTGCAGGACGAGTGGGGTATCTCGGCCGGCCAGGCCACCTGGCTCACCGCAGCGGTGCAGCTGGGGTTCGTGGCGGGCGCCTTGAGCTCCGCGGCCCTCAACCTGCCGGATCGCGTACCTGCATACCGGCTGGTCGCCGGCAGTGCGATGGCCGCCGCGGCCTGCACGACCGCGGTCGCGGCCTTCGCGGACGGGCTGGGCGTGGCCGTACCGCTGCGGTTCGCCACCGGGTTCGCGCTGGCCGGCGTGTACCCGCCGGGCCTGAAGCTGATGGCGTCCTGGTTCCACCGCGGCCGCGGACTGGCGCTCGGGACGCTCATCGGCGCGCTGGCGCTGGGCAGCGCCCTGCCGCACCTGATCAGCGTCGCCGACCTGCCCTGGCGAGGAGTGCTGCTCGCGGCGGCCGGCTCGGCGGTTGCCGCCTCTGTGGTCGCCGGGCTGGCCGTCCGGCTCGGGCCGTATGCAGCGCCCGCCCCACCGTTCCAGCCACGGTACGCCATCACCCTGTTCCGAGAGCGTGGCCCGAGGCTGGCCAACCTCGGCTACTTCGGGCACATGTGGGAGCTGTACGCGATGTGGACGTGGCTGCCCGCCTACCTGGCGGCCAGCTACGCCACCCGGCCGGGCAGCGTACCGGTCGGCGCCGCGTCCTTCGTCGTGATCGGCGTCGCAGGGGCGATCGGGTGCCTGCTGGCGGGATGGCTGGGTGATCGTGCCGGGCGGGCGAGACTTGCGGCGGTGGCCATGATCACCAGTGCGACGTGCTGCCTGCTCGCGGCGTTGGTGTTCGGTGGGCCGCCGCTGGCCGTCTACGCTGTGCTGGTCGTCTGGGGAGCGTCGGTGATCGCCGACTCCGGGCTTTTCTCCACGTGCATGAGCCAGGTGGTCGATCCTCGTTACGTCGGGACCGCGCTCACTACCCAGACCGCCGTCGGATTCCTGCTCACCGTCGTCACCATCCAGGCCACGCCGTTGCTGGCCGATGCCCTCGGCTGGCCCGCCGCCGTGGCCGTGCTCAGTATCGGGCCCGCCGCCGGGTCGATCGCGATGCTGCGCCTTCAGCGGCTTCTGTCGCCTGCCACGGAGGCGGCCTGAGTGGTGTG
>DASUUU010000024.1:0-25865 GCA_036373915.1 Jiangellaceae bacterium | reverse complement strand
AACCCGGTCCAGCAGCGTCCGGCCGACGCCCTTGCGCCGCTGGTCCGGGTGGACGACAAGTTCTGCGGTGCCGTCCTGACCCACTTGCGCGTAACCGGCGAACGAGCCGTCATTCAGGACTGCCCGGACATGGGTCCGCCCGGAGTCGCCGAGGCCGATGCGAGCGTCCTCGGACGCCGGCATCACACCATCGGCTTCCGTAGCGGCGGCAAGGAGGGTGCGGACGGCGTCAGCGGCCGCGGCGTCGAGCGGACCGGTGAGAATCACCCGGCGAGGTTACCTCCGGGGGTCGCAGCCTGCTTCGGGACGGGGTTCGCGGACTCCCCGCGGCGTCCCCCGGGCGGTACGAAGCGATAACCGACGTTGCGTACCGTGCCGATCAATGCCTCGTGATCGGTGCCGAGCTTCGCGCGCAGCCGGCGTACGTGGACATCGACGGTGCGGGTGCCGCCGAAGTAGTCATAGCCCCACACCTCCTGCAACAACTGGGCGCGGGTGAACACCCGTCCGGGGTGCTGGGCGATGAATTTGAGCAGCTCGAACTCCTTGTAGGTCAGATCAAGGGTCCGGCCGGAGATCCGCGCGGTATAGGTGGCTTCGTCGATCACCAGATCGCCCGACCTGATCTCGTCCGGAACGGCGTCGCCGTCCCGCGCCGCGGCCAGCCGACCGGTGGCCAGCCGGAGCCTGGCCTCGACCTCGGCCGGTCCCGCTGTGTCCAGCAGCACGTCGTCCACGCCCCAGTCGGCAGTGACCGCCGCCAGGCCGCCTTCGGTGACCACCGCGAGCAGCGGCACGTCGACCCCTGTGGTCCTGATCAGCTGGGTGAGCCCGCGAGCGTGCCCGAGATCGCGCCGAGCATCCACCAGCACGCAGTCGCACGCGGGTGCGTCGAGCAGGGCGGACGCCTCGGCGGGCGCGACGCTCACATTGTGGAGCAGCAGGCCGAGCGCGGGAAGCACTTCGGCGGACGGTTGCAGGGCGTTCGTTAGCAGGAGGATGGTCGAGCTCATGTCGACTCCCAGGGTCCGAAACGACAACGGGACCCGTCGGGGGCGACGCTGCCCGGGGTCCCTGCCTGTTGGCAGGATATCTCATGTGCCTACCAACCCGTCCGGCCGGCAGACCGGAGTGACTCTGAGGTACTGGGCGTCGCTACGGGCGGCCGCCGGCCTCACCGAGGAGACGGTCGCTGCGGGCTCCCTCGCCGCGGCGCTCGCCGAAGCCCGCGCACGACATGCCGCCTCTCCGCGGTTCGAGGCCATCTTGGGAATCTGCTCGGTGATCGTCGACGGTTCTCCGGTCGGCCGGCGCGACCACCGCGATGTTCCTGTCGGTGACGGTTCTGTTGTGGAGTTGTTGCCTCCCTTCGCAGGGGGTCGGGTCTAGGCTCTGGGAAGATTGCGCGTGTGTCCTCGCTGCTGGCTGCCGGCCTCATCGGAGTGTTGGCCGTGGCTTCCGCGGCCGGCGGTGAGTTCCTTGCCGGTGGCGTGCTTATAGCGCAGGTGGTTTTCGTCATGGGTGCAGTGCGGGTGGCTCCTATCCCAGCGTCTAACAGCGCGGCCTGGCTCGCGCTTGTGGCCGGTGGTGGGGCGACCGGCTGGACCGCGTGGGCCGGGTTGCCGGGTCTTGCGCCGGTCGCGATAGTCCTCGGTCCCGCTCTGGTGCTGGCGATCGTCGTTCAACTCCTGAGGCGTGACGGCCGTCCGCGGCTGACGGCGTCTCTCACCCTGACCGTGGCGGCCTGCGTGCTGGCCGTGTTACCTGCCGCATGGGTCGGCCTCCGTTATGCGGACGGAGGCAGCCATGCCGTGGCACTGGGACTGCTCGGAGCCGGGATCGCGGTACTGGCAGATGCACTGGGCGTGTCGGCCATGGTCCGGCGACTGCTGGCCGTACTGGTCGCCGCCGCCGTGGCGGCCGCCCTGGCCGTCTGGGTCGAGACTTTCGCTACGGTGCCGGCCGTCAGCGCGGTTGCTGTTGCCGCGTTCGGAGCCGTGATGGCGATCGTCGCCCTGGCCGTAGTCGATGTACTCGGCGCCGAGTCCCGGCGGCGTCAGGAGCAACTCGTGGTCGAGCAGAATAGGGACCTCGCCGTTGTCGTGACGCCGTTGCGGGTCGTTATGCCGGTCGTCGTTGCGGCTCCGGTGGTCTACGTGCTCGGTCGAATACTGGTGGAGTATGCGAGCCGGTGAACCCGGCGAGTCGCGCGGACGTGTTCCGGACATGCGGGCGCCGACGGCAGACGAGGAGCTCATCCGTGCCCTCTACGACCAGCATGCGAGTGCCCTGTTCTCGTACGTGCTGCGGCTGGTGTCCGGTGACCGGCAACGTGCCGAGGATGTCGTGCAGGAGACGCTGTTCCGTGCCTGGCGAAATCCGAAGTCGATGAACCCGGGCCGCGGCTCGATACGGCCCTGGCTGTGGACGGTCGCGAGGAACCTCGTCGTCGACAGCGAGCGGGCCCGGCGCGCCCGGCCGCAGGAGATCGGTGAACCCTCGGCCCGCCTGGTGCCGGTGGAAGACGGAATCGATCGTGCCCTGTCGGCGCAGGTAGTCCTCGATGCCATGGGCACCCTGACGCCGGAGCATCGCGCTGCATTGATCGAGACCTACTATCGCGGCCGCTCGGTCGCTGAGGCGGCCCGATCCCTGGGCGTACCCGAAGGAACGGTGAAGTCACGGACGTACTACGCGTTGCGTAACCTGAAGGTAGCGCTGGAGGAGCGAGGCTTCGGTGCAGGGGAGGCAGGGCCATGACCGCCTGCGACGAAGTTCGCGTTCTGCTCGGGGCCCACGCACTGGGCACGCTCGACCCGGCGGACGAGCAGCTGGTCCGGGATCACCTCGAGTCCTGCGACGCATGCAGTGCCGAGTTGGAGGACCTTGGCCGAACGGCCTCGGCGCTCGCGCTGGTAGACCTGGCCGACGTGACCGGACCCGCCGAGGCGCCGGACAACCTGCCCGACCTGCTCGCCCGGGCCCGGTCGTTCCGGCGGCGGCGGAGGCTGGCGGCCCTTGCGGTGGCGGCGAGCGTGGCCGTGCTGGCCGGTATCGGTGGTCTCGTCGCCGGTGGGGACGGCGAGCCGCCGGTGATAGATCCGCCGGTCGCGTCTGTCTCGGCCGAAGAGGCAGGGGTGTCGCTCGCGGTCGACGCGTGGGACAAGGGCTGGGGAACGGCCCTGCGGGCCGAGGTCTCCGGAGTCCCTGCTGGATCGCGATGCAGCCTGGTGGCCGTGGGCCAGGACGGCACCCGCGAGATTGCTGCGAGCTGGGTGGTGCCCGGGAGCGGGTACGAGGACAACGGCTCACTTACCGTCGACGGTGCCGTCGGGTTGCGCTCCGGCGATGTCGACCACTTCGCCGTGGTCACGGTCGACGGCTCGACGCTCGTCACCGTCGCCGCCACAAGCTCCAGTTGATCATGCACTAACGGGACGTGCGACACGCCGGGATGGCTCACCCGTCGGCGTGCAGTCGGCGTGTCGCACGTCCCGTTAGTGCATGATCGACGCGGAGGAGGGGAACAGGTCGGGCGAACTTGGGCGTTGAGGCCGGTGTGGAGGGTGCGCTCGTCGTGTTGGCGGCATTGGCCGCTGCTACCGCATTCGGGCTCTGGCGGCGCCGGACCGATGGCAGGATGACCAGCCGGCAGCCGCGCGCCAACGAGCGGCTCACACCTGACGATCTAGGCACCCCCCTTGGCGAACGCGCCACGTTCGTGCAGTTTTCGTCCGCCTTCTGCCAGCCGTGCCGCGCCACCCGCCAGGTTCTGTCCCACCTCGCCCGCACCGATGATGGTGTCGTGCACGTGGACATCGATGCCGAGGCGAATCTCGATCTGGTCCGCCGGCTTGGTGTCATGCGGACGCCCACGACGTTCGTTCTGGACGCCGGCGGAGCGATCCGGCACCGGGCTTCGGGCCAGCTGCGATTGGCCGACGCTCGGGCCGCCGTCCAGGAGATGGCCGGATCATGAGACAGATATCTCGCCAAGTGGACAGGCAGTGACAACCGCCGACCGGACCCGTACTCTCGCTGCCATGTTCCGGTCGGAGCTCACGAAGCGGCGCCACATCGACTACGGTCGCGCCGCCACGATGCTCTGTCCGATGCCCTGACCGGGCAGACCCTCCCGCTCGTCGCCGTTCTCGCGGCTTTCGTGCACTTTCTGGGCTGCCCTACGACGTCCGTTCCGTCCGTCATGTCAGGGAGCAATCTGTGATCGACCCAAGAGGGCCGCGCTTCACGGCCACCGTTACGAGCATCGTTCTCGCGGCGGTTCTCGTCACGTCCAGCCTGTGGCTGCTGGCGGCGCAGACCGCGGTCTTCGCGATCGCAACCATCTGGGGGGTCAGCGCCTCGCCGTACGCCCGGCTGTACGCCCGGGTCGTCCGGCCTCGGCTCGGCCCGCCGCCTGGGCTCGAGGACGAGCGTCCACCCCGGTTCGCGCAGGCCGTGGGGCTCGGCTTCAGCGCTCTCGGCCTGATCGGTCTGTTGACCGGCCTGGCCGGGCTGTTCTACCTCCTCATCACCGCCGCCTTCGTGGCCGCGTTTCTCAATGCCGCGTTCGGCTTCTGCCTGGGCTGCGAGGTCTACCTCCTGGCCCGGCGCGCCATATCCCGTCCATCAGCATCCCGACCGGAGGTCACCACACCATGAGCACCCGAGAAACGGTCCTCGTCTCGGCCGACTGGGTCGAGCGCCATCTCGACGATCCCAAGGTCGTCCTCGTCGAGGTGGACGAGGACACCAGCGCCTACGACAAGAACCACATTCGCAATGCCATCCGCATCGACTGGAAGGCAGACCTGCAGGATCCCGTTCGCCGTGACTTCGTGAACAGGGAGCAGTTCGAGGCGCTGCTGTCCGAACGGGGCATTGCCAACGACGACACCGTCATCCTGTATGGCGGCAACAACAACTGGTTCGCCGCGTACGCCTACTGGTACTTCAAGCTCTACGGGCACGCCGATGTACGCCTGCTTGACGGCGGCCGCAAGAAGTGGGAGCTGGAGAGCCGCGAGCTTGTCACCAACGTGCCCGTGCGGGCCGCCACCACCTACCGGGCCAGCGACCCCGACCTGTCCATCCGGGCGTTCCGTGACGAGGTCGTGGCGGCCATCGGCACCGACAACCTGGTCGACGTGCGCTCGCCGGACGAGTACGCGGGCCGCCTGCTCGCGCCGGCTCACCTGCCGCAAGAGCAGTCGCAGCGGGCCGGGCACATCCCGACCGCAAGGAACATTCCCTGGAGCAAGGCCGCGAACGACGACGGGACCTTCCGGACCGACGACGACCTGCGAGATCTCTACAGCAACGCAGGGGTCGATCTGGGCAGGGACACGATCGCCTACTGCCGCATCGGCGAGCGGTCGGCGCATACCTGGTTCGTGCTCCACGAACTTCTCGGCATCGAGAACGTGAAGAACTACGACGGCTCGTGGACCGAGTACGGCTCGCTCGTCGGCGTGCCGATCGCCGTGGGCGATGCGCCGGGAGAGGCCTCCAGATGACCAGCTGCGGGGCACCGGCCAATCTCGACGGAGTCGATGTGAGCACGCAGGCGGTGATCAGCGGCGTCGTCCGGCGGGCAGGCGGTACGGTCGCCGGTGCCTACGTCCGCCTTCTCGACGCGTCCGGCGAGTTCGCTGCGGAGGTGCCGACGGACGACACCGGCCAGTTCCGCTTCTTCGCAGCGCCCGGCACCTGGACGGTCCGGACGCTGGCCGCCGGAGCCGCGCCGGTCGATCGTGCAGTGGTGGCGCAGCACGGCGTCGTCGCAGAGGTCGAGGTAGCGGTCCAGTAGACCGTTCCGTGGGTGTGCTTGGGGATCGCACACCTTGAGCGTTGTGGCCCGGAGCACCCAGTGACTCCGGGCCCGACGTGCTAAGCGGCCGGGCCCTGGGCCGAGGCTCCGGGACGGCATAGGGTGACGCCCGTGGAGGATGGAGTGATCGAGGCCGAGCGCCCGTCCCCGACGGTCATCGCCGGCGTGCTCGGGGCGGCCGCCGTCGTCGGCTTCGTGGCCGGCGGCGTGTTCGGATCACTCAACTTCGGCGCGGCCGGCGACGCCAGCCCGGCTGCCGGAACTCCTAGTGCCGCCGCGACGGCTCCGGTCGCCCTAACGGTGACGGCGGCCTCCTGCCAGCGCGAGAGCAGGCAGGACGCCGCCGGAAACGACGTCGACTACCGGCCCGAGTATGCCGTCGACGGCGACCCCCAGACCGGGTGGCAGTGCCATGGCGACGGCGCCGGTGAGACGCTCGAGCTGGATCTCGGCGGGACGGCCAAGGTGACCCGGGTCGGCCTGATCCCCGGATACACCAAGGTGGATCCGCACGACGGCCGCGAGTGGTACCCGCTGTTCCGGCGGCTGACCGAGGTGCGCTGGCACTTCGACTCCGGCGACCCGGTGAGCCAGCAGCTCGATCCTGACCCAGAGCTTCGTGACTTGCAGACGCTCGAGCTGCCCGAACCTCGCGAGACCGGCTCGGTGCGGCTGGAGATCGCCGGCAGTACGGGCGGCGACACCGCTGACCGCAGCGTGATCGCGGTGAGCGAGATCGAGGTGCAGGCGGCTCAGTAGACGAGTGCTTGTGCTCCGTCGCCGAATATCTCCTCGACGAAGGTGGCCGAGCCGGCGATCCGGACTCCTTCAATGACGTCGGCCGGCCCGATGTCGCGCCGCGCGGCGCACTGGGTGCACAGCGTTACCTGGCCGGCCGCCAACAGCGTGTCAAGCAACTCGGGCAGGGGAGCGGCATGTGGCAGTTCGAAATCGGCGGCCCGGCCGGGCAGTGCGAACCACGCCGCCTCGCCGGTCAGCCACAGCGACACCTCGGCGCCCGCGGCAAGTGCCGTGGCGGCGACGGTGAACGCCTGTGAGCACCGCTCCGGAGCGTCGAGACCCGCTGTGACTTTGACGACGAGAGTCGTTGCCATGACCGCGATGTTAGTTGGCCACCCCGTAGACTCCCTATCGTGCTCGAGATCGTGTTCGCCGGTGTGCTGGTCCTTACTGCGGGAGCGGTCGGCCTGGTCGCTGTGCTGGCCGTGTACAAGCTGCTCAAGGGTCAGGCCTGACGTTGATCGAGATCCCGAACGACCTGCATCCGGACTGCGTACCCGTCGCCTGGCTGCTCGGCCGGTGGGAGGGCGCAGGAGTCGGCGACTACCCGACGATCGAGGGCTTCCAGTTCGGCCAGGAGATCAAGTTCGGCTACACCCCGGGCAAGACGTTCCTGTCGTACACGAGCCGCAGCTGGATCCTCGACTCTGACGGCAACCTGGTGCGGCCGGCGGCTGCCGAGACCGGCTACTGGCGCCCGCAGCCGAGCGGCGAGATCGAGGTGCTGCTCACCCACCCCACCGGTTTCGTCGAGATCTACCTGGGCAAGATCGAGCCGGCCAAGATCGAGCTGGCGACGCGAGGGGTGCTGAAGACAGAGACGGCGAAGGACTACCGAGCGGGCCACCGGCTGTACGGCCTGGTCGATGGCCGGTTGATGTACGTCTATGAGATGGCCGCCATGGGCCACGAACTGCAACCGCACCTGTCCGCCGAACTCAAGCGGGTGGCCGGCGCCTCTGAAGCCCGCTCATAAACTTGGAGACATGGCCTCCCGGACCAGCGACTGGCGCGCCGACCTGCGGTCGCGCGGGTACCGGTTGACGCCGCAGCGCGAGCTCATCCTCAGGGCCGTGCAGGACCTGGACCACGCGACCCCGGAAGACGTCCTGGCCGAGGTGCGCAAGACGGCCAAGGGGGTCAACATCTCGACCGTCTACCGGGGGCTCGAGCTGCTCGAAGACCTGGGGCTGGTCAGCCATACCCATCTCGGCCACGGCGCCCCGGCCTACCACGCCACCAACGAACCCGACCACGTCCATCTGGTCTGCCGCAGTTGCCAGCGGGTGATCGAAGCGGAGCCTGAGATCGCCACCGAGCTGGTCGACCGGCTGGCGGCCGACCGTGGCTTCACCACCGACGTCCGCCATCTGACCCTGTTCGGAACTTGCCGGGAGTGTTCGAAGTCGACGTGACGTTGGGATGGATATGACCTACCGCAGCCCCTTACTCGACCTGCCCGGCGCGGTCGAGGCCGATGCCCCAGACGCCGGAGTGGCCGCCCACTACGGCAACCCCATGCGCGAGCAGCGGCTGCTCGACGCCGGTGGCGGTGCCGTCGATCTGTCGCACCGCGGCGTCGTGCGGATCTCCGGGCCGGACCGGCTGGGTTGGCTGCATTCGTTGGCCACGCAGCATCTTGAGGCGCTGCCAGTCGGGCAGGCTACGACGGCATTGCTGCTCTCGCCACACGGCCACGTCGAACACGCGCTGTACGCCGTCGATGATGGCGAGGCGTTCTGGGCGCATGTTGAACCGGGGACGACGCAAGCGCTCGTCGAGTTCCTGAACTCCATGCGCTTCTTGATGCGCGTAGAGGTCGAGGACGTGACGGATCAGTACGCGATCGCCTGGTCGCCGGCCGGCGACGCGCGACTGGAATCGGGTCAGCTGGTGGCCAGGGTCGGCGAGCGCGGTGTCGACGTCTTTGTGCCCCGCGCGGACTTGGCCGCATACGTCAGCGACAGGCCGGCCGGGTTGTGGGCGTACGAGGCGCTGCGGATCGCCGCCCACGAGCCGCGGCTGGGGCTCGACACAGATCATCGCACGATCCCGCACGAGGCCGGTTGGATCGGCTCGGCCGTACACCTGGACAAGGGGTGCTACCGGGGCCAGGAGACCGTCGCGCGGGTGCACAACCTTGGCCGCCCGCCGCGCCGGCTGGTAATGCTGCACCTGGACGGCTCGGTCGACCACCTTCCCTCGGTCGGGGATCCGGTCGAGCTCGACGGCCGGCAGGTGGGGTTCGTAGGTACGGCTGCGCGGCATTACGAGCTCGGGCCGATCGCGCTCGGGCTCGTCAAGCGCAACGTGCCGGTCGACGCCCAACTGCTCGCCGGCGGAGTCGCCGCCGCTCAGGAGGTCGTCGTCGATCCGGAAATCGGACTACACGTCCGCCCCACCCTTCGCTAACCAACCCCGCTGATCATGCAAGAACGGGACGACACGCCGGAATGTCCGAATTGAGTCGTCCGCCTGCGCAAAGCGGACAATTCGGCGTGTCGTCCCGTTCTTGCGTGATCAGCGGGGTCAGGTTTCCAGGATCAGCGTCACGGGACCGTCGTTGGTGAGATCTACCTGCATCATCGCGCCGAACACGCCCGTCTCGACGTGCGCGCCGCGGGCTCGCAGCGCATCGCAGAAGGCCTCCACTAGTGGCTCGGCGACCGGACCCGGCGCTGCCGCTGACCAGGACGGCCGCCGTCCCTTCCGGGTGTCCGCATAGAGCGTGAACTGACTGACGACCAGAACGGGTGCTCCGGTGTCGGCGGCCGACTTCTCGCCGTCCAGGATGCGCAGCTCCCAGATCTTCTGCGCCAGGCGCTCGGCTTCGGCGGGCGTATCGGTGTGCGTCACCCCGAGCAGGACAAGCAAACCCTGGCCACCTGGCCCGGGATCCACCGCACCGACTACCTGGTCCGCCACCAGGACCGACGCCGACGACACCCGCTGCACCACTGCTCTCACCCGGCCGATCCTGCCAGGGACCCGGTCCGGCATGGCAGGATCGGCGGCGTGCCACACGAGCTAGTCGCCGAAGTTGTGCGTTCCGGACTGGTCGAGAGCGTCCACTACGGCTCCGTCGTCGTCCTGCGCCCGGATGGATCGGTTGCGTTCGCCGTCGGAGACGTCGACGTCCCGATGTACCCACGCTCGTCGAACAAGCCGATTCAGGCGGCCGCCATGGCCCGGCTCGGATTGCCGTTCGATGGCGAGTTGCTCGCGCTCGCCGCCGCGAGTCACTCCGGCGAGGATTTCCATCTCAAGGGCACGCAGCAGATCCTGGCCGCCGCCGATTTGGACGAATCCGCGTTGCAGAACACGCCGGGCTGGCCGCTTGACCCGTTGGCTCAGCTCGCTTACATCCGGCGCGGCAACGAGAAGTCCTCGCTGGCGGACAACTGCTCGGGCAAACATGCCGCGATGCTGGTGACGTGCACGCTGAACGGATGGCCTACCGAGACCTATCGCGACCCGAACCATCCGCTGCAGCGCGCGATCGCGGCTGAGCTGGCCGACCTGGCCGGCGAGGCGGTTACCCATACGGGTGTGGACGGGTGCGGCGCACCGCTGTTCGCATTGACCCTGACCGGTCTGGCCCGAGCCTTCCGCGCGCTCGCGTTGGCCGAACCCGGTTCACCGGAGCGGCGAGTGGTCGATGCGATCCAGGTTCATCCCGAATGGGCAAGTGGGACGACGCGGGACGAGGCCAAGCTGATTCGGGGTGTGCCCGGACTGTTCGGCAAGGCAGGGGCCGAGGGTGTCTACGCGGTCGCCTTGGACGACGGCCAAGCGGTGGCCCTCAAGATCGCCGACGGCCAGGCACGTGCCCGGCCTGTCGTGATGGCGGCCGCGCTGCGCAGGTTGGGACTCGACTATCCGGTGCTCGAGGAACTCGGCCATGCAGCTGTCCTCGGTCACGGCGAGCCGGTGGGAGAGATCCGCGCTGTGATCTAGTTCCCTGCGATCTTGAGACAATCCACAGCGTCGGACGATGGGGATTGTCTCAAGATCGGCGGCGAGCGAGAACGCGGCTGACCATTGCAATGGCCAGGGCGGCCACGCCGAGCCCGATGGTCTGCCACGGTAGGGACGCGGCCAACAGGAGGCACGACGCCAGGCCGGCCCAAGCCAACCAGCGCGGCCACCGCCGCTCGTCCGGGCGCAGCCGCAGTGCCGCGGCATTGGTGATGGCGTAGTAGAGCAGGACGGAGAACGCGCTGAACGACAGGACGGCTACCAGTCCGCCGGACAGCACCGCCACGACGACCCCGATGCCGACGACCACCTCCGCGACGTGCGGGATCCGCCGAGTCGGATGGACCGCCGCCAGCCGCCCTGGCAGGTCTCGTTCGTGGGCCATGGCGAAAGCTGTACGGCTGATCCCGGCGACCAGGGCCAGCAGCGCGGCCAGGGCGGCTATGGCGGCGCCGGTGGTCGCCACGGGCACCAGCCAGCCTGCGCCGGCGGCCTCCACTACCGCGGTGATGGGGCGGGACGAGTCGGCTGCGCCGTCCGACCCCAGGGTGAGCAGTACAGTCCCGCCTACGGCCAGGTACAGGACGAACACGAGGCCGAGGGCGATCGGCACCGCTCGGGGGATGGTGCGAGCGGGGTCTCGTACTTCCTCTCCAAGTGTGGCGATCCGCGCGTAGCCGGCGAACGCGAAGAACAGTAGTGCCGCCGCCGCGAGAACGTCGTCCGCTCCGATCACGGCGCCGAGGCTCTGGCGGGCTCCTTCCCCGCTGCCCGCTAACCCGGCGACGACGACGGCGGCAAGGACGGCGGTGACTACGGCCACCAGCCAGCGGGTTGTCCGCGCCGTCCGCTCGATTCCAGCCAGGTTGATTCCTGTGACCAGCACGACGGCGGACACAGCGATCGCCCGGGACTGCTCGGGCCAGAGGTACGTCCCGACGGCGTGCGCCGCAGTGGCGCACGAGGCGATCTTGCCGAAGACGAATGCGTACCCTGCGAGGGCACCCCAGGAATGGCCCAGCCGTTCGCGGCCGTACACGTACGTCCCGCCGGCCTGTGAATGGACGGCGGCGAGCTGAGCGGACGACGTCGCGTTGCACAGAGCGACGAACGCAGCGATGCCGAGGCCCAGAAGCAGCCATCCGCCGGCCCGTGCAGCGGCCGGTTGCCACACGGCGAACACTCCCGTGCCGATCATCGCGCCCAGTCCGACGACGACGGCATCGCCGGTGCCCAAGCGGCGCGACAGCCTTGACTCTGGCTCGGTCATGGATCCAAGCATGCCGGGCATCTCTTACTCTGTTCCATGGGCAAGATCTGGCGAGGGCTCGCCATCCTCCTCATCACGACCGGCGCGGTGGCCGTCGGCGTCGCCGCAGCGATCCAGCCCAAACCAGTGCTCCCGCTGAATTCGGCTGGAGTGACGTACGGTCCAGACGGGCGCCTGATCAATATCCCCCTGGGAGCTTCCGCAGGCTACCTGCCCGGTACCAACGTCCTCGCGGCAGAAGCCGCCGGCTCGGAACGGCTCATCGCCGAGGACCGCGCCTGGCTGGCGGCCGGAACGGTTCCGGGCGCGGGCACGCCGTACGCCAGCATGGTCGAGCGAGCTCTCCTTGACCTGCGTGCCCTCTCGTCTGAGCACGGCGTTCCGATCGCGGCCAACCGTCCGAGCTGGCGGTACGTGTGGCCGCGGGACGCCTCGTTCGCCGCAGCCGCGATGTCTGCCACCGGCCATCACGAGGACGCCGAGGCCATTCTGCGGTTCTTGTGGCGGGCCGCGCCTTCGGACGGTCTCTGGCACGCACGCTACCGTCCGGACGGATCAGGCGATCCGCCCGATGACCGCGAGCCGCAGCTGGACGGATCCGGCTGGGTCCCGTGGGCTCTATGGTTCTGGAAGGCGTCACATCCCGATCAGCGGCATGCCGAACTCGTCACGCGCGAGCTCGGCGCCATCGTTATCAGCTCGGCGGACGCGTTGATGGTCCGGCTCGGCGAGGACGGCTTACCGCCCGCGTCACCGGACTACTGGGAACGCCGGGAGTCCCGGTTGACCCTTGGCACTGCGGCATTGGCCAGTGTCGGGTTGCGGGCCGCCGCCCGGCTCGCCCCCGTCCTCGAGGTGGATGGGACAGCGTGGCAGCACGCGGCCGCAACGCTCGACAACGCCTTGGAGACAGAGTTCGGTCCCGCTGGGTATCCGCGGACGCTGCCTCGCGGCGGTGCGGACGCGGCGATCGCGTTCGTAGGTCCGCCGTTCAAAGAGGCCGACGACACGGTGAAGGACGCAATGCGGTCCGCCGCCACAGTGCTCGCGGTCCCGAACGGAGGACTGCGACCGGGCGAGTCATGGCGGAAGGACGCCGACGTCGCCTGGACGCCGGCGACCGGACTGGTGGCACTCGCCCTGGCCGGCATCGGCGACGATCAGGCGGCAAAGAGGCTGCTGACGTGGGTGGACGGGCACCGAACCGCAGTCGGTGCGATACCGGAGAAGGTCGATGCGGCCGGTCGGCCGGCGACGGTCGCACCGCTGGGTCTGGCGGCGTCGCTGGTCATCCTGACCGTTGTCGAACTGGAAGAAGGCCTTCCCGTCCTGCCGTCCGATTAGGTGGCGAGGGTCACAACGGAGTGCTTGCAATTGTTAGCGATTGCTAGCTACAATGGTGGTATGGCTGGATCGCTTGGTGAGTTTCTGCAGGAGCAGCGGCGGCACGCGCAGCTCTCGGTGCGGCAGCTTGCTGAGCGGGCGGGGGTGAGCAACCCGTACATCAGCCAGATCGAGCGAGGTCTGCGCAAGCCATCGGCAGAGGTGCTGCAGCAGATTGCCAAGGCGCTACGGATCTCCGCGGAGGCGCTGTACGTCCGCGCCGGCTTGCTCGATCACCAGCAAAGCGACCGCACGGTCGAAGACGCCGTGCTGGCCGATCCGGTCTTGACGGAGCACCACAAGCGCCTGTTGCTCGACCTTTACCGGACATTCCGTTCCGAATCGATGCCTGACCAGGCAAAAGGGTGATTCAAATGCCGAAGACCACCGCAGACCCGAGACCGCTGTACGCGGTTGCCGGAGTTGCCGACCTTGCCGTTGCCGCGCTGCGCGAGCTTACCGCTCGCCTGCCGGTCCTCGCCGAGCGGGCCGAGAACGCGGCCGTCAGCGCTCGAGACCGGCTGGCCGACCGGATCGGCGAGTTGCCGGCCGAGCTGGACAAGCTGCGCGCCGAGCTCCCGACAGACGTGCAGAAGCTTCGCCACGAGCTGCCGGCAGAGTTCGACAAGCTGCGCGCCGAGCTCCCGACAGACGTGCAGAAGCTCCGCAACGAGCTGCCGTCCGTTCTGACCGACCTGCAGGCCAAGGCGCAGAAGTACTACGGCGAGCTGGCCACCCGCGGCGAAGGTGCCGTTGCACGCTTCCGCCGCGAACACGCCGACACCATCGAGGCGGTCGGCACCAAGGTCGCCGACACTGCCGAGAAGGTGGCCGATGCCGCTGACGAGGTGGCGGAGGACCTGACCGAGGCGACCGCCGCCAAGCCGGCCCCACAGCCGGCTGCAAACAAGCCGGCCGCAAAGAAGCCGGCCGCAAAGAAGCCGGCGAAGAAGGCGGCCTCCACGCGGGCACGTAAGCCCGCCGCTTCCTGACCGATCACATACCAGGCCTGGGTGATGCCGTCACCCAGGCCTGGTTGTCATTGCTCACACTCTGATCGCGTAGTCTCGAACTGTGCCGGAGTTGTTTGGACAGTTTCAAGACCTCGTCGGTTCGATATTGTGGCTCGGCGCCCTCGGCCTGGCCGTGTTCGGCTTGATCGATGCGCTACGCGTCCCCACCGACGCGTTTCCCTACGCCGGCAAGCGGACCAAGAACCTCTGGCTCGCCATCCTGGGCGTTGCATCGGCAGTCCTGCTCGTCGCCGGGCCGCTGAATATCTTCGGCCTGGCCGCTGTGGTGGCATCGGCGGTCTACCTCGTCGATGTCCGGCCCGCGGTCAAGCAGTACCGTGGCCGACCCGGCCCGAGCGAGGGTCCGTACGGGCCTTGGTAATTGTCACCGGCCACCCCTAGGTTGGTGCCCGTGCGCCACGACTACCACGGCCGGACTCACCGGCTCGAGCTCGACGACCAGACACTCCGTACGTGGTCGTGCACCGTCCTGGAGAGTGATCCGGAGCAGGGCATCGTCCTGGACCGCTCCGCGTTCTACCCAGGTGGTGGCGGCCAGCCGCCGGATCACGGGGTACTCATCTGGGGCGGCGTCCAGACCCACATCGTTGGGGCCCGCCCGCGAGACGACCTGTGGCTGATCCCTGACCCTGCCGATCCGTTGCCGCCGGCCGGCACTCAGGTGCGCGGCGCTATCGACGACGTTCGGCGCACCATGCTGATGCGTACCCACTCGGGCCTGCACGTGTTGTGCGGCGTGATGTTCCGCGACTACGGCGTGCCGGTCACAGGCGGCAACATGGAGCCCGGCGAGGCGCGGCTCGACTTCGACTTCCCGGAGGTTCCGCCCGGCTTCAAGGACAAGTTGACCGAGGCGCTCAACGCCGAGGTCCAGGCCGACCGGGCGATCGAAGTGCGGGTGCTTCCGCGTGAGGAGGCCTACGCGCTCGGTCCGATTATCAAAACCGCCACCGATCTACTGCCGCCCGAGCTCGAGGTCGTTCGGCTGATCGACGTGACCGGACTGGATCTGCAGGCCGACGGTGGCACGCACGTCGCCTCAACGCGGCAGATCGGCCGGATTGAGGTCGCCAAGGTCGAGAGCAAGGGCCGGGGCTTTCGCCGGGTTCGAATCCGGCTGCCCTGAGATCTGATCGGTGTCCTCCGGCGGTTCGATGTCGATGAGCTGCTGACGGGGGCCAGCGGGTCGGCGCCGCACAACAGCCGTCAGCGATGGACGTCCCGCGGCGCCGAGAGCGATGCCGCCCGCTGCCGCCGCTGCGATCCACTGCCAGCCGGGCACCCTCGGTGCTGATGTAGCAGCGATCGGATCGTCATCGGCCGTGGCGGATCCATTCGTGCCGAGCTGGCCAGTGCCGTTCAGGGACCCGTCTTTGTCGGCATCCGCCGAGTCCGGGCCCGGGAGCACGCCGAGCTCGTCCAGCACATCGAGCACTGCCTGCTGGTCGGCCGCCACATGCCATTCACCGCCTCCGTCGAAAGGCGTCGCGCCGTCGGCCATCAGGTTCGTCTGCACCCAGACTTCCTTGAACTCGAGTCGGACGCGGTCAACCCGCCACACGGCAACGTCGTGGGCGAGCCAGGTGATGTTGATAGCGGGCGTGCCGGGCCCCCCGGAAAGCTGAGGCGGTGGATCGACCGAGATGTTGGTGGCGGGCTCCAACGAGCTCTGGAGCACCTGGTAGTCGCTGTGCGGTGCATAGAGGGAGCCGGTCTCGCCCGTCGTCGGATTGACGACCAGGACACTTGTTGGTCCGCCGGCTGCCGCATGGCCGGCGGAGAGAGCCACTGTCGCTGCGGTTGCGGCCAGCGCCAGGAGAACTAGGCGTTTTCGAATGCGCATAGTGGGGCTCCTTCGTCGTCGGCGGACGCCCTGGCTACACCGCAGAGGGTCAATCGGTTCCACTGATCGAGCGGGCGATGTCGATGGCCGCGGCTCGATCCAGCCCTTCGATCCGAAGTGTGACGTCGACTACGGGCATGATCAGCGTCGGACCGGCCGAGCGGGCTGTCTCGGTGTACTCTCGCCCGGCCTCGTCCACCCGGACGACATGGTGTGGACCGTCGAACCACAGGGCGGTCGTCACGCCCACGTCGATCATCTCGGCGGCCCTGTGCAACTCCTTGAGGAAGGTGGGTTCTACGCCTGAGAACTGGTCGAGCCGGATCACGCCACCGTCGGCGCCGGACCAGGTCATCGACAGCACGCGGCCGTCTGGTGACACTTCGACCCCCTGGGGCGTGCCGAGGATCCGTGGCTCGATCGGCTCGAAGCCGACAAGCTCACGGGCCTCCTCGAAGCTCAGCGACTTGCCGGCCTGCGGAATCGGCTCGCTCTCGACGGGCTCCCCGGACCGGACGATGACGCCGAACCAGTCCGCGACGGCGGCGCGGACCGGAGGCGTGAGCGCGAGCACGATGATCAGTCCGGCCACCGCGCCGGCGAGGGCCTGCCGGCGGCGACGCGTCATTGCGGCCCAGCGCCGACCGGCGGTCGTCGTACCGGCGGGTTCGGCGAGCCGGGCCATGGTGCGTGCGGTCAACGCATCGGTGTCCACTGGCGGGATCTGGACGGCCCGCCCCAGATCCTTGAGTTCCTGAGACAGCGGCTCAGTGTTCATGCTCGACCACCCCCACCTCGGGCGACAGATCGCGCTGGAGCCGTCGGAGTGCACGGTGGAGCCGCGACTTGACCGTGCCGGACGGCAGCCCGAGCGCAGTTGCGGTCTCACGCTCGTCGAGTTCGAGCAGGAATCGGCATGCGATCACTCGCTGCTGCGGTACCGGCAGCCGGCGAACAGCCGCCATGAGTTCGGCGCGCCGTTCATGCGAAAGCGTCGACGCCGCCGGATCTGGCCCGTCCAACGGGACGTCCAGCGCGGCCAACCGCTCGGTCGCCGACCACCGGCGGCCCGCGGACCGCTTGGCGTTCTTGGCTTCGTTGATCACGATGCGCAGGAACCAGGGCCGGAAGGCCGCACCATCGCGGCACCGGGGCAGGGCTTGAAATGCCTTGACGAACGCCACCTGCACCACGTCCTCCGCGTCCTGTCCGGCTCCGAATATGACAGCGGCCCGGTGAGCTGCGGCAGCGTGCCTGCGCACCAGGATGGCGTACGAGTCCCGGTCGCCGGCCCGCACACGGTCCACGGCGACCTGGTCGGTGACATCGGCGTTCTGCGTCGGCCGCCCCTCGGTCGTTCCGTACGCCTTTCCTACACCGCCCGGGCCGGTTCGGTTCCCTCATGGGTGCGGCGCCCCCGGCCGCTCGGGTGGGCGGCCCACCAGAGACTGCGACGTACCTACAGGCACGCGAGCCTGAAGGTACGTCGGGCCGTCTGCCGAACGTGATCGAACTCAGGAGCGGTAGACGTAGACCTTGTCGCCGACCTTGACCTGGTCGAACAGGGCCGCGATGCCGGCCTTGTCGCGGATGTTCACACACCCGTGGGACGAGCCGTCGTAACCGTTCGCCGCGAAGTCAGGCGAGTAGTGCACCGCCTGCCCGCCGTCGAAGAACATCGCGTACGGCATGGGCGTGTCGTACAGCGACGAGACGTGGTCGCGCGACTTCCAGTACACGCTGAACATTCCCTCGCGAGTCGGCGTCAGCTCGGAGCCGAACCGGGCGTCGAACTTCATTTTGATCTGGCCGTCGATGACCCACCGCAGGTTCAGGCCGGTCTTGTCGATGCACATCACCCGGCCCGTCTGGCACTGTTGCGGCAGACTGCCGTCGCTGCTGCCCGCCGGCTTGCGGTTGTGCAGTTCGTCGTCTGTCGGAGTACGGGTCATGCCGACGAGCAGATCCCAGGTCTTCTGGTCGACTTCGCCGGTCGAGGGGATGCCGCGCTTGGTCTGGAAGCCCGCGACGGCCTCGGTCGTGACTGGGCCGTATTTGCCGGTGACGTCGGCTTCGAACCAGCCGATCTGCTTGAGCCGGGCTTGCAGTTCGCGGACCCGATCACCGGAATCGTCGGGGCCGATGATCGTCGGGCCGGCGACGACGCGGTTGTGCAACTCGTCGTCGGTGGGTTCGCGGGTCATGCTGGTCAGAAGGTCCCAAGTCTCCTGGTCGACCTCGCCCGTGACCTCGACGCCCCGCTTGGCCTGGAAGCCCTCGACCGACTGGAGCGTCACGTCGTCGTACTCTCCGGTGATCTTCGGCTCGTACCATGCGATCTGCTTGAGGCGGGCCTGCAGCTCGCGTACCCCGTCGCCGGAGTCGCCGAGCGCGAACATCGCCGTGGAAGTCGGCGTCGGTGTCGGCGTCTCACTCTCCGTCGGGGTCTCGGTCGGTGTGGGGGTCTCGACCTGCTCCGGCTCGACGGTGGTCGGCGGTGCCGCTGCGGGTACGGCGGTGTCGGGGTCGTCGTCGCCGACCAGCTGGCTGACCCCAAAAGCAACCCCACTCGCGACTGCTATTGCTGTAACGATCGCCACCAGTGCGACGACGACCGACCTGCCTCGTGCCACGCGAAGCGCCCTTCCTCACTCTCCGGATCGGCGCCTTTCGCGCCATCCTTCTGACCGAGCAGACGCCTATGGTGCCAGTTAGGTTGCATCAAACCCAAGATGACGCACTGGTTTACAGGTTTTGCCCTGGCACCCACAGCTTGGGACCTGGCGGCTTTGGAGTGGCCGGCTTCGTGGCTTGCGGTGGTGTCGGCACTTCGGACAGGTCGTTGGGTTCGGCTTCACCCTTGGCGGCGATCTCGTTCTCAGCGCGCACCTGACCGATGCGCAACTGTGTGAGCAACCGGTCCATCTCGGCGACTTCGGTGGCCGGGAGGTGAGGGCGGGCGTGGTCGAGCAGCAGACCGGACAGGTCGATCATCAGGCGACCGTCTCGGCGGCCCAGCTTGGCCTGGGCAGCATTGAGCAGCCCGAACAGAATCTCGGGTATAACCTGCCCTGCGGGTGCGCCGCGTAGCCGGCTCAGGTACTCGCGGATCTCCTGTTCGGAGGGCTGGTTGGCCTCGGACACGAGCACACCGTACCGCCGGTCAAACCGACACCATTCCGAGACCGTGTGATTCGTTCCGAGATAGGCCCGCAGTGGCAGGCTGGTCGGCCATGAACTCGACTCGCATGGGGAACCGGCGCCTCGTCATGGCCGCTCGCACGGCCGCGGCACTCGTCTTCGCCCTGGCCCTGTCCGGCTGCATCAAGATGGACGTCGACCTGACGCTGAACGGTGACCAGGCCGACGGGTCGATGATCATCGGCGTCAATCGTTCACTGCTGGAGCTGTCGGGCGAGTCGGTGGAGGACTTCCTGGCCGAGATCGACGCCGACGAAGGCATTCCCGAAGGCGCGACCGCACGCCCGTACGAGGACGACGTGTACGTGGGTCAGGAGTACGTCCTGAGCGGAGTCGACATCGCCGATCTCGACGATGAGGTCGTGTCGATCAGCCACGACGCCGAGGCCGGGACGTACGAGGTCAGCGGTGAAATGGACATGACCGACATCGGACCGGAGGCGGCCGACCTCGGTGACTTCGACATCACCGTGTCGATCACCTTTCCCGGTGATGTCACGGATCACAACGGGACGCTCGACGGCCGTACGGTGACCTGGACGCCCGTCCTCGGCGAGGTCAACGAAATGCGGGCGACGGCGCGCGACAGCGGTGGGACGGGCCTGCCCACCTGGTTGCTCATCGCGATCGCAGTGGCTGTCGTCGCCGTGCTGGCGGGTCTGGCCTACTTCCTGACCCGGCGCAACCGGCCGACCCCAGAAGCTCCAGACGCTGCATCCGACGGGGGAGCGCCTGCCGGGCCCTGGGCGCCCCATTCTCCAGCGTCCGCCGGCGACACGCGGCCGCTCGACGTTTCGGTAGCCGCCGACGCAACGCGCCCGGTCGCTGGCACCGGGCCAGTAGACCGTCCGGCGTACGGCGACGACGACACCCGGCCGGTCAATTACTCCGCCGTCCAGGGCGCGGGGGAGGCCGGGCCGGGTGAACCCGGACCGGCCGATGCAGGGCCGAACCAGGACCGGCCGGCCGGCTCCTGACCGCCCCGGCTGCGCATCCGTGCGGTGAGACCGCATACCGTTGTACGGGTGAGCGAGCGATGGATCCAGCTGGCCGGGGCGGCGAACGCACGTGATCTTGGTGGGCTCCCCACGCGCGGCGGAGACTCGACCAAGTTCGGCCGCGTGTTCCGGTCGGACAACCTGCAGGATCTGACCACGGACGATGTCGAACTGCTCGTCCGCAAGCTCGGGATCCGCGATGTCATCGACCTGCGCTCCGGAGTCGAGATCGAGTCCGAAGGGCCGGGGCCGCTCAACGGACTCGGCGAGGTGGCGATACACCACATGTCGCTGTTCCCCGAGGCGGGCCAGCGAACTGATGTCGAGGCGGCCGACGCCGTCCTGCCCTGGACTCTTCCCGAAGAGCGCGACGCGGTCTGGGACCAGACCGGCATGTACTACACCCGGTACCTCGCCCGCCGGCCGGACTCCGTGCTGGCGGCGTTGCGCACCATGGCCAACAGCGAAGGTGCCGCACTGGCGCACTGCGCGGCCGGCAAGGACCGGACCGGGGTCGTCTGCGCGATGGCACTTTCGGTGGTGGACGTCGAGCGGGACGCCATCGTTGCCGACTACGTGGCCACGGGGGAACGGCTGGAAGCGATCATCCAGCGGCTGCGGTCCACGCCAACGTACGCCGCGGACCTCGATGGCAGTTCGATCGACGAGCACCTGCCGCGGCCCGAGGCGATGTACACGTTCCTGGGTTACCTGGACCGGGAGTGCGGCGGCCCGCTCGGCTGGCTCGTGCGGCACGGCTGGACGGACGCCGACACCGACGCGCTGCGCACCCGCCTCCTCGCCTGATTCCGTTCGATCACGTTCAGCAGGCCCGTCGGCGCCGTACCACCCGCACACGCATGGTACGGCAGGGGTACGCCTGCCGAACGTGATCGAACGCGAGCGGGGGGCGCGCGGGGGGCGCGCCACGGGTTAGCGGACGATGATCGGCGCGGTGCGAAGACCCGGCTCGCCGTCGGTGACCTGTCGCAGCGCGTAAGCACCTGCCGGCACCTTGGTCATCACCGCGACCCCGCCCCGATTGGCGACGGCCTCGTCGATCACGGCACCGCCGCTGCGCAGTTCCACGGTGGCCCCCGGCTCGGCTCGGGCGATCACCACATGCCCGGCGACCCGCACGGCCGGCGCAGCTGCAACGGTGGCGGCCGGGTCTGCCACGCTCGGAAGATCGTAATCGCACACGCCGCCGGGGAAGATCTGCGTCAGCCGGGCCACCTGGTCGTCGCTGGGCTCCCAGGTGCCGTACAGATCCTCGACGACCGCCGTCTCGACCGGCATGAGGTGGCACTTGTAGATGTCGCCGGTGATCGGCCCGCCGGCCTCGATGCGTGACGTCGTGTGCGGCTGGAACCGCGTTGTGCACTCGCCATCCGGCCCGTCGTCCAGGATGCCGTCCCACACTCCGTCTCCGCCGGCGATCTCCTGACCGTCGATGCCGAAGCACCGGTCCACTCCGTCCTCGGGAGCGGCGTCGGCGACGCTCAGCGACGGGTCGGCGGCCAGGTTGGCCATCCACTCGGCAATGGTGTCCAGCGCCTCGTGGGTCAGCTCTTCCCCGGCTGGCGCGTCGCCGTTCTCGTCGGCCTCGAGGAACCAGATGACCTGGCCATCGTGGTCGCCCTGGGCATCGATAAGCCGCTGCCGTGCGGCGAAGGACTGGTGCGAGTTGTGCATGTCCAGCACCGGCTCGAGGTAGTCGCGGACGTCGATGATCGGGACTTCCCGGGCCAGCTCCCCACGGAACACCAGGCCCGACTCGTAGGCACTGCGGATCGCGGCGAGATCGCCATCTCGCCGCGGCGCGGGTGTCGTCCCGGCATCGGGCGACAGGTGTGCGTTGCGCGACGACCACGGGTCGAACAGCTCGGTGAACGGAATGACTCCGGTGGCCAGCCCCACGAGCACTTCCGCGGGTGTGATTCCCCGCTCGGCGGCGATCCGCCCGATCACCACTTGCTGGTTCTCGAACGGCACGCCCTCCGGGACCATGTCAGGCGTTTCCTTCCACGCACCGACCTCGGCATTGACCTCGAGGAACTGCGCTGGTGTGATCTCGCCGGCCGCGACGGCACGCAGGCCGTACTGGACGCCGACGTTGTCCCACGGCACGCGGGCGAATCCGGTCTCGGGGTCGATGCCGTACACCTCACGGACGTCGTCCCAATGCGTGCGTTCGATCTGATCGACCTGGTCGCCGAGCAGGCTCCAGTTCGTTTCGCTGCCGAACGTCGGGTTCATCGCCAGCGGCAGCAGCCCCAGCCAGCCCTCGACACACTCGCTGGAACCGGTCTGCTGGGGCAGGTTGATGCCGAGCTGCGCCAACAGCTGCTTGGCCTGATTGAGCCCGGACGCATTGCCGCCGAGGTAGCCGTCGATCGAGTTGAGTCCCTGCAACAGCTTGCGGTTGTCCCAGTCGCCCCAGAACTCGTCGTTGTCGGCCTCCAGGTCCATCCACCGGTCCAGTAATGCGCAATCGCCGACGTGGATGGTCTGGGTCGTCATGTCGGGGTAGCTGCGCTGGGGGACGAGGGCATCCAGGAGTCCGGGGTGGTTCTGGGCGTAGACATACTGCTGGATCGCGCCGCCGGAGCCGCCCAGGCCGACGGTGTACTCCGGCTCACCGTGGGTGGCGACGAAGTGCTCCTTGACCATGACGGCGGTACGGCCGCCGAGCAACAGGTTGTAGTGCTCACCGGTGCGGTTGCCGGTCGAGTAGACCACGGCATAGCCCTTGCCTAGCCGGTCCGGGCTGCCGGTGATCGCGTCGCCTTCGGCGTACCGGCCTTGAGTGTGGCCGATGCCCACCCCGCCCTGGAACTGGTACAGCAGCCGGCCGTTCCAGTTGCTCCGGTCCGGCTCGTCCGGTGAACCGCTGGTGACCTCCTCGATGGTCGTGAGCATCGAGATCGAGTAGATGAACCTGTTGATGACGCCGCGTTCGTGCCGGATCAGGTACGGCACCTCGCGGCCGTCGGTGAGGGTCGTCGTGGCCACGGTGCCACCACCAAGGCGCTCGGCGAGGTCATCGATCGGCCCCTCGTCGTGATCGCGGATGATGTGCCGGTTGCCTTCGGTATCGACGGCGTAGTACCAGGTGCGGGACTCGGCGTTGCAGTCGCGGCTGTATCCGAGAAGCTCGCCCTCCTCGTCACGGACTTCGACGCCTTCGCCGTCCTGGTTGTCGACGATCAGCTCCAGGCCGTGGTCCTGCGCCGTGCAGGCGAATGGATACTGCACCGGCGGGTCGGACGCGGTTTCCTGGCTCGTCGCGGCGGGGGCGGTGCTCAACAACGCGGCGACCAGGCCGATCGGCAGGAGCAAGACGGGACGGAGCTTGGTCGGCATCTTCCGGCACTCCCTTGTGACGTAAGGCCCCCGATGCCCTCCGACCATAGGCTTTGTTACAAGGCGAAGCAATGGCCGTGTCACTCTGGCGCCCGCCCATCTATCGACAATCCACACCGCACGACGCTGTGGATTGTCGGTAGATCGTCAGGGCAGCAGCACCTCGTCGCCGACCATGAGCTCGACGGGCTCGGCCAGGGCGACGTAGAAGCCTCGCAGCCCGCCCATGAGGGCGCGCAGCGGCTCGCGCATGGGCTGCGACTTATCGCCCGGCTCAACGCCCAGGACGTATCTGCTGAACTCGACGCACGGCTCGGCGATCTCGACCTCGACGAACGGGACGGTCCGGCCCGCACTCGTCCGGACGGTGGCGGCGGCCAACCGCTCGTGCGTAATCCGCTCGTCGGTATCGACGAGGACGTTCTCGCCCGCGACGCCATCGGCAACCCGATCACCGAACCGCGCGCGCATCGCGGCGTAATGTGCGGTGAACCCGACGGACAAGCCACTGGCCTGGCCGTGGTTTCGGGACTTCGGATGATCGACATGGTGCACGTCGAGGATCTTGTCGCCGTCGGCCACTCCTGTGGCACCCCGCTCGTCGACGAGGAGCCGTTCGACCGGCCGGATCGGCGTGGGGTCGTACCAGCGGTAGGGTTTGTCGCCCTGCTTGAGCGGTTCCTGCTGGATCTGCAGCCTGACGATGCGCACTGGCCCACCCTAAACGGTGCGTGGCATCGGCTCGCCGGATTTACTGACCGGCCGCCTGCGGCAGCACCAGGTGCCGTCGTCCCCTATCGGCTGGCGGTGCCGAGCCAGCAGGAGGTGTCCATGACGACGCCGTCCGGCCCCGCGTATGGCGCGAACGCCGCTCTGAGCGCCTCGACGGCGCCTGACGTCTGGTCGGCGGGCGCCCCCGCCATCAGCGCCTGGACCTCAGGCTGGGCGAGCAGGTAGCCGACGACGTCGTCGGCGTCGGCTCCTAGCCGGATGGGCAGCGTCAGAGCCTCGCGGTGGACCGCGCGGAAACCCGCCTCGGCAAGAACGCGGTCGAGCCGCACGCCGTCTGCGAACACGTAGGTGCCGAACTCGTTGAGCGCATCCGCTCCGGCCGCTCCAAGGTGCGGCGCGGCGGCGGCAAGAGCGGCGGCGACCCACGGGTCGTCGTGCGGCGCTCGCGGTACGACGATGGCCAACCGGCCGCCCGGCCGCATGCTCCTGGCCAGATTGGCGAACGCCGCGGCCGGGTCGGCGAAGAACATCGTCCCGAACCGGCTGACGATGGCGTCGAACGCACCGTCGCCGAACCGGTGGACCTGGGCGTCCGCCGCCAGCAGTTCGACGTTGGTCAGACCGGCCGCATTGACGCGATCCGCCGCGAACTTCAACATCGGCGGCGAGATGTCCACGCCGACGACGGTTCCGGCCGGCCCCACCTGACGGGCGGCCTCGACGGTCGTCGCCCCCGCTCCGCACCCCACGTCCAGGACGCGATCGCCGGTTCGGAGCCTGGCCGCTCGGAGCATCGCCTCGCCCGGCGGGCCGTCCATGACGTCGACCCGGTCGCCGTGCTCGCGCCAGAGCGCAGGCGCCACCTCGTTCCAGAGAGCCTCGCGTTCGGCGTTCGGGCCGGCTCGATCACTCATCGGTCCTCATTTCGGGGTCGGTTCAACAATCTCAGGCGGTCGCGGCAGGTGCCACCTGCCTGCTCAGCGATTCGGCCGACGTTCGCCTGGTGATGTGCCGGGCGACGTACTTGGCATCTCGACCGGCACCGGCGATCAGCATGGACGCGAACGCGGACTGGAAGGCCAGCCCTGTGAAGTACAGCCCCGGAGCGCCGGGCACGACGCCTCGAGCTTCGACCGGCCACCCGTCCTCCCCTATCACCGGCACATCGATCCAGGAGAAGTCCTGACGAAAGCCGGTGCACCAGACAACGTTGGCGACGTCGAGCACGCGTCCTCCGGCGAGCACGGGGCGGCCATCCTGCACGCCAACCGTCTTGTCTGGCACGATCTCGACGCCCGCGCGTTCGAGGTCGGCCCGCTTGTGCCGGATGAGCGGACCGCCGTGTGACCGGATGGCAGGGCGCATCTTGCGGCCGATCGGCGTCCTGAGGTTGAGCACGTGCTTGGCGAGTAGAAGCAGGATCGGAAAG
>DASUUU010000023.1:0-5355 GCA_036373915.1 Jiangellaceae bacterium | reverse complement strand
CGGCGTGTCGCGCTTCCCGTTATTGCATGATCAGCGCAGTGAGGGAGTCACTCCTCATCCTGGCGGACGAGGTCGCGCGGGACCTCCTCGCCGGCCTGCAGGGCCGCCCACAGGCGCGGGGCGTCCTCGGAATGCCAGCTGACGGTGTTGCCGATGTCTCCGAGGGGCACGGTCAGCTTGTCGCCGCTGCCGCCCGTGACTCGCATGAGGGTCCAGGCGAACCGGCCCAGGCTGATCGGGTTGGAGCCGTCGTCGATCGTCAGCGCGTCTCCGCCGGCCAGCCCGACCCGCGTGAGCTTGAACGGGTTGAGGATGGTGCCCGGCGAGACGGTCTTGCCGGCGATCGCACCCAGCACCTCCTGCTGGCGCTCGACCCGGCCGATGTCGCCGCGCGGGTCGAAGTAGCGGGCCCGGGCGTAACCGAGCGCATCCGGCCCGTTCAGTGTCTGGCAGCCTGCCGGCAGGTCGATGTGGGCCTTGTCGTCCTCGATCGCCTCGTCCAGGCACAGGTCGATTCCACCGAGGGCATCGACCATGCCGGCGAACCCGCCGAGCCCGATCTGCACGTAGTCGTCGATCGCGACACCGGTGTTCTGCTCGATCGTCTCCACGAGCAACCGCGGGCCGCCGTACGCGAAGGCGGCGTTGATCCGCTGCCGGTCGCGGCCGGGGATATCGACCAGCGAGTCGCGCGGGATGCTGATCAGCGCCGGGCGGCCCGATGTCGGGACGTACAGCAGCATGATGGTGTCGGTGCGCTGCCCGCTGACCGAGCCGGTGCCCAGATCGCTGCGCTCGTCGTCGGAAAGGTCCTCCCGGCTGTCCGAGCCGACCAGCAGGTAGACCTGTCCTTCCGACACGGCCGAACCGTGGTCGTCAGGGATGGCGTCGACCTTGTCGATCCGCGCCCACACCAGGAAGCCGAGCACGACGATCCCGGCCAGCAGGATGACCAGGATCGCGCCGATCCACCGCAGCGGCCGGGGCCGGCGCCGCTTGGCGGGAGCGGGTCGAGGCTCGGGGCCGCCTCCTGGTGGACGCCGCGCCGACGGTGGCCTGACAGGTGGTTGCTGTCGCGGCGGTGGCGGTGGGGGAGGTGGTGGCGGAGGAGGAGCGGCCGGCGGAGGGTCCGGCGGGCTGTGCGCCACCCCGTCGACGTAATGCACGCCCGGCACCCGGCCGGCGGTGTACACCGTCCGCTTTGGTGGTCCCGCCGGCGGGAAGCCGGCCTCGTCGTGCTCGCTCACGGTGGAACCGTATCCGGGCCGGTATCCCGACGGCCAGTACGATGCCCGGATGAGTTGGCTCGTCACCGGCGGCGCGGGGTACATCGGCGCGCATGTGGTCCAGGCTCTTGTCGATGCAGGCAACGACGTGGTGGTCGTCGACGACCTGTCGACTGGGCAGACATCTCGCGTGCCGCCGGACGTGCCATTCGTCCAGGGTTCCTTGCTGGACGCCGAGCTAAGGAGCCGGGTCTTCGACGCTCACGAGATCACCGGCGTCGTCCACCTGGCCGCCAAGAAGCGCGTCGACGAGTCGGTTGAGAAGCCCTCGCTCTACTACCACGAGAACGTCGAAGGGCTGCGCCTGCTGCTCGACAGTTGCGTCGCGGCGAACGTCCCATCCTTCCTGTTCTCCTCGAGCGCGGCGGTGTACGGCGAGACGGACGTGCTGCCGATCGTCGAGGAATCACCCTGCGTACCCGTAAGCCCGTACGGGCAGACGAAGCTGGCCGGTGAGTGGCTCACCCATGCCGTCGGTGCGGCGGCCGGAATGCGTACCGTGGCGCTGCGGTACTTCAACGTCGCGGGCACGGGCCGGCCCGAGTTCGCGGACCGGACCGGGATGAACCTCGTCCCGATGCTGCTGCGCGCCATTGCCGGCGGGACGCCACCGGAGATCTTCGGCGCGGACTACCCGACGCCGGACGGCACCTGCGTCAGGGACTACATCCACGTCGTGGACGTGGCCGAGGCGCACGTCGCCGCGGTGCGCCGGCTGGTCGACGGGTCGATCGACGAGCCGCTGACGCTGAACGTCGGCACCGGCCTGGGCGTGTCGGTGCGGGAGATGGTCGACACCGCGCTGCGGGTCACCGGCAGCGACCTTCGGCCCGTGGAAAAGCCGCGCCGGCCGGGTGATCCGCCAGCCGTCGTGGCCGCCGTGGACAAGGCCGCGAAGCTGCTGCGATGGAGATCTCGGTTCAGCGTCGATGACATGGTGGAGTCCGCATGGCAGGCATGGACGGCGGCGTAGCCGAGCTGCCCGGCCGCTCGTCGTCGGCGGCGCAGACCTCGCTGTCGCGGATCATGACGGCGCTCGACACGAACCTGCTCGGCACGGTCCACGGCGGCGTGATCATGAAGCTGGTCGACGACGTCGCCGGTGCCGTGGCCCAGCGGCATTCGGGCGGCCCGGCGGTCACCGCGTCGATGGACGAGATGGCCTTCCTCGAGCCGGTGCACGTCGGTGATCTGGTGCATGCGCGGGGCCGGGTCAACTGGACTGGGCGCACCTCCCTGGAGGTCGGCGTCCAGGTGGTGGCCGAGCCCTGGAACGAGGTACGCCCGCCCGTTCGGGTCGCCACGGCCTACCTGGTGTTCGTGGCCCTGGACCAGGACGGCCGCCCGCGCGAGGTGCCGCCCGTCCTGCCCGAGAACGAGGAGGATCGCCGGCGGTTCGCCGAGGCAGAGATCAGGCGCACCCACCGCCTGGCCCGGCGCGCGGCGATCCTGGAGTCGCGTGGCGATCCGGGAGTCGCGCCTGGGTCCTGAACAGGATCCGGCTCACGGACCCGCCGGACGGTAGCGGGCCGCCCGCGCCGCCAGACGTTGTGTCGTATCGGTGGTGCGCAGGGCCGAGATCTCCATCTCGATGGCTGCTCCGACCCGGCGCATGAACGGTTCGGGCTCATGGGCGGCGTCCGGATACTCGGGGACGATCCGGTCGGCGATGCCGTCCCGAACGAGCGCCGCCGACCCCGCTCCCTGCGCCTCGGCGACCTCGCCGGCCCGCGCCGTCGTCTTGTATAGCACCCCTGCCGCTGCTTCCGGAGGGAGTGGCGCAAGCCAGGCATGTTCGGCGCACAGGACGCGATCGGCGACGAGAAGCGCGAGCGCGGTTCCGCCGCCGCCCTCGCCGAGCAACGCGCAGACGGTCGGGGTCGACAGTTCGGAGAGTTCGACAAGGCACTGCGCGATGCCGTGGGCGAGCCCGCCCTCCTCGCCATGCCGGGAAACCGCCGCACCGGGGTTGTCCACCACCGTGACGAGCGGAAGGTCGAGGTCGCGGGCTATCCGCATCCCGCGGACCGCTTCGCGCAGGCCCGCCGGCCCGAGGTTCTGGTCTTCGGACCTGCTGTGCCGGTCCTGTCCCACGAGGACGCAGGGCATCTCGCCGAACCGGGCGAGGGCGAGCAGCAGCGCGTCGTCCCGCTCTCCCGCCCCGGTGCCGCTGAGCGGCGTGACGTCGGTGGCTGCGATCTTCAGCAGGGCTCTCACTCCGGGCCGGTCGGGCCGCCGGGAGCGGGTAATCGAATCCCAGGTCTGTGCCGGACTCGGCGGCGGGTGATCGTGCCGAAAGTCCCGGGTTGAGGCGTCTCGGGTTGAGGCGTCTCGGGTTGAGCCCGCCGGCCCCGAGGGTGGGCTCGACGGTCGCCTCGGTGCCGTCATGACGTTGAGCACTCGAATGGCGATCTCGCGCAGGTCGGACGGCCGGACGACGGCATCGATGAGGCCGTGCCGGTAAAGGTTCTCCGCGGTCTGTACGTCGGCCGGCAGTGACTCGTCGTACAGGGCTCGCTGGACGCGGGGGCCGAGCAGTCCGATGAGGGCGCCAGGCTCAGCGGCGGTGACGTGGCCGAGTGAGCCCCAGGAGGCGAGCACGCCGCCTGTCGTGGGATTCCGCAGGTACACCAGGTACGGCAGGCCTGCAGCGCGGTGGACGGTGAGGGCGGACGCGATCCCGATCATCTGGACGAACGCCAGTGTGCCCTCCTGGAGGCGGGTTCCCCCGGACGAGGGGGAGGCCACGATAGGCAACCCTTCCCGGGTGGCCCGCTCGACCGCCTGGACGATGCGCCGGCTGGCCGCCAATCCGACCGAACCGGCGAGGAACTCGAACTCGGTGGCGATCACGGCGACCCGATGCCCGCCGATAGTGCCGGCGCCGGTGACGGCCGCCTCGTCCAGTCCGGTGTCACGGCGGGCCTGCTCGAGTGCCGCCGCGTACTCGCGGCTCGCCTGCACCGCGGGAAGGGGAGCATCCCACGAAGCCCACGAACCAGCGTCAAGGACCTGGTCGATCAGTTCTCTGGATCCGATCATGCCGTCTCCTTGCGCCATCGATCCGTCGTCGAGGGTCGGCCCAACTCACATCGGCCGGGTCGCGAGCCAGTGGCACGTACGTCGCACCTACCAATCCCTACCGCCATCGCACGTCCGGAGGCGACCGACGAACTGGCCTGATCCATCGTGTGGGGCCAACTATGTAACGGATGTGACTGTTGTGATCAATGGGGCGCCTCGGCGCGCCGCCCCAAAAACGATCTTCTGGACGGCGATACTGGCAGCGCACGGAAAGTTGATGACGGGGGAACTTGCAGATGGCGACGACCGCACCACCGGGCGGGCCCGCCGTGCGACCTCGCCGGCCTTCGGTGCAGGCTCAACACGCCGAGGCAATCAGGTTCCGGCGCGCGCTCGTCCTGCTGCTCGCCACCCTGGTTCTGCCCGGCTTGGCGCAGTTCATCGCGGGTAACCGGGTGCTCGGCCGGATGGTCATGCAGTTCTGGGGCCTGCTCGTGGGCATCGTGGCGCTGGTGGCCTGGCTGGTTCCGCTCGACACGCTCGCCGGGCTGGCGGTACGTCCGTGGTTGCTCACGATGTTCAAGGTGCTGGCGTTCACCATCGCGCTGGGCTGGATCGTGCTGATGCTCGACGCCTGGCGGCTCGGTGACCCGCCGCGGCTCGCGCAGAAACACCGGCTGGTCATGGTCGGCGCCACGCTCGGACTGGTCGCCCTCGTGGCCACACCGTTCTGGCTGGCCGTCCGGTACGCATCGGCCGCACACGAAGCGGTCGTCACCCTCTTCCCGTCCGGAAGCGTCGCCGCGGCTAGCGACGGCCGGCTGAACATCCTGCTGCTGGGGTCCGACGCCGGAAAGGGACGGGTGGGATCCCGGCCGGACAGCATCAACCTGGTGTCGGTCGACGTCCGTACCGGGGCGCCGGTCGTCATCAGCGTCCCGCGCAATCTGGAGCGAGCCAGGTTCCCCAAGGGCACGCCCGCGGCAGCCGAGTTCCCGAACGGGTTCAACGGGGACGGGGACCGCGAAGAGTGGATGATCAACGC
>DASUUU010000022.1:0-4450 GCA_036373915.1 Jiangellaceae bacterium | reverse complement strand
CGCGCCGCCAACCGCCGGCAGGCAACCTTCGATGCACTCGTAGAACTTGGCCTCGGCGATGGGCTCATCACCCCGCGCCTGATCGGCTCGCTCATCAACTCGGGATGGGCACGGCAGTAGGACCACCGCCCCGGCGTCGGTCGAGCTTCCACACCGCGGCAGAAGTGCGAGTCCCGGTCCTGCACCGACTCCAAGCCGGCAAGGCTCATGCTGCCCCATTCGACGCACTCAACTCGGCACGAAAGGAACTTCAAACTGCGTCACCCACTCGCGCCATACCGCCGCCAGTGGCCATGCTCAATGCTGCAATTGAGGACGTCACCCGGACACTCGCTCAGCGGAGGACGTCTTGGGCCCTCCTGACCCGTGGGGTCTGCGGTGAGCAAGTGTTCGTGCAGGAACTCGAGAGGTCTCCCGGCCTCTGGCACGGCCTCGCCGGTCTCCAGCAAGTCGGCGGCGACGACCGCCCAACCAGTACTGAATGAACCGTCACCCTCCTCTGCTTGCTTGGCCGAGAGGAGAAAGAGCAGCCGGAACACCGCCTCATACGCGGCGGTCATCGCAGTCGCAACGTCTTCGGGTGAAGCGCCGGCGTCGACGGCACGAACGGCAGTGGGGATGCCTCGAACGCCTTCCACCGTCAATCCACGAATCTCAGCTCATGCCTGCGCGAGCACGAAGCGCACCGTCGGTCGTCACGGCGTCGCCGTAGCGCCAAGAGCGGCCGATGAGGGCATTCGATAGACGATGACCACGAGCAGCGTCATAGTTGTGCTGCTGGGAAGTAGGAGGACAGATCGATGGGGCGGCCTGAGGAAGGATCGCGCATGGCCAAACTCGTGTTCGGGATGAACCAGTCCTTGGATGGCTACGTCGACCATGTGGCGTTTGCGCCAGGCCCTACGGTGTTCCGCCATTTCATCGAGGAGGCTCAGGAGCAGGCGGGCTGTGTGTACGGTCGCCGAATGTATGAGGTCATGCGTTACTGGGACGACGATCATCCTGAGTGGGACGCCGACGAACGCGCCTTCGCGACGGCGTGGCGGAACCAGCCGAAATGGGTCGTCTCGCGCTCGCTGAGCTCGGTCGGCCCCAACGCCAGGCTTGTTGAGGGTGATCTTGAGGGCGCGATCCTGGAGTTGAAGGCCGAGCGTGACGGGGAGATCGAAGTTGCTGGTCCAGAGTTGGCGAGAAGTCTGACTGAACTTGGCCTGATTGATGAGTATCGAATCTACCTGCACCCGGTCGTGCTTGGTCACGGCAAGCCGTATTTCGCCGGACCCCGGCCGCCTCTGCGCCTCATGGCCGATGATCGGATCGGCGAGGATGTCATCAGGCTGACCTACGTACCCGCGTGATCTCGCGACTCACCGGATGGAACGCCGCTGAAGTCTCACGCGGGTCACGGTCCGCATGATCACGCGCAGTGCGTTGCCACAGCACCCGCGCCCATCCACTGGCTAGACAGGCAGAGGAAGCCGCCGCAGCGTCAGTCGGCCATCGACAGGGCGAGGGTGTTGCCCTTACTGCTTTTGAAAGGCGGCCTTCTGCCCGTCGGGCGTGGTGATCACGCCGTCGACGGTGGCCCTCATCTCGCCAAAGTCGACGTTTCCGAATGCCCGCCGCGGGGATCGCAGAAAGGCGATGACCTCATCGAATTTGTCAACCCTGAATCCGGCAGCCGTTGCCTGGTTGGTTCCGGCGAGCTCAATCTGATAGACGAGGAACCAGATGCCGGATCCTTCCCCACCGAAGTTCGGGCCGAGCGATTCGCACGATCGTCGGCTACTTGTTGTATTGCCCTAGGACCGGTGCCTGGCCCGGCTTCGGTCTAGGCCGTTGACATAGGCGTCCGGGGTTGGTCGCTCACCTCGGCGGTGTGGGACCCTGAAAGGGTGGCTGAGTCATTGTCAGAGCCGGGAGAAATGCGACGTTGCGAGTAGGGACTTCATTGACGGACGTGGTCGGCGGCACTCCGGACGCGCTCGAAGACCCTTGCTCGACCTTGCGACCATCAGCCAGCTTCAGCGGACTTCTGCGCTAGTAAACGTCCAATAAGCGTCCAGGCGGTCACATCCAATGGACCACTCGCCCCGGTCAGCGGCCGCGCACGGCACGAATGGCCTCGATCGGAGGGCGAGGTTCACGTCTGGATGCGGCGCGCTTCGGTCGCCTGAATCTATCTCCTTGCTGGAGCGCATCACCATCGACCAGAAGTGGTCCACGGCCCGCCCTGCCGTCCGTGGCACCCGCATGCGTGTCGCCGATGTCCTCTCGCTACTCGCCTCCGGTGCCAGTGAGGCAGAGATCCTGGAGGACTACCCGTACCTCACCGCGGACGACATCAGAGCCGGTCTCGCCTACGCGGCAGCCCGGCCCGACCACGCTGTCGTGATCGCTTCGTAGACGCGGTGCGTTTCCTGATCGACGCCCAGCTGCCGCCAGCACTGGCGCGGCTGCCGAACGATCGAGCCCACGTCTCCGAGCACGTCAACGACGTCGGCCTGGGTGTCGCCCGATCGCGACCTGTGGCGCTACGCGCTTGAACATGAGGCGGTCATCGTGACCAAGGACGAGGACTTCGCCAACATGGCGGCGCTCGGTGGTGACGCTCCCCCAGTCGTGTGGGTGCGTGTCGGCAACACACGACGCGCCGCGCTGCTGGCTTGGTTCGAGCCACTGATCGCCGAGGTCGTCTCCTTGGTCGAGGCAGGCAACCGGCTCATCGAACTACACTGATCCTGCGGAGCTCCGTACACCAACCGCGTCCCGCACATTTGGAGGCTGCCCAGCGCTAGGCGCCGGGCATCTCGTACAGCGGGTTTCACTCACATAGCCGATGAGCGCGCAACAGGATCAGTCCTCGACGAGCATGGAGCCGCCGTGGCTGCCGCCACCACTTCCGGGAATCCACGGGCGAGGAGCGGCACGGACGGGGACACTGGCATGCACACCCTCTCGATCGTGCCGGTAGCCGACGGATGAGGCACCTGCGCGATTCACTGGCGGCACGACAAGGAGTTGACGATGGTTCTGCGGCACTTCCACGCGCTGGGCAAGGAGCCCTCGGTCTCCACGCGTCAGGCACGCGCGTCGGCGCGGGAGCGGCTCCCGTTCGACGACGAGCGTGACTTCGCCGAAGCACGGCGCGGTTTCATCGCGACGCCGACCTACCGACGCATCATGGCCGAGGCTGGGCACGTCGCCTGGGACCTGGGTCAGTACGACTTCCTGCTGGACGGCGAAGACTTCGACTCCATTCACCCGTCGCTGCAGCGGCAGGCGATCTTGAACATGGAGTACGGACTGTTCGAGGTCGTGCCTGACCACATCTACCAGGTGCGCGGTTTCGACCTGGCGAACATCTCCTTCATCCGGTCCGACCACGGATGGATCGTGTTCGACCCGCTGACGGCCAAGGAGACCGCCTCTGCCGCACTCGCGTTGGTGAACGAGAAGCTCGGTGCCCGCCCGGTCGTCGCCGCGGTCTACTCCCACTCGCACGGGGACCACTTCGGTGGCGCGCACGGCGTGGTGGACGAGGCCGACGTGCGGAGCGGGAAGGTCCCGGTCATCGCGCCTGTGGGCTTCCTGGAGCACGCGGTGGCCGAGAACGTGTATGCCGGCAACGCGATGAACCGCCGGATGTTCTACCAGTACGGCGCCCTGCTCGACCGGAGCCCGTTCGGTCACGTGGACCAGGCCATCGGCAAGGGGGTCGCCGCAGGGTCGGTCGGCCTGATTCCGCCCACCACGGAGGTCGTCGCCGACCTGGAGGAGCACACGGTCGACGGCGTCCGGATGGTGTTCCAGAACACCCCGGGCACCGAGGCCCCGGCGGAGATGAACACCTGGTTCCCCGACCTCAAGGCGTTCTGGGCAGCGGAGAACATCGTCGCCACGGTGCACAACATCTACACACTCAGGGGTGCTCTGGTCCGCGACGCCCTGGAGTGGTCACGCCAGATCAACAAGGCGCTGTACCTGTTCGGACACGAGGCCGAGGTCATGTTCGCGTCCCACTCGTGGCCGCGGTGGGGCAACGACCGGATCCGGGAGGTCATGCGCACCCAACGCGACGCCTACGCGCACCTCAACAACGGTGTCATGCATCTCGCCAACCAGGGCGTGACCATCAACGAGATCCACCGCGTCTACCAGGTGCCCGAGTCGCTGCAACGCAGCTGGGCTGCGCGCAGCTATCACGGATCGGTGGAGCACAACTCGCGGGCGGTGATCAACCGCTACCTCGGTTACTGGGACGGCAACCCCGCCACGCTGGTCCCGCTCACCCCACGGGAGTCAGCGCCACTGTTCGTCGAGATGATGGGCGGCGCCGAGGCGATCACCGCTCGCGCCGAGCAGCTCATGGATGCCGGCGACTACCTGCTGGCGATCGAGATCCTCAACAAGCTGGTGTACGGCGAACCCGAGCACGTCGCAGGCCGAC
>DASUUU010000021.1:0-32795 GCA_036373915.1 Jiangellaceae bacterium | reverse complement strand
CTCCGCGACGCCGACCACGGGGTCGATGGCGAAGAGCACCCGTCTGATCTCGGCCTCAGGGTCACCGCAGACGAGTCCGACCGCATCCCACTGCTCCGCGCGGGACGGGTCGTACATGGCGTCGAGTGCGGCTACGACGTCGGCAAGCCTCGGCACACCGGGGACATTACCGCGCCGCCCGCGGCCATAACACCGCACCGAGCTTCCACGATGTGGTGATGTTGGCACCGAGCTTCCATACCGCGGCTCCCCGGGTGCACCAAGCTTCCTCGATGTCGCCATAGCGACACCAAGCTTCCTTGGGGCGTGCATATCACCACATTGTGGAAGCTCGGTGCAAAGGGTCGCCGCATTGTGGACGCTCGGTGACTCAACAGCGGGACCGCGTGCGTCCGGTGAGCGGCAAGCGCGTGCTCGCCAACGCGGCTGCGACCGCCCAACCTCGCTGCTGGCCCGCGCCGCCGGAAGGCGTTACCGCGCCAGGCAAACCGCTCCGTTCCCACGGCATGATCATTTAGGTCAGCTGAGTGGGCGCAACTGGGATCGAACCAGTGACCTCCCGCTTGTAAGGCGGGTGCTCTACCGCTGAGCTATACGCCCTGAAGGACGCTCAAGGGTACCCATCCCACCCGTGCCGCGCGCAATCCGACCCGTCGCTCGTCGGGCCGTTCCGGGTGCAACTCGCCGGCCCGCCTCGGCCGGCACCGGGCGGATGCTACGCCCGGCCGAGTACGCGGTCGATGGCGGCGGCCACCTCGCGGGCGAGGTCGCGGTCACCGTCCCCCTGGCGCGCTGGGGTGGCGCTCCCCACCGACGTCGACTCGGCCTTCCCGGGCGTCGGGGCTCCGGCGACCGGCGTGGCGCCCGCCGTCCCTGACGCGGTTGTCCGTGCCGCACCGGTCGGCGCCGAAGCGAGCCGGCGGGCCTCACAATCCCGGCAGACCGTCGAGCCTAGCCGCCGGAACAACGCCGTCGAGCCGCAGACGGGGCATCGGTCGAGATCGTCCATCCAGGCGGAGCTCTGCTGGCAGCCGGGGCAAACGAGAACTTGCTCGTCGGCTCGCACGCCTCGCCGCCACGGGCTTGCGCCGCGCACGGGGTCGGTCTGACGCGCTCCGCAGCGATAACAGGGCACCGAGTGCTCCATCCTCGGCACGTCCGGGCTCAGCGCGGCCCGGTTCTCCGGACAACTGGACCGTTACGCAGCCACGAGACCATCAAGCACCTTCCGGTACTCGCTGACGTCCCGGGCATCGGGAATCGCGTTGAGCACACTCCAGCGGATCACGCCCGAGGTGTCGATCACGAAGGTACCGCGGAGTGCACACCCCCGCCGTTCGTCGAACACTCCGTACCTCCGGGCCACCTCGCCATGCGGCCAGAAGTCCGACAGGAGGGGGTACTCGATCTCGTTCGCGTCGCCGTATGCCCGCAGCGTGAACATGCTGTCGCACGATACGGCGACCACGCTCGCGTCAACTCCGAACCCGCCCCTCAGTTCGCGCAGCTCGTCGGTACACACCCCGGTGAATGCGAACGGAAAGAACACCAGCACCACGGGCCGGTCCAGCAAATGTGCCAACCGGACTGGCGCTCCGTGCTGGTCACGGAGCTCGAAGTCCGGTGCGGCCGTGCCGACGGCCGGGGTGTTCACCGTCGCGACCGGGCATTCCTGGGCGAGACCAGCTTGGTCGCAGACCACTCCGGTGCGACGGACAGCGTGGTCGTGGTCGAGAATCCGGCCGTCGGAGCGGCGTCGGCGACGTCTGCCGGGTCGACATGCCCGTCCCGGCCCACCTTCGGTGTCAGCAACCAGACCGATCCGCCTTCGACCAGGTCAGTACTGGCGTTGATGAGTGCGTCCACCAGATCGCCGTCCCCCTCACGCCACCAGAGCAGCACGATATCGGCCACGTCGCCGGCCTGGTCGTCGATCAGCTCGGTGCCGGTCACGTCTTCGACGTCTGCGCGCAGGTCGTCGTCGCAGTCCTCGTCCCAGCCCAACTCCTGCACGACCTGTCCGGGCTGGAGCCCGAGCCTGCTCGCAGGCCCGGCATGCTGGTCGGAGCGGCCCGCGGTCTGGCCCACCGGTGGTCCTCCTCATCATTTCAAGTTCGCTGTCGCGAACGCTATCGGGCGTAGTCCATCTAAGGATGTGCCCTCAACGCAAGTAAACCCGCCCTATCCGCGTCACGACGTCGACTCGGATTGCTCCTCGACCGTCGCATCCGGTCCCGGGAACACGAGTGTCTCGTGACCGTCCTCGAACCGGACCACGTACGGCGGACCGCCGTCGCCGCCCCGAACCTCGACGATCTCCCCCACCCGGTCAGCGTTTCCGACGTTTCGGCCGTGGACGTGTAACCGGTCACCGACCTTGGCGCGCATCCAACTCTCACCTCCCGTTTCACCTCGAACTACTACCAGGTTGCCTAATCTGGCCGCGCAGGGGAAGCGATTGTGAGCACCGGTTCGGCAAGTTCGGCCGGTAACCCGGCCAACCCGGCGTGACGCGACCGGGCGAATCGGGGGAGGATAGAGGCAACGCCGGAATGTTCGAAGTGAGTGAGGATCGTCGTGGCAGCAGACCGCTCGCCGATTATCAGCGATGGCCTACCAAGCCAACTTCCTGATATCGACGCCGAAGAGACCAACGAGTGGCTCGAGTCACTCGACGCAGTCGTCGAGCGCAGCGGACGGCATCGCGCACGCTATCTGATGCTGGCGCTCCTTCAGCGAGCCCGCCAGCGGCAGGTCGGCGTGCCGAGCCTGCGCAGCACCGACTACATCAACACGATCTCCCCGGAAGCCGAGCCGTGGTTCCCCGGTGACGAAGAACTCGAACGGCGGATCCGCCGGATAATCAGGTGGAACGCCGCGATCATGGTGCACCGGGCCCAACGTCCCGGCATCGCCGTCGGCGGGCACATCTCGACCTACGCGTCGTCCGCGAGCCTGTACGAAGTCGGCTTCAACCACTTCTTCCGCGGCAAGCAGCACCCCGGCGGTGGAGACCAGATCTACTTCCAGGGTCACGCGTCGCCCGGCATCTATGCCCGAGCGCATATCGAGGGCCGCCTGAGCGAGGCGCAGCTCGACGGGTTCCGCCAGGAGCTGTCGCATGCGGGGCCGGGCGGCGGTCTGCCGTCATACCCGCACCCCCGGCTGATGCCGGACTTCTGGGAGTTCCCCACGGTCTCGATGGGCCTGAGCCCGCTCGCGGCGATCTATCAGGCCAGGTTCAACCGGTACCTGCACAACCGCGGCCTGAAGGACACCAGCCAGCAGCACGTCTGGGCGTTCCTCGGCGACGGGGAGATGGACGAGCCGGAGACCATCGGAGCGCTCACCCTGGCCTCCCGCGAGGAGCTCGACAACCTCACCTTCGTGGTCAACTGCAACCTGCAGCGCCTCGACGGCCCGGTACGCGGCAACGGGAAGATCATCCAGGAGATGGAGTCGCTCTTCCGCGGCGCCGGCTGGAACGTCATCAAGGTCATCTGGGGCCGCGAGTGGGATCCGCTGCTCGCAGCCGACACCGACGGCGCCCTGGTCAACCTGATGAACGAGACTACGGACGGCGACTACCAGACCTACAAGGCCGAGTCCGGCGCCTACGTTCGCGAGCACTTCTTCGGCCGCGACCCCCGCACGGCCAAGATGGTCGAGAACATGACCGACGACGAGATCTGGGGGCTCCGGCGAGGCGGTCACGACTACCGCAAGTTGTACGCGGCGTACAAGGCCGCCACCGAGCACACCGGCCAGCCGACGGTCATCCTGGCCAAGACGATCAAGGGCTGGACGCTCGGCTCGCATTTCGAGTCGCGCAACGCCACCCACCAGATGAAGAAGCTCACCCTCGATGACCTCAAGGGCTTCCGCGACACGCTCCACCTCGACATCCCCGACGACCGGCTCGACGAGAAGCTGCCGCCGTACTTCTACCCGGGCCCTGACTCGGACGAGTCGAAGTACGTGGCAGAACGGCGGCAGAAGTTGGGCGGGTTCGTACCCGCGCGGCGCACGGAGTCGACGCCGCTGGTGCTGCCTGGCGACAAGGTCTATGACGTGGTGAAGCGAGGCTCGGGCAAGCAGCCCGTCGCTACCACGATGGCGTTCGTCCGGTTGCTCAAGGACCTCATCAAGGACAAGGAGATCGGTCCGCGGATCGTGCCGATCATCCCGGACGAGGCACGGACGTTCGGGATGGACTCGCTGTTCCCGACGCTGAAGATTTACTCACCACACGGCCAGCGGTATACGGCGGTGGACCGTGAACTGTTCCTGTCGTACAAGGAGGCCACCGACGGCCAGATCCTGCACGAGGGCATCAGCGAAGCCGGATCCGTCGCATCGTGGACGGCAGTCGGGTCGTCCGGCGCCACCCACGGCATCCCCATGATCCCGGTCTACATCTTCTACTCGATGTTCGGGTTCCAGCGCACCGGCGACGGGCTCTGGGCGGCGGCCGATCAGATGGCTCGCGGCTTCATGCTCGGCGCCACCGCCGGACGGACGACGCTGAACGGCGAGGGCTTGCAGCACGAGGATGGCCATTCGGTGCTGCTCGCCTCGACAAACCCCGCCGTCGTCCACTACGACCCGGCGTTCGGTTTCGAGATCGGTCACATCGTCCGCGACGGGCTGCGCCGGATGTACGGAGAGAACCCCGAGCGGGTCTTCTACTACCTGACGGTCTACAACGAGCCGTACGTTCAGCCGCCCGAGCCAGAGGATCTGGACGTCGAAGGTGTGCTGAAGGGCATGTACCTGTACAAGCCGATGGAGACGGCACCGGGTGACGACGTCCCGCACGCGCAGATCCTGGCCTCCGGAGTCGGCATCAACTGGGCGCTCGAGGCTCAGCAGCGCCTGGCCGAGGAGTGGGAGGTCGCGGCCGATGTCTGGTCGGTCACGTCGTGGAACGAACTGCGCCGCGAGGCGATGGCCGCCGACGAGTGGAACCTGATGCATCCTGATGAGGAGCAGCAGGTGCCGTATGTGACCCAACGACTGAGCAAGGTACCCGGCCCTGTCGTGGCAGTCAGCGACTATATGCGCGCCGTGCAGGACCAGATCGCGCCGTACGTGCCCGCCGGCCAGAACGACGGTTGGATGTCGCTCGGCACGGACGGGTTCGGCCTGTCCGACACCCGTGCGGCGCTGCGCCGGCACTTCAAGGTCGACGCCCAGTCGATCGTCATCGGCGTGCTGACGCTGCTGGCCCGCCGCGGTGAGGTTCCGTGGGACGTCGTACGCAAGGCCCACTCGGAATACCGGCTCGATGACGTCAACGCGACGACCGCGGTGGAGGCCGGCGGGGAGACCTGAGCAGGGCGGGCAGGTCAGAGGCCGGTCTTGCCGCCCTGCTCTTCCATCCGGATCTGCCAGCTGGCCAGCTTCGTCCGCGTCGGGCCGAAGAAGGTGAATCCGGCGATCGAGACGAAGGCACCGGCAAAGATCGGGTTCCAGCCACCCGACACCAGGGTGGCCAGCATGCCCACGATCGTCGGCACCATCAGCAGCTTCATCGTCTTGTCGGCCAGCGCAGTCATATCGTCCGCAGCGCGGTTGGGGTCGGTCGCCGACTCGCTGGGAACCCGCGGCAGCTCGCGACCCGGCATGATCCACACCCGGCCGATGATGTAGAAGCTCACCGCGAGCACGATCACGGTGCCCCAGGGAGTGCCCGGCCCGTCCCACAGAACGAACATCGACAGCGCGACGAGACCCACGCAGACGGCCCCATAGCCGAGCATGCGCGAGTTCAGCTGTTCGGCAAGGCGGTCAAGCGTCATGCGCGGCGCAGACGCACCAGCCGGCGTCGTGCTTGACATGTCGGTCAGGCTAGTCGCTGCGGCCCGCATACTCCAAGGGCTGATCGGGTTGTAGCCTTGGCACAACTACCTGGGTGTCCGAGCACCCTTCCCGACCCCGCGAGTCCAGCGCGATGCCTCCCTCCAGATCCGGCCGAACCGCCGACGCCCGAGCCCGCGTCGTCCGCCAGCTCGAGCGTGCGACCGGCCCACTCGCCACGGCCACGATCGCCCGCATGGAGGACCGCTTTGCGTGGTACCGGGCGATGCCGGCGGACGAACGCTCCTGGGTGGGGCTGGTGATCCAGGCCGGCATCGCCGCCTTCGTCGACTGGTACGCCAACCCGGGCGAGGACGGGCCGAAGGTCACCGCCGACGTCTTCGGCACCGCGCCGCGTGAGCTCGCCCGGGCCGTCACCCTCCAGCAGACCGTAGAACTGGTGCGGGTCGCGATCGAGGTCGTCGAAGAGACGGTCCCCGACATGGTCGGGCCGGACGACGCGGCGGACATCCGCGAGGGCGTTCTGCGGTACTCCCGCGAGATCGCGTTCGCCACCGCGGACGTGTACGCCCGGGCCGCCGAGGCGCGAGGCGCGTGGGACGCCCGGCTGGAAGCCTTGATCGTCGACTCCGTCCTGCGCGGCGAGGCCGACGAGGAGGTGCGCTCGCGCGCGGCGGCGCTTGGCTGGACAGAGCAGGGCAGTGTCGCCGTCACCGTCGGGCGGACGCCGGTACACGTGGAAGACCCGGAAGCCGTGGTAGACGCCATCCGGCGGGCGGCCCGGCAGGCCGGTTACGACGTGTTGACCGGTGCGCAGGGCGACCGGATGGTGGCGGTGCTCGGAGGGGTCGACGACGCCGTGAAAGCCGCCTCCGCCGTAGCCGGCCACTTCGGCGACGGACCTGTCGTCGTCGGCCCACCGGTGGCCGACCTGGTCCGGGCCGCCGAGTCGGCGCGCACCGCGATCTCGGGCCTGCGCGCCGCCGAGGGGTGGCCGGACGCGCCACGCCCGGTCACGGCCGATGCGTTGCTTCCGGAGCGAGCGCTCGCCGGTGACGGCCACGCCCGGCGGGCACTCGTCGGCGACGTCTACCAGCCGATCGTCGAGTCCGGTCCGGTGGTGGTCGAGACGCTGGCGGCCTACCTCGAGAGTGGCAGTTCGGTCGAGGCCGCTGCACGGCTGCTGTTCGTCCACCCGAACACTGTGCGGTACCGGCTGCGCCGCGTGGTGGACCTGTGCGGGCTCAACCCGACAAATGCCCGGGACGCCTACACGCTCCGGCTCGCCCTGACCCTCGGGCGACTCTTCCCTCCGTCCTAAATGCCCCATTGTCGTTCGATCACGTTCGACAGGCGGCCCGACCCAGCTACATGCCCGCAGACCTGTAGGTAAGTCGGGCCGCCTGTCGAACGTGATCGAACAATAACCGGGACGCAATTGTGCGAACCCTCCAAAGTTCACCGATCGACGTTGTCTGCGAAGTCGACGGTCGTACGGACCGGTAGCAGGGACGCTGGAGGTGTGCTCGTCATCGTCGCTCCGGGCCAGGGCGCGCAAACCCCTGGTTTCCTCGCCCCCTGGCTAGAGGATCCTGTCTTCGCCGACCGGATCGACTGGCTCTCCGCGGTGGCGGGGCTCGACCTGGCGTACTACGGCACGAAGGCCGATGCCGAGACGATCCGCGACACCCAGGTCGCCCAGCCGCTCCTGGTGGCCGCCGGACTGCTCAGCGCACTCGCCCTGTTCCCGCACCCGGCCGACGCGTTCGGCAAGATCGGTGCCGCCGCCGGGCACAGCGTCGGTGAGATCACCGCCGCGGCAGGGGTCCGGGTCATCACCGCGGAGCAGGCGATGGTGTTCGTGCGCGAACGCGGCAGGGCCATGGCCGAGGCGGCCAAAGCGACTCCCACCGGCATGACGGCCATCCTCGGTGGCGATCCGGACGAGGTGGTGAGCGTCGTCGAGTCGCACGGGCTCACCCCGGCCAACGTCAACGGAGCCGGGCAGCTCGTCGTGGCCGGGACCGTCGAGCAGCTCGACGCGCTGGCCGCGAACCCACCCGAGCGCGCTCGACTGCGTCCGCTGGCCGTGGCCGGCGCCTTCCACACCGAGCACATGGCGCCCGCCGTCGACATCCTTCGCCGCCATTCCCGGTCGATAAGCACGCACGATCCACGCACCCGGCTACTGTCCAACCGCGATGGCCAGGTCGTTCACGACGGCCGCAAGGTGCTCCGCCGGATCGTCGAGCAGGTATCGAACCCGGTCCGGTGGGATCTGTGCCAGGAGACAATGCGCGACCTCGGCGTCACGGGACTGCTGGAGATGCCCCCCGCCGGTACGCTCGCTGGGCTGGCCAAGCGCTCGCTCCCCGGTGTCGAGACCTTCGCCCTCAAGACTCCCGATGAGCTGGACGACGCCCGAGAGTTCGTCGACCGCCACGGCCAGCCGAGCCCGATCGATGCGAGCCCGACCTGGCGCATGGTCGTGTCGCCGATGAAGGGCACGTTCGTCCGCGCCGAGGCCGCGAGCGGTGACACGCTGGAGCCGGGCGCGCGGATCGGCACGGTCAGTTCTTTGCGTGAATCGGTCGACGTGACCGCGCCCCACGGCGGCACGGTCGTGGAATGGCTTGTCGAGCACGGCGATCCGGTAGCGCCCGGGCAGCCGCTGGTCCGCCTGCACCCGGAGGCAGCAGAATGAAACCACCCCCCGAAACCGCCAGCTCCGCAAGCTCCGCTCCCGATGTCGCGGAAGCCCCGGAAGAGAGTGCACAGATCACCCGCAACTCGGCCGCGCGCGAGTCCCGGATCGTCGGGATCGGCGGCTACCGTCCGGCCCGGTCCGTCCCGAACGACGAGATCATCCGAAACATCGACTCGTCCGACGAGTGGATCCGGACCCGCTCCGGCATCGCGAGCCGCCGGTGGGCCAATGACGAGGAAACGATCGTCGCGATGAGCCTCGAGGCGGCCGGCAAGGCCCTTGCCCATGCTGGGCTGACACCGGACCAGATCGGCTGCGTCATCGTCTCGACCGTCACCCACCTGTACCAGACGCCCTCTGCCGCGGTCGAGATCGCACACCGGCTCGGCACCAACCGCGCAGCGGCGTTCGACATCTCCGCCGCCTGCGCGGGCTTCTGCTATGGACTGAGCCTGGCATCGGACATGGTCCGCGGCGGGACGGCCGAGTACGTGCTGGTGATCGGCGTCGAGCGGCTCTCGGACCTCACCGACCACCACGACCGATCAACCGCGTTCCTGTTCGCCGACGGCGCCGGTGCCGCGGTGGTCGGGCCGTCGGGCGAGCCGGCCATCGGCCCGGTGATCTGGGGCTCCGACGGCGAGCACCTCGACCTGATCAAGCAGAAGCAGGAGTGGCGCGACGCCATGTTCGGCGAGGGCGGGCCGGAGTTGCCGGCGCTCGTGATGCAGGGCAACGCGGTGTTCAGGTGGGCCTCGTACGAGATGGCCAAGGTGGCGAGGCAGGCCCTAGAGGCCGCTGGGGTCACCGCCGACGATCTTGACGTGTTCGTGCCCCATCAGGCCAATGACCGGATCACGACCGCCATGGCCCGCTCACTCAAGCTGCCGGACCGGGTCGTCATCGCCCGCGACATCGTCGAGCAGGGCAACACGTCAGCCGCGTCGATCCCGCTCGCACTCGAACGCCTCCTCGAGACCGGCGACGCACGCAGCGGCCAGCTGGCTCTACTCATCGGCTTCGGCGCCGGCCTGGTCTACGGAGCCCAGGTCGTCCGGATCCCGTAACTGTCCCCCGGCCACTGCCGGAGGGTGCATCCCAACCCGTGCCCAAGAAGGAGCAAGGAGAACAGATGGCAACCACCGAGGAGATCCGCGCCGGTCTCGCCGAGATCGTCAACGAGATCGCCGGCGTTCCCGCGGCGGACGTCCAGCTCGACAAGTCGTTCACCGACGATCTCGACATCGACTCGCTGTCCATGGTCGAGGTCGTCGTGGCGGCCGAAGAGAAGTTCGACGTGAAGATCCCCGACGACGAGGTCAAGAACCTGGCCACCGTCGGTGACGCGGTCGCCTTCATCGAGCGGGCCAAGGCCTGAGGCGTATGGCTGAGACCCAGGCCAGAATCGTTGTCACCGGGCTCGGCGCGACGACGCCCGTCGGAGGCGACGTAGCGTCGACCTGGGAATCGTTCCTCGCCGGGCGGTCGGGCGTCAGAACCCTCACCGAGGACTGGGCCGCCGAGTTGCCGGTACGCATCGCGGGGCGCATCGCTGTCGAGCCGGCGGAGGTCCTCCCCCGAGTCGAGGCGCGGCGGCTCGACCGGTCGGCGCAGTTCGCCGTCATCGCGGGCCGCGAAGCGTGGGCCGACGCCGGGCTGGCCGACGCTCAGGTGGACGGCGACCGGCTCGGCGTCGCCTGCGCCACGGGAATCGGCGGCCTCACCACGCTGCTGGCCAACTACGACATCCTTCGTGAATCCGGCCCGCGCCGGGTTTCGCCGCTCGCCGTCCCGATGCTGATGGCCAACAGCCCCGCCGCCCAGGTGGGGCTGGACCTCGGCGCCCGGGCCGGAGTGCACACGCCGGTGAGTGCGTGCGCCTCCGGGGCCGAGGCGCTCGCCTACGGCCTCGAGATGATCCGATCCGGGCGTGCGGACGTCGTGGTGGCAGGCGGGACCGAGGCGGCCATCCACCCGCTGCCGCTTGCCGCGTTCGCCAACATGATGGCGTTGTCGAAGCGGAACGACGAGCCCGAGCGGGCGAGCCGACCGTACGACAAGGGCCGTGACGGCTTCGTGCTCGGTGAGGGCGCCGGGATGGTCGTCCTCGAGACGCTCGAAAGCGCGAGAGCTCGTGGCGCCCGCATCTACGCGGAGCTGGTCGGAGCCGGCATGTCGGCGGACTCGCACCACATCGCCCAACCCGAACCGAAGGGCGTAGGGGCCGTCGCGGCGATGCGGCATGCGCTGCGCGATGGGGGTCTCGACCCGGCGGACATCAAGCACATCAACGCACACGCCACGTCGACGCCGGTCGGCGACATCGCCGAGGCGATCGCCATCCGCACCGCCTTCGGCGACGCCGCGCCAGGCATCGCCATCACGTCCACCAAGTCGATGGTCGGACACCTGCTGGGAGGCGCCGGGGCGGTCGAATCCATCGCGGTCATCCTGGCGCTGCACAACCGCACCGTGCCGCCGACGATAAATGTCGAGGACTTCGACGACGAGATCGCCCTCGACATAGTCCGCGGCGAGCCTCGTCCACTCGGTGACGGGCAGCTGGCCGCCCTGAACAACTCGTTCGGGTTCGGCGGGCACAACGTCGCCCTGGCATTTCGGAGCGTGTGACATGACAGCAGTGACCACCCGGCCGGCCGGAGCTTCAGGAAAGCCGGCCAAGCTGCCGCGCGAGGATGACCCGCGCAACCCCAACCATCGCCTGGCCGCCCTGCTCGACGCCGGCTCGGTGGAACTGCTCAGCCCGGACGATCTCAGTGGCATGCTCGCCGCAAGGGGGACCGTCGATGGCACTCCTGTCGTCGCGTTCTGTTCGGATGCCACCGCGATGGGCGGTGCCATGGGCAACGACGGATGCTCGGTCGTGGTCGACGCGTATGAGCGGGCACTCGCCGACGATGTGCCGATCGTCGGACTGTGGCACTCCGGGGGTGCGCGGCTGCCTGAAGGCGTGCTGTCACTGCACGCCGTGGGGCGGATATTCGAGGTGATGACCCGGGCGTCCGGGCGCATCCCGCAGATCTCGGTCGTGCTCGGACCGGCCGCTGGCGGCGCGGCGTACGGCCCGGCGCTCACCGACATCGTCGTGATGGGTCCGGAGGGCCGGGTGTTCGTGACCGGGCCTGACGTGGTCCGCTCGGTCACCGGCGAGGACGTCGACATGCTGCGTCTCGGCGGCCCGGAGCCCCACGGCCGTCGCTCCGGAGTCGTGCACGTCGTCACGAGCACCGAGCGAGAGGCGCTCAATGAGGCCCGGCGGCTCGCGTCCCTGCTGGGTTCGCAGGGCGAGCTGGACGTCGATTCGGTGGCCGATCGTGACCTGAGCAGCCACCTGCCCGAGTCCGCCAAGCGGGCGTACGACATTCACCCGCTGCTCTGGGACCTGCTCGACGACGGCACACCGCTCGAACTGCACGCCCGGTGGGCGCCGAACATCACCACGACGCTCGGCCGCCTCGGCGGGCGGACGGTCGGAGTCATCGCCAACAACCCGCTGCGCCTCGGCGGCTGCCTCGACTCGGCCTCTGCCGAGAAGGCCGCCCGCTTCGTCCGCATGTGCGACGCGTTCGGGGTTCCTCTCGTCGTGCTCGTCGACGTGCCCGGCTACCTGCCGGGTGTGGGGCAGGAGTGGGACGGCGTGGTGCGCCGCGGCGCCAAGTTGTTGCACGCCTTCGCAGAGGCCTGCGTCCCGCGCGTGACGCTGGTGACCCGCAAGGCGTACGGCGGGGCGTACATCGCGATGAACTCCCGTGCCCTGAACGCCACTAAGGTGTTCGCCTGGCCGACCGCCGAGATAGCGGTCATGGGCGCGGTCGCCGCCGTCCGGATCCTGCACCGCCGCCGGCTGGCCGAGGTCGACCCTGAGCTCCGTCCTCAGGTCGAGCAAGAGCTCGCAGGCGAGCACGAGCGCATCGCAGGCGGCCTGGACCGCGCGATGGAGATCGGTGTCGTGGACGAGGTCGTCGAACCCGTGGTGACCCGCTCCGCACTGGCGCGCGCGATCGCCGAGGCGCCCGCCCGGCGTGGCGAGCACGGCAACATCCCCCTCTAACGCGCCGGTTGACCACGTTCAGCACGCCTGTCGGTGCCGTACCAGGCGCGCGCGCCTGTTGGAGTGCCGACAAAACCTGCTGAACGTGATCAACCGGCGCCACAGGCGCGGGCCGAGTCCAGATCACACATCGGCGCCCCGGCCGGAGTATCGGCCGGGGCGCCGCCGTGGTGAGGCCGCTGAGTGTCCCGGAACACCGGGCCGGGGAGTCACCGGTGCCGGAGCGGCCACGCTTTGGGAAGCTTGACTAGTCCGTGACGTTACTCTCGACACGTCGACAAGGGAAGAGTCGTGTCACATGTGCTCAGAATCCGAGACGGTGTGTCATACGACCTGGTGCAACCACCGCACCGGAGCCCCCTCGCCGGCGTACCGGAAGGGCTCGAGCTCGTCGTCCCACGGCCCGCCGAGCAGGCGGCGAAGCTCGTCCTGGAGGTCCACCTCGCCGAGCGAGGCCTTGAGTAGGGCCGCCTTGAGCCGATCCTCGGGGATCATGATGTCGCCGTGCACTCCCGTCGTGGCGTGAAAGACACCGAGCTCGGGAGTGTACGAGTAACGCGCACCCTCATGTCCCGCGCTCGGCTCCTCGGTCACCTCGAATCGAAGGTGCATCCAACCGCGCAGGGCCGACGCCAGCTTCGCACCCGTACCGGGCTCGCCCTGCCAGGACAGCTCCGCGCGGTACATGCCTGGCGCCGCCGGTTGCGGTGTCCAATGCAGGCTCACGCGCACGCCAAGAGCGCCGGCGGCGGCCCACTCAATGTGCGGGCACAGCGCCGACGTAGCGGCGTGGACGTATAGAACGCCACGTGTTGTCACCGGTGCCTCCATCTCAGGGTCCGAGGGACGCCTTCCCCTGCGGCCTCGGGATCCTGAGCCGAACCGGCAACGTGGATCATTGTGCCGGACAATGGCCCGATGTGCCAGTGGACACACCGCCATGGCAGGGTGACGGCATGGCGCTCGACGAGAACCCGTTCTACTCCCCCAGCGACCTGCCCTACCGGCTCCCGCCGTTCGCGGACATCCGCGAAGAGCATTACCGGCCGGCGTTCGAGCGGGGCATGGCCGAGCAACTCGACGAGATCGCCCGCATAGCCCGTTCGCCAGAGCCGCCGACAATCGAGAACACCCTCGTCGCCCTGGAGCGGTCCGGTCAACTGCTCGAGCGGGTCTCCGCCGTCTTCCACAACCAGACGTCGGCCGACACCAACAAGAACCTCCAGCGCATCGAGGCCGACATCGCACCGCGGCTGGCCGCGCACTCTGACGCCATCTATCTGAACGCGGACCTGTTCGCTCGCGTGAAACAGCTGTATGACAGCCGCGACTCGCTAGAGCTCGACGCCGAAACCCGTCGCCTTCTCGAGCGCTATCACACCGACTTCGTGCGGGCCGGTGCCGAGCTCGACGTGCCGGCACAGGATCGGCTTCGCGCGATCAACGAGGAACTATCCGCCCTGTCGACGACCTTCGAGCAGAATCTGCTGGCCGACACCAACGACTGCGCCATCGTGCTGGACGACGTCGCCGAGTTGGACGGGTTGTCCGAAGCCGCCGTCGCCTCGGCCGCCGAGGCGGCCCGCTCCCGGGGTCTGGACGGCAAGTACGTGCTCGAGTTGGTGCTGCCGACCGGGCATCCTGCGCTGGCGTCGCTCACCAGCCGCGCGGTTCGCAAACGGATCATGCAGGCCTCGCTCTCCCGAGGGAACCGCGGCAACGAGCACGACAATTCCGCGATCGTGCTGAGGATGGCTACGCTGCGGGCCGAACGCGCCCGGCTGCTGGGGTACCCGGATCACGCGACGTACGTTCTCGCCGACCGGACTGCGGCGAGCCCCGAGGTGCTCGACCCGATGCTCGGCAAGCTGGTGCCGGCGGCGTTGGCGAATGCCCGAGCCGAGGCGGCGGAGTTGCAGGCGGTGGTCGACGGCGAAGGCGGCGGATTCACCATCGAGCCATGGGACTGGGCGTACTACTCCGAGCGGGTCAGCAAAGCGAAGTTCAATGTCGACGCTGCCGACCTGCGCCCGTACTTCGAACTGGAACGGGTCCTGCACGACGGTGTGTTCTTCGCCGCCGAGAACGTGTACGGGCTCACCTTCGCGGAGCGTCCCGACCTGACGACCTATCACCCCGACGCCCGCGCGTTCGAGGTCTTCGACGCGGACGGCTCCGCGCTCGGGTTGTTCATCGGCGACTATTTCAGCCGCGAGTCCAAGCGTGGCGGTGCCTGGATGAGCAGCTTCGTCCAGCAGTCCGCACTACTCGACACCAAGCCGGTGGTAGTGAACAACCTCAACATCCCGAAGCCGCCCGCCGGCGAGCCGGCGCTGCTCACCTTCGACGAGGTCCGCACCGCATTCCACGAGTTCGGGCACGCCCTGCACGGACTGTTCTCCGCCGTCACGTACCCGCGGTTCTCCGGCACCAGCGTGGCGCGCGACTTCGTCGAGTATCCGTCACAGGTCAACGAGATGTGGCAGGTCTGGCCGCAGGTGCTGGTGAACTTCGCGAAGCACTACCGCACCGGCGAACCCATGCCCGCCGAATTGCTCGACCGGCTCCTGGCCTCGCGGCAGTGGGGTGAGGGTTTCCGGACTACCGAGTACCTCGCCGCGACGCTTCTCGACCAGGCCTGGCACCGGCTGGCACCCGGAGAGGTTCCCGACGACGTCGCGACGTTCGAAACCGCCGCGCTCGAGCGCGCCGGAGTGGCGTTCGCGCCCGTGCCGCCCCGCTACCGCAGCACCTACTTCGCCCACGTGTTCTCCGGCGGCTACAGCGCCGGCTACTACTCGTACATCTGGAGCGAGGTACTCGACGCCGACAGCGTGGAGTGGTTCAAGGAGAACGGCGGCATGCGGCGCGAGAACGGCGACTGGTTCCGATCGACCTTGTTGTCTCGCGGCGGCAGCGTCGATGAGATGGAACAGTTCCGGACGTTCCGGGGTCGCGATCCGCAGATCGAGCCGTTGCTCAAGCGCCGCGGCCTTCTCTCCCCCTAGCGCTAGGGGTCGTCCTCGAAGAGCTTGCGGCGCCGCTCGGCCCAGCGATCCATCAGGCCGGCGCTCTCGTCGCGGACGAACTCGAAGTAGGCCTGAGTCTCGCGCAACCGCCGCCACCCGCGGCTTTTCGGATCCAGGTGCTCCAAGCCGTCGGACAGGCCCTCGGCCCAGCGGTCGAGCATCGGCAGCCGGTGCCGGGTGATGGCACCCCACACGTCGTCGTCGTAGACGCGGTACGTGTCGCTGCGCGTCCCCGGTTCACGCTCCTTGCCCAGCAGCCCGGTCTGCACGAGGAACCGGACGGCGCCGGAGACGGCGGCCGGGCTCACCCGCAGACCTTCGGCGAGTTCGCTCGCGGTATATCGGTCGGCGTCGTCGGCGAGAGCGAATGCGAACACGCGCGCGGCCATCCGCGGAATACCGTTCTCGGCCAGGATCAGCGCGAACCGCTCCACGAACCGCAGCAGTTCGTCGTCGCGAGCCGCCGATGCCGGCATGGCGCTCCCCTCGTCTCGACTTGCAGGCAACGCCGCAAGTGTAACTGTCGGCACTTCAGAAACTTCTAAAACTGCAACGGCTAATGTCGAGCCGTGGTGCCGAACGGCGTCGACTAGAGTGACCGCGCACCACTTGCCCATCCGTACCGAGGTCCCATGCATACCTGGCAGCGCACCGCCGCGAACGTCGTCCGCGGCGGTTTGATCGGAACCGTCGAAGTGGTGCCGGGTGTCAGCGGGGGAACCGTCGCGCTCATCGTGGGGATCTACGAGACGCTCATCACCTCGGCCGGGCATGTGCTCCACGGCCTGCGGTACGTACTCACCGACCTGCCGCGCGGATTGGGCCTGTCCCGCGCCCGGGACGAGTTCCGGCAGGCCGACTGGTCAACCGTGCTGCCCGTAGGGGCGGGCATGCTCACAGCAGTGCTGCTCGTGGCCCGCCAGATGGAGACCTTCGTCCACGACCATCCCGAACTGGCCCGCGGCCTGTTCCTCGGCCTGGTCGGCGCCGCGTTGATCGTGCCCATCTCGATGGTGGGAAGGCACTGGAGCGCTCGCTACGTGGGGGCGGCACTCGCGGCGGCCGTGGCGGCTTTTGTCGTCACCGGGATCCCGCCCACCGAGGTCACGGCGACGCGGTTGGTCATCCTGCTCGCCGGCGCGGTCGCCGTGTGCGCATTGGTCCTGCCCGGCGTGTCCGGCTCGTTCATCCTGCTCACCATCGGCCTGTACGAGCCGACGCTGGCGGCGCTCAACAACCGCGATCTCGGTTACCTGGTGTGGTTCATCATCGGCCTGGTGATCGGCCTGGGGCTGTTCGTGCGCACCATGCAGTGGCTGCTCGAACACCGCCATGCCATCACGCTGGCCGTGCTGACCGGGGTGATGGCCGGGTGTATGCGCGCGCTGTGGCCCTGGCAGGACGACGATCGCCGCCTGCTCGCGCCGGGCGACAACATCGCAAGCGTGGCCCTGATGTTCGTCATCGGGCTGGCGACGGTCGGTCTGGCGTTGCTGATCGGCTATCGCTCGCAGCGGGCGCGCCGGCCGGTCGGCGCCCACGCCCGGCGCTGAGTGGGTACGGTCAGCGCGCAGGCAGCACTACTCCGTCCACGATCACGTCGACCTTCGACGGGTAGAAGCTGACCAGGCCGGCGATCCGGATCGACTCCGGCAGCGGCATCGGATATGACCAGGCGGCATCGGCAAGGACCTCGGTGCCGGCGTTGATCGACCAGTGCGCGGCCCTGCCCTTGTACGGGCAGTGAGTGACGTGATCACTCGCCTGCAGGAGATCCAGCCGGACGTCGGGCTGCGGGAGGTAATAGCGAGGCGGCAGGCCGGTTTCGAACAGCACACTGGCCCGCGTTGACTCCGCGATGCGCACTCCCCCGGCCTCGACCACAACGTGCCGGCTGGTGGGCAGGATGTCGACCCGGGTGTACGGGCTTCTCGCGTGGGTGTAGATCTGCTCGTCCTCTTCGAACCACGCCTCGAGTTCCGCGAACTTGAACCGGACCAGGCCACGCAACGCCTCGACCGGCGACTCGTCGTAGGTCGTGGCAGCCTCAACCGCTTCGGCGTCGCCGACGCGGACGGTGTGCAGGTTGCCCACACCCCGGCTGCGTGAGGTCTTGGTTCTGCCCGTGGGAACGAGTTCGGCCTGAACGTCCGATCCGGGCACGTAGTACTGCGGGTAGTACGGCACCTCCCACACCAGGCGCGCACGCGTGGTGTCGAAGACAGGCAGGCCGCCGAGGAAGGCGCGAACCCGCTTTGGGCTCTGCTCGACCCGAACGTCATGTTCGCTCATCAGCCAGGCTCCTTTGCCATCGTCGACCATCACGTTATGTAACCGACGATGGGGCCGGAAGCATCCAGCACCCGGAACTGTCGCGATCAGCCGCTGGTCAACGTGAGCTCGAAGGTGTACCGGGACGCCCGGTAGACGTGCGAGCCGTACTCCACCGCACGCCCGGTCTCGTCGTAGGCGGTACGGGTCATGGTCAGCAGCGGCGCACCTGGGCGTTCGGCGAGCAGCCGGGCCTCGGCGGCCCGAGCCGCCCGCCCCCCTATGGTCTGCGTGGCGATCTTCAAGGTCACCCCGGACGAACGCAGGACGTCGTACAACCCGCGTGATTCGAGGACGTCGCGATCGAGCGGGACGACACCGACAGGCAGCCAGTTGTGCATGATCGACAACGGCTCGCCACCGGTGAACCGGAGCCGCTCGATGGCGTACACCTGGCTGGCCTCGATGGACAACGCCTCTGCGACGATCTCCGACGGCGACTCGATCGCGAACGACAGCACCTGCGTGCGCGGTTCACGGCCAGCGTCACGCAGATCGTCGTACAGGCTGGACAACTCCACCGGGCGGCGCACCTTGGGTTGCACGATCTGGGTGCCGACTCCGCGCTTGCGAACCAGCAGTCCCCGGTCGACCAGATACTCGATCGCGCGGCGCATCGTCGGGCGGGACAAGCCGAACTGGTCGGCGAGTGCGATCTCGTTGTCCAGGCGCATGCCGGCTGGGAGCTCGCCGGATTCGATGCGCCGCTCCAGAAACTGCGCGACCTGGAAGTACAGCGGCACCGGGCTGGCTCGGTCGAGCACCAGCCGCGATGTGTCCTCGTCCACGTAACCCCGATCTTGACTCGGCAGGTCTTGACATCCTGTCAGCAGTATGTCCGCCAGATCCGACACTCGCTAGCCTGACCGGTTGACGACGCTGAAGCCGCAACCCACGCCGAAGACCGGTACCGAGAAGGACATCCTGCGGGAGCAGGTCGACGGCACGACGGGGCTGTACCCCTGCCGGACTAGCGCTCCGCTGCTTCTCCCCCGATGTCGATGCCGTCCTGGTCGGCGAGCCGGGCCATGATCCGTTGGCTGGTGATGATGTCGGCCCGACCGTGCCCGACGCCCGCCAGCGGCGCGCTGCCTTCGGAGACCATCCGGTGGAACTCCACCAGCTCGTTCTCGAACGCCTCGCCCTTGGACCGGTACGTTGAGCTGACCTGCCCCTCTGCGGTCGCCTCGACCAGCTCGAGTTCGGTCGGAGCGTTGAGCAGGTACGGCGTGCCGAACGTCAGCTGAAGGGACCCCCGGGCGTGGTGGACGGCCACGGTCTCGCGGTACGCCGGGTAGTCCTCGAGATAGTGCCCGGCAAGTCTCGCCCGCACCCCGCCGGGCAACGACCCGGACACCTCGACCGACGGCGGGAAAACCTCGCCGGGCCATACCCGCACGTCATCGACCTCGGTCAGGCCGCCGAACAGCCGGCGCAGCAGCGAGATGTCATGGATCAGGCTGCCGACCACCACCATGGCGTACAGCCGGCGGAACCGTTCGGGTGTGCCGGCGCCCAGCGCGGCGTCGAGCAATGCCGCATCACCGGCCCGCAGCCGCTCCAGTTGTTCTGGCGGGACGTCCACAGGTGGCGGGCGCAGGTTGGCGAACGCCAGCTGCGAAGCCGACGACGGATGCAGCACGCGCACCTCGACCGCCCTGATGCGGTCGACCGTGGTCAGCAGGTCCGCCAGCCGCGCCACGGCGTCGTCGCGCTCCTTCATGTAGGCCAGCAACAGCGCCGGGCCATCGGCGGCGGCCTCGGCCGTGGCGAGCTCGTCCGCTTCGGCGACGGTGTAGGCCAGTGGCTTCTCGCAGAAGACGGGCATCCCGGCGCGCAGCGACGTGAGCGCCGCCGCGCCGTGCGAGCCGGAGGTGAGTAGCACTGTGGCATCGGCGTCGGCTTCCGCCAGCATCTGCTCGACATCTGCGTACCGGGCCTGTGGCGGGACGCCGTACTGCTCGCCGACGGCGTCGCGCAGGCCGGGCGAGAGGTCGCTGACCGCCGCCACCTCGAACAGATCCCAGCGGCGAGCCAGCAATGGCAGGTGAACCGCCTGCGCCACCGCCCCCAGCCCCGCCACGGCGACGCGGATCCGGTCGGTCATGGCAGCCACTGCCGCAGCTGCTGCCGGTTGAATCGCTGATCGGCCGCAGCAGTGTCCAGGGTGTCACCCGCGCCGAGGATCACGTCCTGCTCCACGACGAGCCAGCCGTCGAACCCCGCCGCCGGCAGGCTGGCCATGAACGCGTCGAGGTCGAAGTCGCCGCGGCCGAGCGGGACGAAGACACCACGCTCCCAGGCGGCCCGCATGCCTTCCCCTTCACTGACGACGTCCTCGAGCACGGAGAGCCGGACGTCCTTGACGTGCACGTGGTTGATCCGGCCGGCCCACTGCCGGACGGCTCGGACCGGATCGCCGCCCCCGAGCATGAGGTGACCGGTGTCGAGCGTCAGGTCGACGTCACTTCGCGCCAGGAACTCCTCGATCTCGTCCGGTGTCTCTACATGGGTACCCACGTGGTGGTGGAACGTCGGCTCGAATCCGGCGGCCCGCACCCGGTCGGCCGCGACTGCCAGGTTCTTGGCGAACCTCGTCCAGCCGGCCTCGTCGAGCCCGATGCCCTCTGCGCCGCCGGGATGCGCGCGGCGTACGTCCGAACCCGAGTCCGCCAGCGTCGGCAGCGGCCGGCGGGACGGGTCCGCTGCCGCACCGGCGGTGAAGACCTCGAGAGCGGCGTCCAGCGACGGCAGCGCAGCGGCGAACGCCTCGTCGTCGCTGAACGGCAGGTCGACCCAGCCGCCGCACAGGGTCAGCGAGTGCCGCCGCAGCCTCTCGGCCAGCGCATCGCCGGTGCCCAGCCAGCCCACCGGTCCCAGATCGACGCCGTCGTAGCCGGCCTGCCGGATCAGCGAGAGGACCTCGTCCGGGTCCGGCAGCGGACCGTCCGCGGTCATCTCGAACACGCCGAAGCTGACCGGCGCGGCGGCCACGCCCAACATGGGTCCTCCGGATTTGTAATGACAACAGGATGTATAGCAAAGCCTGCCACGCCCGGTCCTGGCGGGGAAGAGCGGTCCGGCTGTACGGTCGAACGACGGCAAGGAGGCGTCGATGGCAGCGACTACTACCCTCACCGCGGCCGGTGTCGGACCGATGCTCCGCCAGTGGCGGGAGCGGCGCCGGCTGAGCCAGTTGGATCTGGCCATCTCGGCGGACGTGTCGGCGCGCCACATCAGCTTCGTCGAGACCGGACGCTCGAGGCCCAGCGAGGAGATGATCCTGCGACTCTCCGAGCAGCTGAACGTCCCGATGCGAGACCGCAATGCCCTCCTGCTGGCGGCCGGCTACGCGCCGGCCTACCCGGAGACCAGCCTCGATGCACCCGCGATGGCGCCGCTGCGGGAGATTCTCGACCAGCTGCTGGCCGGCTACGAGCCGTACCCGGCGCTGGTGTTCGACGCCGGGTACGACATCGTGGCCGCCAACAACGGCGTCGCCTCGCTACTTGACGGCGTCGCGGAGCACCTGCTCGAACCGCCGATCAACACGATGCGGCTCGCCCTACACCCGGAGGGGCTGGCGGCCCGCATTGTCAACTTCGACCAGGTGCGCCGGCACCTGCTGGACCGGTTCGCCCGGCACCTCGACACCTGGCAGTGGGATCACCTCCGCGCGCTGTACGAGGAGGTACGGCGGTATGAACCGCCGGCAGACGCGGCCGAACCCGGCGCGGCCGAGCCGGCCGGGCCCGATTCGGCGTTCGCCCTGCCGCTGCGGATCCGGCGCGGAGCCGGCGAACTGTCGTTCATCAGCGCCGTCGCAACGTTCAACACACCGTTGGACGTCACGGTGTCCGAGCTGGCGATCGAGACGTTCCTGCCCGCCGATCCGCAGACCGCAAAAGCCCTGCGAGAAGCCTGACTAGCCGCGTTCCCGCCGGTTGAGCCCGACCGCCTGCAACGCGGCGAACCCCGCCACGACCGCGGCCTGGAGCGGAATCCACACCGTGCCGGCCGTACTCGGGTCGAGCCAGCCGAACAGCAGGGCGCCCAGGCTCGCGACCACCCATGCGACGTTGGCCCCGACGACCACCCTGACCCAGCCGTTCGGTGGTACCGGCCGGGAAGCGAGGTAACCGACCGCGGCGCCGTAGGCCAGCAGGAAGATGCCGAGGCCGGTGAGCAGGTCCGGCGAAACGTCCAGGAGCCGGCCGACCGGCCCAGCGGCGACCACGTAGATCAGCCCGTTACCTGCGGTGACGGCGGCATCAAGGGCCAGCACCCGGCGCAGGAAGGTCGAGCTGGACGAGACGTTGATGGCGGCTGTACTCATGAGATCGACTCCTTAGGTTGCTTGCCCCATGACGATGACGGAGTCGAGGTCATGCTGTCGATTACCTCAGAGGTAAGACGCCCCCTTGTTTGCTGCGGAATGTGAAGAACTGCCGGACCGATAGTTCATGGAATCATGACATGTCGGTTAAATTGGGGTGGCAGGTCAAGATCGGTCCGGCAGTTCTTCACGGCCGGCGTATCGCTCGGCCGCCTGGCCGTCGAAATGTCACGATCGACGGAGGCGGAACCGTTCAGGGGACGGCGTGCCAGTGAGGACCAGATCGGCCACCATGCGGCCGATCTCGGGGGTGAACTTGAACCCGTGGCCGGAAAAGCCGGCGGCCACCGTGACGTCGCCTGCCCGGTCGACCACGAAGTCGCTGGTCTCTGTGTTGTCGTACGGGCACGGCGCGGGCTCGGCGGTGTCGGCGTCCACCCCTGGCACCCATCGCCGCACGTAGTCCTGAACCTCGCGGAACGCAACAGGATCGGGCTCCCGGCCGGCGTCGGGATCGATCTCTGGCCCCACGCCGTGAAGGCCGACCTTGACGCCGTCGGGACTGGCCAAGCCGTACGCCCCGCGCGGGCTGAGGCCCTTGCGCGTCGTGGCGTCCTGCTGGTGGTGGATGAAACTGGGCCACGGCGTCGACCAATCGCGCGGCCGGAAGTGCACCGGCTGCTCGAGACACACCACGAGGTCGGGCAGCGGGACGATGCCGGCGAGGACCTTCGGCGCCCAGGGTCCGGCCGCGACGACGACCTGTTTGGCGTGGATTGTGCCGGCCGCCGTGTGCACCTCAGCACCGGACGGCAGCGGATCGACCGACTCGACCCGGACACCGTGCCGGATCTGCGCACCGTGTCCCGTGGCGAGCCGCTGTAGAACGGCCACCACACGATCGGCGTGCACGCGACCGCCGCGGGGCTGGAACAGCACGTCGCCGTCGAAGGCCAGCCCTGGCCAGCGGCGTGTCGCCGCACGGGGGCTCAGCCACTCGGCGCGGTGGCCCACCGCCTCCATTGCCGCGGCCAGCGCGAGGACGGTCGGCCGGTCGCCGTGGTCGATCACACCGGTCTCGACCACCAGCCGCTCGCCGGCCTCGTCCTCGAGCTCATCCCAGCGGGCCATCGCCGTCGCGGCCAGTTCGACGTAGAACGGTTCGGCATACGCGAGCCGGACGATGCGGGCGCTGCCATGCGAGCCGCCACGATCGTGACCGGATTCGTACTGCTCGAGCAGGAGCACGTCGGCGCCTCGGCGGGCCAGTTGCCATGCGGCCGCCGATCCCATGGCACCGCCGCCCACGACGACGACGTCGATCTGTCGCATGCTTCCAGTTCTATCCTCGTCCGCCGGCATCCGAGCACGCGGCCCGCACCGATCACGCGCCCCAGCGATCTGGTGCCCTGGGAGACTCACAGATTGACCAGGCGATACACCTCGACGGACTCGGCCTTGCCCTTGACCTGAACCGGGCCGAGCCGCTCGGTGCGAGCGTCCGGAAGCCGCCGGGCCGTCTCGGCGCCGATCAGGACCTCTCCCACGGACGCGACGCCCTCCAGCCGGGCGGCCAGGTTCACCGCATCGCCGATCACCGTGAATGTCCGGCCTCCGGCCGTGCCGAGCAGTCCGACAGCTGCCTCGCCGGTGTTGACTCCGACCCGGAACCGGGGCCACCCCGGGTGCGCCGCCGCGACCTCTCCGGTGACCTCTTGGATGGCCAAGGCGGCCCTGGCGGCCCGTTCGGCGTGGTCGGGCTGGTCGCCACGGGTGTTGAACGTCACCATCAGAGCGTCACCGACGAGCCGATCCACCTGGCCGCCGTACTGCTCGACGACGGGCGGTATCGCCACGCCGAAGTACTCGTTGAGCATGGCGGTCACCTCGTGCGGCTCATGGTGCTCGGAGAAGGTCGTGAAGCCCTGCAGGTCGGCGAACAGGATGCTGATCACGCGGGTGCCCTGCGCGGTCTCCTGGAGGTAGAGCCCGGCGAAGCGTTCTTCATGCCATTGCCGCTGCGCAGTGACAGCGACAACGACGAACGCTGCGAGCATCAGAACGTGCCACTCCCACCAGGTAGCGTGCCAGTTCCGGCCTATCGCGACCGCCACCTCCGCTTCGGCTAGCAGCACGAACGCCGACGCCATCGCGATGACCAGCGCCGCCGAGGCGGGATGGCGCGGCAGGCGGAGGTAACGGACGACCGCGATGGCGTACAGCGCAAAGCCCACGACCGCGAGCACAAGGAGTGGCCCGGACGCGCGCTCGGGCGGCGCGATGCCGCGCAGCGGCGGCAGGCCTAACAACGACACGACGGCCCAGCCGGCCATCACCGCGACCAGGGCACCCCTGAGCAGCCCTGCTCGGCGCATCACCGCGACGGCACGTGGCGCGTCGAGCTCAGCACTGGATCCGGCGGCGAACACGCTGGACACGAGCAGGCCGATCGGCGTGGCAAGCGTGAACCCGGCGTTCTGCCCTTCGAGCAGCACCCCCGGAGTCGCCAGCGCGTGAAGCCCCAGGAAACCCGCCGCGGCCAGGAACGACAGTGACACAAGGAAGACCCTGGCGTCGTTGCGCCGGCGGGCCGCGGTTCCCGTCGCGTAAGCGAGCGCCACGCTCAACGCGGCTGCGGTGAGCACCAGCCAGAAATGGGCCGGGTGGTGCTCCCACCGCACGTCGAGCCTTGGCCGTGCTATGAGCAACACCAGACCGAGGATCGGCAGGGCGAGCACGACGGCGAGTGCGACCGTCCGGCGCCTCATCGGTCCTCCGCGCCCACCTGCGCCGAGGCAAGAAACTCGTGGACCTGCTGGATCACGACCGAGCCCTCGCCGACCGCCGAGGCCACGCGCTTCACCGACCGCCGCCGGACATCACCCACCGCGAAGATGCCGGGGACACACGTCTCCAGCATCTGCGGTGGCCTCTCCAGCGGCCACCGGCTCGCCTCGTGGCTGCTCACCACGTCCGGGCCGGTGAGGACGTATCCCCACTTGTCGCGCTCGATCTGCCGGGGCAGCCAGCTCGTGCGCGGTGACGCGCCGATAAGGATGAACAGCGCGGCCGCGGGTTCGCGTCGGGTGTCGTTCGTGCGCCGGTCCCGCAGGGTCAACCACTCCAGCCGGGTGTCGCCGCCGCCGCCCACGACCTCGGTGTCGAACCTGACATCGATCCCGGCGGCGTCGATCTGATCGATCAGGTACCGCGACATGCTGTCGGCCAGCGTCGAACCGCGCACGAGCACGGTGACCTTCCGGGCGTAGCGGGCGAGGTGGAGCGCGGCCTGGCCGGCCGAGTTGCCGCCTCCGACCACGAACACATCCGCACCGGCGAGCGCCCGCGCCTCGGACACCGACGCTCCGTAGTAGACCCCGGCACCCTCGAAGCCTTCGAGCTCGGGTACGTCGATGCGCCGGTACCTGACGCCCGTGGCGAGCACGACCGCACGCGACCTTGCCTCCGTACCGTCGAGCGTTCGCAGGACGTGCCATCCGTCCCGGCTGCTGAGTTCGGTGACCTCGCGAGTCAGCAGGAAGCTCGTCCCGAAGACCCACGCCTGCTGGTAGGCGCGCTGGGCCAGCTCTGCGCCGGTGACGCCACGGGGAAAGCCCAGGTAGTTGCGGATCAACGAACTCGAGCCGGCCTGGCCGCCGATCGACTCGCGTTCGACAACCAGCGTCCGCAGCCCTTCCGACGAGGCGTACACCGCTGCCGCGAGGCCGGCTGGACCAGCGCCGACGATGATCAAATCGAACTCCGCCGTTGCGCCAGCGGCCAGCTCCGTACTGACACCGTAGGCGGCGACGAGTTCGGTGTTGGACGGGTCGACGAGCACCCTGCCGTCGTGCAGCAGCACGACCGGCCGGTCACTGTCGGGCCGGCCCGCCTCGCGCAGCAGGGACCTGCCCTCCGGGCTGGCAATGTCATGGAAGACGTGTGGCACTCCGTTACGTACGAGCAGGCTGCGCAGCTCGTGAGATCGCGACGACCACTGCGCGCCGACGATCGTCACCTCTCGGCGTACGGTCGAAACCGCCCGCTCCCACTCAAGCAGGAACTCCGTGACGGTGCGGTGAAAGTACTCGTCCGGCGACCGCCACGGTTTGATCCCGTAGTAGTCGATCTGGCCGAGCGCCATCAGCCGGTGGATGGTGTCGGCGGTTGCCCGGTCGGCCCATGCCCCCCACTCAACGAGCAGCACGCGCTTCGCCTCGGGATGGAGCGTCCGTACTCGCCGGAAGAAGTCGTCATCGCCGCCGGTAATGCCGGCTCGGTTGCACATCACCAACGCGACCGCAGCGCCATCGTCCTTGAGCCGAGCCAGCGACTCCAGCCCGGTTGCGATCGATGTCTCCGTGACGATGTCGTAGTCGTTGCCGTACCGGCGCCGAAGCTGGTTGCCGATGTGCTCGTTCGAATCAGCGTCGTCGTCCACGACGACCAGCACCGGACGGCCAGAATTGGCCGAGATCATGCCGCCCCCCTCGACGGACCCATGCCGCCTGTTTTGGAGTGTACGGCGCGGGAGCGTCCCCTATAAGTTCAAGGTATGCCTGCCAGCGTGCGCGTTGGTGACAACGCACCCGACTTCGAACTACCAGCCCACACCGGTGAGACCATTCGCCTGAGCGACTACCGCGGCAAGCGGGTCGTCGTCCTGTACTTCTACCCGAAGGACGAGACGCCCGGCTGTACGGCCGAGGCGTGCGCATTCCGCGACAGCTACGAGGTCTTCACCGACGCGGGGGCGGAGGTGATCGGCATCAGCTCGGATTCCGTGGCGTCGCATGAAAGGTTCGGCGCCGCGCACCGAGTGCCCTTCGCGCTCGTCAGTGACGACGGCGGCCGGGTGCGCAAGCGCTACGGCGTCAAGTCCAGCTTCGGACTGCTGCCTGGCCGGGTCACGTACGTGATCGACCGCGACGGCATCGTCCGGCACATTTTCTCGTCCATGACCAACATCGGCGGTCACGTGGACGGCGCACTCGCCGTGGTCAATGAGCTCACCGCCACGTCGTGACGGTTACTCGTTACTCGTTCATAGTGACGCCATCACAGGGCGATCCGGCCTCCGGGGCCTGGCTGCCTCGGATGAACTGGTCGGTGAACTGTTCGAGCCGCGGGTCGTTCGGGCCGAACAGGACAACCTGCCGGCCCCATGCGGAAGCCACGACGGGTCCTGGATTACCTTCGTACGGGCTGAGCAGTAGGTGGTCCTGGTCGGCAGGTTCCTGCGCCTGCACGAAGGACTCGAGGGCATCGATGTCAGCTTCGGGGAGATCGGGCCGGTAGGTGATCCAGACCGCGCCATGCTCCAGCGAGTGCACGACGTTCTCTTCGGGAATCGGCTCCGTGTAAACACCGCAAGTCATGGGAGTGGCCGAGTGGGCGCCGCCCACCGGTGGAGACTGGTCGTACTCGACCGGGTCTTCGACGTGGTCGCGACTCAGGCTGCTGAACGACAGCAGGCCCTCGATGCGGTTGGCTTCCCGCCGGTCCAGGATGATGGCCGTGGCCAGCGCGCCGGCCAGCAGCACCACGATCAGCCCGATGATGCCGTACCGCCGAAGGCGTTGCCGCCGCTTTATTCGCTCACGTTCAGCCTTGCGCTGCGCGGCGCGCTCGGCTTGCTTCTGCTTCGCGGCCCTGCTCTGCGCGGCGCGTTCGGCCGGCTTCTGCTTCGGTTGCGTTCCGCGTGCGGCCTGCTTCTGCTTCCCACCCTTGCTCACGCGGCCTAAGTTAGCGCGACACCGCACGCGGCTCGCAAGGCCATGACCGCTCTCGGATCACGAGGATCCTGCGTAGACCCGGCTTTCGGCGAGCGCCCAGGCGCCGTCGTCGCCACGAGGCTCGTAGCGGACGATTCGCTGGGTACGCGAGACGAGCGACCGCATGGCGTCGAGGTCGCCATCGACGGCTCCGAGCGCGCGGGCCTGAACAAGGACGTTCCCTAGCGCGGTGGCCTCTACCGGGCCCGCGAGAACCGGCACACCGCACGCATCGGCCGTCAACTGGCACAACAGATCGTTCTGCGCGCCACCTCCGACGAGATGGATGACATCGACCTGGCGGCCGGCGAGCTCGGCGGCCTGGCGCACGGCGCGCCGGTAAGCGACGGCAAGGCTGTCCAGGATGCAGCGCACCGTCTCCGCGGGGGTCCGGGGTGATGACTGGCCTGTGCGAGTGCAGGCCGACGCGATCCGGCTCGGCATATCCCCGGGCGGCAGGAACTCGGCGCGGTCGGGGTCGATCACCCGCGTCAATGGGGGCAACTCCGCGGCCGCTGCGATCAGCGCACGCAGGTCGACCGATTGCCCAGCCAGTTCCCAGGTGCGGAGGCTGTCCTGCAGCAACCACAGGCCCATGACGTTGCGGAGGTAACGAATCTTGCCGTCGACGCCGGCCTCGTTGGTGAAGTTGGCGATCCGGCCGGCCTCGGAGAGCACTGGCTGATCGAGTTCAAGACCCACCAACGACCAGGTTCCGCACGAGATGTAGGCAAAGTTCTCACCACGTGCGGGCACCGCGGCCACGGCTGACGCGGTGTCGTGCGAACCGGCCGCGGTGACGACCGTTCCGGCCGAAACTCCGGGCTGGTTCCGAACCCCCTCGACCAGCGCACTGATCTGGGTACCCGGCGGGTGCAGGTCGGGGAAGATTCTCACGGGCAGGCCTGCTCGCTCAATGACGTCCCGAGCCCAGGTCCGGGCGCGGACATCGAACAGTTGAGTGGTCGAGGCGTTAGTGATCTCGACGCCGATCTTTCCCGTTAGCCAGTACGTGATCAGATCAGGGATCATCAGCATGGTCTCGGCTTGGCCATGACACCTGTGGTGCGCCCGTCCCGGTAGTGCACCGGGTTCGACAGCAGGACGCCACGGTCGTCCAGCAACCCGTAGTCGACCGCCCATGAATCTATCCCGACGCTGGCCAGGTCGGGAGCAATCTTGGCGGCCACGCGCAGGCCGTCGAGAATCTCACGGTAGAGCGAGAGGGTGTCCCAGTGCAGAGAGCCGAGCACGGTGAGAGGAACGTTCTGAAACCGGTGCGTCTCGACCAATTCCAGCGAGTTCGGCCCGACCTGGCCCACCATGACCCGTCCGCTGGACGCCCCGAGATCGACGGCGGCAACGGCAACTGGACGAGGCATCTCAGCGGAGGAGGCGGCGGCGGTGCCCCTATCGTCGGTTCGCCAGCCGCGAGAGCAGCTTGGTCGAACCGCTATGGAGTTGTTGCTCGACGAGGTCGACAACGGTGGTCGGCACGCGCATCGTCAAGTTGTGTTCCAGCCTGAGCTGATCGTTCGAGAGTCGAGTGAGCCCGTCGGCGACCACTAGCGTGTAGCTCGACCACAGGAGGCGATCAGCTTGGGGCCAGCTCTGGTATGAAGATCGCGCTGTTCATCACCTGCCTCGTCGACGGGTTGTTCCCGGACGTCGGCAAGGCGACCGTGAGGTTGCTCGAGCGGCTCGGCCACCAGGTTGACGTGCCGCTGGACCAGACGTGCTGCGGCCAGATGCACCTCAACACCGGCTACTCCCGCGAAGCCCGGCCGATGGTGCGCAACTTCGCCGAGGCGTTCGCCGGATACGACGCGATCGTGGCTCCCTCCGGCTCCTGCGTCGGCTCGGTCCGGCACCAGCACCCCGCCGTTGCCCACCGGATGGGCGACGAGGCCCTGGCCGCGCGGGTCGACGACGTCTCTCGCCGGGTGTACGAGCTGTCGGAGTTTCTTGTCGACGTGCTCGGCGTCGAGGATGTCGGCGCGCGGTTCCCGCACCGCGTCACCTACCACCCCACCTGCCACTCGTTGCGGCTCCTGCGCGTCGAGGATAAGCCGCTGCGACTGCTGCGCGCCGTGCGTGGGCTGGACCTGGTCGAGCTGCCCGACGCGGACCAGTGCTGCGGCTTCGGTGGGACGTTCGCACTGAAGAACGCCGACGTGTCGACCGCCATGCTGGCGGACAAGATGACCAACATCCTGGCCACGGACGCCGAGGTCATCACGGCAGGCGACTCCTCGTGCCTGATGCACATCGGCGGCGGGCTGTCGCGCCTGCGCTCCGGCGTACGTCCGGTCCACCTGGCCGAGATCCTGGCGGCGACATGACGACGTTCCTGGGGCTTCCGACGGCGCCGGCCGGCGTGGGTCATCTGAGCAGCGGCCGGCCGTTCCCGGATGCGGCGCGAGCAGCGCTCACTGATAGCCAGCTGCGCGGCAACCTCGGGCACGCGACCTCGACGATCCGGACCAAGCGGGCCCGCGCGGTCGCAGAGGTGCCCGATTGGGCGCAGCTGCGCGCGGCAGGGGCGGCGATCAAAGACGACGTGCTCGCCAACCTCGACCGCTACCTTCTCCAACTCGAGGAGCAGGTAACCGCTCGCGGCGGAACCGTGCACTGGGCGCGGGACGCCGGCGAGGCTAACGCGATCGTCACGCGATTGGTCCAGGCGTCCGGCGCCCGCGAGGTGGTGAAGGTCAAGTCGATGGCCACCCAGGAGATAGGACTCAATGAGGCGCTCGAGTCGGCCGGGATCGCCGCCTGGGAGACGGATCTCGCGGAGTTGATCGTCCAGCTCGGTAAGGACGCGCCGAGTCACATCCTCGTCCCGGCGATCCACCGCAACCGGACTGAGATCCGCGACATCTTCGTCCGCGAGATGGCCGCCGCCGGCCGTCCCGCGCCCGACGGGCTCACCGACGACCCCGCCGCGCTGGCCGAAGCCGCCAGGCTGCACCTGCGCGAGAAGTTCCTGTCGGCGCGAGTCGCGATCTCCGGCGCCAACTTCGCCGTGGCCGAGACCGGAACGCTGGCCGTCGTGGAGTCCGAGGGCAACGGCCGGATGTGCCTGACCCTGCCGCGCACGCTGATTACCGTCATGGGCATCGAGAAGCTCGTGCCCACCTGGCGCGACCTCGAGGTCTTCCTGCAACTACTCCCCCGCTCGAGTACCGCCGAGCGGATGAACCCGTACACCTCGATGTGGACCGGCGTGACTCCGGGCGACGGGCCGTCGGATTTTCACCTGGTGCTGCTGGACAACGGCCGTACCGCCACCCTCGCCGATCCCGACGGACGCTCGGCGCTGCGCTGCATCCGCTGCTCGGCCTGCCTGAACGTATGTCCGGTGTACGAGCGCACCGGTGGGCACGCGTACGGGTCGGTGTATCCGGGTCCGATCGGCGCGGTGCTCAGCCCGCAACTGACCGGGGTGGCCGCCAACAAGTCACTGCCGTACGCGTCAAGCCTGTGCGGCGCCTGCTACGACGTTTGTCCGGTGGCGATCGACATTCCGACGATGCTCGTCCACCTGCGCGAGCGCGTGGTGGACGCCGGCCGGCCGCGAGCCCTACCGTCGCCCGAGCGGATCGCGATGGCGGCAGCGGCGTGGACCATGGCCAAGCCATCGCGCTGGCGGCGCGTGCTGCGGCTCGGCAGGTGGGGACGCCCGGTGGTTCGGCGGCGGATTCTGCCACCCCCGGTGTCGACGTGGGCGGCCGCGCGTGACCTCCCGATGCCACCCAAACAGACCTTCCGCGACTGGTGGAAGGACCGCGGATGAACGCACGGGACGAGGTACTGGCATGAACGCCCGGGACGAGGTACTGGCGCGGGTTCGCACCGCCTTGCGGGACCGGCCCCAACCTCCGGCAGTCGTCCGTGACTACCGCACTGCCGACGACACGGACGGGCGCCGTCCGGATGCCCTGGTCGACCTGCTGGCCGAGCGGCTCGTCGACTACCGGGCGAACGTCCGGCGCTGCTCTCAGGACGGGATCGCTGCGGCCGTGGCGACCGCGTTACGCGAACGTGGCGTACGGCGCGTCGTCGTTCCTGACGGGCTTGCCCCCGAGTGGCTCGGAGCTGCCGCTGGAGTCGACTTCGTCGCTGATGATCCCATCCTCACGCCGGCTGATCTCGACGACCTGGACGGCACCATCACCAGTTGTGCGGTCGCCATAGCCGAGACAGGCACCATCGTGTTGGACGCCGGGCCCGGCCAAGGACGGCGGGCGTTGACCCTCGTCCCCGACTACCACTTGGTCATCGTGCTTTCCGAGCGCATCGTTCCCTCTGTCCCGGCTGCCCTTGCCCGGTTGGACGCCACCCGGCCCCTGACCTGGATCAGCGGCCCAAGCGCGACCAGCGACATCGAACTGCAACGCATCGAAGGCGTGCACGGCCCCCGCACCCTGGAAGCCATCCTCGTCGAGTGACTCCAGGGTGGCTTAAGCACGTCTCGTACTTGGCCGTCATGCAAGCCGCCTCGGCTGAGGTGAGGCAGATCTGGTCTTGTGCTCGTACAGGTGTTTCGATATAATGTCTGTATAGAGGCGAAGCCGGAATGGCTGCCAGAGTTTGAGTTTCGAGTGAGTGCCGATGTGACCGGTCCGGTTCAGACCCGGACCACCCGCTTGCTGATCGTTGCGGTTCCACACCGAAAGGTTGGTCATGTCGGCCGCCACTCCACCGCCGTACCCACCAAGTCCGG
>DASUUU010000020.1:0-26922 GCA_036373915.1 Jiangellaceae bacterium | reverse complement strand
CCTCGTCGTACGGGCTGGACCCGAAGCAGTCGGGTACCCAGCGACTGTGAACCAACGGGCCGCTCGGCCCTGGGCCGCCGCCGTTGTCCTCGTCGCTCCCATCCGGAGCGTTCCCAACCTGCTGGACACCCGACGACTCCTCCGCGCCGACGCTGACAGTGTCGCCATCCACGTCTGCGTTCCACACGTCATGCTGGTGAGCCGATGCATTGGCCATAGTTGCGCCCAGCATTACAGTGGTGACGACTACGACGATGATCCGTCTGCTCGAGATACCTCTTTGAGCTTCCACAAATCTCCCTCTCTCGCGAGGTTGAAGATGTAATAGCGCTCGCGATCGGGCTCAGTGTGAGTCAGGTTTCCTTGGCCGTCGATGATCTTCGAGGCAGTGACCATCAGTTCGACTCCGGCACTGGTTTGAACGCCATCGGTCGGACCGGATATGGACAATCGTCGTAAATCAGGTACGAGCACGCCTCCCTCGACGTGACCGCCAGCGTTCGAGATCGTCGTTAACCGGTGAATCGCGTTGTCGCAGAACTGGCAGTCGTCACTGCTGATCTGTTCGAGGTAGGTGACGTCGTTGGTCTGGTAGGCGTAGTTGATCACTTCGATGGCGTACAGGGTGAACGCTTCGACGCCTTCGGCTGAGTGCGCGTGCGCGTTGTCAGGCTCTACGGGGGGTTCGGCGGTCGTTGTTGACTCCGATGGGGTCTGCGTCTCAGATACGGCCGGCGTCGCAGATGGGGGAGCGGTGACGTCGGGAAGCGTACTCGGCTCGCCGGCAGCATCGGTGCAGCCCACCAGCGCCACGACGCCGGCGAACAGTGCAAGTCGAACGACCCGAATGATCACGGGTCGTGAGACTAGTCATATTGCGGCAGAGCGCAAGGGGTTCCATTCAACCGATCAGATTTCGCGGCCATTCCTGAAGGGGCTTATCCGCCTCAGCAGGGATGGGCCGCTCGTGTCCGGTAGGTGCAACTTTGCTGCCGTGCCGATCAGGTGAGTCTGGGAAGCCATGACCTGCACAAACCCCAGCCCAGGTCACCTGATCGCGCTTCGGCAGTGGACACCAAACGATCAGGTGACGTACGCAGGCGGGCACTTGCACGTCTAGCGCGGGTAGGTCACCTGATCGTCACGGCTGGCTGTTGCCGAGACGGCCAGCCTGTTGTCGAGACGTCAAGCGAACTGACAGCGAGATTAACGCGAGAAGACCGGGACGATCATCCCGCGCGCCAGCGTGTGGAACGCCAGGTTGAACGACACCACAGCGCACGACGCGTCCTGCGGAACGCCCAGCGACTCGACGTCGACGGCGTGCACGACGAAGTAATACCTGTGGGGCCGGTCACCTTCGGGCGGGGCGGCGCCCGCATATCCCACTGTGCCGGCGTCGTTGCGCAGGGCGAACGCCGGCGCCGGGAGCGACGCATTCCGTTCGAGCGACGTCACGGACGTCGGCAGGTCCACCACGCACCAGTGCCAGAACCCGCTAGGCGTCGGCGCGTCCGGGTCGAAGCACGTCACTACGTAGCTCTTGATTCCGTCCGGCGCACCCGACCACGACAGCTGGGGCGACTGATTGCCGCCGCCCACGTCCCAATCGTCGAATGCGAACTCCATGGACAGTTGTTCACCGTCGCGCACGTCCTCGCTCGTCACGGTCATTGTCCCGACGGCTGGAAGCAGCGTGTAGGGGTCCGGGGCGACGGGCCGATCGAGGGACATGGATGATCCTCCTTATAACTTGGGTGTGTCCGAACTTAGTCGTGGACAAGTTACGAGGACATACCCAAATGCGGCATTCACTTGGCCAAATGCATCCGGCCACGAAAGGATCGTCGGTGTGACCATTCCGGACGTTACCGCCAGCACACACAGCGCGCTCACCGTGCTGCGTGAGCGAGTTGCGATGCTGCGGTTCCCGCTCGAGGTGAGCGGGTCGACAGCCGCCCGGAACCTGCGCAAGCAGATCGTTGCCCAGCTGGACGACTACGTTCTGCCCCGGATGGCGCGAATCGACGCTCCGCTGCTCGCCGTCGTCGGCGGGTCCACTGGAGCCGGCAAGTCGACTCTGGTGAACGGGATCGTCGGGCGCCCGGTGAGTCAGACGGGCGTGCTAAGGCCGACGACCCGCTCGCCGTTGCTCGCACACAATCCGAAGGACGCGGACTGGTTCACATCCGGGCGCATCCTGCCCGAGTTGGCCAGGGTGACCGGTGAGGGGGACGGTGGGCCCAAGGCGCTGAGACTCGTTTCCGATCATGGGGTTCCGCCCGGGCTGGCCGTTCTTGACGCACCGGACATCGATTCGGTCGTCACGACGAATAGGGATCTAGCTGCGCAGTTGCTCAAGGCCGCCGACCTGTGGATCTTCGTGACGACGGCCGCCCGGTACGCCGACGCCGTCCCCTGGGGTTTCCTCAGCGATGCTGCGCATCGCAGTGCGGCCGTCTCGGTAGTGCTCGACCGGGTGCCTCCAGAGGCGCTCGACGAAGTCCGCCAACACCTCGCGGCGATGTTGGACAACCACGGCCTGGGCGACTCGCCGATGTTCGTCATCGAGGAGACTGTTCTTGAACCGGGCGGCATGCTGCCGCCGGAACAGATCGCGCCCATCCGTGCCTGGCTTTCCAGCCTGGCCGCCGACGCTGCGGCCCGGGCTGAGGTGGTCAAACGGACGCTCGAGGGTGCGGTGGCGGATGTCATGCGACGGACGCCCGAGTTGGCCGGGGCGGCTGACACGCAGGCGGCGATGGCCGACCAGCTGCGCGCGGCCGCGGTGGGCGCGTACGACGATGCGCTGAACACGATCGACCGGGCCAGCGCGGACGGCAGCCTGCTTCGCGGTGAAGTACTCGCCAGGTGGCAGGACTTCGTCGGAACGGGCGAGTTCTTCCGCTCGGTCGAGGAGAAGGTCGGCCGGCTACGCGACCGTATCGCCGCCTTCCTTCGTTCGAGGCCGCAGCCGGCTACCGAGGTCGAGGAGGCGATCGAGCACGGCCTCGAGGCCCTGTTCATCGATCAGGCGGATCACGCGGCCGACACCGCGTACGGTCGGTGGCGCACCGACCGGGCAGGCAAGGCGTTGCTCGGCAACGACGACCTGTCCAGATCGAGCGCCGATTTCGGCGACCGGGCGGCCAAGGCGGTGCGAGAGTGGCAGGGTACGGTGCTCAACCTGGTCCGGACCGAAGGTCAGGACAAGCGATTCACGGCGCGAGTGCTGTCGTTCGGCGTCAACGGGCTCGGCGTCGCGTTGATGGTCGTGGTGTTCGCATCGACCGGTGGGCTTACCGGCGCCGAGGTCGGCATCGCCGGAGGCACCGCGGTCGTGGGCCAGAAACTGCTCGAAGCCGTATTCGGTGACCAGGCGGTTCGGCGGCTGGCCGACGCTGCGAGGAAGGACTTGAGAGCGCGCGCGGAGGAGCTCTTGCAGACGGAGGCTGCCCGGTTCACCGACCGGATCGAGGTGTTGGCGATCGACCCCAGTGCCAGCGGCGCGCTACGCGAGGCACACCGCAATGTGGAGAGCGCACGGCACCGGGAGGCGGGGAAGTGAAACTGCTTCGCCGAACCGCCCGATCAGGTCTGCCCGAACGTCTCGAGGCACTCACGGCCGCTGCCGATGAGGCCGAAGGCCGCTTGCCGGCCGAGCTGATCGACAAGGCCCGAATGGTCGTGGACCGGGCCGGTCAGCGCAGGCGGCTGTCCGGCGAGCACACGGTCGTGGCCCTGGCCGGCGCCACAGGTGGCGGAAAGTCGTCCATCTTCAACGCAGTGACCGGCCTGGAGCTCGCACGGGTGGGAGTGCGGCGTCCAACGACGTCCGAACCGTTGGCCTGCATCTGGGGCACGCAGGGCGTGGAGCCGCTGATGAACTGGCTCGGCATTCCTCGCCGGCACCAGGTGCCCAAGGAGAGCCTGCTCGACTCCGGCGAGACCGATGCTCTCGATGGCCTGGTTCTTATCGACCTTCCCGATCATGACTCGCACGACAAGTCACACCGAATGCAGGTCGACCGCATGGTCGAGCTAGTGGACCTGTTCGTGTGGGTCGTCGACCCGCAGAAGTATGCCGACGCCGTGCTGCACGAGCGCTACCTCAAGCGGCTGTCCGGCCACTCTGCGGTGACGGTCGTCGTGCTCAACCAGATCGACCGGCTCGCACCCGAAGACGTCAAGGCATGTATGGACGATCTGGAGCGCCTGCTCAGGGAGGACGGTTACGGCAAGATCCCGATCGTCCCGATGTCGGCGGTCACCGGCGCGGGCGTGGACGAGTTCATCGACGTCCTGCGTGGCGCCGTGGCGGCTCGCAAGGCGTCTGACGAGCGAGTCTCTGCGGACATCAGCGACGCCGCCACCGCGCTGCTGGACGCAGCTGGACGTGGCGAACCCGCAGGCGTTCAGGACGTGGATCGCAAACGGCTGGTCGATGCGCTGGCCAATGCCGCCGGAGTCGAAGCGGTCGCGTCAGCGGTGGGCGGTTCATACCGCAGGCGCGCTCGCGCCGCGACCGGTTGGCCGGTGACCAGGTGGCTGGCCAAGTTGAGGCCGGATCCGCTGCGCCGCCTGCGCGTCTCCAAGAAGGACGTAGACGCCAAACTGCTTCGTACGTCACTGCCTAAACCGACACCGATTCAGCGAGCGCGAGCCGAGTCGGCGATTCGGGCCTTCGGTGACGCCGCCGCGACGAAGGCACCCGAACCCTGGGTGGTCGCCATCCGTGCGGCGGCCAACTCCGCGGCCGACCGGCTGCCAGACGAGCTTGACCAGGCCATCGCTGGCACGGATCTCGGTACCGACAAACGTCCGATCTGGTGGCTTGTGATCGGCGCCCTGCAGTGGCTGTTGCTGATCGTGATGCTGATCGGCGGTATCTGGCTGCTGGGGCTCGCGGTGGTGGGCTGGCTCCAGCTCCCGGAGCTGCCGACGCCGGACGTAGGCGTGATACCGGTTCCCACCCTGCTGCTTCTCGGCGGAGCCTTGCTCGGCATCGTGATCGACATGATCACCCGGGTGGCGGCGCGGACCGGTGCACTGCGGCGGTCGATCGCGACACGGCGCAAGCTGCGGGAGTCGGTCGCGGCAAAGGCCGAGGAGATAGTCGTCGCACCCGTCGTCAAGGAGGTGGAACGGCTCGCCTCGTTCCGGGTGGCTGCGACCACCGCGAACGACTGACCTATTGCCGGTTATCCACACCTACCCGTGCTCGATCGTGTTATCCACAGATCAGTCGCACTGCCTTATGTCTGCTTCCAATTACGTGCAGTCTCCTGAGTATCCATTCGCTTCGCACGAGTGACGAGCGCAGGAGGCTCCTCATGGCTCAACCCATCATCACTGTTATCGGCATCGTCGCGACCCAGCCGGCCGTGCAAACCACCAATCGCGGCACCACGTACGCGGCGTTCCGACTGGCGCAGACCGAGCGACGGTTCAACGCCAGGGCAAACCGGTGGGAGGACGGCGACACATCGTGGTACTCGGTCACCTGCTGGCGTTCGTTCGGTGAGAACGTCGCGCAGTCCCTTCAGGTGGGCCAGCCCGTTGCGGTCACCGGGCGATTGAAAGTCCGCGAGTTCACCACCGATGACGGCAAGTCGCGCCAGCAGGCCGAACTTCACGCGATCACCATCGGGCACGACCTCAAGCGAGGTACCTCCAACTTCACGAAGGTCTCGCGACCCGCCGCAGAGTTCGTCGACGAGGACGCCGAGGTCAGCGAGTTTCACAACCGGCTGGCGGAGCAGTACTCGAACACGGCCTGGTCTGAGCCCGCCGGCGAGCCTGAGGAAGGCTCGCCGTTCGGAACAACCAAGTCCGACGAACAGGCCGATATCGACAAACGGGCTGCCTGACGCCGAGTGCCCGTCCGGCCGGGCCTGCTCGCCGAGAACCAGGCTCGGCCGGACGCGGCGCGCCCGCCCATCCGGCCGACACCTGCGATTTCAGAGCCGGGCGGCGCAGGCCGTAGGCTTGAGGGCGCTATGGCGGAGTTCATTTATTCGATGCGCAAGGCGCGGAAGGCGCACGGCGACAAGGTCATCCTCGACGACGTCACGCTGCACTTCTACCCTGGCGCCAAGATCGGTGTGGTCGGCCCCAACGGTGCCGGGAAGTCCAGCGTGCTGCGGATCATGGCCGGCCTCGACCAGCCGTCCAACGGCGACGCGGTGCTGAGCCCGGGCTACAGCGTCGGGATCCTGCTGCAGGAGCCCGAGCTCAACGAGGACAAGACGGTGCTCGGCAACGTCGAGGAAGGCGTCGCCGAGACCAAGGCGATGCTCGAGCGCTTCAACGAGATCGCCGAGAAGATGGCCGTCGAGTACTCCGACGAGTTGCTGGAGGAGATGGGCAAGCTCCAGGAGCAGCTCGATCACCGTAACGCCTGGGACCTGGACTCCCAGCTCGAGCAGGCCATGGACGCGCTGCGCTGCCCGCCGAGCGACTCGCCGGTCACCCACCTGTCCGGCGGTGAGCGCCGCCGCGTTGCGCTGTGCAGGCTGCTGCTTGAGCAGCCCGACCTGCTGCTGCTGGACGAGCCCACCAACCACCTCGACGCAGAGAGCGTCCAGTGGCTCGAGCAGCACCTGGAGAAGTACCACGGCGCGGTGGTCGCCGTCACCCACGACCGGTACTTCCTCGACAACGTGGCCCAGTGGATCCTCGAGCTCGACCGCGGCCGGGCCTACCCGTACGAGGGCAACTACACGACCTACCTGGAGACCAAGCAGGCCCGCCTTAAGGTCGAGGGCGCCAAGGACGCCAAGCGGCAGAAGCGCCTCAAGGAGGAGCTGGACTGGGTGCGGTCCAACGCCAAAGGCCGCCAGACCAAGCAGCGCGCGCGTCTCGAGCGGTACGAGGAGATGGCCGCCGAGGCCGAGAAGAGCCGCAAGCTCGACTTCGAAGAGATCCAGATCCCGCCTGGCCCGCGGCTGGGCAACCTGATCGTCGAGGCCGACAAGGTGACAAAGGGGTTCGGTGACCGTCAGCTCATCCGCGACCTGTCGTTCTCGCTGCCGCGCAACGGCATCGTCGGTGTCATCGGGCCGAATGGGGTCGGCAAGACCACGCTGTTCAAGATGATCGTGGGCGACGAGCAGCCGGATTCCGGCAACTTCCGCATCGGTGACACCGTCAGGCTGTCGTACGTCGACCAGAACCGTGCCGGCATCGACCCGAAGAAGACCGTCTGGCAGGTCGTCTCGGACGAACTCGACCACATCAAGGTCGGCCACGTCGAGATGCCAAGCCGCGCTTACGTGGCTGCGTTCGGCTTCAAGGGTCCAGACCAGCAGAAGCCGGCGGGCGTGCTGTCCGGTGGCGAGCGGAACCGGCTCAATCTGGCGATGACGCTGAAGCAGGGCGGCAACCTGATCCTGCTGGACGAGCCGACCAACGACCTCGACGTCGAGACGCTCCAGTCGCTGGAGAACGCACTGCTGGAGTTTCCCGGCTGCGCCGTGATCACCTCGCACGACCGCTGGTTCCTCGACCGGGTTGCCACCCACATTCTGGCCTGGGAGGGCGACGACGAGGACTCGGCCAAGTGGTTCTGGTTCGAGGGCAACTTCGAGTCGTACGAGAAGAACAAGGTCGATCGCCTTGGTGCCGACGCGATCCGTCCGCACCGGGTCACTTACCGCAAGCTGAAGCGCGACTAACTGCACTGATCTTGAGACAATCCACAGCGTACGACAGTGTGGATTGTCGCAAGATCGCTGAAACGGAGCCGCATGGCGCGCCACGTCTCGCACGTCCCGCTGCGCTGGTCCGATCTCGACTCGCTCGGCCACGTCAACAACACGGTCTACCTGCGCTACCTGCAGGAAGCCCGGGTCGACATGCTCTACGTCCACGCGCCCTCCCGCGGGGCCGAGGAGCTCGCTAACGGGATGGTCGTCCGCCGGCACGAGATCTCCTACCGGGAGCCGATCCGTTATCTCCGCGCAGGCGACCGGCCCGAGCCGATCCGGGTGGAGACATGGGTGACTGCCATCCGTGCGGCCTCGTTCGACCTGGGGTACGAGATCCTGGACCTCGGTGTGGACGGCGAACGGCGCGTCTACGCGGTGGCCTCCTCGACTCTCGTTCCCTACGACCTCGCGGACGGCCGCCCGCGGCGGATCCGTCCCAACGAGCGGGCGGTTCTCGCCGACTACGTCGAACTCGACGGCCCGACGCCGTCCCTGCAGGGAGCCCTCGCGTGAAGCACGTATTCGAGTGCCCCGTGCGGTGGGACGACCTGGACTCGTACGGGCACGTCAACAACGTGATGCTGGCCGACTACCTGCAGGAGGCCCGCATCGACTTCGTGCACCGGCACCTCGCCGACCCGTCGGCTCCGCATGAACGGGCGGTCGTAGCGCACCAGGCGATCGAATACCTGCGACCGGTCCCGCACCTGACGGCCCCCGTGTCGATCGAGATGTCCGTGACTCGCGTCGGAAGCTCGTCGTACCACCTCGCCTACGAGGTACGGGACGGCGACACCCTGCTGGCGACTGCGACGACGGCCATGGTGGCGTACGACGTCGACACCGCTCAGTCCCGCCCGCTGACCGATCGGGAACGGGCCGTGCTGGAAAGGTTCGCCGGATGACAGTTCTCGTGCCCCGCCATCCCGGCGGTGCTGCGGACGTGGCCATGTTCGCCACCCGGGTCGCCCGGTACGAAGCCGAGGCTGTTGTACGGGTCGTCGCCAACGGATCGGTAGCCGGCTGCTTCGCCGAGACCCCGTTCGACGCGCTCGCGCTCCGCGCGGTCGAGCTGGCCGAACCGGTGTCGATCGACCTGGTCGTCGAGGCCGGAACGCTGGCCGCTCGGGCGGTCGGCGACCGCGGCGAGCTGGAGTTGCCGGCACCCGTGCCTGCGCTTCGCTGGACGTCAAGCCTGCCGCCACGCAGCGGCTGGACGGTGCTCGCGACGCTGGACGGATCCGACGTCGACCGTCGGGTCCAGGCCGGCGTCGAGGAGTTCCGGCGGCGGGCGCCGTCCGTCTCCGAAGGATTGGCGCTGCGCGAGGGGCGCGTGGCCCTGGAGAAGCTCGCCGATGAGATCTGGGACCGTGAGCTCGCGGCGGGCGTGCCGCTCCGGCTGGCCCACGCGGCGGACTCGTACGGCTTCCTCGGTGGCGGCGAGGTGGCGCTGCGCAGTGCCGGGCAGTGGTGGCGGTTGGACGCGCCGTACGGGTCCGTGCTCGCGCGCACCGGCCTGGCTCTCTTCGCCCTCTAAGGGTGTCAGGCCGACGTGCGGTCGACCAACTGACCGTCACGCAGATAGAGCACGCGGTCGGCGTAGGCCACCAGCGCGGGGTCGTGGGTCGCAACAAGGGCGGCGCTGCCGGACTCGTGGACCAATCGCTGCAACAGTGCGATGACCTGCTGCCCGGTCTCGGAGTCGAGCTGGCCGGTGGGCTCGTCGGCGAGCAGTAGCTGCGGGTCCGGTGCGAGTGCTCGGGCGATCGCGACCCGCTGTTGCTGGCCGCCGGACAGTTCGGGCGGGCGGTGCTCGGCGTGGTCGGCCAACCCCACGGTGGCGAGCAACTCACCAACCCGCGCCTCGCGTGCGCGCCTTCGCCACCGCAGCATTCGAAGGGGCACGCCGACGTTCTCGCGAGCGGACAGGAACGGCAGCAACCCGAAGGACTGGAACACGAAGCCGACCTGCTCGCGCCGCAACCGCTGCCGCGCCGCCTCACCCAGCTCGCTGAGCTTTCGGCTGTCGACGACGACCTCGCCCCCGTCCGGTCGGTCGAGCCCGCCGATGATGTTCAACAGGCTCGTCTTGCCCGAACCCGATCGGCCGACGAGAGCGACCATCTCACCGGCGTTGAGTTCCAGCGACACTCCGCGCAACGCGTGCACCGGGCGGGCGCCGCGAGCGAAGGTACGGCTGAGGTGTTCGGCCACAACGAGCGCGTTCACTCATCCACCTCCTCGTCGCGGCTGTCGGACTTGCCGGTCTGCGCCTGCCACACGCCGACATGGTCCGTTTCCAGCTCGAGGCGGACGCGCTCATGCAGCCCGAGCGTGGTCACGAAGTCTCGGGGCAGCTGGACCCGGCCGGTCCGGTCCAGGACGGCGTATTCCTCGGCGATGACCCGTTCATGGCCATCCGCGGTGATCTCGGTGCGGCGAAGCACTTCCGACGACGTCCGGCCGTCGCGAATCGCCACCGTCCGGTCGACGTGCTCGGCGACCGCAGGGTCGTGGGTGACGATCACGACGGTGGTCCCGAGCTCGGCGTTGCTCGACCGCAACGCACCGAACACCTCGGTCGCAGTCGCAGAGTCGAGCTCGCCGGTCGGCTCGTCCGCGAACAGCACCTCGGGGCGGTTCGCGACGGCCACCGCGATCGCGCAACGTTGCTGTTCGCCGCCGGACATCTCGCGCGGCCGCCGATCCCGGCAGTAGCCGATGCCGAGCAGCTCGAGCAGCTCATCGGCGCGGGATCGGCGTTCCCGCCGCCCCACTCCGGCCAGAAGCAGCGGCAGCGTGACGTTCTCGGCAGCGGTGAGGAACGGCATCAGACCGCGAGCCGTTTGCTGCCAGATGAACCCGGCGACGTCGCGGCGGTACCTGACACGGTCGCGTGCGGACATCTCGATCAGGTCGTGCCCCGCGACGGTGACCCGCCCGGCGGTGGGCTCGTCGTTGCCGCTGAGGATGTTCAGCAGCGTGGACTTTCCCGACCCGGACGCCCCGACGATCGCGACAAGCTCGCCGGCGTCGACGTACAGGTCTAGTCCTTGGAGCGCGACGACCTCGATGCCATCGGTCTGGTAAATGCGAACGAGGTTGTCGCACACGATCGTAGGTGCGCTCATGAGTCTTCTCCTGCGCGAAGGACGGAGCCGAGCCGGGCTCGGCGGTTGGCCGCGACGGCGATGCAGACAGCGGCGATGACGGAGGCTACGACGCCGGCGGCCGCGAGCGCCGTACCAGAGATGTCCGGAATCACCGGTCCACCCGCGTTGAGCAACCCGGTGAGGGCGGCGAGGTCGATGGCCTGACCGGCCACGATAGCCAGGCCCAGGCCCACCGCGGACCCGACAGCCGCTGCGACGATCGATACCGGCACGACCTCGGCGGCGATCAAGGCTGCCGTACTGCGGGATGGCAGTCCGAGCGTGCGCAGGACGGACAGTGCGTACGACCGCGATCTAGCCGTGACCTGCAGGCCCAACACGGCGGCCAGCGCGGCGAGGGCGGCGGCTGCGAGCACGGCCACCTGAAAGATCGTCAGCGTGGTCTCGAGCATGGGGTCGTCGATTGCGGCCAGCACGTCCGCACGGCGCATCACGTCACCGCCGAGCACCGACTCGAGGTCGGCATCCGCGACCGGCCCTGCCAGAAAGACGACATTGGGCCAGCGGAGTCCGAGCTCGGACTCGGACACACCGAGATCATCGAGTGGCACCACGACGGTGTTGCCACCGGGAGCTCCGGCGAAGCTGTCTACGCGATCGACCAGCCGGACCGTGAACTCGTGCCCCCGAATCGTCATGGCCAGCTCCTGCCCCACCGCAAGATCAGCGGTCTGGCCCTTGATGACCGCAGGCACCACGCCGCCGGCCCTCTGCGATTTCGCCAGCGCGGCGACCGGCTCGACCGGCTCGACCGCATCAGCCACCACCCTGGTCCAGTCCGCGACATCGACGGCCAGGATCTCAACGCGGACCGTGGCGTCTCGCTCGTCCGTCGCCTGCTGCCCGTACAGGGCATATCCGGCGGCGATGTCCGTCGCCTCGGGCACGAGCTCGGCCAGCTCGCCGGCCTCGGCCCGCAATGTGGTGGTCTCGACGACTGCATCGGCCGGCACCTCCGCCCACGCAGTCGCGTCCTTCGCGTGGTCGGCAGTCGCGCGGACGCTGCCTCCGAAGGCAGCCAGGCCGACCGCCATGAGGACGGCGACGACGGGCAGCACGGCGTACGCAGGGCTCCGCGCGGCGCGCGAGGCGACAAGGAACGAGGTGGCACCCCGGGTGCGCCGCACCAGCCGGGTCGCCACGGCGACGGGATACGGCAGCAGGCGGAACACCACCACCCCCACCGCCGCGGCCACCAGCAATGGCGTCAGCGAAACGACGGGATCGGCGCCGGCCCCGGTGTCCGGGGACTGCTGTGAGAGCAGCCAGACTGCGGCCCCGGCGATGACGACGAGTCCGGCTTCGGCGACCAAGCGGCGAAGCGAGGGCCGCAGGGTAGCGTGCTCTGGCCGTTCGGCGCCGCTACGCCGAGCCAGCCGTACTCCCAGCACGGGCAGGGCCGCCACCGTGAGCAGCAGCAAGATGGCGGGAATCCACCAGCTCGCACCGACCAGCAGCGCTGCCGCCAAGACGCCCGCGGCAACGGCTGGTACGCCGACGAGCGCCGCTTCGATGGCGAGCGACCGAGCCAGCAAAGCGTCCCGACCACCGCGCACCCGGGTGAGGGACTGCGCGGCGGCCCGGCGCTCAGCGAGCAGCCCGACCGTCAGGAGCTGCACGGTCACGAGGAGGCCGGCAAGTGAGGCGACGCCGAGCGCGGCGGACCGTTCGGCGCTCGCTCGGCTGTCCTGGTACCCGAGCAATACCTTGTCCAGCGACGTCGTCCAGGTGGACCACGAGCGGAAGCGCTTGACGCTCGTGATCACCGGCTGAACGTCGCTCGCCGCGAGCCGCTCAGGCTGCAACTCGAGCTGCCAGTGGATCGAGAGCCACGTCTGCCAGTCGACATCGCGCAACGTGGCCCACCGGACGAGCTGCTCGGCCAGCAGCGGATCGGCGATCACCGTGCCGCGGTAGATGCGCGGGTCATCGCCGGGTATGCCACGTTCGGCCTCGAGTGTGGTGAAGGTGTCCTTCCATGACACGTCGGCACGATCGGTCGGCTCGACCACTCCGGAGAGCCGCATGGCCAGCAGGGCCGGTGCCGGTCCGTTGCGGCTACCGATGGTTCCGGCGTGCACGACTACCCGGTCACCGATCTCGAGTTCCAATGCGTCCATGACGTCGGCCGTCGCGGCGACTTCGAAAACGGGCATCGACAGGCGGCGGTCCTCGGTTGTGGCCGGCGAATCGACGATCTCGACCTCGGGACGTGGGAACCGGCCCTCCACGACGGTGACCTTCTGCTGGGCATCCTGGGGCAGCCACAGCCCCAGTTCCCGCTGCCTGGCGGAAGGTTCGGCCGGCCCGTCATGAGCCACGATCGGGCCGGTTCCCAGTGAGAGCGACCACCGGTCGTTCGCGTAGGCCGCGGTCAGCGCCGACTCGCGCCGGCGGACCTGCTCGATCATCCCTTCGACGGCGGCCAGCTCCGGGATCAGGTCCGTTCGCGGTGGGATCGTCACGCTGGCGCCGAACCGCCCACGTGCGACGAGATCACCCTGGGGCGCCGCGTCGGAGAGCGTGTCCTCGAGCGCGGCATCAAGCCGGTCGGTTATCCACGACGGTGCCGCCGCGCCGAGGAACGCACCCCCGGCGAGCACGGCGGCCAGCAGGAGGACGACCCCGAGGTCGGCCCGAATCTGCTTGGCTACGAAGCCGATCCGGCTCATGCCTCCTCACCCGCCCGCAACACGCTCGTGATGCTCACCGCCCGCAGAGCAGCGGCCGCGACGGCCACGATCAGGCCGAGCAGGATGGCCGCGCCGACGCTCAGCGCCGCAAGGACCTGCCACGGCACCGTCAACTCCAACCTCGGCACCTCCGCAAGCCCGGCGAGGCGACCGATCGTGTGCGGCACTGTGAGCCAGGAAACCAGAGTGCCCAGGCCAAGTCCGGCGACCGTGGCGAGGCCGATCAACAATGTCTGCTCGGTCGCGATCGAGCTGAGCGTGCTGGACCGGCGGAGGCCGACGGCTCGCAGCACCGCATGCTCGCCGGTTCGTGATCGGTACGACGCCACGGCGTGCAGGATCGTCCCGACGATTCCGAAGGCCGCCGCGAACGCCAGCCCTCCGCTCAACCCGGCGAACACCCCGCGAGCCGTCAACTCCAGGCTGCTCGACCGGGCGGCTTCGGCATGTGTGTTGACCGATATGACGCCGTCGAGATCGGCGGCTCCGGCAGCAGCCGAGGTTCCGTTGTCGGACGTCGCGAGCCACCACTCATTCGGCGCTGGGTCGACGTCGACAAGTTCGGGTGTGTCGGCCCCCTCCTGGAGCACCTCCACCCACTCCCTGAGAGCGAACCGCATGTCCGCCTGGTCGACAAGCATGGCGTACGGTTCGGTACTGCCGGGAACGGCTTCGACCAGGCCGGCAACCCGAACCTGCAGCCGCACGCCGCGCACACTCACCGTCGTGGTGCTGTCGACGTTCAGCCCCAGCTCCTCCGCGTAGCTGCGCGTGACAAGTGCCGGCAGGTCCCCGGGACCGGTCAACGCGGCCAGCAGGTCTGGCGCCGGGCCACCCGCAAGTGCCGGCGGCCAGCGCATGAGATCTCCAGCCACCTCCGGATCGACACCGATCAGGTCGACGTGGCGGGTGTCGCTGCGTGCGGATTCGCGGTGCGCCGGCATGACTGTCTCAACCTCGGGCAGCGCGGCCAGCTGATCGGCCACCGCATCCACCGGCCGGTCCGTCACCAGGACCTGGGCCATGCCGACTCGAACGTCTGCCGACGCCGCGAGAGCGACCGAGTTGTCGCGATACGTCTGCCAGGTGGCTTGCATCGTTGCTGCGAATACGGCTGCGGCAAGTGCAAGGGCAAGCATCGCCACAGCGGCCACGTGCCGAAGGGGCCGGCGGGCGACGTCGAACGATCCGAGCATCGCCGGCAGGCCGCGCATCCGAGCCGCCACGAAGGACGCCTCTCGGCTGCACCACGGCAATAGCCGGACCACGATGAGGGTCCCCGCAAGTACCAGCACCGCGGGTGCGGCGATCAACACGACGTCCGACGTCGCTCCCACCGGCCTGTGGAGTTGCTGTAGAGCGAGCAATCCGAGTGCGACAACGACGATGTCGACGCCCGCTCGCTGAGCGGCGGCGCGGCGGGTGGGTCGGCTTGATTCCGCCGAAACGCTGGCCATCGATCGGCCAGACCGCAGATCGGCGACGACGAGCATGGTCAACCAGCCGGCGGCCACCGCGGCGCTGAGCAGCCACCGGCCGGTGCCTCCAGTACCGGCGACGATGTCGCGGTCGCGCAACTCCGCCAGTATCAGGTCGGCCACTGCCGGGGCGCCGCCGGCGACCACGAGCGCTGGGACCGCGGCCGACAGAATGGAAAGCCGTACCAGCAGGCGGTCCCGGCCACCGCGAGCCCGGAACAGCGCCGTCACCGACGCCCGGCTCGCGGCCAGGATTCGGGCGGTGAACGCCAGTGCCCAGGCCGCCAGCACCATGACCATGGTGACGATCACGAATAGCACGGCCCGGGCCGACGATGCCGCGTCCCGGGCCCTTTCGAGCACGTCGGTTCCGCCGGCGATCGAGACCCGGGTGGACTTATCGCCCGTCGCCACGTCCGCCAGGCCGTCGCGAAGCCGAGCCAAAGACAGGATCGCCGCGTCCGCAGTCTCGAAGGAGACTCGATTCAGGTCAAGGCCCACCGTCCAAACGGCCGTCGTCGAGCCCGGTCGGACTCGTTCGACCAGGTCGTCGGTAGGGACGAGGAGTGGGCCGAACACAGTCGGCGCGTCGTCGTGCTCGTCGATCAGCGCGCCGTGACCCAGCCCGCGCCACAACACATGCTCGCGCTCGGCGGGCTCGAATGCGCCCACGACCAGCACGTCGACCGCGTCAGACGCACCGGCCAGAAGCTCGACGGTCAGCCTGTCGCCGACGTCGATCTCCAGCCTGTCCAGCGCGTCGGAGTGCATTACCGTCTCGATCGGCGTGGCGCCAGGATCGGGCCAGCGGCCGTCGGCAAGTTCAGCGTGAGTATCGATGTCCCGGACGCTGCCGAAAGCAAGCCGAACCTGACCCGTCGTGGCGATCGTCCACGCGGAGGTCGTCACCTCGCCGACGATCTCGTCGTGCCGCCGGGTGATCTCGCTCAGGTCGCGATCGACCTCGGGCCAGGCATCGTTGAACGCGGTGGTAGCCCGGAGGTCGTGCTCGGCGGGCGGCTCGGCGTCGACGGTCCCGCGAAAGGTCTGTTCAGCCACGGCCGGAGAGAGCACACTCGCGACGATCAGCAGCGTGGCGGCGACGAGTGCCGTCAGCATCGAAGCCCCGAGAAGGCCGAGGCGACTCGTCGCGAGGCGGAACGCCAGCCGCAACCACCCCAGCGGCCTCCCCAGTCGATCATTCATCGGTTGCGGACGATAGCGCAGCCACGGGGTGAGGGGACCAGTACCCTAACCGCTTGACACTCCTAACGCCGAGGGCGGGCGCTTCACTGCGCCCGCCCTCAGCTGCCGGTCAGGGAACTCTTATACCGAGCGTGTAACTGCCCGACCCGCTGTACGAGTACACGACGTACCGGTAGTAGCCGGTCGATCCGTTGTAGCTGATCGTCTCGCTACTCGTCGGACCGGTGGAGCTGGCCACGGTCGACCACGACCAACCGTTCCACCGCTGTAGGTAAAGATCGAAATCAGCATTGGACGGCCCGCTCAGGCAGCCCTGGTGAGTGCCGGAACGGGACGAGTAGAAGTAGCTGCCGTTCGGCTGGAACTGGTAGCTACCCGTGCCCGACAGCGATCCTGTGTAGACGTTGGGGTACGAGCTGCAACCCGTCGGCGGCGGTTCGCTCCCGCCAGACGTGACGAGGGTCAGTCCGTAGCTCGAGAGGATCTCGCCCACTGGCTGGAAGTATGTCGTCCCGCCCGAGGTGCAGTTGCCCGAGCCGCCCGACGTGACGCCCTGTGCCTGCTGCCCCGTCAGCCATGAGCCGCCGGAGTCGCCGGGCTCTGCGCACGCGCTGGTCCGGGTGAGGCCGTAGACGGTGCCCTGCGGGTAGTTGACCGTCTGGTTCTTGGCCTGGATCGTTCCGCACCGCCAGCCGGTCGTCGAGCCGGAGCGGCACACCGAGGAGCCGACGGCCGCTTCCTGCGAGCCGGCGACCGTGACCGTCTGGCTCCCGCTGTATCGGTTCACCAGCGGCCGCGGCGTCCAGTTGCTGTTGACCTCGACCCACGCGTAGTCGTTGCCCGGGAAGCTTGAGCCGCGGACGACGCCCTGGGTCACCTGGTTGTAACCGCGGGTCGTGGTTCCAACGCCGCCACAGTGGCCCGCGGTGACGAAACCGACGGTGACCGAGAAGCCGATCGAGCATCGGCTGTTGCCGGGGTAGTAGGCGTCGCCGCCGCGCACGTCGTAGAACAACTGCGGCTTGTCGGTGGTGGTTTCGATCCGGATGGCCTCGGCGTCCGCGCCGGCGGTCCGGACGAACCGTTGGGCGGCGCCACGGGCGTTCGGCAACGCCTCGACCACGACCTCGTTGGTCTCGACGTCGACGTACCATCCGGTCACCTGGCTCGGGGACGGCCGGCTCGCTTGGTCGAGTTCGGTCATGACCGCCGCCAGGTCGTCGGCGCTACGTTCGACGACCCGCGGTGTCGCGCCGAGGGCTCGGATGCGGTTCGCCTCCTTCGCGTCGGTGACGGCGACCACCAGGTGCTGATCCGCGTCGAGCCAGGCGCCGGCGAACTCGTCACCGAGGATGTCCTCGAATCGGTCGGCGAGATCGCTACCGGCCTCGTCGTGCGCGACGCGTTCCTCGACCTGGGCCGGTGCGAGGTCCAGGTCTCGTTGCATGGCCTCGGTCATCTCCGGCGCGGCCGTGACCGGCGGGTTGCCGGTCGGCTCCGGCTGGCCGGTGGATGCGCCGGCCGCTTGGGTGGGAGACATGGCGAGCAGCGTCGCGGTGGCGGCTACTGCCAGGGTTCTGGGGAGCGTGACCTTCATCGGTCCTCCTTCCGGGGCGAAGGCGATGTGATCCCCGCACGGTAAGAAGGACTTGACCGAAAGGTAATTCGCAGTTTGGTCTTATCACGACGCCGGCTTACCAGTACTCCGGCGGACCAGGAGTTTTCGCAGAAGCAGCAAGCCCGGGGACCGGTTCGCTCCGGAGCTTGAACCGACCCGGCGGCCGGACATCGCAGCGGGCCCGGGCGAGTACATCGTCGTAGGAGCGCCGGGCGAACTCGAGCAGCCGGTCCGTGGCATCGGTCGTCAACACACCGGGAACCCAGCCGATGACGTGGCGCCACAGCAGCGGCGTCCCCGCGATCGGCACCGACACCAGGCCGTCCGGCGGCCGGAAACTCGACTGGCACAGGGCCACTGCCTCGCCGGCCTCGACGAGTTCGGTGGCGGTACGGGCGTCCACCTCGTACATGCGCCGCATGGTGAACCCGGCGCGAGCGCACGCGGCGGCGAAGCACTCCTCGAAGCAGCACTCGTACGGGCCGCCGGCCGCCCAAGTGGCGTCCGCGAACTCAGCGAGCTCGGCCTCGGCGCGGCCGGCGAGCGGATGGTCCGCCGGCAGCAGGACGCATACCGCGTCGACTGCGATGTCGTTCCAGGCCAGCTGGTGCTCGCGGGGCGGGCGGGCCTTGCCGCACAGGCCGACGAGCGCCACGTCGATTCGGCGCTCGGCGAGCTGATCTGCCAGCTCAACGGGCGACGAGGACGGGTGAACCATCACCTGGACGCTCGGGTCGGCTGCGTTCAAGCGGCAGATGATGCCACCAAGGATGGGGCTGCTCACCGCGCCGACCCTGCACAGCTGTGCCGATCCGCGTGTACCGGCCAGGCGGACGGCTTCGTCGTGCAGGTCCTTGACCGCCGGCAGGAGCGCCCGCGCCCGACTCAGTACCAGGTCGCCCAGTGCGGTGGGCCGCGCACCGCGCCGGTCGCGCTCGAACAACAACCCGCCGAGACTCCGCTCGATGCGCTGGAGCTGCGTCGTCAGGGCAGACGGCGCCAGCCCGAGAGCCGACGCCGCCTTGGTGAGACTGCCATGGTCGGCAATCGTGCAGACCATCTGCAAGTGCCGCAGCTCGAGCCGCATGCACAGACAGTACGACCGTTCGGTTGACTCGGGAAGACCCAAGGTGTCATGGACAGCGAATCTCCGTTGATGTCTTCAGGTCAACGCGCTCCGGGGAGCCGATCATCTACTCGCCGCAGCTTGATACGTAAGCAGGAATGCCGTGCGCGCGAGGTGTGGCGATCGCGAAGCCACGAACACTGCGAAGTCGTCCAGGTCGGCCACGAGGCTCTCCGTTCCCGGTTCCTACCCATGCTGACGACCTGGCAATGCGCAAAGGTTGCCTGAGCGGCTAAACGGCGAGCCAGACGGCGGCATCTGGGGGCAGCAGGCCGTCCTCGAGAGGTGCGCTCGACATGCGGACCCGGTTGTGTTCGAGCAGCTTGACCGGTGCGGCACCGAGGTTCACGACGCAGACGAAATCGGGCTCGCGGCGAAACGCCAGCACTTCTTCGCCGTGGCCGGGTAGCCATTCGAGCGGACCGAGGCCGAGGGCGCGCATGTCGCGGCGCAATCGGAGAGCCTCCTTGTAGAGGTTGAGCATCGAGCCTTGATCGTTTTGCTGTGCCTGCACCGAGCGCGCGCCCCAGCCGGCCGGCTGGGGCAGCCATGTGCCGTTCACGCCGAACCCGTACGAAGGGCCGTGCACCGTCCAGGGAAGGGGAATCCGGCAGCCGTCCCGCCCCCGTCTGGTGTGCCCGGAGCGTTCCCAGATCGGATCGCGCCGGGCTGAATCCGGAATGTCCAAGACTTCCGGTAAGCCGAGCTCTTCACCCTGGTAGATGTACGCCCCTCCGGGCAGCGCCAGCATCAGGAGGGCCGCCGCCCTGGCCCGGCGGGTGCCCAGGGCCTCGTCCGGCTCGCCCAGCCCATCATGCCGGCTCGATCCGATGGCGGCGGAGGTGATCTGACGCCCGTAGCGGGTCACGTGGCGCTCGACGTCGTGATTCGACAGTACCCACGTCGCCGGGGCTCCGACGTCGTGGAAGACGTTCAGTGTCTGGTCGATGGTCTTTCGCAATTCCTGTGCCGACCACGGCGCGCGCAGGTAGTCGAAGTTGAAGGCGGTGTGCAGGCCACCGGGGCGCACGTAATGAGCCAGGCGCTCCGGGGAGTCAACCCAGGCTTCGGCGACGAAAACCCGAGGCGGATCGTAACTGTCCGCGACCTTGCGCCACTCGCGGTAAATCTCGTGGACGTCCGCCCTGTCCCAGTGCGGATGGTCGTCGTTGTCCGCGGGGAGGAGTACTTCGCCGGCTTCTCCGACCGGTAGGTCGGGCAGGTCCGGATGTTTGATCATGCCATGGGCGACGTCGATCCGCATGCCGTCGACGCCGCGGTCGAACCAGAACCGAAGGATGTCCAGGAACTCCTGTTGCACCTCGTCGTTGCCCCACTCCAGGTCGGGCTGGGACGAGTCGAACAGATGCAGGTACCACTCACCCGGACTGCCGTCTCGTTCGGTGATGCGCGTCCAAGCCGGTCCACCGAATGTGCTCTTCCAGTTGTTCGGCGGCAGTTCGCCGTTCTGGCCCTTGCCCGGGCGGAAGACGTAGCGGGCCCGCTCGCGCGAGCCGGGTCCCGCTTGAAGTGCGGCCTTGAACCATGGGTGCCGGTCGGACGTGTGGTTCGGCACGATGTCGACGATCACGCGCAGGCCGTGTTCGTGGGCGGCGCGGATGAACGCCTCGGCATCGGTCAGCGTCCCGAACTCTGCGGCGATGCCTCGGTAGTCGGCTACGTCGTAGCCGCCGTCCAGCATGGGCGAGGGGTACCAGGGATTGATCCACAGCGCGTCGACGCCGAGATCACGAAGGTACGGCAGCCGGGAGCGAAGGCCGCGGATGTCGCCCACCCCGGTTCCCGATCCGTCGGCGAACGATCGGATGTACACCTGGTAGATGACGGCGTCACGCCACCATTGCTGTTGAACGTCGGTCACCCGCAAGAGCCTACGGATTCCACTCGGTTGCCGGGCAATCGGATGTCCGAGTGTTGGGTGCGTCAGCTCGGAGAGCTCTGAGCGCGCTCCCAATCTTCGCGGAAGAGCTCGTACTCGACCTCCCCGTATTCGGTGCCGGGGACGGGATCTTCGAACTCCATGTGGAACGTCCGGGCGTACTTCAACCCGGCCTTCTCCATCACCCGGCGGGACGCCACGTTGACCGCCATCGTCTCGGCGTACACCCGCCGGGCGCCGAGTTCCCGAAACGCCAGGTCCACGAGGGCGCGCGCGCCCTCTGTCGCGTATCCCTTGCCCCACGCGGAGCGCCGGAGGCGATACCCGAGTTCGGGCTCGTCGGGCGGGTCGCCGTCTCGTGGTCGCAGGCTGAGCCAGCCGATGAACTCACCGGTCGACTTCTCGTGCGTCGCCCAGGTGCCGTAACCCTCGAAGAGGTGGTAGTACTCGAGGAATCTCGGCAAGATGATCTTCTCGATCTCAGCTCGCGCTGTGGGCCGGCCCTTGCTGATGTACCACATCACCTGCGGATCGCTGTCCAGCTCCACGAGCAGGTCCACGTCATCGCGGGTGAAGCGGCGCAACACCAACCGCTCGGTCTCCAGAACGACGTCCATCGAAGGCCCCCGCGTGATCAGTTCCCCAGCGGGAAAGACTAGATCAGCGAGGACGGCTGACCAAGCCCGGTAGGGCCGGGTTAGTCGATCCCGCCGCGGTCGGTTGGCGCCTCGTCGCTGAACGCGGACGCACGTACCGCTCCGTCCAGTAGCTCTTCCAGAAACGTCGTCGTCCCCTTGTCCAGCAGTTCCCGCCCGGCCGTGACGAGCGCGCCGTATGCCACCCACGCCAGCGCACCGCCGGTCGAGACCCGGCGCACACCGGCGCGGGCCAACTCCGGAATCGGCGGGCCGCCCGGCACGGTCAGCACGTTGATCGGCGCCTCGACCTCGCGCACCACCCGCTCGATGTCCGCCAGCGCCGCGAGCCCAGGGGCATACAAGACGTCGGCTCCGGCGTCGCGGTAGGCGACCAGGCGGGCGATCGTGTCGTCGAGGTGATCCACGCCGTAGAGGTGGTTCTCGGCGCGCGCCGTAATGACCAGGCCGTGACGTGCGGCCACGCTGACCGCTTCGGCGACCCGGGCGGTGGCGGCCTCGATCGGCAACACCCCGGCTGCCGGGTCGTAGTCCTCGATCGAACAGCCGGCGGCTCCGGCGTTCGCGATCAGCTCGACTGTCCGGGCCACGCCGCCCGCCTCGTCGGGGTAGCACCGTTCGGCGTCGACGCTGACCGGCAATCTCACCGCTGCGGTCATCGCCTCGACATGCGCGAGCAGTTCGTCGCGCCGGACCCGCTGATCGCGACGTCCCAACGTGCCGGCGAATCCCGAACTCGTCGTGGCGATGGCCGCGAAGCCGAGATGCTCGAGCAAGCGGGCAGAGCCGACATCCCATGCATTAGGCATGATGAAGATGCCCTGCCGGTGAAGCTCGCGGAAGCCGTTCAGGGTGGTCAACGCCGGCTCACGTCATTCGTCGAAGGTGTTGACCAGTGAGAACGCGGCACGCTCCAGATAGTCCCAGAGCATGCCGTGCTGTTCCGGCGGCAGGTCCAGCGAGTCGACCGCCACCTTCATGTGGTGCAGCCACCGGTCGCGCGCTTCGGGATTCACCCGGAAGGGCGCGTGCCGCATTCGGAGTCTCGGGTGGCCGCGTCGCTCGGAGTAGGTCGTTGGCCCGCCCCAGTACTGCTCGAGAAACATCCGCAGCCGACCTTCCGCGCCGCTCAGATCCTCTTCGGGGTAGAGGGGACGAAGCACTGGGTCGTCCGCCACTCCCTGGTAGAAGCGGTGGACGAGGAGGCGGAATGTCTCGTGCCCCCCGACGGCGTCGTAGAAGGTCTGGGCTTGCTGGGTCACGTTCCCCATTGTTCCAGGCGGCGGATGCGGCAGGATGGGCACGTCCGCCACACGTACCTCGCAACGGAGGAGTCAACGAACATGGCCGCAACTCGTACCGCGTCGACGCATTGGGAAGGCAACCTCTTCCAGGGTGCCGGTCAGGTCACGTTCGAGTCGTCGAGCCTCGGCACGCACGACGTCACCTGGGCGGCTCGCACGGAAGATCCGGGCGGCCGAACGTCCCCGGAGGAGTTGATCTCGGCCGCGCTGTCGTCGTGCTACTGCATGGCCTTCTCGAACGTGCTGGACAAGGCGGGTACGCCGCCGACCTCGCTGGACGTCCAGGCGGCAACGACGTTCCAGCCTGGTGAGGGCGTCACCGGGATTCAACTGTCCGTGCGCGGCAACGTGCCCGGCATGAGCGCGGAGGACTTCGCCGCAGCCGCGGAAACGGCGAAGGAGAACTGCCCGGTCAGCCAGGCACTCAGGGCCGTCCCGATCACCCTGGACGCCGCACTCGCCTGACACCACCAGGCGCGTTGGTGCCGTACCACCCGCACGCGCATGGTGGAGTGCCGACGGGCCTGCTGGACGTGATCAATCGGTGCCGTACCAGGCGCACGCGCATGGTACGGCACCCGCAGGCCTGCTGGACGTGATCAATCGGTGCTGTACCACCCGCATGCGCCTGGTACGGCACCCGCGGGCCTGCTGGACGTGATCAATCGGCGGAGATGGCGCCGGCCTCGCCCTCGCCGCGGACCCAGATGGTGCGCTGCGGGAACGGGATCTCGATGCCTTCCTGGTCGAGCCGAACCTTGATTCGCTCACGTAACTGGCGTGCGACCTTCCACTGCTCGAGCGGCTTGGTCTTGACGACGAGCCGGACCACGACACTGTCTGCGCCGAGGCTCTCCACACCCCAGACCTCGGGCTCCTCCAGGATGAGCTCGCTCCACGCGAGGTCGGCCGCGAACTCGTGAGACACCTCGGCCAGGATCTCCCGCACGCGCGCGGGATCGGCCTCGTAGCTCACACCGATGTCGATCACTGCGCGCGCCCAGTCCTGGCTGGAGTTGCCGACTCGGATCACCTCTCCGTTGCGGACGTACCACACGGTGCCGTCGATGCTCCGGAGCCGGGTCACCCGCAGCCCGACGGCTTCGACCACTCCGGTGGCCTCACCCATGTCGATCACATCGCCGACGCCGTACTGGTCTTCCAGCAGCATCATCACTCCGGACAGGAAGTCCTTGACCAGGTTCTGCGCACCGAAGCCCAGTGCGACGCCGACGATGCCTGCGGACGCGAGGAGCGGGCCGATGTTGAAGCCAAACTGGGCGAGGATCATCACGATGGCGATGGCGGCGATCACGGCCGTGATGATGCTCTTGGCGAGCGAGCCGAGTGTTCGCGCGCGCAGCGCGCGCCGTTCGGAGTACGCGCCTGTGCTACCGAAGACGATCCGAGCCGCCTGTTTGGAACCGAGCATGCGATCTGGCGGTTGGGTGGTTTCAGCTCGATGGACCATCCGGTTGATGAGTCTGTGCAGGACGTACCGAGCGATGAACGCAAGGAGGATCAGCCCGATGATCTTGAGCGGGATGTCGAGTAGCACTTCCAACCACCAGTCGCCGCTGTACCGCTCTGGTAGCTCCCCTTGCTGAGCGATCACGACGTCAGCTCCTTTCTCAGGAACGCCAGCTGGTCCGCCGCGAGGTCGACGGTCCGCGACACCGCACGGGCACCGTGACCTACCTCGCGCTCGGCCCGTAGCAGGACGATTCCTCCCGCCGTGGCCGCTTGCAGGGCCGCGCACATCTTGCGGGCGTGCATGGTGTCGACGCGGGTGTCACCCTCGAAGACGGTGAACAGCACGGCAGGGTAGGCCACGGCATCTCGCACCTGGTGGTACGGCGAGTACGAAAGAAGCCAGCCCAACTCCTCCGGGTCGTCCGCCGTCCCGTACTCGTCGTTCCAGGTCGCGCCGAGCCCGAACTTCTCGTATCTGACCATGTCCAGCAGCGGCGCCGAACAGACGACCGCGCGGAAGAGCTCCGGCCGCTGGGTCAAGGCGGCGCCCACCAGCAACCCGCCGTTGGACCCCCCGGAGATGCCGAGCTGATCACGCGTCGTCCAGCCGTTGTCGATGAGGTACTCGGCCGCGGCGATGAAATCGTCGAACACGTTCTGCTTGTTCTCGCGCATGCCCGCCCGGTGCCAGGCCTCGCCCTCCTCCGAACCACCGCGCAGGTTCGCCACCGCCCATACCCCGCCCGCCTCGACCCAAGCCAGGATGCTCGCCGAGTACGCGGGGGTGAGCGAGACCGAGAATCCGCCGTAGCCGTATAGAACGGTCGGCCGCGGCCGATCCGGCTCACCGGTCGGCGAAACGATGACCATGCGAACTTCGGTCCCGTCCTTCGACCGGTAAGTGATCTGCCGTGACCGCACCGCTGGAACGTCCACCGTTCCCGGGCTCTCAGCCCAGGTCGTCACCGCTCCGGAGCGTGCGTCGTACCGGAGCACGCGGGTCGGCGAGGTGTGGTCGGTATAGGCGAACCAGGCCTCGCAACCGCCCTCGGGACGCTCGGACAACCCGCCTACCGTGCCCAACCCCGGCAAGTCGAGCGCGCCGGTCCGCTCACCGGTGGCCAGGTCGTGGATGGTGATCTCGGAGATCGCGTGCCTGGTCCACGAGGCGACGAGCACCGGACGCTCGAGGTCGTCAAGGATCGCGTAGTCCTCCAAGACGGCTTGCGGGTCCTGCGGGAGCAGGTCGTGCCAGTTCCCGGGCTCGGTGGGATCGGCCACGGCCAGCCGGCCCCGCGGGGCGTCCCTGTCGGTCCAGATGTAGAGCCGGCCGTCCCGTCCGACGTGCGGGTAGGCGCGCGCGTCCACCCCGACCTGAACCGCCGCCAGCTCCGGGGCGGCCGGATCGGACGCGTCGATGTCGGCCAGCCACAGGTCGTTGCGAGGAGACGTGCCCTGGGCGGCGGTGACGATGAGCCAACGCCCGTCGCGGCTGACCGAGACGCCGTAGTAGTTGGTCTTGTCCAGCCCAGCACCGAAGATCTCCACGTCGGAATCCGGGTCGGTGCCGACACGGTGCAGGTAGACACGGCGGTGGTACTGCTCTTCGCCGGCCGGTACGGCCTCCCGGGCCAGCCGGCGCACGTAGTAGAACGCCTTGCCATCGGGCAGCCAGGCGACGGGGGAGTAGCGCGCGCGGTCGATGGGGCCGTCGACGTCCTCGCCGGTGGCGACGTCCATCACTCGCAGCACGGACTCCTCCGTGCCGCCGGCCGACAGCTGGTAGGCGAGCAGGTCACCGGACTTCGACGGCTGCCACGCATCGAGTGTCGTCGTGCCGGACCGGTCGATCGCCATGGGGTCCACCAGCGTCCGTTCAGTGCCGTCAGGCTCAATCGTGAGCAGCACGGCGTGCTCCTGCTCTGCGGTGCGGCGGGTGAAGAAGGCACGCTCGCGCCGCCAGGCGGGCGTCCCGATGCTCCCAGCGCCGAGCAGCTCGGTGAGCCGGTCTTGCAGTGCTGGGCGGGCGTCCCATCGGGTCCGATGTTCGGCCAACAGCTCGGTCTGCGCGGCCGACCAGGCGATCGTGGACGGATCGGATTCGTCCTCGAGGGTTCGGAAGGGATCCGGGACGGCAATGCCGTGCAGCACGTCGGTGTGATCGGTTCGGGGCGCGATCGGATATAGCGTCACGTCAGCCGACCATACCCACCGACGACGTGTCCGGCCGACGCGCTCCGAGGATCCGCCCCGACTAAGGTCGAGGCATGAGCCAGCCTCCGCAGATGCGCGTCTCGATGCCCGATGACAAGATCGCCGGTGCCTATGCCGACTTCGTCAGCGTCTGGCACACCGCCGACGTGTTCACCTTCGACTTCGCGGCCCTGAGCCGGCCCCCGTCCCGGGTGGAGGGCGACGACGGAACAGCGGTGACTCAGGCGCAGGCACAGGTGGTGGCGCGGGTCCGCGTCCCGCCGAGCCAGGTGTTCGAGATCATGAAGGCGCTCGAGCGCCAGCTGACCGCCTGGGAGACCGAGACCGGCCGGCGGCCACGCCCGTCGCCACCATCGTCCGAGTCCAAGTAGG
>DASUUU010000019.1:0-4326 GCA_036373915.1 Jiangellaceae bacterium | reverse complement strand
TCGTGGTCGTCACCTGCACCGACTGGGACGGCAACGTCTGGCAATCCAACATCATCACCATCGCGGAACCCGTCTGACCGTAGGCTTGCTGCGATGGCAGGCGACATGGTGCGGGCCGTGATCTTCGACCTCGACGGGGTGTTGGTCCAGTCCGAGGAGCTCTGGGACGAGGTACGCCGCGGTATCGCGGCCGAATCCGGTCAGCCGTGGCCTCCCGATGCCACCCACGCCATGCAGGGCATGAGCACCGACGAGTGGTCCACGTACCTGACCGACGTCGTAGGCCTGCCCGGCCGGCCGCAGGAGGTAGCGGCGGAAGTCATCGATCAGATGGCGGCCCGATATCGCGAGAGGCTTCCGCTGCTTCCGGGCGCTCGCGAGGCGGTACGACGGCTGGGCGACCGCTGGCCGCTGGGCCTGGCGTCGTCCTCGCCGCGCCGGCTGATCGACGCGGTGCTGGAGTCGGCCGGCCTGGCGGACCAGTTCGTCGCGAGCGTCTCAACCGAGGAAGTGGGTGCCGGAAAGCCGTCGCCCGAGGTCTACCTGGATGTGGTGCGAAGGCTCGGTGTCGCTCCGGAGCAGACGGTGGCCATCGAGGATTCCAGCAACGGGTTGCGGTCGGCCGCTGCTGCCGGCCTGCGGCTTATCGCCATACCCAACGCCGAGTACCCGCCGGCCGACGACGCGCTGGCGCTCGCCGACGTGGTGGTGAACTCGCTAGATGAGATCGACCTCCGACTCGTTGCCAAGGCCGGCCGGGGCCGTCATTAGGAGTCCGGTGCTGAGCACCGGCGATCATCGCCCGTCGGTTAGTGTCAAGAAGTGCCTCGCACCCGCAAAAGCTGGGCCGCGATCGCCCGGCGTGCGGTCGTGGCGGTGCTCGCTCTCGTCCTGCTCTGGGTCATCTCGGTCCCCGTCAGGGTGTGGTGGGACGCCCGCGGCGAGAACCACCGTCCATCCGATGCGATCATCGTGCTCGGCGCAGCGCAGTACAACGGCCGCCCATCTCCAGTCCTCGAGGCCCGGCTCCGCAAGGCGCGCTCGTTGTGGGACGAGGGGGCCGCTGATGTCATCGTCACGGTCGGCGGCGGTGCAGACGGGGACGTCACGACCGAAGCGGACGCCGGTCGCGAGTGGTTGATTGATGACGGCGTCCCGGGCGATGCCATCGTGCCCGTCGCATCCGGATCCAACACCCAGACCAGTCTTGAAGAGGTCGGGGAGGTGTTCGAAGCCAACGGCTGGGAGACCGCCATCTTGGTGACCGATCCCTGGCACACGTTCCGGGCCAAGGCGATGGCCAGGTCCAGCGGGATCGATCCGGTATCGGCTCCGGCTAGGTCCGGTCCCGTCGTGCAGACCCGTGAGGCGCAGGCACGTTACATTCTCCGGGAGTCGCTCGCCTACTACCGGTGGCGGCTGACGGGGGATTCGGGCAGCGGCGGTCTGGACGCGTTCTAACTCCGTTACGCACTAGCCTCGTCGGTGATGACCGGATACGACGAAGCCGCCTACGAACGCTGGGTTTCCGAACCTCCCAAGCGAGCAGGTCGCACGCCGTTCGAGCGCGACCGGGCTCGCATCGTCCACTCGGCATCGCTGCGCCGCCTCGCGGCCAAGACTCAGGTCGTCGCGCCGGGCACGGACGACTTCGTCCGCAACCGGCTCACCCACACCCTCGAGGTAGCGCAGGTCGGGCGGGAACTGGGTAAGAAGCTCGGCTGCGACCCCGACGTGGTCGACACCGCGTGCTTGGCCCACGACCTCGGCCATCCGCCGTTCGGCCACAACGGCGAGGTGGCTCTCAACGAGGTCGCGGCCGGCATCGGCGGGTTCGAAGGCAACGCCCAGACCCTGCGGCTGCTGACCCGGCTGGAAGCCAAGACGGCGTTCCCCGACGGCCGCTCGGCCGGCCTGAACCTGACCAGGGCGAGCCTGGACGCGGCGACGAAGTACCCGTGGGAACGCAAGGAGGGCGACACCAAGTTCGGCGTGTACGCCGAGGATGCCGAGGTCTTCGAGTGGCTCCGCAAGGATGCTCCGCCGCGGCGCCCGTGCCTCGAGGCGCAGGTGATGGACTTCGCCGACGACGTGGCCTACTGCGTGCACGACGTCGAGGACGCGATAGTGGCCCAGCGGTTAGATCCGGGTGCGCCTCTGGACGATGTGACCGAGCGCGACGCCATCGCCCGGCTCACCCGCGACTGGTACGCCCATGACGCCGAACCCGGCGAACTGCTCGCCGGGCTGGACCGGCTGCGCGCCACCGGGTACTGGGTCGGCAGGTACGACGGCACCCGGGCGACCCTTGCCGCGCTGAAGGATCTGACGAGCCAGCTGATCGGCCGGTTCTGCGACGCCGCGGAGTCGGCTACGCACGCTGCATTCGGGCCGGCGCCGCTCACCCGCTACCGCGCCGATCTCGTCGTGCCACACGACACCCGGATCGAGATCGCGGTCCTGAAGGGCCTCGCGGCCGTGTACGTCATGACGGCGCGCGACCGTGAGCAGGTGTACATCCGGCAGCGCAAGCTGCTCTTCGAGCTCGTCGACGTCCTTCGGGCGCGGGCTCCGGATGTGCTGGAGCCGGCGTTCCATGCCGACTGGAGGGATGCGACCGGTGACGATGCGCGGCTGCGAGTGCTCGTCGATCAGGTGGCTTCGCTGACCGACGCGTCGGCCCACGAGTGGCATCGCCGGCTCACCGGCATGCCGGATTGACAGCACGAACCCCTACCGTAAAGGTCAGCAACATGGACGGTACGACATTTGTCATCGTCGGCGGTGGCCTCGCCGGTGCCAAGGCCGCCGAGACGCTTCGCGAGGAAGGCTTCGACGGCCGGGTTGTGCTGCTCAGTGACGAACCCGAGCCTCCGTACGAACGTCCGCCGCTGTCCAAGGGATACCTGCTCGGCAACGACGATCGCGACACGGCGTTCGTCCACCCCGAACCCTGGTACGGCGAACACGACATCGAACTGCGCCTCGGCGCCCGCGTGACCGCCCTCGATCCGGGAGCCCACGAAGTCGAACTCGACGGCGGCGAGCGGCTCGGCTACACCAAGGTGCTGCTCGCGACCGGCTCCGAGCCGCGACGGCTCGACGTGCCGGGCGCGGATCTGGAGGACGTCCGGTATCTGCGCAACCTGCCGGACTCCGACCACCTGCGCGACGTCCTGGACGAGGGCCACCGGGTCGCGATCATCGGCGGCGGGTGGATCGGCCTGGAGGTCGCGGCGGCGGCGCGCACGCACGGCGCGGATGTCACCCTGGTCGAGATCGCCGACCTGCCGCTGCAGGCCGTGCTCGGCGAGAACATCGCCAGGGTGTTCGCCGACCTGCACCGCGAGCACGGCGTCGACCTGCGGCTGGGCACCGGTGTTCGCGAGATAGTGGGCGACAACGGCCGGGTGGTCGCCGTGGTCACCTCCGACGGCGACGAGATCATGGCCGACACCGTGGTGGTCGGCATCGGGATCGCCCCGCGGACCGAGCTAGCGGCCGTCGCCGGACTGACGATCGAGGACGGGGTCGCCGTCGACGCTGGCTTCCGGACCTCCGAGCCGGACGTCTACGCCGCGGGCGACGTGGCCGCGATCGAGAACCCGCTGGTCGGCACCCGGGTTCGGGTCGAGCACTGGGCGAACGCGCTGGACGGTGGCCCCGCCGCGGCCCGGTCGATGCTGGGCAAGGACGTCTCGTGGGACAAGCTGCCGTACTTCTTCACCGACCAGTACGATCTCGGGATGGAGTACACCGGCCACGCGCCGCCGGGGTCATACGACGACGTGGTGCTGCGCGGCGACGTGCCGGGCCGGGCGTTCCAGGCGTTCTGGCTCAGCGGGGGACGCGCCATCGCGGGCATGCACGTCAACATGTGGGACGACGGCATCGGCCCCATCGAGGAGCTGGTCAGATCCGGCCGGACGGTCGACCCGGCGCGGCTGGCGGATTCCGACGTCCCGCTCGCCGAGGTTTAGCTGCACCGAGCATCCACGGTGCTGTCCGCGGGCCGCACCGAGCCTTCCACAATGCCGTGGGCCGGGCGCACCAAGATTCCACAATGTCGCTGTAGTCGCATTATGGAACCTTAGTGCCGGTACGTCACGACATTGTGGAAGCTCGGTGTGAGCTGGCAACGACATTGTGGAAGCTTGGTGCGAGCCGACGCGACACCGAGGAGGCGTGGTGCCCACAATGGCAAGCCGAACGAATGCTGATCTTGACATTTTGATGTCACATGGTTGACACTTTGATGTATGCGCACCACTATCCGGCTTGACGACGAGTTGCTGGCCGAGGCTAAGGAGCTGGCCGCACGCACCC
>DASUUU010000018.1:0-8628 GCA_036373915.1 Jiangellaceae bacterium | reverse complement strand
TTCGTGAGGTGGCCACAACGAAGCGGTGCGGGCGAGTCACAGACGCTGGTCGCATTGCGCCGGCGCCACGTCGTGACAAACGGCCCTGGCGGCTTCCTCGGTGCCCGGTGTGTGGTGGGAGAGAGGTTGCTTCCATGCCATCGCGAGAGTTGAAGACCCGCATCGAGCATGAGCTGGACACCAGGTCCGTGGCTCTCGGCGTCTGGCTGTATCGACGAACTGGCGGCCGCATCACCAGGTTGTGGCGCCGTCGCGGGATCGTGCTCACGACCACCGGCCGACGGTCGGGCCGGCCCCGCACCGTACTGGTCCAGGTCTTCCAGCACGGAAACGACCTGTTCGTCGTGGCGGCCAACAGCGGGCTGCCGAGGCGGCCGGGCTGGTACTTCAACCTAATGGCTGAGCCACGTGTCGTCGCCGAGCTCGACGATCAGCGGTTACTGCTTCGCGCCGAGCGGCTCACCGCCCGCCAGGCCGCGGAACGGTGGCCACACGTGCTGGCGGTGGCGCCTGACTACGCGCGCTATGCCCACAGGACGGGAAGGATCCCTCCGATCTTCCTCCTGGTGCCGGAGCCCGTGGGCCAGGAACCGACGCAGCGAGTCGAAGCCGTCTCCGCGGCGAGCATTACCGCGGGATTAAGGAGGCGACCTGCTCTCGCCGCGACGAGCGCAGCCGTAGCGGTCTCGGCATACGGGTGCGCGGTCGGACTGGCTACCGGCTCCGACCCCTATCTGAGGCACCTCACTGGCCGGCTACCGTTCCGCAGTCCTCTCGTCGGCGGTCTCGCGCTCGCGGTGGTCGTCGGTCTCCCGCACACGGTCGCCGCTCGCGACGCCTGGCGCGGCGATGCCCGCAGCGACCAGTCCGCCATGGTCGCCGGATCTCTCTTGTGTGCCTGGCTGCTCGCCGAGTACGCGATCCTGCGTGAGTGCAGCTTCCTCGACCCTCTCTACGGCGCTGCCGGCGTGGGCCTGGTGCTCGCCGGACGGCACGGAAGGAAGGAGGCCCCCTCGTGGCCACACGACCAACCGCCCATCGCATCGCGAAGTTGAAGAACCTGGCCGTCGCCACCGGCGTCCTGGCCGGCCTCGGGGGCTTCATCCACGGCATCGGGGAGGTGCTGCAGGGCAGCAGTTCGCCCGCAGGTGTCGTATTCGACTCCTGGACTCAGGGACGTATCGCGACGAACCTCGGCGGCGAGCCCGCGATGAGCCTCATCCCGAACACGCTCCTTACCGGCCTGCTGACCATGGCAGCGTCCCTGGCGGTGATCGCTTGGGCCCTGCGGTTCCTCGACCACAGGTACGGCGGGAGGGGCCTGGCCGCCCTTTCGGTGCTGATGCTGCTCGTCGGCGGCGGGTTCGGGCCGCCGATCCTCGGCCTGCTCGCCGCCTTGCCAGCCGGAGCCGCACATCGCGTCGTCCGCGTCCGGAGCTGGACGCGCACTCGCGGTGGTCGGGCCCTCGCCGCCACGTGGCCCGCCTTGTTCTGGCTCTGCCTGGCCGATGCGACGTTCCTCGTCCTCGGCTCCGTGACGGCCGGCGTCGTACTGAACCTCGACATCTCCGCCGCCTTCGTCTACGCCCTCTTCCTCGCAGCCGCCGCCATGCCGGTCGCCACCCTTGCCGGCATCGCCCACGACGCCTTGCGCGTGCAGGCCGTCCCGTCGTCGCCTCAACCGGCGGGCGCAGGGACGAGGACCTCAGCCTGAAGTTACAAAGACATGTGCCGCGGCGCCGGTTCAGGACTGGCGCTCATCTCGACCAGCCGCTGTTCCCTGATGTCGACGGCGGCTTCCGCGACCCGGTCAAAGTGCGACGCGAGTTCCGGGAGGCTCGCGGGAAGAAAGCCCTGGCGTGGGACATAGCGCACAGCTTCCGGAAGACCGCGGCGACGATCCTCGACGAGGCCACTCTCTCGGCCCGGCTGGTGGCGGACCAGCTCGGGCACAGTCGGCTCTCGATGACCGAGGACGTCTACCTGGGCAGGCGGGCGGTGGACTCGCAGGCGGCCCTCGTGTTGGAAACCGCGTTAAGGGACATGGCCTCTGCGGGCGAAAGTAGTGGCGAACAATGGCCAAAGAAGAGGCCAGCAGCCGCGAGGGCCGCTGACCTGGGGTTTTGTGCCCATCAGGGACTCGAACCCCGAACCCGCTGATTAAGAGGGTGCCGAGCTCGGCCTCACTTGGCCTCTGCCTGCGACTTTGCTAACGGGATGGCCATCACGAGTGGTGCCACGCCTCGCAAGTCGACTCCATTTCGTGCCACGCCTGTGCCACGCCGAGTGTCGTGGCCAGTTGTGGCCAGGCTGCAGACCCCGGTACGGAGGTAGCGAGTGCCCACTGCCTCTTTGTGTCGAAACGCGCGGTGGACGCCCGCATCCACTCGATCTTCGCGAAGCTGGGCCTCCCTGAGCAGGGCGAGGTCCACCGTCGAGCGCAGGCCGTGCTGCTGCACCAGTCCGAACAGCGGTGATCTGCGCGTGGGTGATCCAGACCCCCTCGTCGACCTCGGGAACCCAAATTGGTATCGGGGCAGTCCAACCGCTATGACGCGCGGCGGATTGCCTCCGCTACATCGCGGGCGAGTGCCTCTTCGACATGGCTGGGCTTGAGCTGACCGTCGTGGTGTCGATTGAGTAGATAGCGGTAGGCCATGTCTCGCGATACCAGCCAGGCGGCGAGCTGATCGCTGATGCCGCGCAGTGGTTCACCGTCCTGACCGGTGGTTGGGAGCTGGATTAGGCCCGTCCGCGCGATATCGACCAGTCGGCGCTGGATCCGCTTCCTCGCGAGCCGGGTCGCGACGAGAGGGACGACCAGAGTCAAGATGATCGCTAGGCCAACCATGACCAGGACGACCGCGGTGCGTTCCCACCCACCGGCGTCAGCGGGCCACCACAGCTCGATCGCAAGTCCACCGATCAGGAAGAGCACGCCGTAAACAACCGACCAGGCCGCTGTGATCGCTGACTGGTGCTCAACCCGGCTCTCCACCCAGGATCCCTGGTGCCGGCGCCACAGCCGTAGCTGACGCCCATCCCACGCTGCCAGCGCCCCGGCAGCGATCACGGCGACCACGACAGCTGCGACAAGCCAGGTCGGGAGGTTCTGCAGGCGCGGCGACTGCGCCGCCAGGGCTGCCACCACAGCGGCCACGACCACAAGGGTCACGGCGAGTACGATCCAGCCGATTGTTCCCACCGTCCGGTACGCCGTTGGCAGGGCCTCGCTCTGCTGGTCGGTGCGCCGACGGCGCATGTCCGCGATGAGCGCCTGGGGCGTCCTGATCGGACCGGGCAGGCTCCCAAGAATGATCAGTGCCACGACGAGGGCGATCGTCGCGCCGATCGCTCCGAGTTCCAGGCTGGGCTGCATCCCAGACTCCACTTCGCTCTCACGGGCCCAGCCAAGCCCGATGGCGACCAGAACCAGCCCGGGGGCGAGCAGCACGACGCCGTGCAGCAGGCTTCCGGTCCGCAACGCGGCGTATGCCAGCGCCGCAAGCGCAGTGCCTGCGCCGAGCATCGCCGCTATCCCAGCGAGTGGGGGCTGCAGAACGCCTAGCAAGGACAAGGCGAGCAGTACGCCTCCCACGGTTAGGCCGAGCAGTCCCAAGTATTGGGCGGTGCGGCTCCCCGCAGTGAGCCCCTTGGTAATCCAGTAGGGGACCAGCATCGCGCCGCGGACTGCCTTAGTGACCGGTTTGGCGAAACCGACGCCCGAGCTGGAGCTGTCCGCGACCGTTGCGGCGACGCTGGCCGTCGTCACCGAGGTGCGGATCATCTGGTCGCTCGACACCTCCCGGTCCAGAGGCTCGCGCCCGATGCCGGCCCGGTCGAAAGCACGGAGGCACTGCATGCCCAGCTTCAGCCGTTCCGCCGGGTCAGCCGGCAATTCTGCAATCTGCTTAAGCAGACCCTCATGCTCGACGAGGAATAGCTCCCCGCGGGATCGGACGTTGGCTCCGTCGAGCCGGTCCGCTCTCACAGCGGCGGCGATGGCAGGGATCTCCGTCAGGGCGATCGTGGCGTGGTGTGGGTAGGCCAGCAGGTCGGCCAGCTTCGGTAGCGCGTCCGGTGTCTCAGCGCGGGCGGCTGAGCGGGACACTAGCTGCTCCTGAACCAGGCCCGGGTCGAGAACGTCCCGGACCTCTTTGATCGCTTCCTTCCGCAGTAGGGTGAGCGACCGGTCGGGCGCAGCATCGGTTATCCAGGACTCGACGGCGGAGGAGTCCTCGAGGTCGAGTGCTGCGGCCAGGAGGTCGTCCACGACCCTCTCGGGCTCGTCCAGGCGGCGTCTCGTGGCGTAGCGCAAGACCCGTTCCGGCGTCACGAGAACACGGAACAGCATCGTTGCGCCATCACATCGTCCCCAGGTCCAGTCGTTCAGCCGCCAGGAACGCTTCAGGAAGCCACTGAAGCGGGCCAGCGAGGCACCACCGAGCTTGTCATCGAGTGTGCGCGTGGCCACGGCGAACGCATTCGGAGTCTGCGCAGAGATCTGCACGAGCTTGAGTGGCGAGGAGCTCTCCGTCGGCTGCTCGCCACCGATCGTCCACGAAATGACGTGCAGGTCGAGCAACGACCTGAAAATGGAGTGGACACTCGCCATCCGGTCTGCCGTGGCTGGCCTGCTTGGCCAGTCGTGCCAGGCTTCGTCCAGCGCGCCTTGGAGAGCTATCCGAGCCGACGGGTCGAGCTGGTCCATGACGCCGGCGACGGCTCCCATGACCTGTTTGACGGCTTCCGCTGTGCGTTGTCCGGCAACGCCACCCGCGGCGTTGAGCGCGCTGATTCTCAGCCTGATCTCGTCGTCGCCGGTCGGGTTGTACCAGGCGGGGTCGTCGTCGGCTGGGCCCTTGCCGTCGAGCCGCAGTGACGTGCTGCCGAGTGCCGCAGACACCGGGAATCCAGCCGCGAGGATGGCGGTCAGGGCTCCGGGGTCGCCTAACATGAACCAGGAGTACGCGTTGAGCCGGAGCGTCCAGTACGACTCGTCGGGTGTCAGCTTGGCAAGCGCGGCGGAGCGCCACCACGGCAGGTCGATGCAGTCGCGCACCCAACGCATCTGTGCTACCGCATCGTGGGTGCGGGATCTGGCAAGGCGGATCGGGTCGGTGTCAGGCACGGGCCACGCTTCGTGAAGCACGCTGAGGTACTCCAACGCGATGTCGGCGAGATCGAGCGCCGCCGTGGTGCCCAGCAGCCAGCGATGCCTCGGCAGCCCCTCCGCTTCGGTGAGCTGGGCGGGAACATACGGCACGCTCGGTCCGCGGGCCGGGATCCACGCGCGCTGGGCCGCTTCGGCGGCCGCGCGAATCCGCTCGTACGACCGGTCCTCCGGGTCAGGGATCCGGGCAGCGAGGTCGCGACCGGCGGCGCGCATCCGGAGTTCCCGGTAGTGCGGGTAGAGATCACCCGCTAGGCGGTGGAGCTTCTCGTCCCGCTGGGCGGCGTCGTCGGCGGCGAGTAGCAGGATGTCGCGGCGGGTGCCCCTGCGCGACTGTACGCGCCGGTTGTGCGCCCCGACTTCCTCCACGAACGTGCGAGTCCCCTGGCTGGTTAAGGCAGCCAGTAGGCTGGCCACCGTCTTGGTGACCGCCGGAGGAGTCGCGGGATCGTCGGCGGAGTCGGCGCTTCCTGTCGGTGCGTGCGGGAACACGAGGACCATGACTCGCTCGACCATCGCTCCGGCACGCATCCGCTGCACCCCGGCGAGCGCCGCCTTCGTCGGCATGTTGGCGAGCAGCCCGCCGTCGACCGCGAACCTCGACCGGTTTGCGGCTGCGCTACCGGGCAGGCCAATGGCTCGCCAGTTCGCGAACGAGGCCATGTCCGGCCACATCTCTGGGTCGCGCCCATCGGCGGAGTCGTCATTCACCGGCACATATGACGGCTCGAACGCCAGCGGATAGCTGGCTGAGCACCGTGCCGCCAGGGCTAGGGCCCGCGCGATGCTGGACGAGCGCCCGACCTTGAAGTCGTCGATCGGCCTGTCGGCGTCGTCGATGCCGCGGAAGAACCGGAAGATCCCGTCGTGGCGGCGTTGCGACAACAACTGGCCGAACGAGTCGGTTGTCACGGCAACGGCGCCATGCAGCAGGGTCGTCGTGATGGTCAGGTCGACCGGTCTTTCCTGCAGTGTTCGAGGCTGCCACGCCGCGGTGAGGCTGGCCATCGCCTTGTTGAGCTCAGGCAGGAAGTACTCGTCGCCACGCAGAAGTGAGGCCAGCTCGCCTCGGAACGGCTCGTGCAGGAGGTTCTCGAGGGTGCCCTGCTCTGCCCACATGTCCCGAAGCGTCGACAGGTCGGCGTTCTTGTTGACCTGAGCGAGCGCCAGGGCAGCCCCGTTGATTCCTCCAGCGGACGTACCGGCGATGACGTCCGCCCTGGCATTGACGCCCAGCTTGTCCATGACCCGGCTGTACCCGGGCGCCCCACGAGTGAGCTGATCGAGTTCGTACGTCACCCCACCCATCCACACGGCGAGGCTCACGCCGCCGTTGAGGACGACCGCGAAGCGCAGTTCCTCGGGTTCCCGTTCGCTGTCGTGATTGCCGATCGCCGATGCGTCGTCCATGACGAACCCCCTGAAGATCACAGACTATCCCTGCAAGCCGGTTTGGGGGTGCCAGGTGACTCGACCCCCTGTCGTCGCCCTCATGCTCCAACTGGCCCGACGCAGCCCGCTGACAACTGAGCGGCTCACCAATGCGAGGTGCTCGTTCTTGTGGCCGAAGGCAATCGACATGACCCGACCGGCAAGGGCATCGGCGTGAGGATCCGCCAATTGTGCGCGCTCCGCACGCGACTTGACGGGCCCGCGTCTGACCATGAGACGCCCCTACCGTCGGACGCTCCCCTGTTCCCAGTGGCCACCATCCGCCAACAGTTGTGTCGTGCGCAGGCGCTCTCTGTTAGTGAATGCGGCCGTGCGTGTACCCGGGTCTGCCTGGCTTAACGACGGATCGTTGGAGGTGATCTGTTTGGCCGGCGATGAGGTCGCCAGCCGCCGACTGTAGTCGATGCCGGGACGGCGCATCGGGCGGAGCGCCGGTTGTGAGCCGGTTCGTGCCGCCTAGCGGTCGACGACCGGTGCCACGACACTCTCGACCCTGACGCGAACTTCTCGATTCGGCAGGGCGACGCTGGTCAGGGCAGTGCGCCATCAGGGACTCGAACCCCGAACCCGCTGATTAAGAGTCAGCTGCTCTGCCAATTGAGCTAATGGCGCAGGTGGTTGCTCCCGGATCACGGGACGTAAGTGACTGGAGGCAACGACCGATAACGGTACCATCCGGTCGCTCGCGCCGTGAAATCCGCGGATCGATGCCCGCCACGGCCAGTTACCCACGCGCTAAAGGCGGCGGAGCAGCTGTTGCTTCGCGGTCGCGAACTCCTCATCGGTCAAGATGCCGTCCCGATGCAACTCGCCGAGCTCGCGGAGCCGTCGCAGGACTATCTCCGGTTGGCCCTCGGTACCGTCGGCAGACTGACCGGCGGACAGCGCCATCTTCGGGGGGTCCACTGGGCCGTGCGGGTGGGGGAGTCGCGCCACCACGGCCGCCGCCAGCAGGGATGCCGTGCCACCCTCCCGAAGGACGCCCCAGGTGATGCATTTCGGATCGTGCTTCGGTTGCAGCGCGGATGCGCCGGTAACCCGGAAGCGAAGAAACCCGTTGGTCAGCCCGACGATAGGAACCCACTCGACACCGGTCACATCGGTCAGCGAGAACTCCTGTGGCCCGGCCGATTTCTTCACTCCTTCGGCCCACTCGGTCCATTCGATGCGGATCTTGTTGCCGTCGAATGACACCGTCCCGTCACCGGCGGTCGCGGTTAGTGGGACGCTCGGCCCGCGCAGGTGGTAGTGGTCGGTCGGCCCCGGAGGCACCTGCTCGATGAGAAGGGCGTTGCGGATCTCGTCGACGAAGTACTCGGCCGCCCCGACGCTGTCGCGGTCGACGGCCAACCGGTACGGGTCCGCGTCGTCGCCGAGTTTGCCGCCGGCGACTTGCAGGAACGGGTCGGCTCCGTCGCGAAGCCGCAGCCTTAGCCGACCCGCCCTGCGCCCTGGCTCGAAGGCAACCCCGGAGATGGCCGAAACTGGGACGGTCAGCTCGCCCAACGCCTGCCGAAGCTTGTGGACGCGGCGGTCGTGGCCGGGGACGATCCGGATCAGCTCGCCGTCGAACGTCCACGTCCCGTCACGCACGATCACCTCTGCCACGAACGTGATCGTAGCGAGAAGGCGTTTCGCCGGTCCGCTAACGGCGGAGAGTTGCCGCGGCCGCATCGTGCACGGCGCGGGTTACGGCGTCGAGCACTGCAGAATCCAGCCGCCAGCGCTGCCAGAAGAGCGGGACGTCCAGATGCCGGCCGAGCGCGAGCTCTACCACCTCGCCGTGTGACAGCGCGGTGCCCAGCAGTTGCTCAGGCACCATGCCCCAGGCGAGTCCCAAGCGGGCAGCGTCAAGGAAGCCCTGGGACGTGGGCAGGTACGTCACCGGGGGACTGAGCCGTTCGCCGGTCAACGCATGGAGGAAGCGTTCCTGCAACGCGTCCTTGCGGTTGAACATCAACATGGGGGCACCGGCAAGGGCGTCAGCCCTCGGCCCGTCGGGC
>DASUUU010000017.1:0-29627 GCA_036373915.1 Jiangellaceae bacterium | reverse complement strand
CCAAGGCATCAGCGCGGTCATGGCCAACCGGCACGCCTTCGAGGCCCTCGGCAGCGGCCTGGACCTCGACGAACTCGACGGGACGGGCATGGCCGGATTCGCAGACGCCTTCGACGGCCCGGCCGGCAGCAGCTGGCTCGTACTCGCCGGTTTTACAGCCGTGTTCGTCCTTTGCACAGTGCTCGTGCTGCACCGGCGGTCACGTACGTACACGCGCGGGTAGTTGACGGCTCGACTGACGCAGTGGTCTTATCGCATGCGCAGCACTGGATGCGTACCGGGCACCGTGGGTTACGAGCTGGTTCGGCCGTGCCACGTGACATGGAAGAGCTTCCACTCGCCGCGCGCCTTGACGACGTGGAGAAAGTCGACCCACTGGCACGAGTACACCCGTACGGACGCCATGCCGTCGGACACTGCGTCGACGAAGATCTCAGATTCGCAGCCCATTGCACCGGTCTGCGAATTTCGCAGACCGGTGACATTGCCGATTCGAACTCAACCTCTTGTCGCTAGCGTCGAGCGCAGTCAATCCGATCCGACGCTTCTGGAGGAACCATTTCCCGCGTGATCCTGTATACGGCGATGTCCCTGGATGGATTCATCACCGGGCCGGACGACAACAAGCAGAACCCGGCTGGAATTGGCGGCATGCGGTTGATGGAGTGGCTCAGCGACGGAGCACCCGACGTCGGCGGCTACCGGCCGAGTGATGGCCAGAGCCAGATCGTCTTCGATGAGGCGATGGCGACCGGTGCGGTCATCACCGGCCGGCGGACCGGCGAGTTCGCCGACTACTGGGGCGGCGATCATCACGACGGCGTGCCGATTTTCGTCCCGACCCACACTGCTCCGGTAGACAATCGCTACGAACGGGTTCACTTCGTGACCGAGGGCATCGTGGCGTGCGTGGAGCAGGCAAAGGCGGCCGCAGGCGATCGAGACGTCATGCTGCACGGCGCTTACACCGCGCAGGAGTGCCTGAAGGCCGGGGTATTGGACGTTCTCGAAGTTCAGCTCATGCCCGTGCTGCTCGGTGAGGGCCGGCGTCTGTTCGAGGGCCTCCCGCCAGACCACATCGAGCTCGACCTGGTCCGGACGTTGCAGGCACCCGGCGTGCTGCATCTGCGCTACGAGGTGCGTCGCGGATGACTGGATCGACCCCCAGCAACAAGCAAACCTGATAAGCGCAAGGTCAAAGCCCTCGGAACAGCTAGGAGATTCGATGAGCACAGTGGTGATGCACAACGTCGTGTCGGTCGACGGCTTCATCGCCGATGACCATGACGACGTCGGTCCGCTGTTCGAGTGGTACTTCAATGGCGACCAACCCCTCGTCCCCGGCGAGATGGCCGACCCGGCGCCAGGCGGGATGAAGATCTCGCAGGCCTCGTACGACTACGTGCGGCCGGCATGGGACGCGATCGGGTCGATGGTGATCGGACGTCACCTGTTCGACATCACCAACGGCTGGGAGGGCAAGCCGCCGGCCGGGGACCACGTGGTCGTGGTCTCACACCGGCCCAAGCCGGACGGGTGGCACCCTGAAGCGTCGTACCACTTCGTCGACGACGTGGCCCAGGCGATAGCGAAGGCCCAGGAACTCGCCGGCGAGCGCACCGTCGCCGTGGCGGCCGGTGACGTCGGCGGGCAGGCACTCGCCCTCGGCCTGGTCGACGAAGTGGCGATGGACGTCGCGCCGGTGGTCTTCGGCTCGGGCAAGCGGTACTTCGGGCCGGTCGACGCCCAGCACCTGCTCGAGGACCCGCACGTGGTGATCCAGGGCGACCGAGTGCTGCACCTGCGCTATCGAGTCCGCCGCTAGCGAACGGCGATCCGAAGGGACACCAAGAGGATAGTGAGGAGATCGCTATGGGTGAGCTGCACGTCAATATGAACATCACGCTCGACGGCGTGATCCAGGCCAACGGAGGCCCCACCGTGCAGGACGGGGACTTCGAGTACGCCGGATGGGAGCGTCCTTTTTGGGATTCGGAGTCCGGGGAACAGGTGGACGCGGACGTCCAGGCGTCCGACGCGCTGCTGCTGGGTCGCACGACTTACGACATCTTCCGTGCGTACTGGCCGGGCAAGCAAGACCAGATCGGGCGGGCCTTCGACCGGGTGCCCAAGTACGTCGCCTCGCGCGGCACGCCAGAGCTGTCCTGGGATAACAGCACCCAGATATCCGACGCGGCCACCCAGGTGCCCGAACTGCGCGAGCGCCATCGGCAGATCCACATCTGGGGCAGCGGGAACCTGCTGCAGACGCTGCTCCGCGAAGGCTTGGTCGACCGGGTGAACCTCTGGGTGTGTCCGGTCGTGCTCGGGAAGGGAAAGAAGTTGTTCCCGGACGGCACAGCAGCCACCCGCTTCGCGTTGGTCGAGCCGCCGAGATCGTTTCCGGCAGGCGTGATCCTGATGCGCTACCGGCGCCTCGAAGGACCTCCGGAGACGGTCACCGTGGCCGAAGCGGTCAACACAGCGGACTGACCGTTGCCGGTGCAGGCCGTTGGTCACAGCCCGGCGACGGCGTAGGTCAGCGGGAAGCACCAAGCTTCCACGGTGTCGATGCGGACTGCACCAAGCTTCCGCGGTGTACGGAGGGCCGCTGCACCAAGCTTCCACAGTGTCGGTGCGGACTGCACCAAGCCTCCACAGTGTCGGTGCGGGCTGCACCAAGCTCCCACGGTGACGTCATAGCGACACCGAGCTTCCACGGTGTCGGTGCGGGCTGCACCAAGCGTCCACGGTGCGGGCGGGTAGGCGGCCGACTCGTCAAGTGCGCGTTGCGTCGGCGCGATCTGCCGACCACGGGTGAACCACCCTTAGGCTGGTAGTCCATCGCCGGACCGCCGGGGGCACCGATGCGATACCGCTTCGAGGGGTGTGAGCTGGACACCGCCCTGTACCGGCTTACGGTGGCAGGTCGCGCCGAGCCGGTGGAACCCCAGGTCTTCGATCTGCTGGCCTACCTCATCGAGCACCACGACCGCGTGGTGTCCAAGGAAGAACTGCTCGACAACATCTGGGGTAACCGGTTCGTCAGCGAATCCACTCTGACCAGCCGGGTCAAGAGCGCTCGCCGCGCGATCGGCGACGACGGCCAGGCGCAGCGGTACATCCGCACGGTGCAAGGACGCGGCTATCAGTTCGTCGCGCCGGTCGAGGAGGACGGGGCCGACTCCCCCGCCCCAGCCGACGCCGAGACGAGCACGCAGGTCGACGCCAGCGAACTCGCCGTCGCCACGACTCCCCTGATCGGGCGCCAGCAGGAGCTGTCCGACCTCGCGGATCTCATGGCCGGCACGAGACTGCTCACGCTCACCGGAGTGGGTGGGGTGGGCAAGACGCGGCTGGCCGTCGAGCTGGCCACCAGGATCGGGGATCGCTACGCCGACGGCGTCAGGTTCGTCGCCCTCACCCGGGTGCGCGATCCGGCGTTGGTGGCAGGCCTTGTGTTGGAGACCCTCGTACCTCGCAGTGACGGGGCCAGCGCGCCCGAGTCGCTGCTGCGGGAATGGCTCAAGGGACGCACGATGCTGCTCGTTCTCGACAACTTCGAACATGTGGCCGACGCCGCGCCGTTGGTGTCCGATCTGCTCCGGTCGTCGCCGGGGCTATCGGTCCTCACAACGAGCCGAGAGCGGCTGCGTCTTGCCGGCGAGCAGGTGTACGAGGTGTTGCCGCTCGACATCGACGGCGAGGTGGACGGCGACCTCGGCGTGCCCGACGCGCTGGCGTTGTTCGAGCAGTCGGCCCGAGCCGCCGATCCCTCATTCGCAATCGACGAGAAGAACCGGAACGACGTCGCCGCGATCTGCCGCGCGCTCGACGGGCTGCCGTTGGCGCTGGAACTCGCCGGGCCTCGGGTTCGCCTGCTGCCGACCCGTTTCCTGCGCGACCGCCTCGCCCGCCGGATCGACGCGTTGAGCGCGGGTATGCGCGACCACCCGGAACGGCACCAGACAATACGAGCGGCGATCGCCTGGAGCTACGACCTACTGCACCCGTCCGAGCGCAGGTTGTTCAACCGGATGGCCGTGTTCGCGGCGCCGGCACCCCTGGAGGCGGTCGAAGACGTCTGCGGCGCCGAGCACGACGCCGACATCCTCTCCGACCTCGCCAGCCTCGTCGACAAGAGCCTGGTCCGGCGCGTCGATCACCACGCAGTTGAGCCTCGGTTCACCATGCTCGAGTTGCTGCACGAGTTCGCCAGCGAGCAGTTCGATGCCGCCGCGGAGCGCGATGAGATCCGGCACCGGCACGCCGTTCATTTCGCCGAACTCGTCGCCGGATACGAAGAGGCGCGTTGGGGTGAGGCGGCCGGCTATTGGATCGACGCAATCCACGAGCACATGCCTGACATCAGGGCGGCGTTCGAATGGTCGAACAACGCCGGCGACCACCGGACCGCGGGCAAGATCGCGGCGTCGCTGTACGGCTACCTCGATGTCCATCCCGACCCGGTCGGTCGCTGGACCGAGCAGGCGCTCGAATGGATCGACGAACTCGCACCGCTGTCCGTCGGAGAACTGCACTTTGCCGCCGGATACATGCCGTACAACAGGGGGGACATCGAGGCCACCAGGCACCACTGGTCGCGGGCGCTGGAGGCGTTCCGCAAACTGGGTCACCCTCGTTACACGGCCCTTGCCCTCTCGTTCCTTGCCAGCACATACATCGGTAGCACCGCCGACTACGGCCGCGCGCAGACTATGTGCAGCGAGGCTCTCGACCTCGTGCGAAAGACGGGGGAGCAGCAGGCCCTTGCCCATGTACTGAACTCCAAGGGCGAGCTTGCCCGGCTGCACGGTGATGTCGACCTCGCGGAAGAAACCTACGTGGCGGCGCTGGAAGCCACCCGAGCCGGCGGTGATCGGGGCACCGAGAGCGTGATTCTGGCCAACCTCGCTTATCTGGCCCGACACCGCGGCGCGTACGACGATGCGCGGAGCCTCGGGCGCCAGTCCCTCAGGATGTGCTGGGCGCTCGGGTTGCGGATGATTGCGGCGTGGGGCGTGAGCGACCTGGCCGCCGCCGAGCACGGATTAGGTTCCCATGAGCGCGCCGCACGGCTGGTCGGTGCATCCGATGCCGCGCTAGAGAGCCTGGGCGCGGCCCGCGGTGCGGATGATCTGCCAGAGCACGGCGACGTGGTACTTGAGCTGGAACGCGTGCTCGGCGCCGACCGATTCGCCGAACTCCGAGCCGAGGGTGCCGCCATGACGCTCGAGGAGTGCGTCCGCTACGCGCTCGACGAGCAGGTGGACTGAATTCCTAGAGACTTCGAAACTTCCTGAGCGGCGATGTATCACGCACCCACTGGTGGCCACTTACCTATAGGCGCGCGCAGCGCCGGTCGCGATTGAACTGGGGGCGCGACATGGGGGCTCTTGCGATTGCCCTGGAAGCGGGTTTCGACGACGACCACGTGATCGTTCAAGTCGACGATCGCGTCGTTCTCGACGAGGACGGCGTGAGCACGCGGTACCAGATCGGGCTGGCCCGGATGCTGGAGGCGCCCGTCACGGAAGGCAGCGTCCAGGTGGCGGTACGGCTTCCCGAACGTGGGCTCACCGGCGCGACCACCGTTGAGGTGGACGACACCCACAGTCTTCGGATCTGGATCGAAAACGGCGAGCTGGTCTTCCATGCCAGCGATACGCCGCCTTTCTACGCCTGATCGCGACCCGTGACGCCCGGTCCGGGGGCTACCGGGACGCCGCGACTCGAACCAAGCCCTCGCAGGGGGAGGTAACCATGGCCATCAAGAAGGGTGCCCGCCAACCAGCGCGCCCACGCAAACGCCCGGCGGTGGCACGCACGGCACCGCCGGCCGCCGACAAGCCCGAGACCACCGAGACGGCAGGACCACCGCAAGCGAGTCCGGAGAGTCTGGCCCCGACAGTCCACGACGCCACCTTCGAGGAGCTCGTCAGGCACGTTGCAGCCGAACTACCACAGCTCGAAGATGAGCAGGCCCTACAGCCATTCCCGTGGCCTCGAGTCCCGGTGCGCCGCAGCGGCATCTACACCCGGAGGCTGGGACCGCTAGGGCGTTCCTCGCTCGGTGCGGACGAGGAGACGACGGCAGCGAACGAGGACGGGCAGCCCGAGGACGTCGAGGCGGCCCTCGGAGCCGCTCCAGCCGGCTTCCTACCGGCACGTACCAGCGAAGAACTGAGGGTTGACGTCGACGGGCTCTACCCGACGATGACAATCAGCGGGACGATTTACCGCTTGTTCGGTGGGCGGCTCACCTGGATCGCCCGGGTCACCAAGAACCCGTCCACCGGGGACTATGCCGGCCCGATCAGCTACCGCGACGGAACGTCCGGCCTTGAACCGCACACCCAGATCCGGTGCAAGATCACCGGATCGTGGTGGCAGCCGACCTCGCTGCGGGCACACGTCACGTTCACGGGAGGTGGTGTACGCAAGCAGACCAGGATCTACAAGTACCAGCGAGCGAACTTCCGCGACGTGGGGATCGAGTACGACACGGTCGAGGGCACCCCGTCGGTGACGTCGTACAACTTGCACGCGCATCCCAACCGGCCGGCCGACCTGCCGAGCACCACACTGTCCATCGAGGACGTATTCACCAGGTTGGGCCTGCGGATGACCAACACCAACGGCAACAATCCAATCCCGATCTCCGAGGCGGGCGCCAACGCGCGGTGGTCCGACCTGGAGATGCACGACGCCATGCAGCGGCATTGGTCGAGGTGGGCCGATGTTCCTCAATGGCAGGTCTGGACACTGTTCGCCGGCCAGCACGACATGGGGCCGAGCCTGGGCGGGATCATGTTCGACGACATCGGGACGGCCCAACGGCAAGGCTGCGCGGTGTTCATGAACTCGTTCATCTCCAACCCGGCCCCGGCCGGCGATCCGGCTCCGGCCGCGTACGTCCAGCGGATGCGATTCTGGACCGCCGTCCACGAGATCGGGCACACGTTCAACCTGGCCCACTCGTGGCAGAAGTCGCTCGGGACACCGTGGATCCCGCTCTCGCCCGAGCCGGAGGCCCGCAGCTACATGAACTACGTGTTCAACGTGGCCGGCGGGGCCAACGCGTTCTTCGCCGACTTCTACCACCGGTTCAGCGACGAGGAGTTGCTGTTCTTGCGGCACGCCCCAGAGCGGTTCGTCCAGCATGGCAACGCGCCCTGGTTCGACCATCACGGGTTCGAGCAGGCCCGGGCGAGCGGCGAGGGGGCGCTTGGCCTCGAACTGCGCTTCCGCCGGGAGACGAGGATGTTCCAGGCGCTGGAGCCGATCGTGGCCGAGATCAAGCTGAAGAACACTTCGGCCGTGCCCGTCGTCGTAGACCGTAACGCGCTGCTCAGCGAGGACGTGGTCATCGTCATCGAGCGGCAGGGACGCGAGCCCCGCCAGTGGCTCCCGTACCAGCGCTACTGCACGATCGCCGAGCCCCACGTCCTCGAACCGGGCAAGTCGATCTACGCCCAGCTGTACCTGTCCGCCGGGCTCAACGGGTTCGACCTGGCCGAGCCGGGCCGCTACCACATTTACGCGGCGCTGCGGACGGACGTCGGTGACGTGCTCGCCGCGCCCGTGGAGATCAGAATCAGCCCGTTCGCCTCGCGCGAGCAGGAGTTCCTGGCCGACGAACTGTTAGACGAGGAGGTTGGCCGGACCCTGGCCTTCGGCGGCAGCCGCGTGCTGGACCAGGCCCGTATCACGCTGGAGAACGTCGTCGACCGGATGCCCGACAGCCGCATCGGCATGCACGCCGCAGCCGCGCTCGGTGCGGTGGCGGCCAAGCCCGGCCTGGTGCTCGAGGAAGTGAACGGCGTCATGCGGCTCGAGATCGAACAGGCGCGGCCCGCGCAGGCCGAGCCGCTGCTCGACGTCGCCTACCAGGACCTCGACACCGCGGCCGACACCTTCGGGCACATCCGGCTGACCGAGCAGGTCACCGGCGCCACAGTCGCGCTTGCCGAGGAAGGTGACGAGCAGTACGCCACCGAGCTGACCGTGCGACTCGCCGACACGCTCGAACACCGCGGGGTGTTGGCGGAGGTGGTGTCGGACGTCCGCGGCATGGCGCAGACGATGTCCGAGTGATCAGGTAGCGAGCGCGATGGCCGACTCCCAGGACTTCAGGTAATCGGGGAACCCGGCCGCGAACTCCTTCAGTTGCCGATCACCATCCGGGCTCAGCGCCGTCAAGGCATAGGTGACCTCGACGGCGCTGCGCCCGTCACCGCCGTCCGCCAGCTCAACCGAGACGGTGCCGGCGCGCGAGCCCGGCGTCACCCGGGCGTACCTCATCCGGCGGCCGGGCTCGCGATCGAGCACCACCCAGATCGTGTGCTCGCCACCCGCCGATGTCTCGAAGACAGTTCCCGGAACCGCGTCGTCCTCGGTCGGCGCGGGAAACAGCGGCCGCCAGCCGTCGGCCCACCGCTCCTCCCCACGGGGGGTGAACAGGACGAAGGCCTCACCGGGCGGCAGCGCGACGCCGATCCGGCCGGAAAGTTCATACTGCGCGCCGTTCATGGTGTGACTCCTTCGGTCAGTTGATGCGCGTCGGCAGCGGTCAACGTCACGCCGTACACGTCCTTGAGCTGCTCGATCTTGGCCACGGTCTCGGGTGAGAACGGCGCCTTGCCCTCGAACGCATGCAGCGCGATGCCCTCGACAAGATCGCCTAGCGACATGTCCAGGTACTCGGCCAGGCCCTTGAGCACCTTGAGCAGGTTCCGCTCGATGCGCAAACCGGTTTGAACTCGCTCCACTGTTACCACGGTAACAATGTACCACGACTGGTATGGGCACGTCCGCTAGCGTTGCCAGATGGCAACGCGACAGTGGAGCGATCTTTCCCGCACTCAGCAGCGAACGGTCATCGTCGGAGGGGCCGTCGAAGTGGCCCTGACCGCCGTTGCGCTGGTGGACCTCGCCCGGCGTCCCGCAGGCCAGGTTCGCGGCCCGAAGTTGCTGTGGGCCGCCGCGTGCTTCGTCCAGCCGGTCGGGCCGATCTCCTACCTGCTGGTCGGCCGACGCAGTTCGTAGCGCCGTACGGCGAAGCCCGCGGAACGATCAGGTGTCGGCAGCAGCGTCGGCACGCTGCCGAGCGCGGATCCTCCGGACCGCATGCCGAACGGCATGATGAACAAGTACCCCGGCTCCGGTGTTCAGAACGGCCACGCCGGCCGCGCCCACGAGGCCGACCTCGAGCTCCATCACATCGCCGGCGACGAGCGCGGCCGGCCAACCGACCGCCGCGACGGCAAGGGACAGCCGCCACCACCGCCCGAAGACCAATCCGAACACGATAAGTGTCGGAATCATGCCGAACCCCTACGTGTGATCTGCGCCCAGCCTATCGATGGCCGCAGACAGGACGATTGAGGCAGCCGAAAATTCACTTGCCGGCCCGGCGGCGCCGGGCGCGACGGACGACGGCAGCGGTCCCCAGGACGGCGACGGTCGCGCCCGCGGCACCCAGGGTGGCGGTCTCGCGACGCCCGATCCGGCGAGAGGCTACGGCGTGCCGGCCGGCGATCTCTTCCAGCATCGCCTCGAGCGCCGTCGCGTTGTCGTGCTCCGGGCGCCAGCCGGCGGCACGGAGCCGCTCGGACGAGATCACCCACGGGTTGGTGACGAAGTGCAGCTCGCTGGCCGGTGCAGGGGTGACGCCGAGCCGGTGCAACCGCTCCGCGGTGCCGTAGGCGAACGAACCGGGCAGTTCTATCCGGGTCCGGCCGGACAGCGCCTCCACGTCGTCCTGCGACAGCCAACCGTCGCAACCGACGGTCAGAGGGCCGTCCAGCCCGGACACCACCGCCAGTTCCAGCGCCGACGCGAGATCGTCCAGATGGCACAGCTGCCACGCCGGTTCCGTCCCGCGCACGACGAGCAGGCGGGGCGCCTCGAAGTGGCGGGTCAGCACGGTATCCACGCCCGGGCCGACCACCATGGCCGGCCGGACGACCGTCACCGCCATCCCGGGATGCGCGTTGATCGACCGCGCGCACAGTTGCTCGATCTGCAGAAGGTCGCTGAGCAGGCCGCCGTCCTCGGTGGCGCGCAGCGGCGCGTCCTCCGGGATGGGCACCGGGTTGTCGGGAGCCGCCCCATAGACCATGGCACTAGTGATGACGATCACCCGCGCGACGCCTGCCGCCGCGGATGCGGTGAGCACCGCCTGCACGCCGCGGATGTTCCGGCGGCTCCGCTCACTCGGCCGGTCGCTGACGCCGAGGTCGACCGCGGTGTGCACGACCGTGTCGCAGCCGGTCAACCTGGACACCAACGCAGGCTGGGTGTAGTCGAATACGCGCCATGTGACACCGTCGACGTCACCCCTGGTGGTGTCGATGGCGACAACGCGCCTGATGTCGTCGCGCGCGGCGGCGAGCCGGGCCGCCAGCAACCGGCCTACGCCGGAGGCTGCCCCGACAACGGCGATGGTCCTTCCGGCGCTGCCGGCCCCTGCCCCGGCGTTGCGCCGAGCGCGAACCGCGCCCGGCTCGGTGCTCATACGCGAACCCTCCTGCCGTACGGTGACATGGTGAGGTGTCAGACACCCCAATATCGCAGCCCATCCTGCCCGAGGTGCTCCGATGAGTGACGTGCCGTTCGGATTCCGGTCCGAAGACGACGACGACGACAAGCCGGCCGACGGCGGTGGAGGCGCGCCTGGCGACCCACTCAGCCAGCTGTTCGGGGCCATGGGCCCGGGCGGTTCGGGCATGCCCGAGCTGGGGCAGATGCTGCAGCAGCTCGGCCAGATGCTGTCCTGGTCGGGCGGCCCGGTCAACTGGGACCTGGCCAACCAGTCCGCGCGGCACGTCGTCGCGGCGGGCGGTGACCGGTCGGTCAGCTCGGCCGAGCGCCGCGACGTCGAAGACGCGTTCCGCCTCGCAGACACCTGGCTCAACGAGGCGACCGACTTCCCCGCAACAGGCGGCTCGCCGCGCACCTGGAGCCGTGCAGAGTGGGTGGAGGGCACCCAGCAGGCCTGGCGCGCCCTCGTCGATCCCGTCGCCACGCGGGTGTCGGAGGCGATGAACAAGGCGCTTCCCCAGGAGATGACCCAGGCGGCCGGACCACTCGTCGGCATGATGCAGCAGATAGGGGTCTCCATGTGGGGCGCCCAGGTCGGCCAGAGCATCGGCAAGCTGGCCGGCGAGGTTCTCGGCTCGACCGACGTCGGCCTGCCACTCGCCGCCGGCCACCCGGTGCTGGTCCCGATGAACGTCCGTGCCTTCGGCGACGGACTGGGAGTCGATCAGCGCGACGTGTTCGTCTACCTGGCCATGCGCGAACTGGCCCACCTGCGGCTGTACGCGCACGCCCCGTGGCTTCGGGCCCACATCGTTTCGCTGGTCGAGGAGTACGCGCGGCACGTCAATGTCGACACCGACCGCATCGAGTCGACGCTGAGCGATCTCGACCCGCAGCGACCGGAGGCTATTCAGGAGGCGCTCGAGGGCGGGCTGTTCGACATGCCCACGACACCTGAGCAGAAGGCCGCGCTGACCCGCCTGGAGCTTGCCCTCGCCCTTATCGAGGGCTGGGTTCACGACGTCGTGACCACGGCGACGACCGACCGGTTGCCGTCCGCCGGCGCGTTGGCCGAGACGGTACGCCGGCGCCGCGCTACCGGCGGCGCGGCGGAGCAGACCTTCGCCACTCTCGTCGGGCTCGAACTGCGCCCGCGCAAGCTCCGGGAAGCGGCGAACTTCTGGGCGGCGGTCAGGGACGCCCGCGGCTTCGAGGGACGGGACGCCGTCTGGACGCACCCGGACCTGCTCCCGGACGCCGAGGATCTGGCTGATCCGGATCGCTTTCTCAGCCGCGCCGAGCTCGACCCGTCCGCGTTCGAGGACAAGCCAGACAAAGGTCGCGAATCCACCTGACGTCACCCTCGTGTTTCATGATCGAAGTGACGGAATCATCGATAACCGGATCGTATTTCACTTCGATCATGAAGTGGCCCGTTTAGAACGCGTCCGCGTTGTCCGCCGGCAGCCCGGCGGCGTGAGTGAGCCCGTCGAGGAAGCCGCGGGCGCGCTCCGTTCGCGGGTACCTGTTGACGAGCGCCCAGAACTCATCGCCGTGATCGGGCATGAGTAGGTGGGCCAGTTCGTGAACGAGTACGTAGTCCAGCACCCACGGCGGCACGCCCTTGAGCCGGTCCGATACCCGGATCGAGGCGTCGGCCGGAGTGCACGATCCCCAGCGGGAGTTCTGGTTTGTGCTCCACCGCACCGACACCGGCCCGGCGCGGCCATCGAGGTACCGGCGAGACAGGTCCTTCGCCCGGGCCAGCAGCCCGTCGTCGCTCGGCCGGCGGCGAGCGTCCGCGGCGTCGAGCCGCTTGAGCATGGTGCTCACCCACCGTTGTTCCTGGGCCTTGGTGAACGTGGCAGGCATGCACACCACGACCTTTCCGGCCTCACGGAATGCAGTGACCGTGCGTTTGCGGCGCCGCGACCGCCGGATCTCCACTGTCGTCTTCGGCATGAGGGCACCGTACCGTGACGCCGGAAGTCCGGGTTCGGTCTCCTGAATCGGCCGGATTTTTTTTCGTCCACACCCGGTGGATGGAATCACAGCAGGTCAGAACGGTAGTCAAACACGAGCCGTGATTCCGTCAACAGGATTACCCACCGCTGATCCACAGGCATATCGGACAGCTTGCACAACCCATCCACAGAGTTCTCCACAGGCTCAGGCAGCCAATCCCCCATGTGCGTTGACCCGCGTACCAACCGGTTCTAGCGTCGCAAGTGACGGAACCGCCGGAGCGCCAGGTCGTTCGCACGGGGAAGGCGCGCGGCAGAGACGAACCGGGGGGCCGCCTACTAGCTGGCCGTACGGTCGTCTGAACCCCTGCACTCAGGCGGCCGCACGGCCGGCCGTTGTATGTCGGCAGTCCACCGCTGTTCCGCCGCATTCACAGGGGTTTTTCCCTGTCGCGCGGGTAAAGCGAGGTAATGTGTCGCCGCGAACCGACGATCACAATGACAGGAGGCCACGATGGCCGATGAGACCTACTCCGGCGAGTTCTACTGCGTGAAGTGCAAGGCCAAGCGGGAGGCGACCGGCAACGTCGTCGTCAACGACAAGGGCACCCGGATGGCGAAGGCCACGTGTCCGGTCTGCGGGACGAACCTGAACCGGATTCTCGGCAGGGCCTGAGCCCGCATCGGCCGTAGCGGCCTCGTCCCGGGCGGCGCCGCCGGCCTTACCGGCGGTGCCGCCTGTGGATAGTCTCCGCGTGCCGGCAGCCGATCCAGCCAGGATCGAGTACATCCGATTCCGGCTCATAGGTGGGGCTGCCCGTGCGTCCATTGATCCATCCCGCGCTGGCCCGAGTCTGGCGTGACCCGACCACGATCCAGATCGGGCTCGATCCCGCCCGCGCACTCGTGCTCGGCGGGTTGACGTCCCTCGACACCACCGTCCTACGCAGTCTCGACGGTCGCGCCGACACGTTCATGTTGCGGTCGCAGGCCACCGACCAGGGCGGCGACGCGGCCGTCGCCGACCGATTGCTGGACGTCCTGCAGTCGGCCGGCGTGCTCGTCGACTACGACCGGCTGCAACCGGCGGACCGGCCGGATGCCCCGCCCGACGGCGACGGAGCGCCGCCCGACGGCGAGGGAACGCCGGACGGCACGGAGCGTCCCGGCGAATCCGAGGTGCGCGCACCGGACCGGGCCGGCCTCGGCATCCTGACCGGCGCCCTCGACGGTGGCGCGGCGGCCATGCAGGCCCGCCACGCGGCCTGGGTCGAGGTTCGCGGCGCGGGACGGGTCGGCGCCCAGATAGTCCGGCTGCTGGACGCCGCTGGTGTCGGCCGAACGTCCGCCATCGACCCCGGACCCGCCTCGGCACACGACGCGGCACCAGGTGGCCTGTCGAACCGCCATGTCGGCCGTCCACGCGACGAAAGCATCCAGCGGCTCGTAGGCGGCGCCCGGGCCCGATCTCGGGCCGTGAGCCGGCGTGCGCCCGCGTCGGAGGTGGATCCTGCGACGCCGGACTTCGTGGTCCTGGCGCCCGCACCCGGCGCCGCACTAGTCCAGGGTGGCGAAGCGCTGGTAGCCGCCGGCATCCCGCACCTCACCGCCCGGGTCGTCGAGCTCACCGGCATCGTCGGGCCGCTCGTCGTGCCGGGGCGGACATCGTGCCTGCGCTGCCTGGAACTGCATCGGGCCGATCGCGACCCGGCCTGGCCCCGAATCGCCGCGCAGGCCGCCCACCACGGATCCAGCGTGGCGGCCTGCGACGTGACCCTCGCGACCCAGGTGGCCGCCCTCGCCGCGCAGCAGGTGCTGGCCAGTCTCGACGGGTTCTCCCCCGCTACGATCGACGGCACGATCGAGGTCTCGCTGCCGTACGGCCTACCCCGGCGGCGAAGCTGGCGCCCGCACCCGGCCTGCGGCTGCGCGTGGTCCTAGCCGGCGGCCATTGCTGTGAGCATCCTGAGGAATCGGCCCTGTACGCACCCTGAGTAGGGACGTTTGCAGGAGTTGACTGGATACTGGTAGCCGTGAGCGACCTTCCGCGCCGAGCCATCTCGCGCAGCGCCAAACTGGCCAGCCTCCCGCTCGGCATCGCCGGCCGGGCCACGTTAGGGCTGGGAAAGCGGCTCGGCGGGCGCCCTGCCGAAGCGGTCAGCGCCGAGTTGCAGCAGCGGACCGCTGAGCAGGTGTTCCGCGTGCTGGGCGAGCTCAAGGGCGGCGCGATGAAGTTCGGCCAGGCCCTCTCGGTGTTCGAGGCGGCACTGCCGGAGGATCTTGTCAGCCCGTACCGGGCGACACTGACCAAACTGCAAGAGGCCGCCCCGCCGATGCGCGCGGAGGTCGTCCACCAGGTGCTCGCTGAGGAGCTGGGGTCCGGCTGGCGGGCGAAGTTCCGCGAGTTCCGTGATGCGCCGGCGGCCGCGGCGTCGATCGGGCAGGTCCACCGGGCCGTCTGGCACGACGGGACGGACGTCGCCGTCAAGATCCAGTATCCCGGCGCTAGCGATGCGCTGCGGGCCGACCTGCGGCAGATCACCAGGCTCGGCGGAGTGGTCGGTTCGCTGATTCCAGGGCTCGACATCGGGCCCCTGCTCGACGAGCTCACCGACCGGGTGACCGAGGAGCTCGACTACCGGATGGAGGCCGATGCGCAGGACGGCTTCGCGTTCTCCTACGACGGCGACGAGGAGTTCGCCGTTCCGAAGCTCGTGTACGGCACCGAACGGGTGCTGGTGTCGGAGTGGCTCGACGGCCGCCCGCTTTCGGACGTCATCGCCACGGGCACCCAGCAGGAGCGCGACCGCGCCGGGCTGCTCTACGTCCGGTTCCTGTTCTCCGGGCCGGACCGGGCCGGGCTACTGCACGCCGACCCCCATCCGGGCAACTACCGGATCACCCCGGACGGACGGCTCGGCGTGGTCGACTACGGCGCTGTAGCCCGCCTGCCGGAGGGGTTGCCGGCGTCCATCGGCCAGCTGATGAGGCGGGCCCTGGACGGTGATGTTGACGCAATGCTCGACGGCCTTCGTGACGAGGGTTTCGTCAAGCCGAACATCACCCTCGAGGCCGCCGATCTGTACGACTACCTCGCACCGTTCCTGGAACCGGCGGCGGTCGAACGATTCCGGTTCAACCGGGAGTGGATGCGCGAGCAGTTCGCCCGGATCAACGACCCGCGCCGGCCCGGCTACACGATCGGGCTCAAGTTGAACCTGCCGCCGTCCTACCTGCTGATCCACCGGGTCTGGATCGGCGGGCTCGGCGTTCTGTCGCAGCTGGACTGCGAGGCGCCGTTCCGGGCCGAGCTCGAGCGCTGGATGCCGGGTTTCGACTGATGCCCCTCACCAGGCCGCGCCGAGCCTGGCTCGATCGCCCGCAGGTTCAGGCCGGCCGATCCGGCGGGCCCGGCAGTGCGAGCTCGGCCTTGACCACGTCGGCCAGCCGATCGGCGATGACCCGCGCCTGCTCGTGCGTCGCCGCCTCGACCATCACCCGCACAAGGGGTTCGGTTCCGGACGGCCGCAGGAGCACCCGGCCGGTGTCGCCCAGCTCGGCTTCGGCGGCGGCCACCGCCTCTTGCACGGCCAGAGCCGAGCCCACCCTTGACCGGTCCACCTCGGCCACGTTGACCAGCACCTGCGGCAACCGGTGGACGGCGCCGGCGAGCTCGTGCAGCGCACGTCCCGAGGCGGCGACGCGCGCCAGCAGGTGAACGGCGGTGAGCAGCCCGTCGCCGGTGGTGGCGTGGTCGGACAGCACGACGTGACCGGACTGTTCCCCGCCGAGTGAGTACCCGCCCGCCTTCATCGCTTCGAGGACGTACCGGTCGCCGACCGCGGTATCGACGACGGTCAGCCCGGCGGACTTCATCGCCAGGCGGAACCCCTCGTTGGACATCACGGTGGCCACGACCGTCGAATGGCGCAGCAGACCCTCGTCCGCCATTGCCAGCGCGAGCACCGCCATGATCTGGTCGCCGTCCACGTCCTCACCGGTGGCGGCCACCGCGAGGCACCGGTCGGCATCGCCGTCGTGGGCTATGCCGGCGTCCGCCTTGTGCTCGACAACGAACCGGCGCAGGCCGTCCAGGTGGGTCGATCCGCACCCGTCGTTGATGTTCAATCCGTCCGGCTCGGCACCCACGGCGATCACCTCGGCGCCGAGCCGGCGCAGTGCCTCCGGCGTCGTGCGATACGCGGCGCCGTGGGCGCAGTCGACGACGACACGCATGTCGTCCAGCCGGTGCGGCGCGGACTCCACGATGTGCTGCACGTACGTCTCGAAGCCTTCGGGGTAGTCCCGCACCCGCCCGACACCGGCGCCGGTCGGGCGTTTCCACGGCTCGCGGAGGCGGGCTTCGATGGCGTCCTCGACGGCGTCGTCGAGCTTGTGGCCGCCCTTGGCGAAGAACTTGATGCCGTTGTCCGGCATCGGATTATGGCTGGCCGAGATCATCACGCCGACGTCGGCGCCGAGCGCTCCCGTGAGGTGGGCGATGGCCGGGGTGGGCAGGATCCCGGCCCGGAGCACGTCCACACCGGCGCTGGCCAGCCCCGCGACGACGGCGGCCTCCAGGAACTCACCCGATGCCCGCGGATCGCGACCGACGACCGCGACGGGCCGGTGGCCGGCGAACGCCCCGGCCTCCCCCAGGACGTGCGCAGCCGCGACCGACAGGTCCAGGGCGAGCTCGGCGGTCAATTCCCGATTGGCGAGCCCCCGGACGCCGTCCGTTCCGAACAGCCGGACCACTGCGGTCAGCGCTTGCTGTACTGCGGCGCCTTACGTGCCTTCTTCAGGCCGGCCTTCTTGCGCTCGGTGACGCGGGCGTCCCGAGTGAGGAAACCGGCCTTCTTCAAGACCGAACGGTTGTTGTCGATGTCGGCGTTATTGAGCGCGCGCGAGATGCCGAGACGAAGTGCACCGGCCTGACCGCTGGCGCCACCCCCGGTGATCCGGGCCACGACGTCGTACTTGTCCGCGAGATCGAGCTCGACGAACGGGGAGTTCACCAGCTGCTGGTGAACCTTGTTCGGGAAGTACTCGTCCAGCGTGCGCCCGTTGATCGACCAGGTGCCGGAGCCGGGAGTGATGCGCACCCGAGCGATGGCCCGCTTGCGCCGGCCGGTGGCCGCGGCGGGCTCGATGTTCGAGAATCGGGTGGGCGTGGTCTCGGAGGTGAACTCGCTGATGTCGGCGTCGTCGGCCTCGTCGACCGGTGTCTCGACGTCAGGCGTTTCGGTGCTGGTCTCGGTCATGTCCTCGCTCGTCGATGTCACTGTGCGACCTGGGTGATCTCGTACGGCACCGGCTTCTGGGCCTGGTGCGGATGCTCGGGGCCGGCGTAGACCTTGAGCTTGGAGAGCATCTGGCGGCCGAGAGTGCCACTCGGCAGCATGCCCTTCACGGCCTTCTCGACGACCCGGCGCGGGTTCTTCTCCAGCAACTGCTCGTACGACCGAGAGCGCAGGCCGCCCGGGTAACCCGAGTGGCGGTACTCGACCTTCTGGAGCCGCTTGTTGCCGGTAAGTGCCACCTTGTCGGCGTTCACGATGACGACGAAGTCGCCGGTGTCGACGTGCGGTGCGTAGATGGGCTTGTGCTTGCCCCGCAGCAGGATCGCCGCCTGGCTGGCCAGCCGGCCGAGGACAACGTCGGTGGCGTCGATGACGTGCCACTGGCGCTGAACGTCGCCGGGCTTCGGGCTGTACGTACGCACGGTCGTAGGCCTTCGTTTCGTCGAGAGGATGGATCAACTCACGGCGTGCAGCATCGATCGCGCACACCGGCTGACAAGCTTAACCGAGCATGCTCGCCGAGGGCAAAATTGTCCCGTGCGGCCGATGCTCGGGCGCTATCGGCCGGCCACCTAGCGGGTCGTTGACCAGCCGGCACTCTAGGCCCGCCGGACCGGCGCCCGGACGAGTGTCTCGTCGAAGTAGCAGTAGCGCCAGCGATCGCCGGGCACCAGAGCCTCGATGATCGGGTGTCCGGTGGACCGGGCGTGCGCCGAAGCGTGCCTGTTCGGCGAGTCGTCACAGCAGCCCACCGCCCCGCAGGAGGTGCACAACCGCAGCTCGACCCACCTGTCACCGAGTTCCACGCACTCGGCGCAGACGCCGATGTCCGTCTCGGTGATCCTGATCTGATCGAGATGCGTGCACGAGGTGCTGATCGTCTGCTCCCGGACGTAGCGCCAGCCGCGGCGCAGCAGCCAGTCGGGTAGCCAGCGGGCGAGTATCTGCGACTGGGCGGCCAGCAACGGGCTCACGATGGCCAGGATGAGCACGTACAGCGCCACGAACGGTCCGATCCGGGGGTCCAGGCCGGCGGTGATGGCCAGGGTCGCCAGGATCAGGGAGAACTCCCCGCGCCCGAGAATGGTGAGCCCCACGTTGACGGCGCCGCGCTGATTGAACCCGAACAGCCGGGCGGTAATCATCCCGGCGATGAGGTTGACGACGAGGGTCAGGACCGCGGCGAGGATCGCCGGCACCGCGACTCCACCGAGATCGCCGACGTCGATGCTGAGCCCGAACACGACGAAGAACACCGCGGCGAACACGTCGCGCAGCGGCAGCACCAGCCGCTCCACGCGCTCCTGAAGGGCGGTCCGCGAGACCACCAGTCCGATCAGCAGAGCGCCTATCGCGTCCGAGACACCCACCTGCTCGGACAGCCCGGCCACGAGCGCCACGAGCCCGATGACGAGCACGGCCAGCAGCTCGTCCTCCCGCGTGCCGAGCAGCGTCCCGACGGCGCCGGCGCCGTACCGCGCGACGGCGAACAACGCCGCCAGGAACCCGAAGCTGATGGCGATGTCGCGGACCAACTCGAGTGGCGAGTCGGCAGCCGAGAGGACGGGCGCGAGCAGCGCCAGGTAGAAGGCGAGGAATAGATCTTCGAGGACGATGATGCCGAGGATCACCGGGGTCTCGGCATTAGTCAGCCGGTGCAGCTCGATGAGTAGCTTCGTGGCGATCGCCGAGGACGAGATGCCGAGTGCGCCGGCAATGACCATCGCCTCGGCAATACCCCAGCCCAGCGCGAGCCCCAGCAGGAAACCGGCGGACACGTTGAGGCCGATGTAGAACCCGGCCGCGACGAACAGCCGGCGGCCGCTGCCGAGCACCTGCTCGGCCGGGAACTCGACACCGAGGTGGAACAGCAACAGCACGAGCCCGAGGGCGGCGAGCACGGCGAGATCCTCCGGGTGCTCGACGAGCACCGGCCCGGGCGTACCCGGGCCGAAGAGGATTCCGACGATCATGTAGCAAGGGATGCTCGGCAGGCCGACGCGGCGCCCGGCCCGGGCGACCAGCCCCGCCAGCAGCACGACAGCCCCCAAGCCGACCAGATCCACATGCATAAGCCAGCTCCGGTGCAGCGCGTCGTCTAGGACTCGAAGAAAGTCTGCGCGAGTACGGCGCCCACCTTGCGCGCCTGTTCCTCGGTCAGCTCGATTACCGCCGTCGGGTCGGCCGAGTTCGAGGCGAAGACATAGAGGTCGCGAATTCCGCCGGCGCGCACCACGACCGAGATGCGCTGGTCCGGCGTGCCCAGATCGATGTCGTACCGCTTGCCGATGCCCGGCAGCTCCTGTACGTGTACTCCCTTGCCCACGGCGTCATTCTGCCGTGTGGCCCCAATGGGGGATACACCATTCCGCTACGTGAGAACTCGTGATCACTCCGGGCCGGCCACACCCAGCGGATCGGCCAGCACCCGGCGGAAGGCAAGTTCGGCCGCCCCGAGCAGTACCGAGTCGTCTCCTAGGGCTTGTGGAGCCAGCCGCACCTGCGCGGCGGCCGGAGCCATGGCGGTGGAGTCCAGCCCGGCTCGTACGACAGGCGCCGCCCCACGGAACACCTCGGCTAGCGCGCCGCCGAACACGATTATCGCGGGGTTGAACACGTTGACCAGCGCACCTGCTCCGACGCCCAGCCAATGCGCGATCTTGTGGACCGCGGCCTCAGCAACCGGGTCGCCCGACCCGGCCGAGCGCACCACGTCGCGCACCGCCTCCAAACCCCCTCCCGGCGGCCGGCCGGCGGCCACGAGCAGCGCGTTCTCGCCGACCTCGGTCTCCCAACAGCCGTACGAGCCGCACCGGCACCGGACGCTGCGATCGCCGAGCGGCAGGTGACCGACCTCACCGGCGTACCCGCCCAGACCGGAGAGCGGACGCCCGTCGACAAGGACGCCACCTCCCACGCCGACCTCGCCGGACAGGTAGATCGCGTCGCGGTAGCCGGTGGCCGCTCCACGCATGTGCTCGGCGAGCACGCCGGCGTCCGCATCGTTGCCCACCTCAACGGACATCCCGGTCGCCTCTCCCAGCAGCCGACCGAAAGGTACCTCCATCCAGCCGAGGTTGGGTGCCGAGCGGATCAGCCCGTCGGACTGGCGGACCACACCAGGAACCGCCGCCCCGATGCCCAGGATCCGCACCTCCGGCCCGGCGGCGTCGTGCATGCCGGCACAAAGCTCCGCCACCTCCCCGGTCACGTCCTCGACGCCGCCGGCCAGGCTCCGCCGCCCTGACCGGCGATCGAGCACTCGACCACCAAGGCCCACCCGCGCGACCGTCAGGTGCCCGGCGCCCAGATCGGTCGCGAACACACACACCCGCTCCGAGGCCGGTTCGACCACGTGGGACGGGCGGCCCGCACCACCGCGGGCCGCCCGCGCACCCACTTCGTGGGCCAGGCCGTGCGCGACCAGATCGCCGACCAGGGCTGCGATCGTGCTGCGGTTCAACCCCAGCTGTGTAGTGAGCTCGGCTCGCGACAGCCGGCCCTGCGTATGCAGGCTGGTCAGCACCGCCGACAGGTTGCTCTTCCTGACTTCCTCCGTCCGGACTCCGGTCATGTGCTTACACGTGCCCGGTGGCGGCGGCCCTCCTGCGTGACAGCGCGTCGACTGCGGCTGCGAACAGCAGCACGAGTGCGGTGACGATGAACTGCACGGCGGAGCGGGAGGTGATCAATGGGAGCCCGTTCGCGATCACTGCCACGACGAGCCCGCCGAGGACCGCGTCGCGGATCCGTCCCTTGCCGCCGAACAGGGATGTTCCCCCGATGACGGCGGCTCCGACGGCGAGCAGCAGGGTGGTCGAGCCGCCGGTGGTCGGTGATACGGATTGGTCGCGGGATGCGAACAGGATACCGGCGATGGCGGCCATCGTGGAGCAGATCACGAAGCAGGTGATCTTCACTCGGTCGATGCTGATACCGGCGCGGCGGGCCGCCTCCTCGTTGCCGCCGATCGCGTAGATGTGCCGCCCGAACGCGGTGCGGTTCAGCACGAAGGTCAAGGCGACGAGGAACACGACCGCGATCGGCACGATGATCGGCAAGCCCTTGAGCGAGGTGATCTCGGGATTGCGGCTGCGTTCCTGGTTGAGCAGCAAGGTCGCCACGATGACCAGCACGGCCAGCGCACCGATCTTGAACAACTGCGCCGCCACCGGCTGGACCGGCAGGCCCGCCCGGCGCCGGTTACGCGCTGAGCTCAACGTCACCCAGGCATAACCCGCGATGACGATCGCGACCAGGAGCCAGCCCAGCGCGGGTGCCAGGTTGCTGTTCATGATCTTCAGGATGGTGGAGTCGCGGACCGGGATGGTCCCGCCCTCGCCGATCACATACAGCATGACCCCTTGCAGCCCCAGGAAGTAGGCCAGCGTGACGACGAAGGACGGCACACCGAGCCGGGCGACAAGCCCACCTATGGTCAGCCCGATCACCGCGCCGGTGGCCAGGCAGACCACGACGGCGATCGGCCAGGGCCGGCCCTGCTGGGTGAGCATGACCGCCATCACGGCCGCCGAGGTGCCCGCGGCGAACCCGGCGGACAGGTCGATCTGGCCGAGCAGCAGCACGAACACCAGACCCATCGCGATGAAGATGATCGAGGCGCTCTGGTTGAGCAGGTTGGCGAAGTTGAACGCGGTGGCGAACGTGTCCGGCCGCATCACGGTGAAGAACACCACGAGCGCGAGTAGCCCGAGCACCGCGGGCAGGCCGCCGATGTCGCCGCCGCGCACCCGCGCCAGGTAGCCGGTGAGCGCGCCGCGCAGTGAGCTCTGCTGCTCCTCGACGATCTCCTCGGTGAGCACGCTCATGCCACGGTCTCCTTGTTCGGCGCCAGACCCAGCTCACCGCTGCGACCGGCGGTGATCAGCTCGACCACCTGGGTGTGACTCACCTCGTCCGCCCGCACCTGCGCGGCCATCCGGCCCAGATACAGGGTGGCGATACGATCGGCGACCTCGAACACGTCGGTCATGTTGTGCGAGATGAAGATCACCGCGAGCCCGGCCTCGGCCAGCCGGCGCACCAACGCGAGCACCTGCTCGGTCTGGGCGACCCCGAGCGCGGCCGTCGGCTCGTCCAGGATGACCAGCTTGCTGTTCCATAGCACCGCACGGGCGATGGCCACGGTCTGCCGCTGCCCGCCGGACAGGCTCGCCACCTGCATCCGCACCGAGGCCAGTGTGCGCACCGACAACCCGCGCAGCGTTTCGTTCGCCCGCTGCTCCATCGTCGTCTCGTCCAACACGATGCCGCCGGCGAGTTCACGGCCGAGGAACATGTTGTGGACCACATCCAGGTTGTCGCACAACGCCAGATCCTGATACACCACCTCGATACCCAACGCGTTGGCGTCCCTCGGATGGTGCACATGCACCTCACGACCTTCGAACACGTACGAACCTGAATCGAAGGTATGACTGCCGGCGATGCCCTTGATCAGCGTGGACTTACCGGCCCCGTTGTCGCCGACAAGAGCGGTCACCTCTCCGGCATAGACATCCAGATCGACGTCCTTGAGCACGTGCACCGCACCGAAGCTCTTGTTGATACCGCGCAACCGCAGCAGCGGCGAGCTCGAATCGGTCATGGGTTCCTCTCGCTGTCAGGTGGCGGCGTGGGGCCCGGGAAGCCACCCGGGCCCCACGCCTGCTGAGCTACTCGACGCCGTACTCCGTGCAGGCGGCCTGTAGTTCGTCGGTGGTGCACAGATTCTCGGCCGTGGTGTAGCCGTCGGCAACCACGTCCTTGACCGTGTCGGCGAAGATCGGCTGCGGCTCGAGCAGCACCGACTTGACCTGCTCGCCGCTTTCGGTGTCGTCGACCGAACCGGTTGCGAGCGCGTCGGCTCCGGCAGTGTCGCCGTTGGCGAGCAGGATCGCCAGCTCGGCGGCCGCGTCCGCCTCCTTCTTGATCGCCTTGTAGACGGTCATGCACTGCGTGCCCAGCAGCACCCGCTGCAGGCCCTCGTCGGTCGCGTCCTGGCCGGTGACCGGAACCTCGCCGGCGAGCCCGTTACGGTCCAGCACCGAGATCACTGCACCGCCGAGCCCGTCGTTCGCCGCGGCCACGCCGACGAAGTCCCCGCCCGTGCTGGTGAAGATCTGCTCGAAGATGGTGCCCGCCTGGGTGTTGTCCCAGTCCGGCACCGCCTGGTCGTCCGCGACGCCGTAACCGGCCGAGGTAATCGCCGCCTCGTACCCCTGCTTGAACAACGTGGCGTTGTTGTCCGTCGGCGAGCCGTTGAGGAACACCACGTCACCCTCGGTGACACCGTCGTCCTGGAGGCAGGTCACCAGACCCTCACCGATCGCCGTACCGACGGCGACGTTGTCGAACGAGACGTAGTACTCCGCGCCACCACCAAGGGTCAGCCGGTCGTAGTCGATCGTCGGGATGCCGGCCGAACTGGCCCGCCCGATCACCGCACCGCCGGTCTCGGAGTCAAGATTGACGATCAGCAGCGCGGCGACCCCTGCGTTGATCATGCCGTCGGCGATGGTCTGGAACTTCGCCGTATCCCCCTCGGCGTTCTGGATGTCGTAATCGACACCCGCAGCCTCGAACGCCTCCTCCAGGAAACGCCGGTCCGCAGTCTCCCACCGAGCCGACGACGCCGAATCCGGCAGGATCACACCCACCGTCGGAGTCTCCCCGGACCCCTCGTCCGTCGTGCCGCCGCCGTTCGTGTCGTCGTCGTCGCTCCCGCAGCCGGTCAGCACGAGACTCCCGGCCGCAACGGCCGCGAGTATCGCGAGGTGCGTTCGTCGCATGGCGATGTTCCCTTTCGTCGATTGGTGTCAATCCGGCTGCGTCCCAGGTCAGCCGAATTTGTTGTGGCCCGCAACGTTAGAGTGGACAAGCTGTTCCGTCCAGTCACATCGCGGCCGGCACCGAACCAATCGCGTAACGATTCAGAAACACCCCCGCCATCGGCACCCCCCATCCGCACGCCCGGCCCCCGCGCTGATCATGCAAATCCGGGGACGCCGACACGCCGAGTGCCAGGTGCAGCAACCAGCGCTAATCCGGACAATTCGGCGTGTCACCCCACATTTGCATGATCGGCGGGGTGGAGCGCGCGGGGTGGAGCGCCCGGGGTGGAGCGCCCGGGGTGGAGCGCCCGGGGTGGAGGGCGGAGAGGGGAGCGTCAGGGTTGTTCGAGCACCACCACTGTTCGCGCGGGGACCGTCACCGATTCGGCGTCCACCGAGGTCTGCTTGACCACCTCGTCCGCGCCGTTCGCCTGCACCGGATGCAGTTCAAGCGTGGCGGCGGCCTCGACCTCGACCGTCTGCGAGTCCGGCGTGGCATTGAACACCACGACGAGCCGCTCGCGATCCGGGTCAAGGTCGGTGCCGGAGCGGTCGTCGATCTCCATCACGATCACGCCTGGCGCCTGGTCGGGCCCGCCGTACGGGAAGCTCACCCGCTCCTGCACCAGGTCGGCCGTGCCGAGCCGGAACAGCGGCGAGGAGAACCGCAGCCGCAGCAGGTCGAGCGCGCGCTCGTGCGCCGCTTCGATGTCGTCGGGCGCCGGTTTCAGCGCGGGGTCGGCGAGCAGCGGCTCCATGAACGGCCACTTGGACTCATTGTCCGCTGCGAGTGGCAGCCCGGACCCGAAGGTGCTGTCCTGGTAGGTCCAGTCGACCCGGTTGAACCAGTCGCCGGAGTTGTACGAGTTCCTGTCCAGCGACTTCGAGCGCAGCAGGTCCGCGCCCGCGTGCCAGAACGACGGGCCTTGCGCGAGCGCGGTCGTGGCGAGGGCCAGCGTGTTCATCCGCACCCGGTCTGCCATCGGCAGGTCGGTCGGCAGCTTGTAGGTCAACGCGTCGAAAAGCGTCTCGTTGTCATGCGCGTCGACGTACGTGATGGTCTCCTCCGGATCGGCCGCGTAGCCCGCCGGCGAGCCGTTGTAGTCCACGTCCGCTCCGGTGACGGTCGCGCCGGTGCGGTCGACGAACGTGTAGTCGCGCAGGTTGCCGGCCAGCCCGACCTTGATCTGGTCGTGGTAGAGCAGCAGCCGGTCGCGCTGGGCATCCTCCGACCCGTTCGCCGGCGAGTCGTTGGGCTCGGAGAACAGCCCGGACGCGAAGCCCTGGATCCGCGGGTCGTCGTCGAACGGGCCGCCGCCGCGGACGGCGTCGCGCAGCCGGTCGCTGAACGTCCCGATCCCTGCCCCGAACAGTTCCAGTTGGGACGCCTGCTGGAACCGCGCGTTGTTCGCGACCTCGCCGAAGTTCCAGCCTTCGCCGTACACGTAGATCGACTCGCCATCGACCCCATCGTCCTCGACCGTCAGGGCGTCCAGCTCGGCCCGTACCTTCTCCATGGTGTCGCGGCTGTGGTGGCCCATCAGGTCGAACCGGAACCCGTCGACCTTGTAGTCGCGTGCCCAGGTGACGACCGAGTCGATGGTCAGCTTCTCCATCATGGCGTGCTCGGTCGCGGTGTTGGAGCAGCACGTGGACGTCTCGACCGTCCCCGTCGGCGAGAGCCGGTGGTAGTAGCCGGGCACGATCCTGTCGAGTACCGACTTATCGTGCTGGCCGTGCGCCGTGGTGTGGTTGTAGACGACGTCCATCACCACGCGCAGGCCGGCGTCGTTGATCGCCGCGACCATCTCGCGGAACTCCCGGGTGCGGGTCGCGCCTTCCGGGTCGGTGGCGTACGAACCCTCCGGCACGGTGTAGTGCCACGGGTCGTAGCCCCAGTTGAACCCGTCCTGGTCGCGGATCGGGTCGATGCACGCCTGCTGTTCGGTGCCGGCCGGGTTGGCCGCGGTCAGCGCCGGCAGATCGCACGGCGGTTCCACCTGGTCCGCGCGCCGCTCCGGGATGGTGGCGATGTCGAAGACCGGCAGCAGGTGCAGCGTGTTCATTCCGGCGTCGGCAAGCTCACGCAGGTGGCGCACGCCCTCGCTGCCGTCCTCGGTGAACGCCAGGTACGTCCCCCGCTCGGCTTCGGGCACCGTGGAGTCGGTGATCGAGAAGTCACGGACGTGCAGCTCGTAGATCGTCGAGTCATCCGGCTGGGCGAGCTCCGGTTTGGCCAGGGCGTCCCAGCCGGCCGGCGTCAGGGCCGGGTCGGCCAGGTCGACGACCACCGAGCGCTGCGAGTCGGTGGTCAGCGCCAGGCTGTACGGGTCGGTGACCAGGTTGGTCTCGACCTGCCCGGTCTCGGGTACGTAGACCTGCACCTCGTACAGGTAACTCGCACCGTTCCAGGACGGCGATCCCTTGGCTCGCCAGACGCCGTGCATGTCTCGCTGCATCGCGACGCGCTCGTCGCCGAGCAGCAGCGTGACGTCCTTCGCCGTCGGCGCCCATAGCGCCAGCCATGGGGAGTTGCCCTGCCAGGAGACGCCCAGCTCGGCGTCCAGCGCGCCCGCGTAGACGTCGTCGAGCACGCCTGGGATCTGTACTGACGTCGCGTCGGCCAGTCGGCCCAGGTCGTCGTACGCCGCGACTGCGACCTGACCGGTCAGGATGTCTTCGACGTCCTTCGCGTGCTTCTTGTCCAGCCTGAGCGCCTCGTAGGACGCCAGGTGCGGGTACTCGTCCTGGACGTGCGCCGGTAGCCCGGCGGCGTCGAGGGTCAGCGGAACCGAATCCCCGCCGGTGACGGCCTCGGCGTCGACCCCCAGCCCGCCATCAGCGGCATAGTGCAGCCGGAACGTCCAGTGCTCTGCGTCTGCCGGCAGGTCCCAGGCGATCAGGTCGCGCTCCAGCCAGTGCGCCCGGGCCTGGGACAGGTCCGGCGGGGCCGCCGCCGCACCCGTGGTGATGGTCAGGACGTTGGTCTCGATGTCGTACGTGAACGTCGTCCGCGCACCGGCCGGGACGACGAAGCCGATGTTCGCCCCGTTCGGGACGCCCCCCGCGCCGTAGTTCTCGTCCCAGGAGAGGCCGTGCGTCACCTTGACCTCGTAGCTGCCGGCCGGGATCGCCGACGTCGAGAACGTGTAGATGCCGTCGCCGTCGATGTCCTTGAGCCAGGAGCGCATGCAGGACGGATCCCAGTCGCCGGGGCAGCCCAGCTCACTCTGGAACGAGCCGGGCGCGGTGACGATCGGGTCCTGGGCGTCGCTCGTCACCCAGTGGGTCGCGTGGTCGTAGTAGAAGGTGACGTTCGTGGCGTCGGGCAGGGCCAGCGGGATGTTCGCGCCGTCTCGCACGGCGCGAAGGCCGTAGTTCTCCGTCCACGACCTGTCGATCGCGACCTTGTACTCCCAGTCGCCCGCAGGCAGCGCGTACGTCCCCTTCCAGACCTCGTCCTTCGGGTCAAGCGTCAGCTGTGCTTCGTCGCACTCCGGCTGCCAGTCGCCGGGGCAGCCCATCTCGGTGTTCAGGCTGCCGGGAATCGACACCGCGTCGGGCTGGGTGACCGGACCGCCTGGGTCCTCGCCCGGGTCGGACGGCGCGGGGTCGCCGACGAAGGCGTAGGTGCCCGCCACGGACAGGTTGCCCGAGTGGTCCTTCAGGATCGCGCGGTACTCCAGCATCGTGCCGTGATCGAAGCCGGACACGTCGTGGAAGACGCGGTACGGCGCGTTGTCGTCGGTGCCGAGCACCGTCCAGTCCTCGGTGCCCACCGGCCGCCAAGCCAGCGTCACCTGGTTGAACCCGCCGTCCGGGACGGAGACGCCCACCTCGGCGCGGCCGCCGACCGTGCCGCCGGGTCCGGGGGTGCGGAAGAACAGCGCAGGCGCGTTCTTGGCCTGCTTCAGCTTCGCCGGCGCCTTCCACACCTGTGCGGATAGCGGCGGGACCGTGACCGTGACGCGCCCCTCCTTGGTGCTACGCAGGTTCTCGGTACCCGATGGCCAGACGCCCTGGAACGTGGTGGACGGATTGAACGTGGCGAAGGTCGCCTCCTGCGGCTGGCCGCTGTTGTTGACCGTGACGATGTACTCGACCTGGTCTTCGGCGTCGATCCGGCTGAACGCGTAGACGCCGGCTCGGCTGCTCGCGTACCGGTGGATCTGCGCGCCGTCGGCCAGCGCGGGGTGCTCGTCACGGAGTTCGGACAGGTCGGCGAGGTGCCGGTAGATCGGGTGGTCCTGATCGAAGTTGGCGTCCGCGGTGGTGGCGTCGGTGCCGATGAGGACGTTGTCGTTGTACGAGTCGGTCTTGCTGGGGAACATGTCCTCGCGGGCGTCCTTGTCGCCGCCGTCGCCGGTGAAGCCCTGCTCGTCGCCGTAGTAGATGACCGGCTGGCCGCGGGTCAGGTACATCAGCGAGTGAGCGAGCAGGTCGCGGTCGAGCGCCTCGTCACCCGTCGCGCCCGAGTTGCGGACGAACATGCCGATCCGGCCCATGTCGTGGTTGCCGAGGAAGGTCGGCAGCGAGTAGGCGTTGCCGGACGGGCGCACGTAGTAGTCGTCGAGCGCGAAGAAGTCGCGCAGCTCGGTGGTCGGCCGCCCGGTGGCGAACCCGGCCGCCCGGGCCTGGAAGCCGAAGTCGGCGGTGGCCTGGACGCCGGCGCCGTGGGGTGGCGGGGCGGTGAATCGCGACATCGCCTCGGGGTTGGCGTCGAAGACCTCGCCGAACATGAAGAACTCGTCCTTGCCGGCGTCGTGCGCCGCCTGCAACACGGGCGGCAGGAACTCCTGCCAGAACTCCATGTTGACGTGCTTGAACGTGTCGATCCGGAACCCGTCGATGCCGAAGCCGGCCCAGAACGAGTAGATGTCGATCATTCCCTGGCGCACGTCCGGGTGCTCGGTGAACAGGTCGTCCAGGCCGAAGAAGTCGCCGTACTCGTCCCCTTCGCCGCCGTCGAAGACCGCGTTGCC
>DASUUU010000016.1:0-18979 GCA_036373915.1 Jiangellaceae bacterium | reverse complement strand
CCCGGCCAGCCACGCCGCGGTCGAGGCCGCGCCGAGCCGGCGGCCCAGATCCCGCTCGTCGGCCTCCCGCACCAGGGCCAGGGTGGCATCGAACACCCGCCCGCACAGCACCTGGGTCTGCTCGATCGCGGCCTCCACATCGGCGTCGACCAGCCCGTACACCGGCCCGTCCTGCACCCCGGCCACCGCCGCCTCGGCGGCCGCCAACGCGTCCATCACCGGCGACCCCACTGGCGACCCCACTGGCGCACTGGCCTGCATGTTCATGTCGAACACACTATCGAACCCCACCGACAACCACCGACGACCAAGATCGGCCGATCGAGATCAACCGAGTGCCGAGCGAGCGTACCGGTACGTGCGCGAGTTCGGCTGCTGGCGGCATGGCACTCTCCAGAGGCGGCGCCTGTTGAGAACCCACGTCGAGCGAACCGGATCCACAAATGCACGATCGCTTCCAAGCGTTGCCTTCGTGCAGGCAAGTGCACAGCCGCGCGCTCGGACCTCGCCCGGCCCCGCAGGCAAGCGAGGCCACCGCCGTCACCGTGTATGCGAAGCTAGCCCCGTGATCGTGGGCGTAGGCATCGATGTCGTCGGCGTCGCTCGGTTCGCCGAGACGCTCGAACGTACGCCGGGCCTGGCCGAGCGGTTGTTCACCATTGCAGAGCGGCAGCGAACCGTCGCTTCACAAGCCGCGCGGTTCGCCGCCAAGGAAGCGCTCGCCAAGGCCCTTGGAGCGCCAGGTGGCCTGCATTGGCACGACGCCGAGGTCGTCAGCGCCGACAACGGGCGTCCCTGGCTGCAGGTGTCCGGCACGGTGGCCAAGCGCTGCGCGGAGCTGGACGTCGAAACCATCCACCTGTCGATCTCGCACGACGCAGGCATCGCATCGGCAGTGGTCATCCTGGAGAGCGCCGGGACGGATTCTGCCGCCGCGCCGGCTCAGTGGCCTGGGAGCACTCAATGATCGGAGTCTTCAGCGTCCGTCATGTCCGGCTCGCCGAGAGTGAACTCATGGCCCGGCTGCCCGAGGGCGCCCTGATGCAGCGTGCGGCTGCTGCACTGGCCGCCCAGTGCGCTCGGGTGCTGGGCGGGCCCTACGGTGCGAACGTCGCCTTACTCGTCGGTGCGGGAGACAACGGCGGCGACGCGCTGTATGCCGGCGCGCGGCTGGCTCGGCGGGGTGCGCGGGTAGATGCTGTCCTGCTGCGAGCGGACAGGGCCCACCCGGGCGGTCTGGCGGCACTCCGGGCGGCCGGAGGGCGGGTCAGCAACCGTCCGGTTCGGTCCATCGCACGCGCCGACATCGTTGTTGACGGGATGCTCGGCATCGGCGGCCGTGGCGGCCTGCAGGACGACGCGGCCCGACTTGCCGAGATCACCGAGGACCGTGGCGGGCTGGTAGTGGCCGTCGACCTGCCCAGCGGAATCGAGCCGGACACCGGTGAGACGCCAGGCCGGCACGTCCGTGCCGACCTGACGGTGACGTTCGGCGCTCGCAAGATCGGGCTCGTCGTCGACCCGGCAGCCGCGGCCGCGGGCCGGATCGTCGATGTCGACATCGGCCTGGCTCCCTTCCTGCCGCGACCGACGGTTCAGGTGCTGGAGGACGGTGACGTAGCGGGCCTGTTGCCGGTCCCGGCTCGCGACACCGACAAGTACCGGCGCGGCGTCGTGGGTGTGCTGGCCGGCTCACGCGAGTACACCGGGGCCGCGGTGCTGTCGGTGGGCGGCGCCGTCCGCGCCGGTGCCGGAATGGTCCGGTACCCGGGCGGGGCGGCCGATGCGGTCCGGGCCCGCTGGCCTGAGGTGGTCGCTGCGTCCGGGCGCGTGCAGGCCTGGGTGATCGGCCCCGGCCTGGGGGACTCGCAGCGCTCGGAGGTTGCCAAGGCACTGGCCGAGGGCGTGCCAGTGATCGTGGACGCCGACGGTCTGCGCCACGTGCCCGCGCCCTTCGATACTCCCGCCCTGCTGACCCCGCACGCAGGGGAGTTGGCGAGCATGCTCGAGGTGCCGCGGGAAGATGTCGAGGCCCGCCGGCTGCACTTCGCCAACGCGGCGGCGCGCCGTTGGAATGCGACCGTCCTGCTCAAGGGATCGACGACGCTGGCGGTGGCGCCCGACGGCCGGGTGCGGGCCAACCCCACCGGGACGCCCGCCCTGGCGACAGCCGGGTCCGGTGATGTGCTGTCCGGCCTGGCCGGATCATTGCTGGCCGGCGGGCTCGACCCGTTCGATGCCGGCAGCGTCGCGGCCTACGTGCACGGGCTGGCCGGACGGCTGGCGGCCCGAACATCGGCATATCCGAGCGCCACCGACGTCCTCGACGCACTCCCGCACGCGTTCCCAGCGAGCCACCTGCGCGCATGACCACGAGGGTGGTGGACGGCGGGCTGGCACAATCGAGCACATGAGCGAGACCCCCGTCCCGCATGCCGAAGTGCGGGTCGACCTGACCGCGATCCGCGACAACGTCGCGCAGTTGCGTACTCGGGCGAGCGGCGCCGCCGTAATGGCCATCGTCAAGGCCGACGCCTACGGCCACGGTCTGGTGCCGGCGGCGCGCGCGGCCAAGGCCGGGGGAGCCGGCTGGCTCGGGACGGCGGTGCTCGAAGAAGCGGTGATGCTGCGCAGGTCGGGCGTCGGCGGGCGGATCCTCGCCTGGCTGGCCGCCCCGGGCGAGCAGTGGCCGGCGGCGATCGAGCACGACATCGACGTGTCCGCCGCCAGCCAGTGGGCGATCGCCGAGATCGCCGAAGCCGCCGCTGCGGCGGGCCGCGCCGTCCGCGTGCACCTGAAGGTCGACACCGGCCTTGGACGAGGTGGCTCGGCGGTGGCCGACTGGCCGGAGCTGGTGGACGCTGCCGCCAAGGCCGAGGCGGACGGCGTGATCAGCGTGGTCGGTCTCTGGTCGCACTTCGCCAACGCGGACGCGCCCGGCCACCCGTCCATCGAGGCACAGCTCGAGACCTTCCGCGACGCTGTCCACCTTGCGGAGTCACGCGGCATCCGGCCCGAGGTACGTCACCTAGCCAACTCACCGGCGATCTTGACCCGGCCCGATACGCACTTCGACCTGGTCCGGCCCGGCCTGGCGTGTTACGGCCTGTCACCCATTCCCGAGCAGTTCAGGCCGGCCGACGTGGGACTGCGGCCGGCGATGTCGGTGCGGGCCCGGTTGGCGCTGGTCAAGCGAGTGCCCGCAGGGCAGGGGGTGTCGTACGGGCACCGCTACGTGACAGACCGGCCGACCACACTGGGGCTCGTCCCTGTCGGGTACGCCGATGGTGTGCCGAGGCACGGCTCCGGCGGTGACGGCGCACCGGGCGCACCCGTGCTGGCCGCCGGCCGAATCAGGACGGTCGCCGGCCGGGTCTGCATGGACCAGTTCGTGATCGACCTCGGCGACACCGATGCCCGCGCCGGCGACGAGGTCGTGCTGTTCGGCGACGGCAGCGCCGGTGAGCCGACGGCGCAGGACTGGGCCGACGCGTGTCGCACGATCTCGTACGAGATCGTCACCCGGTTCGGGCCCCGGCTGCCGCGAACCTACGTCGGCACGGCGGAGACCGGGCTGTGAGCAAGCTGCTGTCGATCGGCCGTGCGGCCGGCAACGTGGGCATGACGCTGGGCGTGGCCGCCGCCGGGGCGGCGGTCGGGTTCGCGGCGGAGCGGTACGCCGTCGGCCGCTCGCTGCGCGGCGACGATCCTTACGTCGACGAGCCGCTCGGGACACTGCGCGGTGCCCCGCACACCATGGAGACCGACGACGGCGTCCGGTTGCACGCCGAGGTCGACGAGCCGGACGGCCGTCCCGACCTCACCGTCGTTTTCACTCATGGCTACGCGCTCAACCTGGACTCGTGGCACTTCCAGCGGCGTGACCTTCGCGGACTGGCCCGGCTGGTGTTCTGGGACCAGCGTTCTCACGGCCGCTCGTCACGTGCTCCCGACGGTTCGGTGTCGTTTTCCCGGCTCGCCGCTGATCTCGCCCAGGTGATCGACGAGACGGCGCCGAAGCGAGGACGGCTGGTCCTGGTCGGGCACTCCATGGGTGCCATGACGATGATGGCGCTGGCGAAGGCGCGTCCGGAGCTGTTCGCCGACCGGGTGGCGGGTATCGGCCTGATCGCCACCAGCCCTCAGAACGTCGATGCCACGCTGGGCATGCCAGGCCCCGCCGGCCGGCTCGCGCACCGACTCGCCCCGGGGCTGGTGGCGGCACTGGCTCGGCAGCCGGATCTCATCGAGCGGGGCCGCCGAGCCGGCAGCGATCTCGGATACGTGCTCACCCGCCGCTACTCGTTCGCCGGCCGGTCGTCTCCGACGCTGGTCGCATTCACCGCCCAGATGAACGCGGCGACCCCGATCGACGTCGTAGCCGAGTTTCTGCCGTTGTTCGCCGCCAATGACCAGCGCGACGCCGTTACCGCATTGCCAGTGCTGCCCACCCTTGTCATCGGTGCCGAGGGTGACCGGCTGACACCCGTGGAACACAGCAGGGAGCTGGTCGACCTGCTGCCCGGTGCCGAGTACGTCGAGGTGCCCGAAGCCGGTCACATGGTGCTGCTCGAGCGGCACGAGGTCGTCACAGGTCACCTGGAGAAGTTGATCCAGCAGGCGCGTACCGATCGACTTCGCTGGTGGCGGCGGCGGAAGGCGCGGTAGGCGTGGCAGAACTGATCGAGTCCGGTCGGCTGACGGTCGAGATCCGCACCGCCGAAGACATGCGGCAACTGGGCGAGCGGCTGGCGGTGCGGCTGCGGGCAGGTGATCTCGTGTTGCTTCGAGGGGCGCTCGGGGCCGGCAAGACGACCCTCGTGCAGGGGATCGGGCAGGGGCTCGACGTCCGCGGGCCGATCACTTCGCCGACGTTCGTGCTGGCCAGAGTTCATCCGGCGCTGTCCGGTGGCCCGCCGCTGGTGCACGTCGATGCCTACCGGCTCACCGACTGGGACGATCTGGAGACGCTCGACCTGGAAGCCACCCTGGACGAGGCGGTCACCGTCGTGGAGTGGGGCGAGGGTCTTGTCGAAGGGCTGTCCGACGACCGGCTCGAGGTCAGGATCGAGCGCGAGCCGGCGGCTCCGGCCGACGGGGACGACGACACCAGGATCGTCACGATCATCGCCGTCGGCGAGCGTTGGCGCGGGTTCGATGCTCCCGCCTGGTTAGCCTGATCCTCATGCTGCTCGCCCTGGACACCTCGACTCCGGCGGTCACCGTTGGCGTTCATGACGGCGACGCCGTCGTAGCCGAGATATGCCGGGTCGACGCCCGACGCCACACCGAGCTTGTCGCTCCGTGCATCGTCGACGCGCTGGCCGAGGCTGGCATCGATCGTTGCGATCTGACCCGAATCGTCGTCGGAGTGGGACCCGGGCCGTTCACCGGGCTGCGGATCGGCCTGGTCACCGGCCTGACCCTGGGGGCGGCCCTCGGCATCCCGGTCGACGGCGTGTGCAGCCTGGACGTCGTGGCGGCCGGCGTCGAGACGGACGGGCGATTCGTGGTCGTGACCGACGCCCGACGCCGCGAGGTCTACTGGGCCGCCTACTCGGCTGGCGGTGCGGACGGCCGGGTCCGCAGGACGGACGGTCCGGACGTGGTCCGGCCGGCGATCGTCGCCACCGAGCTACCGGTGGCCGGGCCCGGCGGCCGGCTCTATGCAGAGTTCTTCCCGAACCGAATCGGGCCCGAGTACCCGAGCGCGGCGACGCTCGCCGGCGCGTACGTCGCCGGCGCGATCGAGGTCGTCCCGCCGGAGCCGATGTACCTGCGCCGGCCCGACGCCCGCCCGCCGGGAGAACGTAAGCCGGTGTTGTCCGGGTGAAATATCGGCTGCGGCCGATGCTCGAGCCGGACGTCGAGCAGATCCTTCCGATCGAGGCCGAGCTGTTCGCCGGCGATCCCCCGTGGAGCGCCGAGGAGTTCCGGTCCGAGCTGGCCGGCGTCCCGGACACCCGGTGGTACACGGTCGCGGAGGACGAGTCGGGTGAGCTGGCCGGCTACGCCGGCCTGCGGGTTGTGGACGGAACCGCGGATATCCAGACCATCGCGGTCGCGCCTGCCCACCAGTGCCGCGGCCTGGGCGCGCTGCTGCTAGGCGCCCTGATCGACGAGGCGCACCGGCGGCGCGCCACCGAGATGTTGCTGGAGGTTCGCGCCGACAACGGGCCGGCGCTCACGCTGTACCAGCGCCACGGCTTCGAACGGATCGCCCGGCGCCGCGGCTATTTCGGTGCCGGGCGCATCGACGGTCTGGTCCTGCGCCGGTGGCTGCGGCGGGCGTGAGCAATCAGCGGGCGTGAGGAATCATTGGTGCTGTGGCTGACGCACCACTGATCCTGGGGATCGAGACATCGTGCGACGAGACCGGCGTCGGGCTCGTGCGCGGCACCGAGTTGCTCGTCGATGCTGTGGCGAGTTCGGTGGACGAGCACGCCCGCTTCGGCGGTGTCGTTCCCGAGGTGGCCAGCCGCGCGCATCTCGAGGCCATGGTGCCGACGATCGAGCGTGCCTGCTCCGAGGCCGGGGTAGAGCTCGCCGACGTCGACGCCGTGGCCGTGACCAGCGGGCCTGGCCTGGCCGGCGCGCTCATGGTCGGCGTGTCGGCGGCCAAGGCGCTCAGCATCGGGCTCGGGCGCCCGCTGTACGGCGTGAACCATCTGGCCGCCCACGTCGCCGTCGACCAGCTCGAACACGGCCGGCTGCCCGAGCCGACGATGGCCCTGCTGGTATCCGGCGGCCACTCGTCGTTGCTGCTCGTCGAGGACCTCACGGCCGACGTGCGGCCGATGGGCCAGACCATCGACGATGCCGCGGGAGAGGCGTTCGACAAGGTGGCCCGGCTGCTCGGGTTGCCGTTCCCCGGTGGCCCGTACATCGACGGCAGCGCCGTTGACGGTGACCGGGCGTACGTCACGTTCCCGCGCGGGCTCAGCAGCGCGCGTGACATGGAGCGGCACCGGTACGACTTCTCGTTCTCCGGCCTCAAGACCGCCGTGGCGCGCTGGGTGGAGGCCAGGCAGCGGGACGGTGAACCGGTGCCGGTGCCGGATGTCGCGGCCTCGTTCCAGGAAGCCGTGGCCGACGTGCTGACCTCGAAGGCGGTGCTGGCGTGCCGCGAGCAGGGCGTCGACACGCTGTTGATCGGAGGGGGAGTGGCGGCCAACTCACGGCTGCGCGAGCTTGCCGTCGAGCGGTGCGCCGGGGCCGGAATCACGCTTCGCGTCCCTCGGCCCAAACTGTGCACCGACAACGGTGCGATGGTCGCCGCGCTCGGTGCCGAGTTGGTCGCCCGCGGCCGGCCAGCCAGCTCGCTGGACTTGCCCGCGGACTCGTCCATGCCGGTCACCGAGGTGCTCGCCGGGTGAGCTTGGCCGTCGTCGCGGTTGTCGACACCGGCGTGGACGACGCGCTGGCGCTGGTGGTCGCGGCTCGGCACCCGGCCCTGGACCTGCGCGGTGTCGTGTGCACGGCCGGCAACGTCCCGCTGGAACGCGTGCTGGCGAACACGCATTACATGCTCGATCTGCTGGACGCGAGAGTGCCGGTGGCCGTTGGCGCGGTCCGAAGCCTGGACGGCCTCCGGTTCACGGGCCGAAGCGTCCACGGACCGGACGGGCTGGCCGGGCTCGGGCCGCGGGACGAGCCGCCGGCCTCCGGTCGAGTCGGCGCGGCGGCTGAGCTGATCACGCCCGATACCGTCGTCGTTTGCCTCGGTCCACTGACGTCCCTCGTCGGGCTGCCGGTCGGTCGCGTCGTCGCCTCGTACGCCCGTCCAGGCGAGGCGAACTACGAGATGGATCCGCCGGCGGCCAGGTCGGTCGCAGCCGAGTACGCCGACGTCCCGGACCATCCGGTGTCGATCACCACCGGTGATACCCCGCTTGGCGAGCTCGTTGCCGGCCTGCTGCGCCACCAGGCACGCCGTGCGACCGGTCTCGGCGACGCCGCCGTCATGCTCGGCCTCGCCGAGCCGGGTCTCGGGCCACAGCACTGGACGCGCCGGCTCCAACGCCTCGCCGCCGCGAGAGACTGAACCGGATGCGCACGCCAACCTCGATCATCGCGGCCGGCCTGGCGCTGGCGGCGTGCTCGCCTGGTGGTGACACCGACACCCAGCCGACAGTTCCGGAGAGCACCGTGACCGCCACTCGCACCTCAATGCCGAGGCCGGCCCCACCGCCGTCCACGACGCCGTCGCCCGCACCGTCGCTGCCGTGGGGGCCGACCCGGGCCGAGTACGACGAGGCGGCGGCAATAGTTGCCACGATGTCGACGGAGGAGCTGGCCGGACAGGTCATCGTCGCCCGCTATGACGGCCGGGCGGCGCCCGTGGACCTGGTCAACAGAAACCACCTCGGTGGCGTGATCGTGATGGGCGAGAACGTCGAATCACCCGACCAGGTCCGCGAAATGATCGCCGATCTGCGAAGCGGCGTCGACCGGCCCTACCCGCTTGTAGTCACGGTCGACCAGGAGGGCGGCCGGGTCGCCCGCGTGCTCGAGCCGGCGACCGAGTTCCCGTCCTTGATGACGCTGGGAGCATCCCGCGACGCCGACTTGGCGGCGCGAGTGGCGCGGGCGAGCGGGCTCGAGCTGCGGGCCATGGGCTTCACGATGGTGTTCGCTCCTGACGCCGACGTGACGAGCGGACCCGACGATCCGACCATCGGCAGCCGCTCTGTCTCGTCCGATCCCGACCTGGTCGCGCAGATCGTCGGCGGGGCCGTGCGTGGATACACCGACGCCGGCATCGTGGCGGTGGCCAAGCACTTTCCCGGTCACGGCTCGGTGCCCGCCGACAGCCACGTCGAGCTGCCGGTGCAGTCCGCGTCATTGGAGGAGTTGGCCGAGCGCGATCTCGTTCCGTTCCGATCGGCGGTCGATGGCGGCGTGCCGGCGGTGATGGTCGCTCACCTGAACGTCGCAGCCGTCGACCCCGGTGTGCCGTCGTCGGTGTCGCGGCCGGTGGTCAGCCTGCTGCGTGACGATCTCGGCTTCGACGGCGTGATCGTCACGGACGCTCAGGACATGGCCGGGCTTACGGCGTCCTACGGCGCCGGTGATGCCGCCGTCCGGTCTCTCGAGGCGGGTGTGGACATGGTGCTGATGCCCGCCGACGTGGCCGCTGCGCACGACGGAATCGTGAGCGCCGTCGAATCGGGACGGCTCGACCCGCGGCGGCTCGAGGAAGCGGCGACGAGGATCGTGGCGCTCGCGATCCACCAGGCGGCGGCGGGTTCGGCGCCGGATGTCGAGGTGATCGGTTCGCACTCGGACGAGTCGTATGCGGCCTCGCTGGCAGGGATGAGCGTGATCGAGGGCCCCTGCGAGGGCCGGCTCGTCGGCGACGCCATCCAGGTGGCCGGCGGCACTTCGACGGACCGGGCCAGGCTGGTCGAGGCGGCCGAAGCCGCCGGGTTGGCCGTGGGTTCGGGTGAGGTGGTGCGGTTGCTCGGGGCGCTGCCACCAAACCCTGGTTCCGGCGACGTGGTGGTCTCGCTCGACACCCCGTACGCCCTCGCCGACAGCTCGGCGACGACGGCCAAGATCGCGCTTTACGGCCGTACTCCCGACGCGTTTCGGGCGCTGGTCGACGTGTTGACCGGTGCCGTGTCGGCGGAAGGGCGGCTGCCGGTCGACGTCCCCGGCGTGCAACGCGACGGCTGCTGAATCAGCGTTGGGCGACGACCACCAGCACGGTGGCCCGGCCCTGCGTCCGAGTGACGACCAGGGTCGCCTCGTTGCTCCCGCGGGGGCGCAGGTCGCGGCGAAGTGCTTCGGGCGTGATGCCGACGCCGCGCTTCTTGATGGTCAGCGTGCCGATGCCGCGGTCACGAACATAGGAACGCAGCCGCTTGGTGTCGTATGGGAGCTGGTCGACGATCTCGTACGCTCTGCCGAGCCGTGTCTCCGGCGCGGTGTCGGTAGAGACGTAGGCGATCTGCCGGTCGAGCAACCAGCCGTCGGCCTCGGCGGCGACCGCGGTGACGAGCCCAGCCCGGATCACCGCCCCGTCCGGCTCGATCAGCCATCGTCCCGGCGGTGCCACGGCGGGATCGTCGGGTGCGTCGGCGTCCGTGACCGTGACCGCTGCCGGTAGCAGTGTCGCCCGCCGTCGTACACCGGGGTTCGCGAGTGCCCCAGCCCACAGGGCGGCCTCCTTCACCTCGCCGTGCTCGGAGATCCATTCCGCCTCGATTTGTGCGGAAATCCTGTCGTGCGGGATGCCGGGCGCCACCTTCACGCAGGCTGACTCCCGCAGCAACTCCTCGACGAACGGCCACGGCGGCCGATACGAGTCGGGGTCGAACACCCTCCCGCGCGCGGTTCGCCGGGACGGGTCGCACAGCACGGCCGAGAACGGGGTGCGATCGAGGGTGGTGGCGTCCGCTTCGACGACCGTGGCCGCCAGCCCGAGCTGCTCGGCATTGGCCCCGGCGACCGCGGCGGTCAGCGGGTCGAGTTCGACTCCGGCGAGGTGGGCAGCCGTGCCGACGGAGCCGCCGCGGGCGAGCGCGATGAGATCGCCTCCGATCCCGCAACACAGGTCCGCCACCGGGCCGTCGACGCCGGCGAACCGGGCGGCGCGGTACGCGCTGACGCTCGCGCGGGTTGCCTGTTCCAGCCCGTCAACGGTGAAGAACATGCGTTCTGCGTCGTCCGGATCGAACTTGGCCCTGGCCCGCAGGCGCAATCGGGCCTGGGTCAGCGCCGCCGCGACGAAGGCGGGTGGGTGGCTCCGCCGCAGGCGGGTACCGAGCGTGAAGTCGCCTTCCGTGCCGTACGAGGCGACCGCCTCGGCGAGGAGCTCGCGGCCGTCCGGGGTCCGCAGCCACTCGAGCGTCTCGACATCCACGCCGAACCACCAATCGATCTTGAGACAATCCACAGCGTACGACGGTGGGGATTGTCTCAAGATCCGGGCCGACGGAGGCGTGACGTAATTAGCGTTCGATAGAATCGCTCATTATGAGCGAACCGCGTGTAGCCCTTGCGACCTGCCGAGAATTCGCCCAGCTCGACGAGGACGACCGGCTGGTGATTCCAGCGCTCGCAGAGCAGGGAATCCGTGCGGAGCCGGCCGTCTGGGACGATCCGGCGGTCGACTGGGACGCCTACGACCTTGTCGTCGTCCGGTCGACCTGGGATTACATAGATCACCGGGACGAGTACCTCGCGTGGGCCGGCTCTGTGCCGCGGCTGGCCAACCCGGCCGGCATCCTGCGCTGGAACACCGACAAGCGTTACCTACACGAGCTGGCACAGGCGGGCGTCCCGGTCGTCCCCACCGTGTGGCTCGAGCCTGGAAACGAGATCGCCCTGCCCGGCGGCGGCGAGTATGTGATCAAGCCGGCCATCAGCGCCGGCTCTCGCGAGACCGGGCGGTTCGACCTCTCTGACCCCGGCCAGCGCGAGCTCGCGGTCAAGCACACGCGAGACCTGCTGGACGGTGGCGCGACGGCGATGGTCCAGCCGTACCTCGACGCCGTGGACACCTCGGGGGAGACCGCCGTGCTGTACCTTGCCGGCCGGTTCAGTCACGCGATCCGCAAGGCGCCGCTGCTCACCGGGCCGGACACGGTCGTCGACGGCTTGTTCCGGGCCGAGGAGATCGCACCGCGGCAGCCGTCCAGGGCAGAGCTCGAAACGGCCGAGGCGGCACTGGCCGCCGTCCCCGCCGAGCTCACGAGCGATGTGCTGTACGCCCGGATCGATCTGATTCCGAACGCGGAGGGCCGGCCGGTACTGCTGGAGCTCGAGCTCACCGAGCCCTCCTTGTTCCTCGCTCACGAGGCCCGGGCCGCGAGCAGATTCGCGGCCGCCATTGGCACTCACCTTGACCGAGTGCTAAAGACACGTTAGGTTTCGGATTGGCACTTTCACGTTGAGAGTGCCAACGGCCCACGGTCTCACCGGCACCCGCGACGACGGTGCGAACACGGGCCAGGTCAGAACGAAACCATCGTGACATCCCGCGAAAGGGGAGGTCAGCAAGTGTCGGTCTCCATCAAGCCGCTCGAGGACCGGATCGTGGTCAAGCCGCTCGACGCGGAACAGACCACGGCGTCCGGGCTCGTGATCCCTGACACCGCCAAGGAGAAGCCGCAGGAGGGCGAGGTCCTCGCTGTCGGTGCTGGACGGTGGGACGAGGATGGCGAGAAGCGCATCCCGCTCGACGTCAAGGTCGGCGACAAGGTGCTGTACTCGAAGTACGGTGGCACCGAGGTCAGGTTCGACAACGAGGATTACCTCATTCTGTCGGCGCGCGACGTCCTCGCCATCATCGAGAAGTGAACCGCTGACGGACGCCCCCGCTGGTCGTGTCATCGACGCGACCTTCGGGGGCGTTCGGCCTTTGAAGGGAAACCAATGCCAAAGATCTTGGAGTTCGACGAGAGCGCACGCCGCCGCCTGGAGCGCGGCGTGGACATCCTCGCGGACACCGTCAAGGTCACGATCGGCCCGAAGGGCCGCAACGTCGTGATCGACAAGAAGTTCGGCTCGCCCACGATCACCAACGACGGCGTCACCATCGCGCGCGAGATCGAGCTCGAGGATCCGTACGAGAACCTCGGCGCTCAGCTCGCGAAGGAAGTAGCCACCAAGACCAACGACATCGCCGGTGACGGAACCACCACGGCGACCGTCCTGGCGCAGGCGATGGTCCACAGTGGGCTCCGGGCGATCGCTGCGGGCGCCGCGCCGATGGCCGTCAAGCGCGGGATCGACAAGGCCGTCGAGGCGGTCACCGGCCGCCTACTCGACACCGCACGGCCGGTCGATGAGAAGTCCGACATCGCCTCGGTCGCCGCGATCTCCGCTCAGGACCGGCAGATAGGTGAGCTGATCGCCGAAGCCTTCGACAAGGTCGGCAAGGACGGTGTCATCACCGTAGAGGAGTCGCAGACCTTCGGAACCGAGCTTGAGTTCACCGAGGGCATGCAGTTCGACAAGGGCTACCTGAGCCCGTATATGGTCACCGACCCGGAGCGGATGGAGGCCGTCCTCGAGGACGCCTACATCCTGCTGCACCAGGGCAAGATCTCCACGGTCGCCGAGTTCCTGCCGCTGCTGGAGAAGGTCGTGCAGACCGGCAAGCCGCTGTTCGTGGTTGCCGAGGACGTCGAGGGCGAAGCATTGTCGGCGCTCGTGGTCAACAAGATCCGCGGGACGTTCACCAGCGTGGCCGTCAAGGCCCCTGGGTTCGGAGACCGCCGCAAGGCGATGCTGCAGGACATGGCCATCCTTACCGGCGCCCAGGTCGTGGCACCCGAGGTGGGTCTCAAGCTCGACCAGGTCGGCCTCGAGGTGCTCGGCACGGCTCGCCGGATCGTCATCACCAAGGACGACTCGACCATCGTCGACGGCGGCGGTTCCGGAGCCGACATCGAGGGCCGGGTCGCGCAGATAAAGCGCGAGATCGAGCAGACCGACTCGGACTGGGACCGGGAGAAGCTCCAGGAGCGGCTGGCCAAGCTGGCCGGCGGAGTCTGCGTGATCCGGGTGGGCGCGGCCACCGAAGTCGAGCTCAAGGAGCGCAAGCACCGGATCGAGGACGCCATCTCTGCGACCCGCGCCGCTATCGAGGAGGGCATCGTCGCCGGCGGTGGCGCGTCCCTCATCCACGCGGCGTCGGCGCTGGACGGCGACCTCGGCACGGAGGGCGACGAGCGGACCGGTGTGGACGTGGTCCGGCGCTCGCTTTCCGAGCCGCTGCGCTGGATCGCCGACAACGCCGGCGCCAACGGGTACGTCGTGGTGTCGAAGGTGGCAGAGCTGTCCGGTTCGGAGGGCTACAACGCCGCGACCGACACGTACGGCGACCTGCTGGCCGACGGAGTCCTCGACCCGGTCAAGGTGACCCGGTCGGCGCTGCAGAACGCAGCCTCGATCGCCAGCATGCTGCTGACCACCGAGGTGCTCGTCGTCGACAAGCCCGAGGAGGACGAGGAGTCCGAGGCGGCCGGTCACGGCCATGGCCACGGCCACGGCCACTGACCCCAACGTCGCTGATCATGCAAAAGTGGGGCGACACGCCGCGTGTCCGCGTGCTAAAGGCATAAGCCGGACATTACGGCGTGGCGCCCCACTTTTGCATGATCAGCGCGGAAGGTGGGTGGCGCGGGCGTAGCGGCCGGCCAGCTCGTTCAGGTAGGTCACCAACTCCGGTGGCTCGGTCACGGTGAAATCGACGCCCAGCAGGCTCAAGTAGATCGCCAGCGTCTCTACGGTGTCGGCTCCGGTGTTGAGGACGCACGACGCTTCGTCGACGGGCTGTACCGTCCCGACCGCCGGGTTGATCCGCTCCGCAACGACCTCTGCCGGGGCATGCACGGTCACCCGGGCGCGGTACCGCCACGCGGCCGCCGAGACGTTGCCTGAGACGTAGGCCGCCACGTCGTCGAATGGCGGCTCCCGCGGCGTGAAGCGCGGGCCGGTTGGAATCTTCGGCGTCATCCGGTCGACCCGGAACGTCCGCCAGTCGCCGCGGCTGAGGTCGTACGCCACGAGGTACCACCTGCGCCCCCAGTTCGCCAGCGTGTAGGGCTCGACATCGCGCCTGCTCGCCGAGCCGCGGTGAGACTGGTAGTCGAACCGCAGCCGCTCGTGGTCCCGGCACAGCCCGGCAATGAGGGTGAGGACCTCCGGATCCACGCTGGGGCCGGAACGATCCGGCAGAACCGTGACGGTGTGCGTGTGCAGGGCGTTCACCCGGCGCCGCAGCCGCGACGGCAGCACGTTCTCCAGCTTCGAAAGGGCGAGCAGTGCCGACTCGCCGATGCCGGCGATCGAGCCGCCCGCCGCCGACCGCAGGCCGACCGCGACAGCCACTGCTTCGTCGTCGTCCAGCAACAGCGGTGGCAGCTTGGCGCCTGCGCCCAACCGGTATCCCCCTGCGGACCCGCGAGTCGCGTTCACCGGATAGCCCAGGCTGCGCAGCCGGTCGATGTCGTGTCGCACGGTGCGGGCACTGACGCCGAGCCGATCGGCGAGTTCGCCGCCGGTCCAGTCGCGTGGCGTTTGCAGCAGTGACAGCAGTCGCAGCAACCTCGCCGACGTTTCCAACATGGCTGCCATTGTGCCGGGTCATTAGGAACGAGGTCGACCTAATGAGCTCATACCGTGAGTGTCATGACGAACACACGCAATGACATCCGTCCCTTCCGCATCGAGGTCCCGCAGGCAGAACTCGATGACCTGGCCGACCGGCTCAGCCGGGTGCGCTGGGCCAACGAGATTCCCGGCGCGGGCTCGGACTACGGCGTCCCCGTCGAGCGCGTCCGGGCTCTCGTCAAGTACTGGCAGGACGGCTATGACTGGCGGGCCTGGGAGGCCCGGCTCAACTCGTACCCCCAGTTCACCACCACGATCGACGGGCAGAACGTCCACTTCCTGCACGTGAAGTCGCCGGAGCCGGATGCCTTTCCGCTGATCGTGACCCACGGCTGGCCTGGTTCGATCGTCGAGTACCTCGACGTGATCGAGCCGCTGACAAATCCGCGGGCTCACGGCGGCGACCCGTCGATGGCCTTTGACCTGGTCATCCCGTCCATACCGGGTTTCGGCTTCTCCGGGCCGACAACCGAGCGAGGCTGGAATCGCTACCGCGTCGCGCAGGCGTGGGCGACGTTGATGGCCCGGCTCGGCTACGAGCGCTACGGGGCGGTCGGAAACGACGGCGGCTCGATGATCTCTCCCGAGGTCGGCCGGGTGGATGACGATCACGTGACCGGCGTCCACGTCACCCAGATCTTCTCGTTCCCATCCGGCGACCCGGCGGAGTTCGAGGGCCTGAGCGCGGACGAGCAGGCGGCCCTCGAGCACCTGAACTGGTTCTGGGAGAAGATGGGCGCGTTCAACCAGTTGCAGTCTCAGCAACCGCAGACGCTGGCGCACGCCCTGGCCGACTCGCCGGTCGGTCTGCTGGCCTGGAACGGCCAGTTGCTCGCCGGGATGGACGACGACTTCGTCCTCACCAATGTGATGATCTACTGGCTGACCGGGACGTCGGCATCGTCGATGCGCTTCTACTACGAAGACGCGCACGCCGGCGATCAGCCGACCGAGCCGACGGCGGTGCCGATCGGCCTGGCGCAGTTCGGTGGCGACTTCCAGTCGATACGCCGGTTCGCCGATCGCGACCACAAGAACATCGCGGCCTGGAACACCTACGACCGCGGCGGGCACTACGCAGCGCACGACGCGCCGGAGCTGCTCGTCAGCGATATCCGGCAGTTCTTCGCCGGGCTGCGCTAGTCAAGTCGGTTTCTGGACAGCGCTGTTACACCGAGTAGAGCGCGGCTTTGATCGCCGGCCTGCGGCCCCGCAGGTCGGCGATCGACGCTCGAGTGCGGGCGGGTTCTCCCACGGACGCCAGATTGAGCATGCCGGGATCGCCACGCCGCTGGCCGGCCTCGATGCGGTCGGTGGCGCTGGCCATGCGGGTCTCGACGTGACCGAGCAGAGCGACCGGCTCGATCCCGCCGTAGACCTCCGCCATGAGCCGTAGCCGGCGGGCCACACCGGCTGCCGGACGCGGCCGAAACAGCGGCACCGCGGTCCATGCCATGAAGGCGAGGTCATCGAGCGGGCGACCTGGACCGGCCATGTCCCAGTCGATCACTCCCACCAGGCGATCGCCGGCGACGATCCAGTTGTAGGCACCCGGATCGTGATGGCAGACGATCTGATCGTCCCGCAGTGAATGGGTGCCGTTCCGCCAACGCACCGGCCCGGCGGGCCGGTAGCTCTGGACGGCATCGTGGAACCGGCGCAGCCACCGCGCAGCGTCGACGAGCAGCGCGTCGCTGACCGTCTCGGTGTCGACGTCAACCGAGCGGCCGGGCAGGTAACTGAGTACCTCCCGGCCGTTGCCGTCCACACCGAGCGGCTCCGGGATGCCGTCCAGGCCCGCCCGGCCGAGATAGTCAAGGAGGTCGTGGACGGCGCCCGTCCAATATCCAGCAGGTCGCCGTACCGTTTCGCCGATGCGGACCGCGCCACCCACGTTGCCGCCGGCGAGTGGCACTTCCCGCGACTGCTCATCGTGCACTCGACGATGGTGCCAGTACTGCGGAAGCCGCTGGTCGTAAGGTGAGCCGCATGCCGTACCTCGTCGAGCGGATGCACCCGTTCACGTCAACGATCTTCGCCGAGATGTCGGCGCTCGCCAACCGCACCGGTGCCATCAATCTCGGCCAGGGATTCCCGGACACCGACGGGCCGGCGTCCCTGCTCGAAGACGCCGTGACGGCGATCCGCAGCGGGGCCAACCAGTACCCGCCGGGCATCGGCGTCCCCAAATTGCGGCGCGCCATCGCCGCGCACCAGCGCAGGTTCTACGACCTCGATCCGGACCCCGATGCCGAGGTGCTCGTCACCGCCGGCGCGACCGAAGCCATCGCGGCGAGCATGCTCGCCCTGGCCGAGCAGGGTGACGAGGTCGTGACGTTCGAGCCGTATTACGACTCATACGCCGCCTGCATCGCGCTCGCCGGCGCGACCCGGCGGACAGTGCCGCTGCGGGCACCGGCGTTCACGTTCGATCCGGACGAGCTGCGGGCGGCCTTCACCGATCGAACCCGCATCGTGCTGCTCAACTCGCCGCACAACCCGACCGGCAAGGTGTTCGGCCGCGACGAGCTCGACCTCATCGCCGGGCTGGCCCAGGCCCACGACGCGATCGTGGTCACCGACGAGGTCTATGAGCACCAGACCTTTGACGGAGTCTCGCACATCCCGATCGCGACCCTGCCCGGGATGGCCGAGCGGACCATCACGATCTCTTCGGCGGGCAAGACATTCTCCGTCACGGGTTGGAAGATCGGCTGGCTGTACGCGCCCGCCGAGCTCACCGCCGCCGTACGGGCCGTCAAGCAGTTCCTCACCTACGTCAACGGCAGGCCCTTCCAGCCGGCCGTCGCGAACGCTCTGGCCCTGCCAGATGAGTTCTATCGCGAGCTGGCCTCGGGCTTGCAGCGCAAGCGCGACCTGCTCGCGCAGGGCCTCCGCGCCGGCGGACTCGAGGTCTACCAGCCCAAGGGGACGTACTTCATCGTCACGGACGTCGCCCCGCTCGGTTACGACGACGGCGTGGAGCTGTGCTGGCGGCTACCCGAACTGGTCGGTGTGGCGGCCGTACCGGTCGCGGTGTTCTGCGACGACCCGGAACCCGCCCGTACGCTGGTTCGGTTCGCGTTCTGCAAGCGGGACGACGTCCTCACCGAGGCGGCCGAGCGGCTGGCCAAGCTCTCCACGGGCTGAGCTCAATTCAGCAGGCGGCCCAGCCGCGCATCGATGGCGTCCAGTTCCGGGGAATCGCCGACGCACGCCGTCCGCAGCGGCGTGACCAGCGCCCGGGCGTGGTCCCTGTCACCGTGCATCACCAACCGCTCGGCCAGATCGACGGCCGCGCGCAGCCCCAGCGAGATGCTGCCCTGCTCGGCGGCGACGGCCATGGCCCGCTCGAGCAAGCCGACACCCTCCGGCCCCGGCTGCTGACGCGCCTGAAGGCGCCACAACTCGGGCAGCCACCACCAGTCGGCATGCCGCTCGGCTTCGGCGTGGGCTTCGGCGAGGACTTTGGCGGCTTCGGAAGCTCGCCCGGCCTCGAGCAGTGTTTCCGCCAGCAAGGCCAGGTAGTAGGGGAGCCGCGACCCCACCTCGTGCTCGCGGAGCCGGCGGATTCCCTCTGCGATGTGACCCGCCCCAGTAGTCCCGCCGAGTAACCGGCCCTCCAGAATCTGGCCCCAGTGCTGGTAGTAGCCAAACTCGTAGCGGGTGGAGAGCCGTTGGATTTCCCGGGCCCGGGCGAGCGACTCGGCCTGGTCTCCCCGCAGTTGGTGGGTGATCGCGGCGTATGCGACCGCGACAGCCCGGCCCCATGGCGCCCCGAGGTCGGCTGCGACGTCGATAGCGGTGGCGGCGTGATCACGCGCCTGGGCGACCTGCCCGGTGAGCCAGTCGG
>DASUUU010000015.1:0-10168 GCA_036373915.1 Jiangellaceae bacterium | reverse complement strand
GTTCGAATTCATCCAGCCGGAGCCGGGCCGGTTCGTGATCACCACCCCGGCCGGGCTCAGCTACCACGTGGACCCCGAGATCATCGGACCCGTCGACGACCCACCCCAGCACGCCGACCCGCCGGGCAGCGACCCACCCGTGGTCGACGACGAACAACTCGACGAACCGCCACCGTTCTAGAGCTCGGCGCCGTTCGTTTCAACGCTGATCGCACGACGTCTACGACCAGGAGTTGGACGACCCGCCGTCGCCCGAGTGGTGAACGTGCGCTGGTGATCGCCCAGATGCAGCGTCAGATCTTGGGAGCCGCAGGCTCGCGTGGCATGATGGCGCGCCCAGTAGGGGAATGAGTGGCGCTGTCGGCCCGAGGAGTTGCGTCGATGACAGACGAGCAGAGCCCGCCACGTCCGCGACTCGACTGGGAAGCAAATCCCTACGCCTCGCCGCCCGCCGCCGGTACTCCCGGGCCGCCCGCCGCCGGTCCTTCCGCCCCTCCCTGGCAGCTACCACCGCCGTCCTACTATCCTTGGCCGGCCGGTCCGCCGCCTACCGGGCGCCCGCCACGGTACACGAGTGGTGTGCTCGTGCTCGCCACGGTTCTGGCCTTCATCGGAGGTTTGCTCGTGGGCGGAGCCGCGGTTGGGGTCGTATGGTTCGCCCGATCGGCATCGGGTGAACCTTCCTACGAATCCGCGGCCGACGTATTGCCGGCCGAACTGCCCAACCTGATCGAATTCGTGGAAGCGGAACGTGGCTTGACCTTTCTCGAGGAGGTCGACATCGATGTTGTGGACGACGACGAGTTCGAGCGTGCGCTGCTGGCCCCTGAGCCGGAGGATGGAGGATCCGTCCCGGTCGATTACGGCTCTACGTATGCCGCCCTCGGCCTGACACCGGACGCGGAGACCTACTACCGCGCCGAGCAGTCGGTGTACACGGATTATCTGGCTGGGTACTACGACCCGGAGACTCGCCAGCTGCTCGTTCGCGGCCGCGAGTGGACTCCAGACGTCGAGGCCACCGTCGTCCACGAACTCGTGCACGCCCTCCAGGACCAGCAATTCGAGCTTGGAGTGCAGTTCGACGAACTCAGCGCGGACGACGAAGCGGCCCTGGCGCTCCGGGCGATCGTCGAGGGTGACGCGTCGCGAATCGAGTACGCCTACGTGGACGAGCAAGACGCGCAGTGGCAGGAGGCCTACGACGAGGCATATGCAAACGTCCAGCCGAGCGGACCGTACGACCCGATGGCCGATTTCGTCGGGTGGCTGCCCTACTGGCTCGGGACGACGGCGGTCGAGACGCTTGTCGAGATTGGTGGCAACGATGCCGTCGACCAGGCATTCGAAGACCCACCGACCACCTCCGAGCAGTTGCTCAATATAGCCGCCTGGCACGAAGGCGACGAGGACGTGTCCGCGGCGGTCGAGGTAGCGGAACCGGACGTCCCCGATGGCGCCGTCGTTCTCGACAGCGGCACTATCGGTGTCGCGTTGCTCAGCACGTTCCCCCTCACGTTCGAAGATGAGTTCTTCCCCAGCGAGTTCCTCGCCGGTTGGCGTGGCGACAGTTACGTGACCTGGCGCAACGACGACAGCGTGTGCACAACCGTCACGGCGGCATTCGACGAGGAAGGCGACGTGAGTGCTGCGACCGACGTCCTGCGCCCGTGGGTCGATCGCACCGGTGCTGAGCTGGACAGGGTTGACGAGGGCGACGCCGGTCCCGGGCTGATTTTGGAGTCCTGCACGGAGTGACGAACCGGGCGGGGCGGAATCTCGGGTGCGTGACGGAATGGCCGGCCGTACACTCGCCACCGTGAACTACGCGATGATGATAAGGCTGCGCACCGCCTGACCGGCGGTGTGCCTTGCGCGCTTCGGCGCGCCTTCTGATCAAACCGAGAGCTCCCTCGCGAGCACGCACCGCCGGTTGTCCGAGCCATCTGCCGGGCGACCTGCCGATCGATTTCACGCGTTTCTGCGGCCGCTCTCTGTCGTCCGGCATCACGCCGACAACAGGAGAGATGCCGTGGTGCAGAGACGACCACCTTTGCGCCGGTCCAACCGGCGAACATTGAGTCAGAACTTCATTCACGACGCCGGCGTCGTCGCCCAAATGTGCGACCTGCTTGCCGGGTCGTCGCTGCCGGTCCTCGACCTGGGTGCCGGTGCGGGCGCCATCACGCGAGAGTTGGTGCGGCGAGGCCATCAGGTCACGGCCGTCGAACTCGATCCGCACTGGGCGTCAGTGCTCCGCCGGCGGTTCGGCGGTTCGGTCCACGTCGTCAGGGCCGACATGCTGGGATTCACGTTTCCCAATGAGCCGCACAATGTGGTGTCGAACGTGCCGTATTCGATCACGACCGAACTGCTGCGCACACTTCTGCGGCAGCCCGCCTGGCAGGTCGCCGTGCTCATGGTCCAGTGGGAGGTGGCTCGCAAGCGGGCGGGAGCCACCATGCTCACGGCGGCCTGGTGGCCCTGGTACGACATCACGCTGGTCCGGCGTGTGCCGGCCCACGCATTCCGGCCCCGTCCCCGCGTAGACAGCGGTCTGCTCAGGTTGGAGCGCCGCGCTGCCGCCTTGCTCTCCGACTCGGACCGGCGCGACTACCAGCGCTTCGTCGAGGTCGTGTTCACCGGACAGGGAGCCGGGCTGGGCCGGATCCTCCGCCGCCATGTGCCGCGTCCCGCCATGCTGCATTGGGCGAGGGAACATGATGTCGACTTGCGTGGCTTGCCAAGGGACCTGTCCGTCCGGCAGTGGGTCGCTCTGTATCGCGCCGCCGCCTAGGGTGCGGACTGTGCCGATCACCGAGTTCCTGGACGTGCTGCGCTGCCCCGTGTGCGCCGCACCGTTCGAGACCGGCCGGACCGCGCTGCGGTGCACGAACGGGCACGCATTCGACATCGCGAGGCAGGGGTACGTCAACCTGCTGACCGGATCGGTCGCCCCGCGGACTGCCGACACGGCCGGCATGGTCACTGCGCGGGCCGAGTTCCTGGCATCCGGTCACTACGCCGCGATCGCCGATGCCGTGGCCGGCTGGGCCGGTGGACACGAGCGCGGCGTCGTTCTGGACGCCGGCGCCGGAACGGGGTACTACCTGTCCCGCGTGCTCGACGAGGTGCCGGGCGGACTTGGTCTCGCGCTGGACATCTCCAAGTTCGCCGCCCGCCGCGCGGCCCGCGCCCATCCTCGGATCGCCGCCGCCGTGTGTGACACGTGGCGCACTCTCCCCGTCCGGGATCGTTCGGTGGAGGTGGTGCTCGACGTGTTCGCACCCCGGAACGGGCCGGAGTTCGCCCGCGTGCTCACGCCCGACGGCATCCTGGTCGTCGTCACGCCCACGGTTCGGCACCTGGCCGAGCTTGCCGACGCGGCCGGCCTGCTGAGCGTCGATGTACGCAAGGAAGAGCGGATCCACAAGAGCCTGGCCCCGCACTTCGAGTCCGTGTACAGCGACGACCACGACGTCGCGCTCCAGTTGACAACGGCCGACGTCGAGCGGCTCATCCGGATGGGCCCGTCCGCGTGGCACGTCGACGCTGCCGAAGCGGCCCGCCGAGCGACCGCGCTCGGTGAGCCGTTCGCGGCCACGGCGTCGGTCACCATCACCGGCTACCGGCCGAGGCATCGCCCACACCGCTGAGCGACGGACTACGTTGGTTCGGTGCAAGCGTCCCACGACTCGCCGGATCCGAAGGACCCGATCAGCAAGCTGCGGCACGCGGCCGACGACGGAATCTGGCATACCGGGCCGTTCTGGCTGGCCAGCGAGCGACCGCTGGCCAGGTACGTCGGGCGGCCGATCGCCGGCTTCCTGCGCGTCGAGTCGGCCGGTGGGATCGTCCTGCTCGCTGCTGCGGTGATCGCTCTGGCGCTGGCGAACTCGCCGTGGTCCGACGCATACGAACAGTTCTGGTCGACCGAGGTCACGATCGAGGTCGGCCGGTTCGTCCTGGCCGAAGACCTGCGGCACTGGGTCAACGACGCGCTCATGGCGGTCTTCTTCTTCGTCGTGGGGCTCGAGATCAAGTACGAGTTGGTCGGCGGTGAGTTGCGAGACCCACGCCGCGCCGCGGTGCCGATCGTCGCGGCGCTGGGCGGCATGGCCGTCCCCGCTCTGCTGTACGCCGTGCTCAACCCGGGAGCCCCTGAGATCGACGGTTGGGGGATTCCGATGGCGACCGACATCGCGTTCGCGCTGGGCGTCATCGCGATCCTGGGTCGCCGCATTCCGGCCGCGGCCCGAGTGTTCATGCTCACGCTCGCCATCGTCGACGACATCGGGGCGATCACTGTGATCGCGCTCTTCTACACCGAGAGAGTGTCCCTCGGCTGGCTGGCGGTGGCCCTGCTGGGCATCGTGGCGATCCTCGTGCTGCGTTGGATGCGAGTCTGGTCGCTGTCGGTCTATATCGTCATCGGTGCAGTTGTGTGGCTGGGCACCTACCAATCGGGAGTGCACGCGACGATTGCCGGCGTGGCGCTCGGATTACTCGCCCCAGCCAAGCCGTTGCTCGATCAGGAGCAGGCCCGCCAGTACGCCCGCGAGCATGCGCCGGATCGCCTCGATGCCGAGGAACTACGCAGGTTCCGGTTCCTGCTCGGCGAGTCGCTGCCGATTGCCGAACGTCTCGAGAGCGCCCTGCACCCGTGGAGCGCCTACGTCATCCTGCCGATCTTCGCGTTGGCCAACGCCGGAATCGACCTGCGTGGTGGCGTGCTTGGTGACGCACTCGGCGCGTCGGTGACGATGGGTGTGATAGCCGGGCTCGTTCTCGGCAAGTCGGTCGGTATCAGCGTCTTTGCCTGGCTGGCTGTCCGGCTTCGCCTCGGGCGGCTGCCGGACGGCATCGGCTGGGCCAGCTTGACCGGCCTGGCGATGGTGGCTGGAATCGGGTTCACGGTGTCGCTGTTCATAACCGGTCTTGCCTTCGATCCGACCAGCCAGCTGGCCGCCGATGCCAAGGTCGGAGTGCTCCTCGGATCGCTCGTCGCCGCAGTTCTGGGCTCGGCGATTCTGGTCGGACAGGCCCGCTTAAAGCGCAAGGACAGCCATGCTGGCGAGGGCAAGGTCCTAAGGGACCCAGACTTGTGACGAAGGTCATTGCCGACGTCCGGTCGCCCGTTGATAGCGTCCGCAGTGATGAAGGTCGCCGTCGTTAGGGAGACAGACCCCGTCGAGCACCGGGTAGCGCTCGTCCCGGACGTAGTGCGCCGGTTGACCGGGGCGGGCCTCGAGGTAGCCGTCGAGGCAGGAGCCGGCGTGCAAGCGCTCCAGCCCGACGACGCGTACCGCGACGCTGGCGCGGAGATCACGGCAAATCCGCTCGATGGAGCCGACGTCGTGCTGTCGGTGCAGCCGCTCAGCACAGCCCAGGTTCGCGATCTCCGAGTCGACGCAGTGTCGATCTCCTTCCTCCCGTTGGCGCAGAACGTCGACCTGGTACGCACTCTGCGCGACGCCAAGGTCACGTCGTTCGCCATGGAGCTCATCCCGCGTATTTCGCGGGCACAAGCCATGGACGCGCTGTCGTCGCAGGCGCTGGTCGCCGGCTACCGGGCAGTGCTCGTGGCTGCGGAGCGGTTACCCAAGTTCTTCCCGCTGTTCATGACCGCTGCCGGCACGGTGCCGCCGGCCAAGGTGCTCGTGCTCGGTGCGGGTGTGGCCGGCCTACAGGCCGTCGCCACCGCGCGGCGGCTCGGTGCCCAGGTCGAGGCCTATGACGTGCGCGCCGCAGCCGCGGAGGAGGTTCGCAGCCTCGGTGCCCGGTTCGTCGAGCTCGACCTGCCGACTCTCGAAGGTGCCGGCGGATACGCCCGTGAGATGACCGAGGAACGCGCCCGGACCCAGCGCGAGTTGCTGGCGCCGCACGTCACGGCGGCCGACGTGCTGATCACGACTGCGGCGGTACCGGGACGGACCGCCCCACTGCTGGTCGAGCGGGCCGCCATCGAGGGCATGGCGCCCGGCTCGGTGGTGGTCGACCTCGCCGCGGAGTCCGGCGGCAACGTCGAGGGATCGGTACCCGGCGAGGAGGTCACCGTAGGGCAGACGCTTGTGTGGGGCGGGCGTAACGTACCGAGCCAACTGCCAGTCCACGCCAGCAAGCTCTACTCCACGAACGTCACAGAGCTTCTACTGCTGATGACGTCCGACGGCGAGGTGACGCCGGACTTCTCCGACGAGATCGTCGAAGGCGCGTGCGTAACCCACGACGGAGTGGTGCGCAATGAGGCCGCGCGGCAGTTGCTCGGAGAGGACGGCTGATGGACCCCTCGATCGCCCTGCTGACTATCTTCGTACTTGCGATCTTCACCGGGTTCGAGGTCGTCTCGAAGGTGTCCACCACCCTGCACACCCCGCTGATGTCCGGCGCTAACGCCATCCACGGCATCATCCTGGTCGGCGCGGTGATCGTCACCGGCCAGGCCGAGACGGGGTTCGCCCTGGCCCTCGGCCTGGTGGCGATCGTGCTCGCGACGCTCAACCTGGTCGGCGGTTTCGTGGTGACCGACCGGATGCTCGAGATGTTCAAGGTGCGCAAGACGGGAGAGCCCCAGTGATCCCGACCTGGGCACAGGTGGCGTATCTCGCCGCTGCGGTCTGCTTCGTCCTGTCCCTGAAGGGCCTGTCGTCGCCGAAGTCCGCCCGGGCAGGCACCTTGGTCGGCGCGGTGGGCGCCCTGGTGGCGCTGATCGTCACGTTCGCCGTCTACGAACTCGACAACCTGCCCTGGATTTTGATCGCCATCGCGGTGGGCGTAGCCATCGGCGTCCCGGCCGCGCGCAAGGTCGCGATGACCGCGATGCCGCAACTTGTCGCACTATTCAACGGTGTCGGTGGTGGCGCGGCGGCCCTCGTGGCGTACCTGGAACTGGCCGACGCGGAGCCGGTCGTGCCGCTGGCGGCCGCGGCGCTGACGGTCGCGATCGGCAGCGTCGCGTTCAGCGGCTCCGTCGTGACGTTCCTGAAGCTGCAGGAGTTGATGACGACACGTCCCGTGTTGCTTCCGATGGGCCCGGTGCTCTTCGGTGGGTCACTGGTGGTGACTCTTGGCATGCTGGTCTGGCTGTACGCCATCGACGGCGACAGTCTGCTGGTCGGTGCGGTTCTTGGCGCGGTCGCGCTGGCCGTTGGGGTCCTGCTGGTGCTGCCGGTCGGTGGTGCGGACGTACCGATCGTCATCTCGCTGCTGAACGCCATGACCGGACTGGCTGTCGCGGCGAGCGGTTACGTACTCGGCAACGCGCTGCTGCTCATCGGCGGCACGCTCGTCGGCGCGTCCGGCACCATCCTGACCCGGATGATGGCAGCGGCCATGGGTCGGTCCGTGGTGTCGATCCTGTTCGGCGCGTTCAGTTCGGCGGCCGGCGGTGGCGGCGGCGCGGAGGCCGACCGTCCCGTCCGTTCGTCCGGCCCGGAGGACCTGGCCATCCTGCTCGGGTTCGCGCGAAAGGTCATCGTGGTGCCGGGATACGGGTTGGCTGTCGCGCAGGCCCAACACACCGTGCAGGAGTTGGCCGACTTGCTCGAAAGCCGCGGCGTGGAGGTCTCGTATGCGATCCACCCGGTTGCCGGTCGAATGCCAGGGCACATGAACGTGCTGCTCGCCGAGGCGAACGTCCCTTATGAGAAGCTGCTTGAGATGGGCGCAGCCAACGCGGAGCTCCGAACCGCCGACGTTGCGCTCGTCGTCGGTGCGAACGACGTGGTGAACCCGGCGGCGAAGACGTCTCCCGGCGCGCCGATCTACGGCATGCCGATCCTGGACGTCGACGAGGCCAAGGCGGTCGTGTTTCTTAAGCGGTCGATGCGGCCCGGCTTCGCAGGCATCACGAACGAGCTGCTGTACGACCCGAAGACCACGCTGCTGTTCGGTGACGCGAAGGAGTCGCTCACCAAACTCGTGGCGGCGGTCAAGAACCTCTAGCTCACCGATCTTGCGACAATCCACAGCGTACGAAGGTGGGGATTGTCGCAAGATCGGTTAGTCGGCGATGCCGTAGAGGCGGTCGCCCGCATCGCCCAGTCCCGGCACGATGTAGCCGTGCTCGTTGAGCCGTTCGTCTACGCCTGCGGTGACGATCGTCACGGGCACCTGTAGCTGCGCCGTCTCCGCCTGCACGTGTGCGATGCCTTCCGGCGCGGCGAGCAGGCAAACCGCGGTTATCTGGTCGGCGCCCCTGCTGACGACGTAGTGCATAGCGGCCGCCAGCGTCCCGCCGGTGGCTAGCATGGGATCGAGCAGGTAGCACTGCCGACCGGTGAGGTCGTCCGGCAACCGCGTCGCGTAGGTCGTCGCCTGTAACGTCTCTTCGTCCCGGATCATGCCGAGGAATCCCACCTCCGCCGTCGGCAGGAGGCGGGTCATGCCGTCGAGCATGCCGAGCCCCGCCCGCAGGATAGGCACCACAAGGGGTTTAGGTCGCGACAGGCGTACGCCGACCGCCGGCGCGACCGGGGTGTTGACCTCGACGGTCTCCACCCGGGCATCTCGGGTGGCCTCGTACGCGAGCAGCGTGACCAGCTCGTCGGCGAGCCGTCGAAAGGTCGGCGAGTCGGTGCGCTCGTCGCGCAGGACGGTCAGCTTGTGAGAGACCAGGGGGTGATCGACAGCCATCAGGCGCATGGCGGGAACCTATCGCGACCGATGAGTAACTCGCACTCGGGCGGGGTACGTAAACTACACGTTGCGTCATCGATCAAAGTCTCGACGTGGAGATTGCTCAGTGCTACCGTCCGAACAGCTCGTCGTACTGGTGCGAGGAGGAATCCATGCCTGACGGTTCCGCAACTGATCTGGACCGTGGCGCCGATCCGGTAGTGGATACGCCGGTGACCGACCCAGAACGGCTCAGGCAGCGAGCCGCCTTCCTGCGAGAGCTTGCTGAGGCTCGAGCACTTCTTGCGCGAGCAACGCCGCGACGAACTCGGACCGCTCAGTTGCGCGCTCGGTTGAGGCAGAGCACCTTCCGGTCTAGTTGGTAACTGATCGGAATAGTCACTGGCGTACGGATCATCTTTCCGCGACGATTCTCCTGACGCAGTCGTACCTCTGCGTCCCGAGGAGGGCGACAATGGCGGACGAAGGTGGGGTCGACTTCGTGTTGGCTGCCTCCCACCAAGAGGGACGGTGGGACGTACGCCCGTTGCCGAACCGGCTAGCCGACAACCTGGACGAGCTCGTCGCCACGCTGCGAGTACGACCTGGCGATAACGGGGCCGTCGGGCTCGTGTCGGTCGACGAGGACTTCTTCGTCGCGATAAGAGTCTTCGGCACCGACGTGCGATACCTGCTCTCGGACGTCACGGCCGCCACCGAATGGCCGCTGGCCCGAGCGGTGGTAGAGCGGCTCGGGTTGCCGCTGCCCGAAGAGGAGGAGCGGATGCAGCCCGCCGGCGACCTGTCCATCTTCGCCGACTTCGGCGTCGACTCCCGCACGGTAGCCGCCATCTGCGACGAGATCGACTCTTATCCCGAGGACATGCTCGGGGACATCGCAGACCAGATGGGATTCGGTTCAGACTACGAAGCCGCCGTGGACGCGGTGTACGGATAGGTCATGCTGCGCCGGTACGAGGAGCCGATGCGCGCGGCCCTCGAGGAGGCTGCTCTGGCGCTCGAAACCGCCGATGTGCCGATAGGGGCGGTGGTGCTGGACGCCGAGGGATCGATCATCGGGCGTGGGCACAACGCGCGAGAGGGGTTGGGCGACCCGACGGCTCATGCCGAGATCCTGGCGCTGCGTTCAGCGGCGTCGGCGCGTGGTGAGTGGCGGCTGGAAGGCTGCACCCTTGTCGTGACCCTCGAGCCGTGCGCGATGTGCGCCGGGGCCGTCGTGCTCTCCCGGCTCGCCCGGCTGGTCTACGGCGCGGTCGATCCAAAGGCCGGCGCGGTGGGTTCGTTGTGGGACCTAGTCCGCGACCGCCGGCTCAACCACAGAGCCGAGGTCGTGAGCGGGGTGCTCGCCGATGAATGCGGCGAGTTGCTGCGCGAGTTCTTCACCGGCCACAGGCAGACGTGATTTCGTGCCGCTCGCCGCACTCCGGTAACCTCTCCGGCGGTGGCGTGTCCGAGCGGCCGAAGGAGCACGCCTCGAAAGCGTGTGTGGGGGCAACTCCACCGTGGGTTCGAATCCCACCGCCACCGCCCT
>DASUUU010000014.1:0-7641 GCA_036373915.1 Jiangellaceae bacterium | reverse complement strand
CCGGCACAGCTGCCGGTACTGCGCGCACAGCACCTCGATCGTGTCGTACCCGGACACCTGCTCGACATCGATGTCTTCCAACAACCCGGCCAGCACCGCCCCCGGCGGCACACTGCCCAACTGTTCTGGCACCGGAACCGGGGATCCGGGCGACGCGGCGGCCGACATGACCCACCCCTTCGGGCAACCGAAGAAACGATCAACCTGGGCGACCCGGGTCCGAACCGGGCCAATCACACCGCAACCACGCCGCTCACCAAGGTGGGATCCACATGTCCCGACCGCTATCCATACACTACATCGGAACACATGTTCGACGCAAGTCCTTGCCAGCTCGACACGGACCAGAGCCGACGCAGGCTAGCCGGGATCGCTGCTGAGGAATCGCCGGATCTTGTCAGTGATCATGGGATAGTCCACGCCAAACCAGATGAGGTGGCTGTCGGCCTTGCTCACGACGAGCTTTGCTCGTGGAATCCCGCGCGCGAGCGCTTCGGCGTGAGCAAATGGCACGGAGCGATCGTGGCGGCTTGCGATGATCAGTGTGGGTTGGCTGATCTCCAACGTCGGTGCTGGCCCGCACCGTAGGTCGTTGAGGAAGCCCCGCCCCGAGCGCATGCCGGTGAACAGCGCGAGCAGTGTCGCCCTGTCCTTATCGTTCAAGGCCGCAATGACCTCGCCGGTCGGCTTGGTGGTCAGATCGCGCAGCAGTAGCCGCAGGCCTACGTTCGGGACACGTCGCATGAGCCCGCGCACCAGGGCCCACGTGACCTTCTCGGTGACGCCGTTGAACGCAACGTGTGCGGCCAGCCGCGTGCGGCGGTCGGGCCACGGAAGAGTACCCACGGCGCTCTGCAGGATGAGTCGCTGGACGACCTGCGGGTAGCCGGCGGCCATGGCGACTGCTGTGGGCCCGCCCGCGGAGATGCCGACGACCGCCGCAATGCGCTCGATGCCGAGGCGCTCACACAGCTGCCGGACGACTCGGCCGAAGCCATCTGGTGATCCGCCCGTTGTGACGGGTGTCTTCCCGTAGCCGGGGCGAGACGGCACCAGCACCGAGTAGCCCAGGCCGGTGAGAACGTCTTCACCAAGGGCGAGGCCCGCGTGCATGTGCCCGCCGTGGAAGACGACGACAGTCGAATTGCCGCGCTGGTCGAGCCGGTACTCGACGGGACCGTCGTCGATGTGGGCCACGATCGTGGGCCTGCGCGGATCGGTCCTCGCCTGCGACATGACCCGATTCTGCACCGAGCCGGTGAGCACTGCCTGCGCCAACCAAAATTGGCGACAATTTGGCATAGCCGCTTATCGCCTGGTGGCACAGGCTGGGAGCGTGGACGATGTCGACCGCCGTCGAGTGGGCGACGCCAGCGGACGGGAGTCAACTCAGCATGGCGAGCCGTCCACGGAGCCCGAGCGGCCGGAAGGTGTCGACGGCGACTCAGGCAGTGAGGCAGACGGGGACACAGCCGGTGACGGCGTCGGCAGCGGCGACAGCGGATGGGTGCCTATGTAACGCATCTGGGCATTGTTGGGTGTAATCCCCCATAGCTAGCCGCCACACATTGACGGACACTCCGAGTAACGCTGACAAACCCGAGCGGGCGCCTCGATCGCAGCGGAGTGATGGTCGAGCCAACCCGTGCGGGGCAGGTGGGAGGCGCGTCATGGCTCTCGCGGGATCTGGCAGGGCAGCAGAACCGCTGGAACCGGCAGTCGCCGTTCCGGTGATTGTCGGCATCGCGCTCGACGATGTCATCCGTCGGCGGCTCGCATCCCTGCTGGACGGAATCGGCGTCCTGATGTTCAGTCCCGACGTCGCCACGGCGCACGCGATGCTATCTCGCGCTGGTGATCGTGAGCATGGCGACGACGACGCGTCGCCCGATATGCCCGTCGTTCGGGTAGGGGAGCTCGAAGTGGACCGGGTCCGCTGCCGCGTCCGCTGGCGCGGGATGCCACTTGCGTTGACCAAGCGAGAGCGAGACCTGCTCGCGTGCTTGGCTGCCGAGCCGGGCAGAGTGTGGACGTACCGGCAGCTCAACGAGGTGGCCTGGGAACAGGTCTACCTCGACCCTGGCCCCGTGCACGCGGCGGTTAAGCGGCTGCGCAAGAGGTTGCGGGAGACCGGAGTGGCGGTACGGATCGACGCGGTCCGCGGCGTCGGCTATCAACTCGTTCCACCCGGCGAAGCCTGAGCTCGAACCCGCCGCCTGGACGACCGACACGTGAGGGTGCCCCGGCCGGGAGGTGGCCTGGGGCGCATGCGGTGGCCTGGTCGCCTCCGCTAGGCACCGGAAATGACCCCGCACGTAGGCAGGCGCCGGCACCGGGATCCGAAGCCGAGAAAAGGGGGCACCTTCCGGCGCCCGTGAAAGGTTCTCGAGAGCCGGCTCGTCGGCACGGCCTGGGGCCGGTGGGTGTTGCCCACCGGCCCCAGGTGTTGTGGTGTGGTGTTTATGGTTGGGGACCACCTCCCGATGGGAGTTTGAGGTTGACTGTGACGGTTTGGTCGGGTCCGACCGTCACGTCGGTTGCTGTGGCTTCTCTCTCGCCCTTGAACGCTCGCAGGTCATAGCTGTCAGGGGGCACCTGCAGCGTGTAGTTGCCGTTGAAATCGGTGGTGGTGCTGGCGATCACCTCGCCGTCCTGCAAGGCCTCCACGGTGGCGTCGGGGACCGGCCCGCCGCGTCCGCCCGTCACCTTCCCCGTGAAGGTGCCGACGCCTTCGGTGATCTGGAAGTTGACCGTGACGGACCTGTCGGCCCTGACTGTCACGCCGTTCTCGATGGCCTGCTGGTCGCCTTTGACCGCTCGCAGGTCGTAGGTGTCGGGTGGCACCTGCAGGGTGTACCTGCCCAGGACATCGGTGGTGGTACTTTCGATCACCTCGCCTTCTTGCAGAGCCTCCACCGTGGCGTCGGGGACCGGACCGGCCTGGCCCAACACCGACCCCTGGAAGGTGCCGAACCCGTCCGGGGGCACGGTCAGGGTCACGGGGATGGGCGCGACCTCGGTAGGCGTGTTCGTGGACACGAGCAGCTGCGCCGTGTAATCGCCCGGGTGGGTAATCCCGTTTTCGGGCGTGGCCTCGAAGGTGAGGACGACATCCGTGCTGCCGCCCGCCGGCACCGTGCCCGCGGTCGGGTCCTCGCTCAGCCAGAGGGCATCTCCTGCGAGCTCGATACCCATGTAGCCGAGCTGGTTCAGGCCACCGGGGTCATCCTCGCCCAGCACGCCCACCAGTGCGGTATTGCCAGTCTCCCGGTCGGCGACGCGCAGCTCGGGTTGGAAGGCGGAGCTGTTGAAGGCCGCCAGGAACAGCGTGTCGGTCTCCGGATCCCAGGCCATGCCCTGCCCGAAGTTGGCGTCGAAGCCCAACGAGCCGATGATCGTGCCCTCGGCCGTGGCCTTGTCGATGCTGATCAGCGAGTCGTTGACGATGTCGTAGGCGAACATCTGCCCCGAGCCGTCAACGGCGATGCCGATCGCGCATGGCGAGTTCGAGATCGTCCCGATCAGGGTCGCCTCGCCGCTCGCCACGTCCAGCTCGAACAGCTGCGAGGTCGAGATGTCACAGCTGGCCGCGTAGACCGTACCCGAGGTCGGGTCGAGCGCCATCCCGGTGTAGTTCTGAGACCCGCCCGGCGGGGTCACCGGAATGCTGTCGAGCACATCGCCGGTCTCTGGATCGACCTCGTACATCGTGTGCGTGCCGTCGATCATGAAGACCGAGCCCCGCACGAACTCACCGGCGCCGATGAACGAGCCGGTGTCGAACGGAGCCACATTCGGCAGCACCTCCGGCACCTCGAGATCGAAGACCGTGTAGTACCCGAACGCCGCATTCTGAGCGTAGGCCGGACTGCCGGGGGCCAGCTCGATCCCAGTCCCTTCAGGCACCACGTCCTCATCTGGCAGTGGCCCGCTGTCCGTCGGCGCTGCCAGCGCGGAGGCTTCCGGTTCACCGCGGGGGAAGTCGCCGTCGCTGGGAGGCAGCGACACCGACGGCGCTCCAGTCGTCTCGACATCAGAGATCTCGAAGTCGGCGTCGAGACCGCCGACGTTGTTCAACGCCAATGTCGTGGTAGCCGTGTCGCCCAGCAGCGCCTCGATCTCAATGGAGGTCGGATCGGGCTCGATCAAGCCGACCGGCAGATTGAAGTCTTGCACCACGACGTCGTCGGCCACCACGTCCGGAGTCTGGGTGTCTGGCCCGTACAGGTCCTTCGTCGCGGTGAACGGCTGCATGCCGGTCAGCGACGAGAACAGGATGTAGAAGCCATCGTCCACACCGGGATCGTCCGGCGTGCCGAACGTGGTGGTGGTGTCAGCGGGCTCGTTGTCGCTGGTGACCGCCGCGTCGTTCAGGCTCTCGCCCGTGTTGGCGTCGCGAACATTGCCCACCAGCAACCCGCCGGGGATCGGCGAGCACTCGAAGTCGCCGATGTCGTAGTGCACGGTTCCGTTCCACATGCGGAAGGAGAAGGTGCTCCCGAGAAACGCCGGGTTGGCCTTGCCCACGTACGTCGTGAGCTCCAGCTCGTCGTTCGAGAACGTCTGAGGCCCGCCATTCGTGTAGCGCAGCGTGCCACTGGGGTAGCTCTCGAGGTCGACATAGATGCCGTACGTCGTGCCGGGCATGACCTGCAAACCACCGATGTCGGCGTGCGTCGGCTCATTCTGGCCGGCCGAGACGACGACGTCGCTGCCGAGCAGGGTCCACGCCTCGGGATCACTTTCGAAGCCGTCTGCGGTTCCCTCCTTCCAGTAGATCGTGACTGTGTGCTCCGTGCCTGGTGCCGTGATGTTGACGTCGAAACCTGTGAGCATCAGAGGCGCGATCGGATTGAGATCGAAGGTGTTGCCCGCGAACCCGTTGTTGCTGGCGAACGTGGTCGTGAGCGAGCCGTCTCCGACCGCTGCCGGCGAAACGGCCAACGTCCCGCCGGTGGTCCCGGTCTCGACGTCGTCCGCGGAAGCGCCGGACGCAGGCACGAAGTCGTAGCCGGGGGCGGTGCAGCTCGTGCCTACCGTCAGGGCAAAGTCCTCCACCTGGCCGCCTGGCTCCGCGGTGATTTCTCGGGATTCAGCGTTGTATCCATCGCTGACGGCGTCGACGGTCAAGGTGAAGGTGGTGCCCTCGGGCACGTCGAGGGAATACGAGCCCGAGGCCGGGTCGGTGAAGACGTCCGAAATGGGTGCGCCGCTCACCTCGATGCGGGCGTAGAGCGGCCAGCCGTGGCCGGATCCGTCGGTGACGGTGCCGGACACGGTGACGTTGTCGACCGGGACCAGGTCGAAGTCCTGGGTGATGGTCTGGTCTTCGGTGACGGTTACCTGCGTGGTCGTCGGCTGGTAGCCGAACGCAGAGGCCGTGACATCGTAGCCGCCGACGGGCAGGGTGATGCCGTAGCCGCCGTCCGCGTCCGTGGTGCGTACGCGGTCGACCTCGCCGGTGATCGTGACGGTGGCCCCTTCGATCGGGTCGTCGGTCTCGGCGTCGCTGACCGTGCCTTCCAGCAGCCCGGTGGGCCCGCGTGGCGAGTCTTCTACCGCGAGGAAGGCGTCGAGCTTGCCCTGGCCCCACACGTTGTTGTTCTCCGGAGTGCCGCCGCAGGTGAGGTCCTCGGTGTCTTCGGCGGTCAGGTCCAGCAGTTCGCGGGTGGTGTCGATGTCCCGGACCAGCGACGGTGCAGCGGACCACATCAGGGCCACGGCTCCGGCCACGTGCGGTGAGGCCATCGAGGTGCCGGTGAACGATGCGTAGCCGTTGCCGGCGACGGAGGACCGAACGGCAACCCCCGGCGCGGCGATGTTGGGCTTGATGATGTCGCTACCCCAGGCCGATGGTCCGCGGCCGGAGTTGACGTACAGGTTGTCGTTGATGTCGAACGCGCCGGCGGCGTAGGACTCCGGCAGGTTGCCGGGGTTGCCGGCGGCTCCGCACGCCGAGCCCGGGTTGCCGCTGGCGAACTGCGGGAAGATCCCCGCATCCACCCACGCCTGCACGGTGGGCCGGTACCACGGGTCGGTGGTGGCACCGCCGCCCCACGAGTTGTTCACGATGTGGGGACGCAGTTCAGGGTTGGCGTTCTCGCCCTGAAGGTCAGTGGGCGCCAGGATGAACTGGCCGGACGACAGCAGCGCGGACTGCGAGCAGCTGCTGGACTCGCAGCCCTTGGCCATCATCCACTTCGCGCCCGGCGCCATCCCGATCTGGTTGGTGCCGCCGTCATCGCCGACCATGGTTCCGGTGACGTGGGTGCCGTGGTTGTTGTTGTCACACGGCACCAGCGACGGGTTACCGCACACGTTCGAGGGGTCCCACCAGTTGTAGTTGTGGTCGAACGTGCCGTCGCCGTTGTTGCCGCGGTACTGGTTGACCAGCGCCGGGTGGTCGAACTGCGCGCCGGTGTCGATCGCGCCGACCACGATGTCCTCGCCGGTCACGCCGAACCCGCTCCACACCTGCGGAGCCTTGACCCGGTCGATGTTCCACTCGACCGCGTTGATGCCCGGCTCCTCATCGGCCGGTTCCGGCTCCGGGATCTCGTACACCCGGTCACCGGTGATCTGCTCGACCTCTGGACGGGCCGCGATGCGGTCGAGTAGTTCGGAATCGCCGCCGGTCACCTTGATGGTGTTAGCGATCCAGAACGACTCGTAATCTACGTCCGCGTCGTTGAGCAGCGTCACCAGGCCTGCCTGGGACCGCTCGGCCGTCGCCGTCAGCTTCTCGTACACGAACCAACCCTGCTCGGCCCGGTCCGCCATCTGCGTTGCCGCGCTGGTGTCCGCTTGCGCGCGCAGGTAGATCCAGAACGTAGCCGTCCCTTCGTCGGACAGCTGGTCGAGGACTTCCTGCTCGACGTCGGCTCTGTCGGATGCTGGTTCGCCCTCTGGCGTAGTCGCCGATGCCGGCAACCCCACCACGGCAAGACCGGTCACCAGCGTGATCGACGCTAGACCGGCCATGGACAACCTGAATGAACGCCATCGGCGTCGTCCATGTGTCACCGTGCTCCCCTTCCGTGCGAGAGGCGCAGGCGGATCTCGCCCGCGTCTCTCCATCCCACGGCGACACCGGAACCCTCTCAAGATCAATGTCGGTACAGAATAGGGACAGATCCGAACAACACTCGGGCAGTACGCGGTTCGGTGAACTCAGACCGGTTCCCAGCCGTCGTCGGGCGGATCCGGCTCCTGATCCGGGGCGTCTCCGCCCGTTTCATCGCGCCCGGCATCTCTGCCGTTGGGCGCCCGCCCGTTTGCGTCCCTGGGGCGGGACGATTCATGCCCGTCGTCGTTGCGTTTCGGCCGACCATCTGGCGATGCGGTCACAATGCGCCCCCCTCTTCCGTCTGGGTGGCCGCGAGCATTCGCCGGTCGACGCCCTGTTTCAACGGGGTAAAGCCCCTAATCTTCGACCCCCAGAACCACGCCGGCCTTGATCGCGGCGATCGCTAGCGTAGTACGGGACGAGGCGTCGAGCTTGCGCATGGCCGAGCGGATCTGGCCTTCCACGGTGCGAGGTGACTTCGACAGCCGCCTGGCGATCTGGCGGTTCGTCTTGCCCGCCACGACGAGTTGTACGACCTCGATCTCGCGTGGGGAAAGCTGTTCGCCGTAGCCTCG
>DASUUU010000013.1:0-49002 GCA_036373915.1 Jiangellaceae bacterium | reverse complement strand
GGCGGTGGCCTGCTGCTCTACCGGCGGAACAAGCGCCAGCAAGAACTTACTCAGCTGAACCAGGTCCGCGGCGCGCTCGACGAGGACATCACTGCGTACGGTGAGGAGCTGGCGTCGCTCGAACTCGATCCGCGGGACCGTTCGATCCCCACCGAGGCACGGGAGGAGTACGCAACCGCGCTCGACCTGTACGAAACGGCCAAGTCGGCCGCCGCCCGGGCGGAGGCTCCGGGTCACCTGCGGCCGGTCACCGGTGCGCTCGAGCAGGGTCGCTGGTTGCTCGCCTGCGTCCGGGCCAGACTCGACGGCGAGAACCTCCCCGAGCGCCGTCCACCTTGCTTCTTCGACCCGCGGCACGGCCCGTCGGTTGCTGACGTCACATGGACGCCGCCCGGCGGGGTGGCCCGCGAGGTGCCGGCGTGCCAGGCGGACGTCGTCCGGCTGCAGGAGGGCGAGGACCCGGACTCCCGGCTGGTCACCGTCGATGGCGAACGCCGCCCCTACTGGGAAGCGGGCCCCGCGTACTCGGCGTGGGCAGCCGGGTACTACGGCGCGTTCCTGCCGGCCATGTTGTGGGGGACGATGCTCGGCTCGGCCATGGCGCACGGGCCCGCCTACGCGGACGCCGGGAGCTACGACAGCGGCGGGTTCGACGGCGGCGGCTATGACAGTGGCGGGTTCGACGGCGGCGGCTTCGACGGTGGCGGGTTCGATGGCGGCGGCTTCGACGGCGGCGGGTTCGGAGGCTTCGACTTCTAGCCGCCGGCAGTTCAGCTTTCTAGCCGCGCGCAGCTCAGCGGCGATGCAGCCGGCGCGCAGCCTCGGCGATCGAGCCGGACAGCGACGGGTACACAGTGAATGAGTGAGCGATCTGATCGACCGTGAGCGATGCATCCACCGCCACCGCGATCGGGTGGATCAGCTCGCTGGCACGCGGGGCGACGACGACGCCGCCGACGATGATGCCCGTACCCGGCCGGCAGAACAGCTTCACGAATCCGTCGTGGATGCCCTGCATCTTCGCGCGCGCATTTGTCGCGAGGGGCATCATGATCGCCCGGGCGTCGATCTCGCGCGCGTCGACTGCTTCCTGGCTCCAGCCCACGGTGGCGATCTCCGGCGCGGTGAACACGTTCGCCGACACGGTCTTGAGGTCCAGCGGCGCGACAGCGTCGCCCAGCGCATGCCACATCGCGATCCGGCCCTGCATGGCCGCGACCGACGCCAGCATCAACACACCGGTGCAGTCGCCGGCGGCGTAGATCCCGCGGCCGGACGTCCGCGACACCCTGTCGACGGCCACGAATCCGCGCTCGTCCAAGCGCACACCCACGTCCTCGAGGCCGAGCCCCTCCGAGTTGGGCACCGATCCGACCGCCATCAGGCAGTGCGAGCCCTCGACCGTCCGGCCGTCTTCGAGGGTCACCGCCACACCGTCGCCAGACCGGCGAACAGCAGCCGCGCGTGACCGGCTGAGCACGGTGACGCCTCGACGTGCGAAGACCTCCTCCAGGACGTGAGCGGCGTCCGCGTCCTCGCCGGGCAGCACGCGGTCACGAGACGAAACAAGAACGACGTCCGACCCGAGAGCGTCGTAAGCGCTGGCGAACTCGGCCCCAGTCACACCGGACCCGACGACGATCAGCCGTTCGGGCAGTTCGTCGAGGTCGTAGACCTGCTCCCAGCTGAGGATGCGCTCGCCGTCGGGCACCGCGTCGGGCAGAATCCGCGGGCGCGCGCCGGTGGCGATAAGGGCGACATCGGCGGTGAACTCCTCGGTACGGCCGTCTGGGGATTCGACGATGACCCGATCCCCTTGCGCCAGCCTGCCAGTGCCGCGCACGACCCGGATGCCGGCCTTCTCCAGCGTCGCCGTGGTGTCGGCGGATTGCGCCGCGGCAAGGGACTTCACCCGGGCATTGACGGCGCCCAGGTCGACGCCGACCGCCGAGTCGCCGAGCACGACCCCGAGCTCGGTGGACTCGGCCACCTCTGTCATCACATCCGCCGTAGCGATAAGGGTCTTGCTGGGGACGCAGTCGGTGAGCACGGCCGAGCCTCCGACACCGTCGCGGTCGACAATCGTGACCTCCGCGCCGAGCTGCGCGGCAACCAATGCCGCCTCGTAACCGCCAGGTCCTGCACCAAGAATCGCTACCCGAGTCACGTGGCTCATTGTCCCATCCACTGACAGCCGCTGCGGCGCCGCGAGAACGGCGCCCGAACCGGCCGCCGGAAAACGTGTCGACCACTGCACGGTCCCACTGACACTGTGTGACCGTGCAGGCCGGCAAAGTACGCGAGTGGGTTCGCGCTGATTTCGGCTTCGAACTCGCGTCGATGGAGCCGGTCGGCCTTGGCGCCGACACCTCAGCAATGCTGTGGCGCGGGGTCGCGAGCGACGGCAACGTCCTTGCCATCAAGTGGACGGCCGGCGGCAGCACGGCGGGGCCATTGGTATCGAGCCACCTGGCCGGCCTCGGCATTCGCGGCATCGTGGCCCCGGCGCACACCGTGACCGGTGGGCTCTGGAGCCACCGCGACGGTCGGCGGCTCCTCGTCACGCCCTGGTTGTCCGGCGATCGAGCGGTCGAGCACCGGATGGATCAGCGGCAGTGGGCATCGTACGGCGCCATGCTGGCCCGCATCCATGCCGCTCCCCGGCCCACGAATCCGCTACCTGCCGAGGACTACGACCACCAAGCGGTGACGTCGGCGACTCACGCGGTCGATCGCGAACTGCGCACCTGCCGTGCACATGACCACATCGTCCAGGAACTCGCGACGCACTGGCAGGCCGGCCTGGGAAGGCAGATCCTCACGCTTCTGACTTCCGCCGACGAACTCGCCGCTCAGTTGCGTGCCGAGCCGCCACCACACGTGTTGTGCCACGGCGATCCTCACCTCGGCAATGTGCTCATAGTGGACGAGAGCCCCTGGCTGCTGGACTGGGACGACGCGATGCTGGCACCCAAGGAGCGCGACCTGATCCTGCTGAAGGGCGGCATGGAATCGTTCGGCCCGGAGAACAATGACGAGCAGGCGTGGTTCGAACAGGGTTACGGATCAGCGGACGTCGACCCAGTGGTACTCGCCTACTATCGCTGCACGCGGGCAGTGGAGGACGTCGTGTACTTCGCCCGGGACATCCTGGACGTCGACCGCCGGCCGGCCGAACGCGCTAACTTCATGGCCATCATCCGCGGCGTCGCCGGCCCGACGGGGCTGGTGCGCTGCGCGGTGTCATCGTTGCGCGGGCTGGACGGCCGGCCAGGTGGGCGACGCGCCGCCGATGAGTCTGCTCGCCCTACCCGGTCTACCTAGGGCAGGATCCCGACTCTCCGAGGAGGATGCTTTGTCCAGGCCGAGAACGACAACGCTCGACGGGCGGTTCAGCAGCCCCGACGCCGAGCCCGCAAGCTGGGACGATACCGTGCGGGTCCTGGCCGAGGCCGAGCTCTACTGGCTGACGACGGTACGGGACGACGGGCGCCCCCACGTGACCCCGCTCATCGGAATCTGGCGCGACGGAGCGCCCCACTTCTGCACCGGGCTGGACGAACAGAAGACCCGCAACCTCGAGCATCACGCGCAGGTCGCCCTCACGACCGGATCCAACACCTGGGCGCGGGGTTTCGATGTCGTCGTCGAAGGCGAAGCACAACGCGTGACCAAGCGCGATCAGCTTCAGGCCCTTGCCGATGCCTACGAGCAGAAGTACGGACCCGCCTGGCATTTCGACGTCGGTGACGGGGTCTTCGAAAGTTCCGACCACCCCGCGGTGGTGTTCCGCATCGAGCCGACCAAGGTCATCGCATTCGCCAAGGATCCCCACGGCATGACCACGTTCCGGCTGGCCCGCAGCGGCGTGGACGCGGCCTGATCCACCGTCGGTCCGGACGGCTACCGTAGGACACGTGCGAGTGGCGACATGGAACGTGAACTCGGTCAAGCAGCGCGTGCCGCGCCTACTGCCGTGGCTCGACCAGCGTCAACCCGACGTCGTGTGCCTCCAGGAGACCAAGCTCGCCGACGACGCGTTCACCGAACTGCTCGGCGACGAGCTTGCCAAGCGCGACTACGATGTGGCGGTACACGGCGAGGGCCGGTGGAACGGCGTGGCGATCCTGTCCCGCGTCGGCCTCGACGATGTCATCGTCGGCCTACCTGGTGCGCCCGGATTCCCGCATCCCGAGGCTCGGGCCGTCTCGGCGAGTTGCGGTGGCGTACGCGTCCACTCGGTCTACGTGCCCAACGGCCGGGTGCCGGACTCCGATCACTACCACTACAAGCTGGCCTGGCTCGCCGCGTTGCGGGCCGTCGTCGAAGCAGGGCCCGAAGCCACGATGGTGTGCGGCGATATGAACATCGCGCCGGACGACGCGGACGTGTTCGATCCCGAGGCATACGTGGGTCAGACCCACGTCACCCCGCCAGAGCGGGCAGCGCTCGCCGAGCTAATGGCAGTGGGTCTGTACGACGTCGTGCGCGATCGCTGGCCGGCCGAGCGGGTGTTCACGTACTGGGACTACCGGGCCGGGATGTTCCACAAGGATCTGGGCATGCGCATCGATCTCGTGCTGGCCACCAAGCCCGTGGCCGACCGGGTGCAAGCCGCCTGGGTCGACCGGCACGCCCGCAAGGGCAGCGGCCCGAGCGATCACGCGCCGGTCATCGTCGACCTGGACGAGGCGCCGGACGGCGACATCGGGCCCGTCGTGCCGCCGCCGTCGGCGCCCGCCCGGCGGGGTCGCCTGCCCCAGGCTCGATGAACTACTCGGCAGCGGCCGGCCGGTTGCGCCGGCGACGAATCGCGTACGCCGCCGATCCGGCCAGGGCGGCCGCCCCACCGATCATCGGCATCCGGTTGCGGAGGCTCCCGCCCCTGTTCCTGCTCTTGCTCCTGCGCCAAGCCATATCGGTTCCCCTTCTCATGCGTTGGTTCGGGTGCGGTCAACGCTCTACCCACCCGGTTTCGACGCAAACCGAACGAGCTGTACCACAGTGGCTACCGAAGGAAGCGATGACGCCATGAGCCAGGACGAAGAGCGCGACGGCGTGGCCCTGACCAACCTCGACCAGCCGCTGTTCAAGGGCGCTGAGGCGACAAAGCGTGACCTCGTCGACTACCTGGACGCGGTCAGCGACCGCATCATCCCCGAACTGCGAGACCGGCCGCTGTCGGTCATCCGAGTCCTGCGCGGGCAGAAACCTTTCATGCAGAAGAACGTCCCCAAGTACGCCCCGCCGTGGGTGCAGACGGTCACCGTCTGGGCGGAATCGTCCAAGCGTGACGTGGCTTACGCGCTGTGCAACGACCGCCGCACGCTGTTGTGGTTCGCCAACCAGCGGGCGGTCGAGTACCACCCGACGCTCATTCGCGCCGGCGACTGGACGAGTCCCACTCACCTGGTGCTGGACCTCGACCCGCCTGAGAACGAGGGCTTCGAAGCGGTCGTCAGAACGGCCAAGCTGGTCCGCCAGGCCCTCGCCGACGCTGGGTTGTCGGGTGCGGTCAAGACGAGCGGCGCCAAGGGCCTGCACATATTCCTCCCCATCCAGCCGTGCGACATAGTCGATGTCGCCGCGGCCACCCGGGCGATCGCTGCCCGGGCCGAGCGCATCGATCCGGCGGTAGCGACGACGGCCTTCGTCCGTGCGGACCGCGAGGGCAAGGTGTTCATCGACTCGACCCGGGCCGGCGGGGCCACGGTCGTCGCCGCCTACAGCCCCCGCGTCCGGCCGGGAACGCCGGTGTCGTTTCCAGTCGGCTGGGACGAACTCGACGACATCCAGCCGTCCGATTTCACCGTCCGTACCGCCCCACCGCTACTCGACGGCCGCAACCCGTGGGCTGACGCACAGCCAGAGCCGCAGCAGGTCCCGGCAGAATTGATCGACGAGGGCCACACCATCCCGGTGGCCCGCGTCCAGGCGATGCACGAGGGCAAACGCCGCGCTCGGGCCAAGCGCGACGGTATCGTCGGCCCGTGAGCGATCCCTTCGAAGCCGCGGCGGCCGCCGCCGCCGTCATCGCAGAAAACACCGGCGCGGAGCGTCACGACATCGCGCTCGTGCTCGGATCCGGCTGGGCCGGCGCCATCGACCACCTCGGAGAGGTAACGGCGGAGATCCCCCAGACGGACGTACCGGGCTTCGGGGCCCCGAGGGTGGAAGGGCATGTCGGGCTTATCCGATCCGTGCCGATAGCGACAACCGGCAAGCGGGCGCTGTTGATCGGGGCTCGCACCCACCTGTACGAAGGCAAAGGCGTTCGGGCCGTCGTCCACGGAGTGCGCACGGCGGCCGCCGCGGGCTGCCGCACGATCGTGCTCACCAATGGCTGCGGCGGGTTGCGCACGGAGTGGTCGCCGGGTACGCCGGTCCTTATCAGCGACCACATCAACCTCACGGCGACCTCCCCGATCGAGGGCGCCACGTTCATCGACCTCACCGACCTGTACACGAGGCGGCTACGAGACCTCGCCCGCGAGGTGGACCCGTCCCTCGACGAGGGCATCTACGTCCAGTTCCCCGGGCCGCACTACGAAACACCGGCCGAAGTGCAGATGGCCAAGCGGCTCGGCGGAGATCTGGTCGGAATGTCGACTTCCCTCGAGGCGATCGCCGCCCGGCAGGCGGGAATGGAGGTGCTCGGCATCTCGCTGGTCACCAACCTCGCCGCCGGAATCAGCCACACCGGGCTCAGCCACGCCGAGGTGGTCGAGGCGGGCCGGCAGGCCGCTCCGCGGATCGGCAAGCTCCTCGCCGACATCGTCGAACGGATCTGACTTCGGTGCGCGTCGTTGTCACGGGTGCCGCCGGCAATATCGGCCGGACCGTTTCCGGCGGGCTCCGGGATCGCGGCCACGAGGTCGTCGCCGTGGACCAGGTCTCGGCCGAGGGAGTCGAACGGGTCGACGTCAGCAACAGGCTCGCGATGGTGCCGCTGGTGGACGGTGCCGACGCGGTGGTCCACCTGGCCGGCTACCCCGAAGAAGGCTCGCTGCAAACCGCCCTCCATACCCACGTCAACACGACACACAGCGTCCTTGAAGCGATTAGGCAGACCGGCGTGCCCCGCATTGTGTACGCCAGCAGCGCCCATGCGGTGGGTTTCACGCCGTCCGGCGGCGAGCTGAGCGTTCACGCCCGGCCCCGCCCGGACACCTTCTATGGAGTGGGCAAGGTCGCCGCGGAGGCCCTGTGCAGCCTGTACGTCGACCGCTTCGGGCTGGCGGCGGCATGCCTGCGGATCGGCGCGTTCCTGGACGGGCCGATAACCCGCCAGCACCTTTCGATCTGGCTCTCGCCTGCCGACGCCATCCGGCTTGTAGAAGCGTGCCTGACCGCACCCGATCTGACCTTCGCCATCGTCCACGGTGTCTCGGCCAACACGCGCGGCTGGTGGGACCTCGAGCCCGGGCGCGCGCTGGGGTACCACCCGGAGGACGACGCGGAGGCTTACGCCACCCGAATCGAAGCAGAACCGGAGTCGGAGCAGGACAGGTTCGAGGCCAAATTCGTCGGCGGACCGTTCTGCGCACCGTACGGCTTTTCGTAAGGATGGTGTTGTGACAGACGTACTCGCCCGGGCCCGTGAGTGGCTCGCAGAAGACCCTGACCCAGACACCCGAACGGAGCTGGCGGAGCTCATCGACCGGGCCGAGGCAGGAGACGCCGACGCCGACGCAGAGCTTGGCGACCGGTTCACCGGGCGGCTGGAGTTCGGGACGGCCGGACTGCGCGGAGCCCTCGGCGCCGGCCCGAACCGGATGAACCGAGCGGTGGTGATCCGGGCCGCGGCGGGCCTTGCCTCCTACGTCCTCGAACACGGCGGGCGCTCCGTCGTCGTCGGGTACGACGCCCGGTACAAGTCCGACCAGTTCGCCCGCGACACCTGCGCCGTCATGGTCGGTGCCGGCCTGACGGCCATGCTGCTGCCCCGGCCACTACCGACGCCCGTGCTCGCGTTCGCCATCCGGCATCTCGGAGTGGACGCCGGCGTCATGGTCACCGCATCGCACAACCCACCGCAGGACAACGGATACAAGGTCTACCTCGGTGACGGCTCGCAGATCGTCCCGCCCGCAGACTTCGAGATCTCTGCGGCCATCGATGCGGTGGGAGCCCTTGCCGATGTCACACTCGCGGACGGTGGCTGGCGGACGCTCAGAGATGCGGACGTGCTTGACGCCTACATTGCTCGAGCCGCCGCAGTTGCTCTGCCCGGCACTCCGCGCGACATCCAGTCCGTGTACACCCCACTGCACGGTGTGGGTGGCGACGTGATCAGGCAGGCCGTGACGGTGGCCGGCTTTCCCGAGCCGCGGGCCGTCGCCGAACAGGCCGAACCGGATCCGGCGTTCCCGACCGTCGCCTTTCCCAATCCCGAGGAGCCCGGCGCCATCGACCTGGCGCTCGAGTTGGCCCGGGGCACCGGCGCGGATCTCGTGCTGGCCAATGATCCGGATGCCGATCGCTGCGCGGTCGCGGTCCCGACCCCTGACGGATGGCGGATGCTCCGAGGCGACGAAGTGGGAGCCCTGCTGGCCACTCATCTCGTCGCACGTGAACCGGGGTTGGAAGGGACGTTCGCCTGCTCGATAGTTTCCTCGTCCCTGCTCGGCAGGATCGCGGCAAAGCACGGCCTGGACTACGCAGAAACGCTCACCGGCTTCAAGTGGATCGGCCGGCTCGAAGGCCTGCGATTCGGCTATGAGGAGGCGCTCGGCTACTGCGTCGATCCCGGCGCGGTGCGCGACAAGGACGGCATCTCCGCGGCGGTGCTCGTCCTAGAGCTGGCTGCCACTCTGCGCCGGGACGGGCGCACGCTGGCGGACGCGCTGGACGACATCGCCCGTGAGTACGGCCTGCACGCCACCGACCAGTTGTCCGTCCGGGTGGACGACCTCAGCCAGATCGGCGACGTGATGCAGCGGTTGCGCAGCGCCCCGCCGACCGAGCTGGGCGGGCGCGCCGTCGAACAGGTCGAGGATCTGACCGAAGGCATCGGCGGGCTGCCGCCTACGGACGGGCTGCGCTACCGGCTGGCCGGCGACGGCCGGGTCATCGTGCGGCCAAGCGGCACCGAGCCGAAGCTCAAGTGCTACCTGGAGGTCGTCATCCCGGTACTCGGCGACGACGTGCCCGCCGCGCGCGCGACCGCCGCCGATCGGCTGGGAGAAATCAAGGCCGACCTGGCCACCGCCACCGGGCTTTGATCGTCGCGATCCGCTTCACCACGACTGGAGGGCTATCGTGGCCTGGCTCGTCCTGATCATTTCTGGTTTCCTGGAGGCCGGCTGGGCAGTCTCGTTGAAGCAGTCGGCCGGCTTCAGCAGGCTGTGGCCGACCGTCAGCTTTGCGATCTTCGCTGCGCTGAGCCTCGGCGGGCTGGCCTGGTCACTCAAGCACCTGCCGGTCGGGCCGGCGTACGCCGTCTGGACCGGTATCGGCGCCGCAGTGACGGTGATCATCGGGATCGTCTTTCTCGACGAGGCGGTGTCGGCTCTCAAGATCGTCTCGGTCGGTCTGATCATCGCCGGTGTCGCCGGGTTGAACATCGCGACGGGTGGGCGCTGACGGCGATGCCCCCGAGCGCCGCCCGCCGCCGATCGGCCGGCCGCCAGCAAGGCCGACCTCGCCGCCGCTGCGGGTTTGTATCGATCGAGCTACTGAAGGGTCTGGGTCACCGAGGGGTCTGGGTCACCGAGCCGTCGGCCATGACGTCGTAACCGATACCGCCGACCACGAGGCCGCTCAGCCGGGCTTCCGGGTCGAGCGCGGCCACGACCGGAGTCGCGGTCACCGTCCCGGTCAGCGACACTGAGACGCCGAACAACGACTCGATGACCAGCGACACCCACGCGCCGGCCGACGAGCATGCCCAGTCGATCAGGTAGGGGAACTGAGGCGGCGACTTGACCGCGCCGCCGTTCACGGGCGGTTGCGCCTCTTCGACGAAGTGCGCCTGCCCCGGCGGACCCTGGTTCGCCGTCCGGGCGAGTCCGCTCAACCACTCGAGCGCCACGTCCACGCCACCCATCGCGACGAGGGCCCGTGCCGCATCGGCCGGCCAGGCCGGGTAGGCGCCGTTCCACTGATGATCGGGCCGAACGCTGTACGTCGAGTCCGGGTCATACGGCGACAGGGCCCGCATCCAGGACGGCGTCTGCAACTCCCGCTGAAAGAACCCCACCAGCTCCGAACGCTGTGCGGGCGACAGGTCGGCGGCCAGCGCCAGGCCGACCGTGGAAAAGTCGTAGCAATGCCGCACCGGAACCAGCGTCCCGTCCGGATGGCGCGCGCAGAAGTAGCCGCCACCGTCGACGTACAACTCAAGGACGTCGCGCACAAGCTCGTCGGCCTCGGCGCGCAGTTCCTCGGCCCGCGCCTCGGCGCCGTCCAGCGCCGCGATCTCGGCGGCCACCCGCAAGCACCACACATTGGTCGAGTTCAGGCTGGCCACCTCGTGCACGTAGGTGCTGACGCACTCCAGCAGGTTGTCGATCTGGCCGTAGTCGGCCAGCGCACTCCCCCGCCGCAACGACTTCCAGGCAAGCGACCACTCCTCGACGTGCCGGCGCAGCGGACGCGCCGGCCCATCCGCGGCGGCCAGCGGATGGTCGAGGAACGCCAAGTCGCCGGAGAGCCTGACGTAGTCGCGGACCAACCTCGTCATCGCATAGTCGTTGACCGAGTACCAGTAGCCGACCGGCCCGCCGGTCAGCCATTCGGTCCCGAAGTGAGTGTGGATATCGGTCGACACCCAGTGCTCGATATGCCGGCGCATCGGCTCCGGGTCGAGCAGGCCGTGCACGAACGAGCTCAGGCTGTAGTCCCAGATGAAGGTTGTGGTCTGCCAGTAGCGCGGCATCAGCGTGTCGTACGTCCGGCCCAGGACACTGGCCGGGCTGTCCCGGCGGAACCAGATGACGCCCAGCACGCCCCACCAGTACAGCCGCCGTAGTGCATCGTTGCTTGTTTCGAGGACCGGAAGGCAGCCGGAGAACTCACCGGACCCGGGCGTGAACGCAGCCGCTAGTTGGCGGTTCCACTCGGCCTCGGCGGCGGCAACGGCCGCCGGAACGTCCGCCGCCACGCGGTCGAACTCGGCCATCGCGGCCTCGGCCGACGGTGCCACCACGTGCACGAACCCCACCCGGCCGGTCTCACCCGGGTCGAGGTTCAGCGTGGTCTGCACGGTACGCCCGTTCTCGATCACGCCGTCGCCGTCAAGGCCCTGCATGCTGGCAGCGGACGGCGAGCGGCCCAGGAGTGCGCATCGCCCGGCCGCGGGTGCCAACTCGTTCGGCTCACCCGGCGGTTCGGGGCGCAACCACGGCTCGGGCGACTGCGTCACCATGGAGGCCACGGCCAGCGCCAGACTCACCGCGCGCCGCCCGCTGCCACGGTTCGTCACGCGGATGTCCACGACGACCCCTGACGTTCCCGGCGGGCACACGGTGACGGTCTCGATCTCCACGCCGTCGACGGCCGAGCGCCTAACAACCCGGTCCGGCCGCCAGACCACCTCCACCGCACGGCCGTACGACCGGAACAGCCGGCCGTTCACAAACAGGGTGCCTGTCACGGTGTCGCCGTGTGAGAACGGCGGGAAGTTGACGCTGCGCACCGCGACCAGGTCGTGATCTACCTGCGCCGCGCCAAGGAAGTTGGTCAATCCGGGCGGGTTGAACATGTCGTCGAACCGGTGCGTCAGGACATCGCTGGCCAAGTCGTCCACCGTCGGGCTGAGGTGGCTCATCGGAAGTCCCTCTCATCCCAGGCGGTGCCGGGAACAGCCGGATCGGCGAAGTCGGAATTGGGCAGCAACGGGTACCACCCGCGGCGCCCGGGGTCGCGGTCGTACGGGTAGCTGCCCAGCTCGCGGTACAGCTCGGCATACTCGGCCACCTTGTCGCGATCCAGCCGGATGCCCAAGCCCGGCCCGGACGGCACGTCGATGGCACCGTCGCGATAAACCAGCTTGCCGCCCTCTATGACGTCCCCGGTGAGGTGGTGGTAATGCGCGTCCGCGGCGAAGCCGAGGTTCGGCACGACAGCCCCGAGGTGCAGCATCGAGGCCAGCTGGATGCCCAACTCGCCGGAGGAGTGGACGGCGACGCCGAGCTGGAACGTCTCGCACACCCCTGCTGCCTTGATGCACGCCCGAATTCCGCCCCAGAACGTGGTGTCGAGCAGCACCACGTCCACCGCCGGATCGCGGACCGTCGTCGCGAGCTGCTCGAAGTTCACCACCACCGTGTTCGTCGCGACCGGGATGCTGGTGTTCTCCCGCACCCGCCGCAGACCGTTGAGACCGTAGGTCGGGTCCTCGATGAAATCGTTGGGCAGATCCTCGATCGCGCGCGCGAACCGGATGCCCTCTTCGACGCTGAGCGCGGCGTTGGGGTCGTACCGGAACCGGTCGTTCGGGAACGCGTCGGCGAGCGCCCGGTAGCACTCAAGCTCGTACTCGGGAGGGAACACGCCGCCCTTGAGCTTGTGCACTCGGAATCCGTCGCGCTGCCGAAGGTCGGCGGCGTGCGCCACCAGTTGATCCGGCGTCCGCACTTCGCCCTCGCCGACGGGCCCGGGATAGCGGAAGAACAGGTAACTGGCGAACTCCACCCGGTCGCGGACTCGGCCGCCCAGCAGGTCGTGCACCGGAGCACCGAGGTGTTGGCCCAGCAGGTCGAGGCAGGCGAACTCGATGGCGGCCAGCAACTGGGTGCGATTGTTGTACAGGCTGGCCGTGGGGTTGGCCAGCATGAATCGCAGCACTTCGGTGCGCGCTGGATCATGCCCGACGAGGTAGTCCTTCAAGGCCCTGACCTCTGCCTCCGCGCTCTGCCCGCCGCCGCCCATCTCGCCGAGGCCGATGAGCCCGTTGTCGGCCTCGACCTCCACCAGAGTGCGCACGAACCGGCCCCAGTGCGCTCCGTTGCTATGCCGCAGTGGAGCCTCCAGGGGCACGGTGACGGTTGTGGCTCGTATGTCGACGATCCGCATCGAGAGGGTTGTCTCCTTTAGGTTCGCTTCTGACGTCCCTATTCGGGAAGCGCCACGTTGAGGGCGGCTGTAAGTCCGCCGTCCACTTTGAGGTCGGCGCCGGTGACGAAGCTCGCGTCCGGCCCGGCTAGGTACGCGACGGCGCTGGCCACCTCGGCAGCGCTGGCGACCCGCCCCATGGGATGCGCGCGTCCCCACTCGGCGACCACGTCACCGGTCGCCCGGCCATCGCCGAACCTTTCGGCGGCCCAGCGGAGCATCGGCGTGTCGACCGATCCTGGACACACGGCGTTGACCCGGATGCCCTCCGCAGCGTGATCCACCGCCATTGCCTTGACCAGCGATAGGAGGGCGCCCTTGCTCGCCGAGTAGGCGGCGACACCGTTCTGAGTTGCGTACGCCTGCACTGAGGCGACCACTACGACCGCGCCTGCGCCCCTCGCTCGGATCAACGGAATGAAGTAGTGGCACGCGCCGAAGACGCCCCGCACGTTGACGTTCATGACCTCGTCGAACGTCGCCATGCTGGTGCCGTCGACGGTCCCGTACCGCTGTATTCCGGCCGCGCATACCAGGGTGGCCACGCTCCCATGGCGCTCGGCGACCTGGGCCGCTGCCGCGCTGAGTTGCGCTTCGATACTGACATCGACAGGGATGCCCTCAATTCCGAGCCCCTCGGCGTCCGCCTGGACCAGCAACCGGTCCAGTCCGGCTTCGTCGCGGTCGAGAGCGACCACGGTGTAGCCCGTCCGGGCCAGGTGCAGGCTTACGGCCTCGCCGATTCCCGCCGCCCCTCCTGTCACGACGGCGACCGGGTCATGCGGGGCTTCAACCATCGTTTCCTCCTTCAGAACTGCCCGAGCGCCAGGCCGCGGGAGAAGATCCGTTGAGTCGCCAGGAACAGCACCACCGTCGGCAGTGACACCAGCAGGCCACCGGCAAGCACGGTCGGCATGGCCGACCCGCCGTACGTGCTCTGCAAGGCGGTCAAAGCCGGCATCAGCGGTCGGACGTCGCTGGACTGGCTGAGCGTCAACCCGAGCAACAGGTCGTTCCAGATGAACGTCGCCTGCAAGATGAAGATCGCTACCAGCGCGCTGGCGGACATCGGCAGGTAGATGCGCCAGAAGATCCGCCAGGTGGTGGCCCCGTCGACGACGGCCGCCTCGAACACGTGGCGGGCGATACCGCTGAAGAAGTTGCGCATCACGAATGCCGAGAACGGGACGGCGATCACGGTGTACACCAGGATCAGTCCCAGCCTGGTGTTGTACAGGCCGGTCTCGGCGTACCCGACGAACAACGGCATCAGGATCATCTGCAACGGAAAGATCGTCCCGCCGAAGACGAGCACGAACCAGAAGAACCCGTGCGGCAGGCGAAGCGCCACTATCGCGAACCCCACCGCCGCGCCGATCAGCACGGCGATGAGTGGACCGAGCACGCTGTAGATGGCGGTGCTGAGAGCACTGGCGGACAGGTCCGCCCGTTCCCAGGCGTCGGTCATGTTCTGCCACAGATCCGGCCCGAACGCCGGCTTCCATACGCTGCGGCTGGAGTATTCGGACGGCAGCCGCGACGCATTCACGACGATCAGATAGATCGGCGTGAGCCAGACCAAGCCAAGGAGGCCGAGGAAGGCGGGGCGGACGAATCGAGTCATACCGGCCCCCTACACGGCCCTGCGCTCGGACAACTGCCGGCGCAGGTAGGTGATGGACGCGATGAGCGTCACGACGGTCAGGAACACCGAAATGGCGGCGCCCAGCCCGTACTCGGTGCGGACGAAGGTCTCGCGGTACATGGTGACGGCGAGCGTCTCGGAGGACCGGCCCGGCCCACCCTCGGTCATCACCCAGACGATGTCGAAGGTCTTCAGGCTCGCCACGATGGACAGCCCGATGACGACCGTGGTGAGGGGCCGGAGCATCGGCCACAGGATGCTGCGGAACAGTCGGACGCCGGATGCGCCGTCGACCCGGGCCGCCTCCACCGGCTCCTTCGGGATGGATTGCAGACCGATCACGAACAGCAGCGCGTTCACGCCGGAGGCCTGCCAGGCGGCGGCGCCGATCATGACGAACGTATTCAGCGGGGCGTCCAGCAGCCACCGGGAATCCGAGCCGGGCAATCCGAGGAAGGACAGCGCCTGGCTGAGTGCGCCGTCGGTCTGTAGGACGAAGCTCCAGATGATGCCGACCGCGACGCCGGAGATCGCATACGGAATCAGGAACGGCAGCCGGAACCAGGAGCCGAACCGCATGTCGTAGGTGAGCACGGCGATGAGCAGGCCTAGGCCTACCGGCACGACGATGGTCCCCACCACCCACAATGCGGTGTTTCGGAGGGAGGTGAGCAGTGCAGGGTCGGAGAACATCTGCTCGTAGTTGGCCAGGCCGAGCCACTCCGGGGCCCCGAGCCCGTTGTACCGGGTGAAGCTCAGGTAGGTCGTCCACAGGAACGGCAGGTAGAGCAGCACCGCGACGATCAGCACGCCGGGTGCGGTGAAACCCCAGGCCGACCACCGGTAGGTGGACCGAGCCCGCGGAGCGGGCAGCGCACTTGTCGCTGCCCGCTCCGGCTGACGGAGCAGTGTCACTGGCTGCCCCAGTGGGCGTCCGCCTCCGCTTGAATTGTCTCCAAGATCGGCATGGGATCACCCGGGTCGGTGACGAACTGGCCGAAGGCGTCCAGGGCGGTGAACAGGATCGAGGTGGGTGTCGCCTCGAAGTACCGCTCGATCAGCTGGTAGCTGTCTGTGCTGGCCTCGACACCGAGGGCGGCCAGGCGCTCGTCCTGCACTTCGGCGTTCGGGTTGAACGAGACGTCGCCTCGCGAGTTCGCCCACGTGGTCTGCGCGTCCGCGGTCAGCCACCAGTCCAGGTAGTTCATCGCCTCGGCCCGATCGTTCGCCTCCTCGGCCACGCAGAGCGGGCCGGTTTCGAAGATCAGCGGAGTTGCCCCGAGGTCGGGGTTCACCGCGGGGATGATGAAGAAGTCGTAGTCCTCGCCGGACACCAGGTCGATGCTGTTGAGTTGGCCGGTGAAGAACGTGCCGAAGTTGAGCATCGCAACGTCGCCGTTCTTCAGGATGGTCTGCGGGTCGTCGGCCATGTCCGGGGCGCTGAAGTAGCCCTTGTCGATCATGTCGCCCCACATCTCCATGACCTCCACGACACCGGGGTCCGTGTAGCTGGCCTCGCCGGTGGACAGGCGCTGGTAGAGGTCGGGATCGGTGCCGGCCAGCAGAGTCTGGAACCAGACGAACGAGAACAGCACGTTCGTGTGCCAGAACGCCGGGATGCCGTCCGCCGCCAGCGTATCGGCGATCTGGATGAGCTCGTCCCAGGTCTGGGGCGGGGTGAGGTTGTACTGCTCGAAAATGTCCGTGCTGTAGTACATGACCCAGTAGGCCACCAGGAGCGGCACGCAGTACTGCTCTCCGTCGACCGTGTAGTACTGCTCGAGGTCGGCAGGAAGGTCGCCGTTACCGAGGGCGTCGGCCCACAGGTCACTGGTGTTCGCCACCAGGCCCTCGTCCACCAGCTCCTTCAGGGGCTGTCCGGTGTGCCAGGTGAACAGGCTCGGCTTCTCGTCGGTGCGGAACGCCTGCTTGATGAACGCGGAGTAGGCGTTGGCGTCCGAGTAACCACTGAAGTTGAGGTCGAAGCCGACGGCCTCCTCGGACGCGGCACTCACCTCGTCGAACTGCGGCTCCCAGGCCGCCTTGTCGGTGTAGAAGTTGATCGTCCCGCTCTCGGCGACCTGCTCGCCGCCGGACTCACCGGCGGGCTCACCGCCACCTGCGGTGTCGCCGTCGTCGTCATCGCCACCACATGCGGCCAGCAGCAGCGCGCCCGCCGCCAGCGAGGCGATCACTGATTTCCGTCTTGTATTCTTGTATGTGAGCTTCATGACACCACCTCGTCGTGTTCTTGCCGGTATTCGGATTTCGGCTTAACGGCCGCGGGTTACTTGGTGGACCTCAGACGCTCCCGGACGATGTCGATGACATTGACCAGATGCTCGTCCGTGGCCCGGCGAGCGCCGTCGACGTCGCCGGCCACAATCAGTTCGGTGATCTGCTGGTGCTCGGAGAAGTCACGGTCCTCGTCGCCGTGGAGCCGGAGGATCTCTCGCTGCTCCTCGGCGTGGACCAGCACGATCGAGTCGATGACCTCGGCCAGCACCGTGTTGCCGGCCGCCGCGGCGAGCGCCCGGTGGAAGTCCAGGTTCACGCGCCAGAGCCGTTCGTCGTGATCTGCAACGCACCGGCGCGCTTCGTCCAACGCGGCCTGGAGCGTTCGGATGCCCTGCTCGTCGCGGACGCGCGCGGCGTAGGCGGCGATAGGGGGCTCGATGACCCGGCGGGCCTCGAGCAGTTCGATCAGCCGGTCGCCGGTGGGCTTGGGCGAATGGGGATTGGGCAGGACCATCCGGTGGACGTTCTCACCCACGTAAACGCCCGAGCCGTGGCGGAGCCGCACGCCCCCCATCGCCTCAAGCTGCCGTAGCGCCTCTCGCATGGTGGGGACGGCGACGCCGAACCTGGCCGCGAGCGCCTTGACCGACTCGAGCTGGGCTCCCGGTTCCAGATCCTGCTCATGCACCATCGCCACGACCGCCGCAGCCAGTTCGTTCGACAGGCTGCGGCGCTCGTATGCGGCCTGTGGCGCGTCCTGCGCGGTCATAAAGTCATCTAATCACTTGACTCTGAGGGCGTCCATGGCCGTGACCGAATCGCAACCGGCCACTCGCTACCCCGCCGACAACTCCACCTCGACGAACCGCGGTCGGTAGATCGTCACGTCGGCGTAGAGATCGACGTTCGGATCCAGGCTGTTGACGTTGTACGTGATCAGCAACCGGTTGCCGCGGCGCAATTCAGGGTGCTCGTGCGCGTTGTAGGTGATGATGTTCGGGTTCGCGTCCTGGACACCCGCCATAACCGCTCCCTGCACCAACTGCGCAGCTTTGCTCGGAGCGCGCCCGTTGCCGCGTGGCGTTTGCGATTCGGGCTCCGGGAGATCCCAACCCAGCCCGTCCGGCGCGAAGTAGAGCGTGGTGGCCGGCACGAACGGACCCCATGGATGGCAGCTGACATACCCGACGATGTTGCGACTGAACAGCTCATTGGTGTCCTGAGTCACCAGCAGGTAGCCGTCGTGGAATGAGCTCACGCTGTACTCGTTGGCCACGCCAGAGGTGATCGCCACCGAATCGGTCTCGATTGGCGACCAGCCGTCGCCCGTCCAGTACTCCCAGGGCGCAGTGAGGTCGGCGCCTGCGACACGGGCCAGGTGCATGTACTTGACCAGCCCGTGGTCCTCGACGCCGTAGATGTAGGTGTGTTCACCGAACCTCTCGATCCACGAGGCCCACTGCACGCCGGCCTCCGAGGGCATCGGGACGATGTCCCGCACCTGGTAGGAGTCCGGATCGAACCGAACGAGCTTGTTCTCCCGCCAAGCCCAGTCCCACTGGCCGGGCCCGAACGCGCCGAACTCGAGGAACATCACGTCGACGAAATGGGGGCTGCCGGTCGCCGCACCAAGCCAGTTCCAGGTGCTCGGCTCGTCCGGCGGGACCAGCGAGTCTGGATCACCCGGCGTCCCACCGGTGACGGTGGAAAGCTCGTCACCCCGCTGGACGATGAACGAGTTGTTCAGGAAGGGCGTGTCGATGGGCCGGCTCAGATCGTCGTTCACCGGGCCGAGGAAGGTGTCGGAGAACAGCCACAGTTGCCGGCCGCTGGTCTGGCGCACCGAGTACGTGCTGTCTCCGCCTGTCCAGCCGACGCCGGAGTTGCCGTAGTCGCCGAACAGCTCGGTCCGGTCTTTGTCCACGCGTGCAGTGGCCGTCCAGTCGGCGTTGACGACGTCACAGCTGTCGCCGGAGTCGTCAGCCGCCGTACCGCTGAAGGTCGCAAGCGCGGGTAGGGCGGCGCTTCCGACCAGGACCGCCACCGCCATCATGGCTGTCGACGTGCTGCGGGCAGGCAGGGAACTCATGAGGGACCTCCCAAATTGGAGACTGAGTCGCATGGTTAGCAGGTGATTAGATCACCTGCTAACCGCCCTGTCGAGACCCGTCGGGCCGGAAACCCGCAGTTGTGCCGCGCTGATAACGCCCTGATACGACCACGCCCTGGCACGACAACGACACGCTCTGGACGTGACCGACCGGTCAGCCGAGGGCGTTGTCGAGCGCTTGCCAGTCGATGGTCGGCGGCGCCAGGTCGAGAACGGCGGCCAGCAGCCCGAGCCGGGCCGCCCGCAGGTCACGGTCATCGGCCATCACCAGGATGTCGTCGAAGAAGGTGTTCACCGGCTCGACCAGCTGCGAACCGTGTTCGACGAAATCCGCCAGATCGCCGGACAGCTCGCCGGACAGCTTCTCCACAACCTTGATCAGCTGCTGCTCCGCGGGTTCGGTCAGGAGGGCGTTGTCGACCTTGGCCTTGGTTCCCGCTGGCACGATTCTGGCGACCCGTTGCACAGCCGTGACCAGCTCACGGAATGCCGGATCGGTCGAATAGTCCTCGAGGGCCCGCAGCGTGGCATGGGCCGTACCAGGAGCGTCCGCACCCGGCCGGATCGCCTCGACAAGGCCGTGTGGAGCACCCTCGTCAAGCAGTTGCTGGACGTACCGGCCCTCGACGAACTCTCTTGCCGCCTCGACCGACTCGACGGACACCTCGATCCCCTGGTCTCGCAGCTGGGCCGCGGCGACGTCCAGCCCTCGGCGAACCGTGACTGGCCGGAGCACCGCGTTGGCCCGCAGGATGCTGAGCACCCCGAGTGCCGCCCGCCTCAACCCGAAGGGGTCGGAGCTACCGGTCGGCTTGGCACCGAGCGCGAACATCGCCACCAGCAGGTCGAAGCGGTCCGCAAGCGCTAGGACGGCGCCGGCGTCGGTGGCCGGCAACTCGCCGCCGGCCGTCCGCGGCAGCTCCATGTCGTACAGGGCCTGGGCCACGGCCGGCGACGCGCCCGCCCGCATCGCGTACTCGCGAGCCATCACGCCGGCCAGGGCGGGAAGCTCGATCACCATCTCGGTGGCCAGGTCGAACTTGGCCAGGTCGGCGGCGCGGTCCAGGGCGGCCGCATCGTCGGCGGACAAACCCACGACCCGCGACAACTCTCGGCCGACAGCAGCGATTCGATCGGCCCGCTGTGCCATCGAGCCGATCCGCTCCTCGAAGGTGAGCTTGGCCAGGCCAGCCTTGTGGTCGGCCGGCGCGATCTGCAGGTCCGCACGCCAGAAGAAGGCGGCGTCCTCGTACCTGGCTCGCAGCACCGCCTCGTTGCCGGCCGCCACCGTGATCGGATCGCACGAACCGTTGGCCACCGCCACGAAGTGGGGCAGCAGTGCACCGTCGGCCGAGCGCACCGGCAGGTACCGCTGGTGTTTGCGCATCACGGTGGTGAGGATCTGGGGCGGTAGCTCCAGGTAGCGTTCGGCGAAATTGCCCCGCAGCGGGTGCGGCGACTCCACAAGATTCGTGATCTCGTCGATTAGCGTCGACTCGCCATCCTCGTCGATCACCCCGCCGACCTCGGCGGCCAGTGACTGCGCTCCCTGCACGATCTGAGCGCGGCGCACGGCGGCGTCGGCCACGATGTCGTGCGAGGCGAGAAAGTCCAGGTAACCGTCCGCTGACGGAACGCTTACCACCGGAGTCAGCGCGGTGCGGTGTACGCGGGTATTCGTGCTGGATCTCAGGCTCGACACCGCCACCGGCAACGCGGTCTGGCCCAGCAGTGCGGTAAGCCAGCGGATCGGCCTCGTGAACGACAGCTCACCGTCACTCCAGCGCATGTTCTTTTCCGAACGGAGCCCGGAGACCACCTCGGCGAGCAAGCCCGAGAGCACCTCGATGGCGTTGCGGCCGCGATCGACGACCACCACCGCCACGTGCTCGACTCCGTTGAACTCCACGCGCACCAGGTCAGCGACGCCGACGCCCTGGCCACGAGCGAACCCTTCGGCCGCCTTGGTGGGCGTGCCCTCGTCATCGAAGGCCGCGCTTACCCGAGGTCCGCGTACCTGCCGCTCGGCGTCCGGCTCGACCGGCTGCACGTCGTCGACCAGCACGACGATCCGCCGTGGCGTCCCGTAAACCCGGACCTCGCCATGTCCAAGCCGGGTCGCGTCGAGCTTGGCGGCCGCGGCGTCACGCACCGCATCGGCCGTACGGGCGACCTCGGCCGGCGGCATCTCCTCGGTGCCGATCTCGAACAGCAAGGTGGCCGGCTCGGTGGCAACGGGGAGCGGTTCGAGCAGCTGAGCCCGCACCGGGGTTGGCACGACCCCCAGTGGATGACCGAGTTCCTCGCGGCGCGCGGTCCACAGTTCCGCCACCTCGCGCGCCAGCCCACGCATTCTTGCGAACGCCCGCGCACGCTCGGTGGTGCTTATCGCGCCGCGGGCATCGAGCACGTTGAACACGTGCGAGCACTTGAGCACGTACGTGTGCGCCGGGACAGGAAGGCGCTGGTCGAGCAGGCGACGAGCCTCCGCGGCGTACGTCTCGAACAGCGCGCGGTTGTCCTCGACGTGCGCGTCGTCGAGGTAGTACCGCGACATCTCGTACTCGGCTTGCCCGAACACCTCGCCGTAGGAGATGCCCGGCGCGTAGACGATGTCCTTGAAATGCTCTACGCCCTGCACCGCCATCAGGATGCGCTCGATCCCGTAAGTGATCTCGACCGATACCGGGTCCAGCGACATGCCACCGGCCTGCTGGAAATAGGTGAACTGGGTGATCTCGAGCCCGTCCAGCCAGACTTCCCAGCCCAGACCCCACGCGCCGAGCGCCGGCGAGGCCCAGTTGTCCTCGACGAACCGGATGTCGTGCGCGTTGACGTCGATGCCAAGCGCCTCGAGGCTCTTGAGGTAGACCTCCTGCGGATCACCGGGATCGGGCTTGAGGATCACCTGGAACTGGGTGTGGGTCTGCAACCGGTTCGGGTTCTCGCCGTAGCGGGAGTCGTCGGGACGTACCGAGGGTTCCACGTACGCCACTCGCCACGGCTCCGGGCCCAGCACGCGCAGGATCGTGGCCGGGTTCATGGTCCCGGCGCCGACCTCGGTGTTGAAAGGCTGCGAGATCATGCAACCCTGGTCGGTCCAGTACTTGGTCAGCGCGAGCAGCGCATCCTGCATCGTCAGCACGGGTGGTTGTCCTCAAGTCGCGAATCATCCGGCAGATAGGGTGACCGGCTCATTGTCTCGGCCAGCCAGTCTACGCAGGTCGCGGCATGCTGATACGGCGATAAGAAGTCACTGAGAGCAAGCTGAGAATCCGCCTAAGGGTCTCGACCAGGCACCGCGCCCTTCTTACGCTTCACACCGCCGAAAACTCAACAGCTTGCATCCTGGAGTGCCAGATGAAGGGACCATCCCGGATAAAGATCCTTTCTGCCGCATTCGGCGGCCTGTTGCTCGTTCCATTGGCCACCGCGACTCCCGCCGCCGCGGTCGAGTTGGTGACGCCATACCCCGCCGTCGCCGCCGAGCCGGGGCAGACCAGCACTTTCGATCTTCAGGTCACCTCTGACGAGTCGGAACTTGTCGAACTGCGGGTTACGGACGCTCCGGACGGCTGGGACACCGTGCTTCGCGGTGACGGGCGCGAGGTGTCGGCCGTGTTCGCGAGCCCCGACGAACCGCGCGACGTGCAGCTGGACATCACGGTCCCGGCCGACGCGGGTGAAGGCGACCACCGGATCACCGTCACCGCGACGGGTGACAGCGGGCGGGCCACCCTGCCGCTGACCCTTGCCATCGTGGAGCAGGCGGCCGAGGCCTTCGAGTTCACCGCCGACTTCCCAACCCTGCAAGGCAGCGCCACCGACACGTTCCGGTTCGACCTCACGCTTGCCAACCGCTCCGGACGCGAGGCGACCTTCTCGCTGGCCGCCGTGGGGCCGGAGGGCTGGACAGTCTCGGCCCGCCCGTCGACGGAACAGCAGGCCGCGACCGTGACAGTCGACGCCGGTGGCTCCGCGACCATCAACGTCGAGGCCGACCCGCCGGACGATGTCGCGGCCGGCGAGTACGAGATAGGCGTTCAGGCCAGCGGCGAGGGCCAGAACCTGCAGAGCAGCCTCGGTGTGGAGATCACCGAATCGACCTCCATGAGCTTGACGACGGCCGACGAACGCCTTAACGCGTCGGGCAACGCGGGTGACACCGGCACGGTGACTCTTGTGATCCAGAACGACGGCAACGCCCCACTTCAGGGGATTGAGCTGGCCGCCACCCCACCCACCAACTGGGACGTGGAGTTCGAGCCCGCGGCGGTGGACATCCCGGCAGGGGAGAGTGCCCAGGTGATCGCCCGGATCACTCCTGCGGGCAACGCCGTGGCCGGCGACTACGCAGTCACCATCACGGCCGCGGGCGGCGGTCTCAACGAGTCGGTGGAGATCAGGTACGCCGTCGAGACGTCGGGCTGGTGGGGACTGGTGGGCATCCTCGTGATCGTCGGCGCGATCGCCGCACTTGTCGGGGTGTATCGGAGGTACGGACGGCGATGAGTACGGCGACGATGGGTTCGGCGGCTGCGCCGGACGCTCCCGCCGAGGCTCCCGCCATCTGGACCCGCAATCTCACCAAGCGGTACGGCGAGCTCACCGCCGTCGACCGGCTGAACCTCGAGATCAAGCCCGGCGAGATCTTCGGCCTGCTCGGTCCGAACGGGGCCGGCAAGACCACGACGATCTTGATGCTGCTCGGCCTGAGCGAGCCGACCAGCGGTGAGGTGCGCGTCGTCGGGGTGGATCCGACCCGCAACGCGCTCGATGTCAAGCGCAAGGTCGGATACGTGCCGGACAGCGTCGGCTTCTACGGCCACCTGACCGGTCGGGAGAACCTGGAGTACACGGCCGCACTCAACGGACTCGACCGCGGTGCCGCGCGCGAGCGGATCAGCATGCTGCTGACGGACGTCGGCCTCGCCGAACGTGGCGACGACCAGGTCCGGGTGTACTCCCGAGGGATGCGCCAGCGGCTCGGCATCGCCGATGCGCTCATCAAGTCGCCCGACGTGCTCATCCTGGACGAGCCGACGGTCGGGCTCGATCCACGCGGTGCGGACCAGGTGCTGGAACTCGTCCAGCGACTGGCTCGCGAATGCGGCGTGGCGATCATGCTTTCCTCGCACCTGCTGGGACAGGTCCAGGCGATCTGCTCGCGGATCGGCATCTTCGTCAAGGGACGGATGGTGGCGTCGGGAACCGTCGACGATCTGGCCGCCGAGCACGGCGGGCGGCTGGTGCTCGAAGTGGCGGTGGAGCCGCGGGACGCCGACGTCGCCGCTGCTCTAGAGGACGTGGACGGTGTCGTCACCGCAGAACGAGATGGCGACCTGTGGCTGGTCGGCGCGCAGCATGACGTCCGTGCCGCGGTGGCGAGGCGGCTTGGCGAACGCGGGCTCCCCGTCGTCCACCTGCGGCAGCGCACCGAGGAACTGGGCGCGATCTACCGCCGGTACTTCGCGGAGGAGGGTGAGCAGTGATGGCAGCCACCGGGATGCGGCAACGGATGCGCGCCACTGCCGACTCGCTGGCTATCGGGACCGCACGGGTTCGCAAGCGGGGACTCACCGTGGCCGACGCGCTCGCTGCGCGCGCTGGGTTGGCTCCCCGGACGAAGCGGCGAACCCCCGGGTGGCGCGTGGTGGCCGCCAAGGAGTTCGGCGACAACATCGGCTCGATCAGATTCGTGATCCTGCTGTTCATCATCGGGCTCGCCTGTGTGGGCTCGGTGATCGTCTCTGCCGGGAACCTCCGCGATGTCGCCGAGCAGGTCACGGGAACGCCGAGCCTGTTCCTTTACCTCTTCACGTTCGCGCCGGAGAGGTTCCCCTCGTTCGTTGCGCTGATCGGCTTCCTGGGGCCGCTGCTCGGCATCGCTTTCGGCTTCGACGCGATCAACCAGGAGCGTGCGGACGGCACGCTGCCGCGACTCGTGTCCCAGCCGATCCACCGTGACGACGTGGTCAACGGCAAGTTCGCGGCCGGCCTGACCACGATCGGCGTGACGCTGGTGATGCTGGTAGCGGTCACCTCGGGCATCGGGGTGGTCCGGATGGGAATCACGCCCTCGCCCAGCGATGTCGCGCGGTTGCTGGCGTATCTGGTCGTCACGCTCGCCTATATCGGCGTGTGGCTGGCGTTCGCGATCCTGTGCTCGGTGGTGTTGCGCCGGGCGGCGACGGCGGCGCTGGCGGCGATCTCGGCGTGGATCGTGCTGACCTTATTCGGGACATTCCTCGCCGGATTGGTGGCCGACGCCGCCGCGGACGATCAGCTGGGCCAGTTGCGCATGGAACACACGCTGACCCAGCTCACGCCGGCCGGTCTGTACGAAGCCAGTACAGCCGCTTTGCTCGACCCGAGCGTGCGCACCGTTGGGATCGTGTTCGCCGAGCAGGTCGACCGGGCGGTGGCGAGCACGCTGTCGCTGGGGCAGAGCCTGCTGGTGGTCTGGCCGCAGGTGACCGCCTTGGTAGCCGGCTGCGTGGTACTGTTCACGGTGGCCTACATGGCGTTCCTGCGTCAGGAGATCCGCGCCTGACTTCGGCCCTCGCCCGGGTGAAGACACCCGGCGGGCGCGGCTGGCCTGCTTCGAGCACCTTTGCCCCGCCACGTGCTTCGAGCACCGTTGGCCCCGCCAATTGCCAGGAGCGCCCTCGCCCCGCCACTTGCTTCCAGCGCCTTTGCAATGCACGCCATGAGGAAGCGCTTCCTCCAGGGGGGCATTGCAAAGGCGGCAGACCCCTTGCCGGAAGATCCCGCTGGCGGGTCTTGTCTCAGGATGCATGCCGCTCGTAGTACCGGCGCGCCTTGTCGCGACTGCCGCACATGGCCATGCTGCACCAGCGGCGGCGCCTGTTCTTGCTCGTGTCGAGGAAGAGCCAGCCGCACGACGGGCACTCGCCGAGCCGGTCGAGCGGGCCCTGGGTGAGCAGTTCGATCGCCGATACGGCGACCTCCCACCGCAGCATCCGCAGCGTCCGATCCCCGGGCCAGACCAGCGCGTATGTGTCGCCGTCCGCCCGCAGCCGGCCGGCTGCGGCCGCGTCCGCATACTCCCCCAGCACCGTACCGAGCCCATCCGAAGTCGGCTGCTCGCCATTCGCCAGCGGCTGGAAGACCCGGTAGACGGTCTCGCGGAACTCCCGAGTACGGGCAAGCTCGGCCGAGAGTTCCGGGTATGCCGTCGTCACCGGACGACCGACAACACCAGCCCAGGTCGCCGCGTCATCCGCGGTTGCCAACACATCCCACCGAGCCACGGGCCGGCCGCTGACAGTGTTGGCGAAGTCTAGGCACAGCGCGTTCCCGACGATCTCGATCTCGACCACGCTCCCATCTTCTCACCATTCATTGCCACTTGACAGGTCGATGGCTCGACTGACAGACTACAACCGATCAAATCACTTTTATTGGTTAGAGCACGGAGTCCACGGCATGGCGCGTTCAGTGGCCCCGCTGGGCCGGTCGTTCAACGGGCTGTGGTTCGCGACCGGTTCGGCCAACCTGGCCGATGGCATGGCGTTGTTCGCCCTGCCGCTTCTCGCACTGTCCAGCGGAGCGTCACCAGGAGGGGTCGCCGCGGTCACGATGGTGCTGACGCTCGCGTGGCCGCTGTTCGGCCTTCAGGCCGGCTGGCTCGTGGATCGGGCGGATCGCCGGGCTCTGATGGCAGGCGTCAACCTGGCCCGCGCTGGTGTGCTGACCGCAGTGACGACGGGCCTGGCCACCGGTAACCTGTCGCTACCGCTCATCCTGGTCACCGCCGCTGTACTCGGGGTCTCAGAGACTCTCGTGGACACCGCCTTGACCTCGACCGTTCCACTGGTTGTCGAGCCCTCCGACCGCACCAGGGCGAACGCCCGTATCGAAGCCACCATCAACGTCGCCAACCAACTCGCCGGACCGCCGCTGGCCGGGGCGCTCGCCGGAGTGGCGCTCGCCTTCGCGACCGGCGCCAGCGCGGCCCTCTATGCCGTCGCCGTTGCCGGAATCGCGGTGCTGGCGGTGCGCCGCAGCCCTCGCCGGCCGAAAGCCAAGCTCAACCGGCTGGCGGCAGACCTGACCGCAGGTCTGCGGTTCGCCTGGCGGCAGCCCACCATCCGCGCATTGACCTTGTTCACCGCGGCAATGAACCTGGTGTGGGGCGCGGCGCTGGCCTTGCTCGTCGTCTACGCCGTCGCGCCAGGCCCCCTCGGGCTCACGCCTGCCCAGTACGGCATCATGCTCACCGCGATGGCCGCGGGCGGCCTGGCGGCGTCCCTCGTCGTCGACCCGCTCCGTAGGCGGATCGGGCCCGCTCGGCTCCTGATCGCCGACTGCGTTGGAACAGTTCTGTTCGTCGCCCCGATCGCGCTGGGATTGAACGTGTGGGCCGTGGCGGCGGGAGTCGTCGTCGCCGGCGCAGGAGCGAGCGTGTGGCGGATACTCGTAGCGACCATCCGCCAGAACCTCACGCCGGACGAGCTTCTCGGTCGCGTGTACTCGGCATCGCGGGTCGTCAGTTGGGGCGCGCTACCGGTAGGAGCCGGAGCGGCCGGAATCATCGCCGAAGCCTGGGACGTCAGAACGGCGTTCGCTGCGGCGAGCGCTCTGGCCATCGTGATGCTCGCGGCATTCGTGCCGTTCGCCGTCCGAACCGACCTGTCGGCGGCCCTCGCGGCACCGGCGGTGCAGCATCCGGCGTGAGCCGCGCCTCCGCGACGGATCCGCGACCCGACAGACCACGGCCGCCAGCGCCTACACTCGATGGCGTGACCGTCCTCGAAGCGCTCGATGCCGCGCGCGTCTCCGAGATCACCGCTTCGGAGACCTCGCTGCGCAGATTCCTGCACGGCCTCCCCGGAGTGGATCAGGTAGGCGCCGACGCACGGGCGGCGATGCTGGCGACCAGGTCGATCAAAACCACGGCCAAGAAGTGGGCCATCGACCTGGCCATCTCGATGATCGACCTCACCACCCTCGAAGGCCAGGACACCCCCGGCAAGGTGCGTGCCCTGTGCTCGAAGGCGCAACGTCCGGATCCGTCCGACCCATCGGTGCCGGCGGTCGCCGCCGTGTGCGTCTACCCGGACCTGGCCGGCGTGGCCGCCAAGGCACTGGCCGGCAGCGGCATCCACGTCGCAAGCGTGGCGACCGGCTTCCCGTCAGGTCGTACGAGCCTCGAGGTCAAGCTGGCCGACACCCGTGAAGCGATCGCGGCCGGCGCCGACGAGGTCGACATGGTGATCGACCGTGGGGCATTCCTGGCGGGACGGTACGGACAGGTCTTCGAGGAGATCGTTGCGGTAAAGCAGGCGTGCGGCGACGCGCACCTGAAGGTGATTCTCGAAACCGGCGAGCTGGCCACCTACGACAACGTCCGGCGGGCGTCCTGGCTGGCCATGCTGGCGGGTGCCGACTTCATCAAGACCAGCACCGGCAAGGTCGCACCCGCCGCGACCCTGCCCGTCACCCTCGTCATGCTGGAGGCCGTGCGCGACTTCCGCGATGCCACCGGCCGCCAGGTCGGTGTCAAGGCCGCCGGCGGCATCCGTACCAGCAAGGACGCCATCCGCTACCTGGTGCTGGTGAACGAGACGGCCGGCGATGACTGGCTCGACCCGAACTGGTTCCGGATCGGCGCATCGAGCCTGCTCAACGACCTGCTCATGCAGCGCCAGCGGATGTCCACCGGCCGCTACGGCGGCCCCGACTACTTCACCCTGGACTGATCTGCCATGGCCAATTTCGAGTACGCGCCGGCGCCTGAGTCGCGCGCCATCGTGGACATCGCGAGTTCGTACGGGCTTTTCATCAACGGCGAGTTCATCGACCCGATCGACGGCACTCCGTTCAAGACTGTCAACCCGGCGTCCGAAGAAGTGCTCGCCGAGGTAACGGCCGCCGGACCGGCCGACGTCGACGCGGCCGTGAAGGCCGCGCGGCGGGCGTATGACCAGGTCTGGTCGCAGCTGTCCGGGCGCGACCGCGGGAAGTACCTGTTCCGCATCGCGCGGATCATCCAGGAGCGGTCTCGCGAGCTGGCCGTCCTGGAGTCGATCGACAACGGCAAGCCGATCCGCGAGTCCCGAGACGTCGACATCCCGCTCGTCGCCGCCCACTTCTTCTACTACGCCGGGTGGGCGGACAAGCTCGAGTACGCCGGGCTCGGCCCCGATCCTCGCCCGTACGGCGTCGCCGGGCAGGTGATCCCGTGGAACTTCCCGCTGCTGATGCTCGCCTGGAAGATCGCACCGGCGCTGGCAGCAGGCAACACGGTCGTCCTCAAGCCGGCCGAGACCACTCCGTTGACCGCACTTGCGTTCGCCGACATCTGCCAGCAGGCCGACCTGCCGCCAGGCGTGGTCAACATCGTCACCGGCGCCGGCGAGACCGGACGTGCGCTGGTCGAACACCCGGACGTGGCCAAGGTGGCGTTCACCGGCTCGACAGAAGTCGGCAAACAGATCGCCCGCTCGGTAGCCGGGACGGCCAAGAAGGCCACCCTTGAGTTGGGCGGCAAGGCAGCCAACATCGTCTTCGACGACGCGCCGATCGACCAGGCGGTCGAAGGCATCGTCAACGGGATCTTCTTCAATCAGGGCCACGTGTGTTGCGCGGGCTCACGGTTGCTGGTTCAGGAGTCGGTGTACGACGAGGTTCTGGCCTCGCTCAAGCGGCGGCTCGGCACGCTCCGGGTGGGCGACCCGCTGGACAAGAACACCGACATCGGGGCGATCAACTCGGCTGAGCAACTCGCCCGGATTCGGGAACTGTCCGAGGTCGGCGAAGCGGAGGGCGCCGAGCGCTGGTCGCCACCGTGCGAGCTGCCCGATCGCGGTTTCTGGTTCCCGCCGACCGTCTTCACCGGAGTGTCCCAGGCGCACCGCATCGCGCGCGAGGAGATCTTCGGGCCGGTGCTTTCAGTGCTGACCTTCCGCACGCCGGCCGAGGCCGTGGAGAAGGCCAACAACACGCCGTACGGGCTCTCGGCCGGCGTGTGGACGGAGAAGGGTTCGCGCATCCTGTGGACGTCGAGCCGGCTTCGGGCCGGGGTGGTCTGGGCGAACACGTTCAACCGGTTCGACCCGACCAGCCCGTTCGGCGGTTACAAGGAGAGCGGGTACGGCCGCGAGGGCGGCCGGCACGGGCTGGAGGCATACCTGCGATGAGCCCAGCAGCGAAGCGGCGGAAAGGCACCGAGCGAGGAGCCGATCGCGAGCATCGGCCCGAGCGGCTTGCGGTCAAGAAGACCTACAAGCTCTACATCGGCGGGAAGTTCCCCCGTTCGGAGTCCGGCCGCTCATACGAGGTCACTGACAGCAAGGGCCGGTTCCTGGCCAACGCGGCCTGGGCGTCCCGCAAGGACGCGCGGGACGCAGTGGTCGCCGCCCGCAAAGCGTATCCCGGCTGGTCCAGCGCGACCGCGTACAACCGCGGCCAGGTGCTGTACCGGGTGGCAGAGGTCATGGAGGGACGGCGCGCCCAGTTCGTCGACGAAGTAGCGGCTGGGGAGGGTACAACCCGACCTCGCGCCGAGAAGATCGTTGACGAGGCCATCGACCGCTGGGTCTGGTACGCCGGCTGGTCGGACAAGCTCGCTCAGGTCGTGGGGTCGACCAACCCGGTCGCCGGGCCGTACTTCGATTTTTCCATCCCGGAGCCGACTGGGGTCGTGGCCGTGCTCGCGCCGCAGAACTCATCGCTGCTAGGCCTGGTATCGGTGCTGGCACCGGTCATCGTCGGCGGCAACACGGCCGTTGTGACGTCGTCGTACGAGCGGCCGCTGCCGGCCATCACGCTCAGCGAGGTGCTGGCGACCTCTGATGTGCCCGGTGGTGTGGTCAACATCCTGACCGGACGCGTCGGTGACACGGCGCCGTGGCTCGCCGCCCACATGGACGTCAACGCTATCGACCTGGCCGGCGCGGCCGGTGACACCGAGCACGCCACCGAACTCGAGCTCGCCGCCGCCGACAACCTCAAGCGCGTGGTGCGGGCTCCCGCGGCGGAGCCGGACTGGACGAAGCTGCCCGGCCTCGACCGGATGACCGCCTTCCTGGAGACCAAGACCGTGTGGCACCCGATGGGCGTCTGAGCGCCGTACAGCTCGATATCAGGGTGACGTTGATGGGGTCAGGGCCCCATCAACGTCACCCTGATCACGGTGGATCCGGGTTCAGCCGCAGTGGCGTTTGGTCAGCGTCCGGTTGCGCCAGTCGATCCACCCGCTGATATCCACGCACTTGTTGGTCATGTTGACGCCGGAGGGTGTGTAGACCGGGCCCGCGTAGTAGCGGTAGAACCCGCCGTCGCAGCCGACGCTCGATGGGCAGCGCGGCCAGCTGTAACCCGACGGCCGGATCTTCGCTTCGGTGTACATCGACACGCCGTACGTCGGACCGGCGTGGTTGACGACCAGACAGTTGCGCCTCGTCGTCCAGGACCAGTAGACATCCATGTGCGCGTACGCCGTTCCCGACGCCGGGATCGCATAGTGGCCGATGTGCGTGTACGACGAACCGCATGGTCCGGCCATCGTGCTGAACTGGCTCTCGGCCGCTTCGGACAGCGTCGAGTTGTCGCCGGCAGTGGCCGGCATGGCCATTCCCGCGAGCAGTCCGAACACAGCCATGGCAGCAGCAATAAGACGCTTCATCCCGTTGTCCTCCGCCCTGAGGGAGCAAGCGAGTTGGATGCAGACTGCCAGAAAGATCCAGTGTTATCAATAGTTACATCGGCAGTTAAGTCTCCTTGTCAACAGAGCCGAGCCGGTGAAACGATGCCCACCGAGAACATCCCCTCTGGCGGCGCCTCGGACTCGTGGAGTGTGCCGAGGTTCTCGGCCATTTCCGCGCCCAGTGGCGACTGGTGCTGTCCCGTGGCCCCTGCCTAGGGCATCGCTTCTCGCCCCATGCAATGCCCACCCATGGGAAGCGCACGTCCCCTTTCGCGTCGCCGCGGTAATCGTCCCCGCGCCCGTCCAGTGCCGTGGCTGGTTTGCGGCGGCGATCCGCGCTTCCCATGGGTGTGCATTGCAAAGCGACCGAGGGGATGCCAGGAAGCCCATGGCCGATAGTTATCCACAGGTTGTCCACAAGGCGTTACGGGCCTTGCCCACGGGCCAACCGAGCCGCCAAGCTCGCAGGATCATGACCGAACAGCGCCCACCGGCCGCGCACGAGCCGGCCGGTATCGAACCGCCGCCGGTTCCGCCGCCTTTCGTGACGGAAGAGTCCCTTCCAGGCCTCGTGCGGGCGGTCCGTAGACGTGCCGACAAGAGCCAGCGCGAGCTCGCCAAGGCAGCCGGCGTTGCGCGCTCCACGGTTGCCAAGCTCGAGACCGGCGATCTCGCACCAAGCCTGACGACCCTGATCCGAATTCTCGGCGTTGCAGACCTCAAGCTCGTCGTGACCGACAAGGACGGCACCGTCGTCCAGCCGATGAGCTGCTGGGACGACACGCGTGACGGCGGGGGCAAGCTGTTCCCGGCGCATCTCGACCTGATCATCGACCCGAGGCTCGGGGAATGGTGGGCGGACAAGTACGGCTTGGCCCGACCGCCCGAGACCTACCACCGCGCTCGCGCCTACCGTGATGCCAAGCGTGCACTCAGTCAGTGGGCCGTTCGGGTCCAGCAGTTCCGTGACGATCCCATGCCCCAGAACCCTGACTCGCCCCTGTGGCGCCGCCGGCGGGCAGCGTCGCCGACGGATCGAGATTTCACGTAGCCTCGCAAAGTGTGGCGACGCGCTCGGTCAGGACGTCGACACTGTCACTGGTACTGGCAGTGCTGACAGTGACCGCCTGTGCGGGTGGTGCAGAGCCCGGGCGAGATGAAGCGCGCAGAACCGGCACGCATCCGGTGACGAGAAACACCGAACCTTCGACGCCGGCGACCGTCGACGCGACTATCACACCCGAGCCTCGCCCGATCACGATCGCGTTCGCCGGCGACGTGCATTTTGAAGGATCGCTCGAAGCCCGACTCGACGATCCGCAAACCGCGCTTTCCTCTATCGCTCGTGAGTTGTCCAAAGCCGATCTGACAGTCGTCAATCTCGAGACGTCGGTCGGAACGAGCGGCAATCCCGAGCCAAAGCGATTCACCTTCCAGGCACCGCCCAGTGCCTTCGACGCCCTCGCTGCGGCTGGCGTCGACGTGGTCACGATGGCGAACAACCACGCCGGCGACTTCGGGCGGGACGGCATCCGCCAGGCGCTCGACGCAGCGGATGCAGTGCGATCCGCGAATCCGCCGCTTGCCGTCGTCGGCATCGGCCACGATGCCGACGAGGCGTTCGCGCCCGCCGTCGTCGACATCGGTGGGACCACCGTTACAGTTCTCGGTGCGTCCGCCGCCGACCACGACCCCACGGCAGACCCGACCGGTCACCTGGCGGCTACCGACTCCCAGCCCGGCACCGCCGATGCCGTGGATCCGACGTTGCTGGTCCGGGCCGTCGAGCAGGCCCGGACCGAAGCCGACATCGTCGTCGTGTACCTGCACTGGGGCATCCAGGGGCAGTCCTGTCCGAGCGACGCCCAGACAGAGCTGGCCCGAGCCACGGCCGAGGCGGGCGCCGGCATCGTGGTGGGCAGTCACGCGCACCGGCTGCAAGGTGCGGGAATGCTGGGAGACACGTTCGTCGCGTACGGGCTCGGCAACTTCGCCTGGTATACCCAGGCGTCGAGTGCCACGACGGCCACCGGCATCCTGACGGTGACCGTCGACGGCGGGGATGTGACCGGCCACGAGTGGACACCCGCGGTGATCGGCTCCGACGGCCTCCCACACCCGGTCGACGGATCCCAGGCCGAGCGGATGACCGACGAGTTCGCCCAGCTCGCCGACTGCACCGACCTGGAACCGCTGAGCCGATAGATGATCAGCGTTCAGCGCGCCGGCACCAGATGCGACAGCACTCTGTCCCACTCAGGCGTGATCAGCAGGTGACCGGCGCCCCGCGCGACCTCGAGGCGCGCGTTCGGCAGCTGCCGGTGCCACCACGACCCGTGCTCCGGTCCGGAGATCGGGTCGGCCGAGCCGTACAGCAGCAGGGTCTCGGCCCCCACCTCCGCCGGCTCGAAGCCCCAGGGTCGGAACGTGTACCCGGCCATGTCGCTCACCAGCCCGCTCGCACCCTGCGCGAACGCGGCTCGCAGTAGGTCGGTGAACCGTTCGGCGGCTCCGGGCCGCTCCAATACCGAACCGTCCGCGTCGCTGCGGCCGAGCATCTCAAGGCCAACCTCCGGATTCTCGGCAACCACCGACACAAAGTCCTGGATTTGCTGGGTCATCGCTGCGTGCACGTCTTTCGCCGGCAGGCCACGGAGCGCGTCGACGGCAGCGGCGATCTCGGCCGGCATCCAAGGGACCTCCTCGTGCGGCGCCGGTGTGGCCACCACGGCGACGCGATCGACGAGATCCGGTCGGCGTGCTGCGAGGGCCAGCGCGATCCGGCCGCCGGCGGACCAGCCGGTTACCCCGACTGACCGGTAGCCGCGGCGGTCGAGGACTGCTGCCGCATCATCCGCAGCGGCGGCCACCGTGGCCCAGTCGTCGACGCCCATGGGCGCTGAGCCGCCGTAGCCCGGGCGGTCTATCTGCACCAGCGTGACTCCACGGCTCGCCGTAACGTCCGGGTCCGGGTCGAACGGCCCCGCTCCGGGCGCTGGGTGGAACATCAGTACCACACTGTCGCCGCCACCGCGCACCTCGTGGACCGCCACCGTCCGCCCCTGTTCAACGGCGACGAACTCGGTTGTCGCTGCCTTCGTCATGTCCATCTTCGCTGTCATGAGACCATCGTCGAACGGACCTGGTGACACCGTGCTGTCACCATTTTCCAGCAAGTCTCGGGGAGATGTTCGTGAACCGTACCGACCGGCTCTACGCGATCGCGGAGGAGCTTCGCGCCGCCGGACAGCGCGGGCGGACCGGAGGGTGGCTGGCCGACCGCTTCGAGGTCTCCGTTCGGACGATCAAACGGGACGTGTCGGCACTCCAGCAGGCGGGTGTGCCGATCTGGGCCCAGGCCGGTCCTGGCGGCGGTTACGTGCTCGACGGACGGGCCACGCTGCCGCCGGTCAACTTCACCGAGGCCGAGGCGGTGGCCCTCGCCGTCGCGCTCGCCGCTGGACGTGAGTTGCCGTTCGCCGCGGACGGCAGAGCGGCTCTGGCCAAGGTGCTGGCCGCGATGCCCCCGACCGCCCGGTCCAGCACCGATGCGCTGGCCAACCGGCTGTGGACCCGCGGCCACGGCCAACTCGCCCGCCGCGCCGTGGTCAGGCCGATCGAGGAAGCACTGCGCCGCCGGGTCGTCGTCACGCTCGAGTACCGCACCGAGGCGGGTGAGTTCACCGTCCGAGACGTCGAGCCGGTGGCCCTGGCGAGCACCGGCGGGCACTGGTACCTCGTCGGCTACTGCCGGCTCCGGCAGGCGCCGCGCTGGTTCCGCACCGACCGGATCAACGCCGCCCACCCCACGTCTGAGCGGGCACCCGACCACGACCCGGCCACATTCGCCGGGAGGCCGCCCGAAGATGCCGCCCCCGTGCTCGGACCCGACCCGGAACGTGCCTAACCGAAGATCTTTCCTGGATTGAGGATCCCCTGCGGATCGAGCGCTCGCTTGATGTCCCGGTGCAACCGGATGCCGGCGTCGCCTATCTCGCGGACGAGCCAGTCCTTCTTCAGCACGCCCACGCCGTGCTCACCGGTGATCGTCCCGCCGAGTTCCAAACCGACGTCCATGACCGCACCGAACGCGCCGTAAGCGCGGGACGCCTCGTCCTCGTCGTCCGCGTCGAAGCACACCGTCGGGTGCATGTTGCCGTCGCCTGCGTGGCCGACGACGCCGATCGTCACGCCGTACTCTTCGGCGACCTTGGTGACCCCATCGAACAGGTCGGCGAGCCGGGTCAGCGGGACGCACACATCGTCGATCATCGTCGTGCCGGATACCCGCTCGAGTGCGAGCAGGGCGAGCCGGCGGGCCGTGAGCAGCAGTTCACCGTCAGCCGGGTCGCTCGCCTCGATCACCTCGGTGGCGCCCGCCGCGGTGAGCAGTTCGGCGATTCGCGATATCTCCGCGGCTCCCGCCTCGCCTCCGGAATCGGACTGGGCGAGCACCATCGCCCCGGCGTCCTGCGGCAGATCCATCCGCTTCCAGTCGTCGACCGCACGGATCGTCGTACCGTCCATGATCTCGAGCAGGCTAGGCACGAGCCCCGCGGTCATGACCGCAGCAGTCGCCCGGGCGCCTGCCACGGGCGTGTCGTACAGGGCGACGACGGTATGCGGGCGCTGGCTCTCCGGCCGGAGCGCGAGCGTCGCCTGCGTGATCACGCCGAGCGTCCCCTCGCTTCCCACGAAGAGTTTGGTCAGGTCGTATCCGGCCACGCCCTTGACCGTGCGGCGGCCGGTTCGGACGACGTCGCCGGACGCCAGCACCACCTCGAGCCCTCTGACGTAGTCGGTCGTGACGCCGTACTTCACGCAGCACAGGCCGCCCGAGTTGGTCGACAGATTGCCGCCGATGGAGCAGAACTCCCAGCTCGACGGGTCTGGCGGGTAGAACAGGCCGTGCTCGGCGACGGCACGGGAGAGGTCCGCGTTGAGCACCCCCGGTTCGACGACGGCGAGCCGGTTGTCCGGGTCTATCTCGATGATCCGGTTCATCCGCTCCAGGGACAGCACGATGCAGCCGTCCTGGGCGTTGGCGGCACCGGACAGGCCGCTGCGCGCTCCCTGGGGTACGACGGGTACGCGCAACTCCGATGCCGTCCGCAGCGTGTGCTCGACGTGGCCGCGGTCGCGCGCGATGACGACCGCCGCGGGCATGCCGGCCGGGCAGAACAGCGCCTTGTCGTAGCGGTAGGTCTCCATCCGGTTCGGGTCGTCGATCACCGACCCGTCGGGGATGCCGGCGCGCAGGGCCGCCACCACATCGGCCATGCGAGCCACGGTAGCTCACCTCCGGCGGGTCCGGCCGCGAGAGCGTCCGGAACAATACTCGCCGTGTCCGCACCATCGTTGACCGCGCTCGAGCCAGATCTCGCTGTCGTGCCCGGGACAGTCTCGGTGTGGTGCGGTCCTCCTGATTCGCCCGCCGTGTACTCCCGGAACCCGGACGTCACCCACTATGCGGCGAGCACGATGAAGGTCGCGGTGATGGCAGCGGCCTACCGGTTGGCCGAAGCCGGCCGGTTGGACCTGGACGCCGAGATCGGCGTCCATGATGACTTCGAGTCGCGCTCCGGGGCTGGAAGGTTCCGCAACGATCGCGACTACGACAGCGACGAGCAGCCCTGGGGACGGCTGGGCGGGTCGGCTCCGCTGCGGTGGCTCATCCGGCGGATGATCGTCAAGTCCAGCAATCTGGCCACGAACCTGGTGCTCGAGCAGGTGTGGGCACGCGATCCGGAGGCGGTGGCGAAGGTCTGGCGCGAGGTGGGCGCGAAGGGATCCGTCACGGCTCGCGGCATCGAGGACTACGCGGCACAGCAGGCCGGCCTGACGAATCTCGTCACGGCCGCCGACCTCGCGGCACTGCTCGCGGCCATCCGGGCCGGCCGGCTCGCCGGCCCGTCGTCCTGCGCCGAGATGCTGGACGTCCTGCTGGCCCAGGAGGTCGACGACGACATCGTCCAGGGACTGCCGGAGGGCACCCGGGTCGCGCATAAGAACGGCTGGGTCGAGGGTGCCCGCCATTCCGCAGCACTTGTCCTGCCCGCTGACGCGCCCGAGTTCGTGCTCGTGACATGCGTGAGCGCGCCACTGAGCGAAGTCGGCGGCCGCGGCCTCCTGGCGCGGATCGCCGCCGCCGCGTGGGCAGATCGGACGCCGGCGGCCGCTGGCTAGGGTGGACCGTCATGCCGATCACCGCGCTCCGCACTCACCGGGTCACCGCCGCGCTCCATACGCCGTTCGTCACCGCCCTGCGAAGCACGCAGGCCGTCGCTTCGCTGCTGGTGGAGGTCGTCGACGAGGACGGCCGGTCCGGCTGGGGCGAGGCGCCCGAGGTGTGGCGCGTGACCGGCGAGTCCGTTGCCGGTGCGGAGGCGGCCTGCCAGGGCCCCTTGGCCGGCGTTGTCGTGGGCTGCGACGCGGACGAGTTGGCCATGATGCGCACCGCCGTTGCCACCGCAGTGCCCGGCAACCACAACGCGAAAGCAGCGGTCGACGTCGCCCTGCACGACCTCGCCGCCCGCCGGCTCGGCGTCCCTCTCGTTCGGCTGCTCGGAGGTGCGGCGCTGCGCGTCCCGACCGACGTCACGCTCGCCGCCGGCACCGCCGAGGAGGTCGCCACGGCGGCGGCGAGCCGGGTCAAGGACGGGTTCACCGTGCTCAAGGCGAAGGTCGGGACGGACGCCGCAACCGACGTGGCCCGCGTGGCCGCAATTCGCGAGGCGGTCGGCCCGGGCATCGAGATCCGGTTGGACGCCAACCAGGGCTGGACGCCGCGTGAGGCGGTCCGGGCGATCAGATCCATCGAGGACGCGGGGCTCGACGTAGAGTTCGTCGAGCAGCCGGTAGCCGGGGCCGACATCACCGGGCTGGCCTGGGTGAGCGAACGCGTCGATACCCCGATCATGGCCGACGAGTCGGTGTTCGGCGTGCCGGATCTCATCGAGATCATCCGGCAGCACGCCGCGGACCTCGTCAACATCAAGCTGGCCAAGTGCGGCGGGCTCGGCCCGGCGCGGACACTCTTGGAACTGGCCCGCAGCCACGGCGTCGGGACAATGGTCGGCTCGATGATGGAGGGCCCCGTCGGCGTGGGCGCCGCCACAAGCCTCGTCGCAGCGTACGGGACGACGGTGACGAGCGACCTCGACGCCGCCTGGTGGCTCGTCCGATCCCCGGTCGAAGGTGGCATCGGCTACGACGGGGCCAGCGTCGTGCTACCCGATTCCCCTGGACTCGGCGTCACGGGCCGGATCGCATCATAGGAAGAACTCGACAATGCCCGAACGCCTCGCCGTAGCCGTCCCCGTCACCACGATGTGGACGCGACCCGACGCGCCTCGCCCCATCGACCGGCCGATGCTTGCTGACAGACCCGATGCCGCTGCCTGGACCGCTGCGCTCGACGATCAGCACCGGCGCGACTTGACCGACCGCACGCTCACCCAGTTGCTGCTCGGTGAGCCGGTGGAACTGCTGGATGAGGACGGCGACTGGGCTTTTGTGGTCGCCCCTTGGCAACCGTCTGGCGACGATCACCGCGGTTACCCGGGCTGGGTGCGCCGGGCCCATCTCGCCGAACCCCCGCGATCGTCGTCGAGTGAAGCGGTCGTGACCGAATCGACGCCGGTCTTCGACGACGCCGCGTTGACCGAGCGCAGCGGCGAGGCGACCTACGCGACAATCCTCCCGGTACACGATCAAGCGGGCGAGGCCGTCGGCGTCCGGTTGCCCGGCGGGCGGATCGGCTGGCTCGCCGCGTCCGCGTGCGCCGTGCGCGCCACGCCCGGCCGCTCCGCCGCCGACGTCGACGGACGCGACGCGCTGCGCGAGGCCCGCAGGTTCGTCGGGCTGCCGTACGTGTGGGGAGGTATGTCGGCGTTCGGCCTGGACTGCTCGGGCCTGGTCCACATCACCTACCGCGCGCTGGGCGCGATCGTCCCGCGAGATGCCCACGATCAGGCGGCCGCCACGGCCCACATCCCCCGCAGCACGGCGCGGGAAGGCGACCTGTACTTCTTCGCCCGCCCGGGCAGGACCATCCACCACGTCGGCTTCGCGTTCGGCGATCCCCATCGAATCCTGCACGCCGCCAATTTCGAGGCGGTCGTGGAGGAGCCGATGACGCGAGACCGCCGAGCCACCGTCACAGACTTCGCCGGGCGCTTTACATCTCACTGAGATCCGCGAGGCCTACTCGCGCCGGCTTTGCAATGCACACGTATAGGCAGCGCTGCCCACAGGTGTGCATTGCAAAGCGCGCACGCCACGTTGCCAGAGCCGGACAGCGGGGGCCGGCGGTTTAGAGGTTGCCGCGGCGCGCCTGCTCGCGCTCGATCGCTTCGAACAGCGCCTTGAAATTGCCCTTGCCGAATCCGAGCGAACCGTGCCGTTCGATGAGCTCGTAGAACACCGTGGGGCGATCGCCGATCGGCTTGGTGAAGATCTGGAGCAGGTAGCCGTCCTCGTCGCGGTCGACAAGGATGCCGCGCTTCTTCAGCTCCTCGATCGGCACCCGCACCTTGCCGATTCGGGCCCGCAACTCCGGGTCGTCGTAGTAGCTGTCCGGGGTGTCGAGGAACGCCACGCCCTCGGCTCGCATCGCGTCGACCGTGCGCAGGATGTCGTTGGTCGCTAGCGCGATGTGCTGGCAACCGGGGCCGCGGTAGAACTCGAGATACTCGTCGATCTGCGACTTCTTCCGGGCGATCGCCGGCTCGTTGAGCGGGAACTTGACCCGGTGGTTGCCGTTGGCCACGACCTTGGACATCAGCGCCGAGTAGTCGGTCGCGATGTCATCTCCGATGAACTCGGCCATGTTCACGAAGTTCATGACCTTGTTGTAGAAGGCGACCCACTCGTCCATCTTGCCCAACTCGACGTTGCCGACACAGTGGTCAACGGCCTGGAACAGCCGCTTAGGAGCGCCGTCTCGCTTGGTGTACGTCGATGACCTGGTGACGTAGCCGGGCAGGTACGGGCCGTGGTACCGCGACCGGTCGATGAGCGAGTGCCGGGTCTCGCCGTACGTCGCGAGCGCGGCCATCCGGACCGTTCCGTGCTCGTCGGACACGTCGTGCGGCTCCTCGAGGATCGTTGCACCCACCTTGCGCGCGTGGGCGACGCACTTGTCCACGTCCGGCACCTCGAGCGCCAGGTCGACGACGCCGTCACCGTGCATGCGGTGGTGGTCGTGCAGCGGACTGTCCGGGGCGACGCCGCCCTTGAGCACGAACCGGGCGGAGCCGCTCCTGAGCACGTACGCCTTGTGGTCGCGGTTGCCCGTCTCCGGGCCGGAGTACGCGACCAGATCCATGCCGAACGCGGACTGGTAGAAGTGCGCGGCCTGGGTGGCGTTGCCGACGACGAACACGACCGCGTCCATGGCCGTGACAGGGAACGGGTCCTTGCTCTCGTCGTATTCGACCAGACCGACCAGCTGTTTGAGCTGCTCGACGTCGAGATCTGCTTCTAGCTCTTCCGGCGTGAGAGTCGCATCAGTGGTCATGGCCGCACTGTGCAATGACCGGACGAGTTGGGCAACACTTCGCCATGATGCTGAACATGGTGTACGTTCTGAGCAGTAGATTGGGCGTTTGATTGGACAATCTGTATGGTCGATGATCTGGACGTGAGAGTTCTGCGATTGTTCACCGATGAGCCTCGGGTCGGAGTGCTCGAGGCTTCCCGCCGGCTCGGGGCCGCTCGCGGCACCGTTCAAGCGCGTCTGGACCGGCTGATGGCAAGCGGCGTGATCCGCTCGCTCGCGCCGAGTGTCGATCCTTCCGCTCTCGGGTTCCGCGTGACAGCCTTCGCCACCCTGGAGATCCGCCAGGGCGCTCGTGACCGGGTGGCGGCACATCTGGCCCGCATCCCGGAGGTGCTCGAGGTCCACACCATCACGGGCCCAGGTGACCTGCTGTGCCGGATCGTCTCACGCGACAACGACGATCTACAGCGCGTCATCGACGACCTTGTCGGCGATGCCGACATCGTCCGGACGTCGACGTTGATTGCGCTCTCGACCGTCGTGGGGCCGCGAGTCCTCCCCCTTGTGGACGCCGCGGCGCGAAGTTCAAGTCCCACCCCGCTTGCATCGCACCGGGGGCAAGAGGGTTGAATGTACGCCGATGTCCAACGGCAGCACCTTCTCCGGCCGGAGCTCGCGGCGAGCCGATCGCGAAGCTCCCGTGACCAGCCGTGCGTCGGCGGGCGCAGCGACCGCCATCCTGATCTTCACGGCGATCCTCGGCTTCGGAGGCGGCGCGCTGCTCGGCAACGCCAGCGGCGGCGAAGGCCCGCAGACACCTGCGGCGGCGAGCACCGAAGGGACAGCCGAAACAGCGGAGACCCCCGACACGACACCGAGCGAGGCCGAGCAAGGCGACGATGCGGGTGCGTTCGAGCTCACCCTCCAATCCCCTAAGGACGGCGGGAGCGCGCGGGCGGGTACGGGTGGCGACAATCCCGGCGAGGACATCGAGTTCACGATCGCGACCGATCCCGCCATGAGTGGGCTGCTGGTGGAATTGCAGCGGAGCCTGGACGGCGGTGCGACCTGGGAGCCGTTCGGCAGCGACGGGCAGGTATACACGCTCGGCCCGGACGGTAGCCATAGCACGTCGGTCTGGTCCGGTCGGGTCGGGGAGAACCAGTTGCGGGTCATCCACGTCGACGACGACGGCAACGAGATCGCCTCCGACCCCATCATCGTCGAACTCGTCGCCGCCGACGGCGATGACGACGACTAGGGCTCGGATCGCTGCTATCTGAGCCGGCGTGCCACGTCTGCTGCGGCTGCGACGACGCGGGGCCCGATGCGGGTGGCGTCGAACTCGCCCAACGCGACGACACCAACGCTGGCCGCCACCCCGCTGACGCCCTGCACCGGCGCGGCCACGCCGTGGGCACCGGCCTGAAGCTCACCTTCGCTCGCGACGTACGAGGACTCGCCGGCCCGGCCGCCCAAGATCGCCCGGCCGGCCGCCCCCCGATCGAGCGCGTGCCTGGAACCGACCCGGTACGCCACGTGATAGGCCGTCCAACTGGGCTCGACCACCGCCACGGCCAGCGCCTCACCACCGTCGGCGACGGTCAGATGTGCCGTTGCCCCGACGTCCTCGGCCAACTCGCGCAGCACCGGCAGGGCGGCTCGGCGCAGCAGCGGGTGGACCGCACCGGCCAGAGCGAGCACACCGAAGCCCAGTGACACCCGCCCGTCCGGGCCGCGGCGGAGCAGGCCGTGCAGCTCGAGGGTGGCGGCCAACCGGTAGACCACAGTGCGGTTCACGCCCAACGCACTCGCGGCCTCGGTGACCGTCAACCCGTCTCCGGCCTCGGCGAGCAGCGACAACAACCGCAGGCCGCGGTCGAGCGTTTGCGAGATCTCTGCGGCCATGCCCTGAGGCTAGCCGCTTCCCCTGCACGAAGAGGTGGTCACGCGATTCGATCATTTCAATCGCGGTGATCGTCCGGCCCACATCACGGGTTGCGCTTGACGGCCGCGAACCGGGCTCTTAGGTTCGCCACATGAAGAAGCTGATCAATGCCCCCGAGAACGTCGTCGCCGAAGCGCTGCGGGGCATGGCCGCGGCCCATCCTGACCTGGCGGTCGACCACGAGAACCGGGTCGTTTCGCGTGCAGGCGGTCCGACGCAGGGCAAGGTGGGCGTGGTGTCCGGTGGCGGATCCGGGCACGAGCCGCTACACGGTGGATTCGTGGGCTACGGGATGCTCGATGCCGCTGCACCAGGCGAGATCTTCACCTCACCCGTGCCCGACCAGATTCTCGCTGCGACCACGGCCGCCAATGGTGCCGCCGGAGTCCTTCACCTGGTCAAGAACTACACCGGGGACGTGCTCAACTTCCGGATGGCCGCCGAACTCGCCGAGGACGAAGACATCGAGGTCGCGACCGTCGTCATCAACGATGACGTGGCCGTCGAAGACTCCACCTACACCGCGGGACGCAGGGGTGTAGGGGCGACCGTGTTCGCTGAGAAGGTCGCAGGCGCAGCCGCCGAAAGCGGCACCGACCTCGCGGGGGTCGCGAGAGTGGCCGCCGAGGTGAACGACCGCACCCGCTCGTTCGGCGTCGCGTTGACGCCCTGCATCGTCCCTACGGCGGGGCAGCCGGGCTTCGAACTCGGCGAGGACGAAGTCGAGTTGGGCATCGGCATTCACGGCGAGCCGGGCCGCCGGCGCGGCAAGCTGGCACCCGCCAGGGAGCTTGTCGCGCATGCCATGGACGCGGTACACGCCGACATGCCGCTGTCCGGCTCGGTCGTGGTCATGCTCAACGGCATGGGCGCCACCCCACTTGTGGAGCTGTACGTCGCGTACGCCGAGGTCGCGTCGTGGCTGGAGGGCCACGGAGTGACCGTCGCCAGGAACCTCGTGGGCAACTACATCACGAGCCTCGACATGGCCGGCTTCTCGGTGACGGTGGGTAGGTTCACCGATGAGCTCCTCCAATTGTGGGACGCTCCTGTGCAGACGCCCGCACTGCGGTGGGGGCGCTGAGCGACCTTCGGTGATCGGGGAATGGATGAACGTCGAACTGTGCCTCGCCTGGATGCTGCGATTCTCCGAGTTGGTCGATGCCGAGGCTGACCGGCTCACTGCTCTGGACGCCGCCATCGGAGACGGCGATCACGGAGTCAATATGCGGCGCGGCATGCAGGCGGCGGTGGCCGCTCTCGGCGAATCCCCGCCTGAGACACCGGGCAGCGTGCTCGTCGCCACCGGCCGCGCGCTGGTCTCCAAGACCGGTGGCGCCGCCGGGCCCTTGTACGGCACCGGCTTCCGGCGGGCCGGAAAGGCCCTGACCGACACCGAGCTCGCATCTGCGGCCGAGGTCGGCGCCGCCCTGGTCGCCATGCTGGCCGGCATTCAGGACCTCGGCCAGGCCGCCGAGGGCGACAAGACGATGGTGGATGCGCTCGCGCCGGCCGTGTCGGCGTTCGAAGCGTCGGCCGGCGAGGGGCTCGCCGCCGCGGCAGAGGCGGCGGCTAAGGCTGCTGCCGAAGGAGCAGTGGCGACGGTTCCGCTCCAGGCGCGCAAGGGCCGGGCGAGCTACCTCGGCGAACGCAGCATCGGGCACGAGGATCCGGGGGCGGCATCGACCGCCCTGCTGCTGCGCGCGCTCGCTGAGGTGACGACAGAGTCGTGACCGTCGGCATCGTCCTTGTCTCGCACAGCGCGAACCTCGCCGAGGCCGCGGCCGAACTCGCTCGTGAGCTGGCCGGGCCTGCTACTGCGGTCCTTGCCGCCGGCGGCACTGAGGACGGGCGGTTCGGGACCAGTATCGACAAGATCGAGAGCGCCGTAGCAGGCGCCGACTCGGGTGACGGGGTCGCCATCTTGATGGACGTCGGAAGCGCAGTGCTGACGTCCAAAGCGCTGCTCGCCGAGCTGGACGATGGTGGTCCCGAGGTTCGGCTCGTCGATGCGCCGCTTGTGGAAGGCGCCATCGCGGCGGCCGTCACCTCGTCGACGGGACAGGACTTGGCCGCCGTCGTTGCCGCCGCAGAGCAGGCCCGAGGCATGCGCAAACTCTGAGCTCGATCCCTGATCAACGGCGGATCCGTCCCGGGTAGCCGGGGTGAACGGTTCTTCGATCACGATCGACGAGCGCTCGCCCACGCCCGGATGGTGTCGATCCGGGCCCGAAGTTGATCCGCGGTGGCCATCGCGGCGGGCGGGCCGCCGGTTGCCTGGCGCAGCTCCGCATGAATGGCTCCGTGCGGCCGGCCGGTGCGGTGGTGCCACGCTCCGACCAGCCCGTTGAGCTCCCGCCGCAGCACGCTGAGTTGCTCGTGAGTCGAACTCTGCCCGGCGTCCGGCGTTCCTATCCCGTCCCCCGCGTCGCCTCCGGGCCCGGCTCCACGCCGGCGGTGCGCGGCCTGCTGCTGAGCCTGCCGCCGCCGCAGCAGCGCAGCAACCTGATCAGGTTCGAGCAAGCCAGGAATCCCCAGGTAGTCGGCCTCCTCGGCGGAACCCACATGGGCCTGGGTGCCGAACTCGCCGCCGTCGTAGAGGACCCGATCGAACGTGGCATCGGATCCCAGCGCTCGAAAGCCGTGCTCGGTCCCGGCCCCCGCGTCGCCTTCGCGCGCAGCGGACGCGAGCGCCGAGGCCAGCGCCTCGGGATCGTTCTCGTCGGCTACCGCCCCACGCCGCAGCACGTGGTCGCGCTGCTCCTCGAGCTCGCCGGCGTACGAGAGCAGCGCGGGGACGCTGGGCAGGAAGATCGACGCCGTCTCACCGCGACGGCGCACCCGGACGAAGCGGCCCACCGCCTGGGCGAAGAACAGCGGCGTCTGGGTAGCCGTCGCGTACACGCCGACGGCCAGCCGCGGAATGTCGACGCCCTCCGAGACCATCCGCACCGCGACCATCCACCTGTCATCACCCTCGGAGAACTGGGCGATCTTTCGGGACGCCTTCGGTTCGTCGGACAGCACCACGGCCGGGCGCTCACCACTGATCCGGCGCAGCAGCGCCGCGTACGCCCTGGCCGACTCCTGATCGCTCGCGATGACGAGACCCCCGGCATCGGGCACGTGGCGCCTGACCTCGGCGAGGCGGGTGTCGGCGGCCTTCAGCACGGCCGGAATCCAGTCACCTTCAGGATCGAGCGCGGTCCGCCACGCCTGTGCGGTGAGGTCCTTGGTCAGCGGGCCACCGAGTTGCGCGGCCACCTCCTCACCGGCCCTCGTGCGCCAGCGCATCTCGCCCGAATACGCGAGGAACAGCACCGGACGTACAACGCCGTCGCGCAGCGCGTCGGCATAACCGTACGAGTAGTCGGCGAGGCTGCGGGAAACACCGTCGGAGTCCGGCCCGTACGCGACGAACGGGATCGGGTTGGTGTCGGAGCGGAACGGCGTGCCGGTCAGCCCGAGTCTTCTAACCGCCGGATCGAAGGCTTCGCGCACCGCGTCACCCCAGGACAGTGAGTCGCCCGCGTGGTGGATCTCGTCAAGGATCACCAGCGTGCGCCGGTTCTCGCAGCGGGCCCGGTGCAGCATCGGATGGTTCGCCACGCCGGCGTACGTCACCGCGACACCGGTGTAGTCGCGGCTGGTCCGACCGGTACGCCCGGAGAACGCGGGATCGATGAGCATGCCGGCACGCTCGCCGGCCGCCGCCCACTGGTGCTTGAGGTGTTCGGTGGGCGCGACGATGGTCAGCCGGTGGACTATGCGACGGGACAGCAGCTCGGCGGCAACGCGCAGGGCGAACGTGGTCTTGCCCGCACCGGGCGTCGCGACGGCGAGAAAGTCCCGGGCGTCACGGGCCAGGTATTCCTCGAGCGCCTCCTGCTGCCAGGCACGCAGGCGGCCGGCCGTACCCCAGGGGGCACGGCCGGGAAATGCAGGTGGCAGGTGTTCGGCAGCCGAGGTGCTCATGATCTCCGTATCGGTCGGACGATGGACGCCATGAAGCCCGAGCCGCCGGCGAACACCGGCGGCCGGGCTCCGATGAAGAGCTTAGAGGGCCGCGCCGACGGCCGTCACGGCCGGCGCGCGGCGGTGACGGCCCGTGGCCGAACCCGTCCCGACGCCCACACGCCTACGAGGGCGAGTGCCACCATCACGGCGAGAATCGCGATGTACGCCGCCGGATGCGTCCCACCCGTGGCTTCGTGCGTCGACCCGAATATGACACCGGCCAGCCCGACAAAGATGATTACGAACAAGGTGTCGCACAGCTGCAGGGCCGCCGAGTTCGCGCCGTGGTCGGCCGGCGGCGACAACTGGAACAGCAGGACGCCGATGCTGGCGAAACACAGGCCCATTCCGACCGCACCGACCGTCCATGCGGCCGCGGCGACGAACGCGGGGACCACTGGGATCAGCACCAGGCCGGCCGCTCCGATGCCGAAGGCGACAAGTCCACTGCCGATCCGCAACAGCAGGTGGCGCGGGATCGTCATGCCGGGCCGGCCCTGGTACCACGAACCGGATGCCCACCCCAGCGCGCCGCCGGTCAGCGCCAGCCCGGCAAGGGTCGCGGAGAGTCCGCGCTGATCGACGAGCATGAGCGGAAGGAAGGCCTCTGCGCCGAAGAACGCGCCCGCCAAGATCCCTCGCATCGCGATCACCGTCGGCAGCCCGCGGCCGAGCCGCAGCGTGCCGGCCGGCAGCAGGCGTGGGACGCTCGGCACGAGCAGCACCAGCGCGACGACGACCAGTCCGATCGCCACGGCATCGCGGCGCAGGCCGGCCGCCTGGAGCACGCCCGCGCCGACGGCCGCGGCGGCGGCGAGCCACAGCCGGCCCCTCCGCACGGTGGGACCGTCCGGGGGCGGCCCGTCGTACTTCCGCAATTCGGGCAGTGCGAACGCGACCGGAAGGACGACAAGGGGCGCGACGCCGAGGAACACCAGCCGCCACGAGGCATGGTCGGCCAGCGAACCCGCCACGAGCGGTCCGACGATGGACGGCAGCACCCAGGCTGCGGCCAGTGCGCCGAAGATCCGCGGCCGGAGCGTCTCGTCGTACCCCCTGGCGATCGCCACGTACAGGGCCACGATCGCCAGCCCGGCGCCGAGCCCCTGGATCGCCCGGCCGGCGACGAACGGCCACATCGATTGTGCGGTCCCCGCGACGAGAAGCCCGAACGTGAACGAACCGGCGCCGAGCACGACCGGCAGTCGCGGCCCTCGCCGGTCGCACAACTCCCCCGACAGCACCATCGCGAACAGGCTGGTCGTGAAGAACCCGGAGAAGGCCCACGCGTACATGGGCAACCCGTCCAGATCGCGGACCGCGCGCGGCATGGCAGTGGCGACGGCCATCGCCTCGAACGCGATGAAAGCTATCGTGGCGATGATTCCGACGGTTAGCCGCCGGTGGTCGGGGTCCAGGATGCTCTCGGCCGTCCGGGCCGGCTCGGTCGTCATGCGCCAATCCTAGGAACGCCCCTTGCACTCGCCCAATCCGGTTGATCACGTTCAGCAGGCGTATGCCTGCCGTACCATGCGCACGCGCCTGTTGGAGCGCCGACAAACCTGCTGGACGTGATCAATCGGTGCTGTACCACCCGCACGCGCCTGGTGGGGTGCCGAGAAGCCTGCTGAACGTGATCGACCCGTACACTCGGCAGTGTGAGCACGCAACTGAGCCCCGGCACGCAGACCATCGAAGAGACCCGCGCCCGGCCGAGCACCGGTGACGGCGACCACGAGCGGTTCTCGCACTATGTGCCGAAGGACAAGCTCACCGAGGCGATGGTCAACGGCACGCCGGTGATCGCCCTGTG
>DASUUU010000012.1:0-2943 GCA_036373915.1 Jiangellaceae bacterium | reverse complement strand
GCGGTATCCATATACATCTGCGCGTCGCCGTAGACCAGCGCCTCGAACCGACCGTGGTCACGGCACCGCTTGCGCAGGTAGACCTTGCCGTCGCGGATGTTGACCTGCGCGTCCACGACCGCTTTGCACACCGGGCACACCGACTTGGTGTACTCGACGAATACTTCGTCGCGGTCTCGCTTGGTCGGCAATTCGCTCATTGCTCCAGCATGACGAGAATCCAGGGCGATGTAGGTGAGCGCGGTCACCGAGGGGCGGCCCCGTGTTGGGCTACCCGAACCCAGCCCGGTGACGGCCAGCAGGAAAGTCACGCCGGTCGCGAGGACAGCCCGGTAAAGCTCCACGGAATGTCCGAGAATTCTCCTTCGACCGGATCATGCGTTAATTCATTCGACACTTTGTGCACTTTGACCTTGTAAATCTGCTCGACTGGCGTTGTAAAGTAAGTCCAATTCACGTACGGGGGAAATGCTATGCGCCGTAAAAGAATGATCGCTTTGGCGCTCACCATGCCGCTTGCAATGGCGGTGGCGACCGGGACGGCTAGCGCGCAAGACGAGGCCACGGTCTCGGTGCTGCACGGTGTGCCCGGTCTGACAGTGGATGTCTTCGCGAACGGCGAAGAACTGATCCCGGGCTTTGAGCCGGGCACCCTGACCGACCCGCTGACCCTTCCGGCGGGCAGCTACGACATCGAGATCTTCGCCGAAGGCGAAGGGCCAGATGGTGACCCCGCGATCGAGGCGGCCGGCGTCGAGGTGCCTGCCGGGGCCAACGCCACCATTGTGGCCCACCTGAGCGAGGGTGGAGACCCGACGGCCACGGTGTTCGTCAATGACGTGTCCGAGATTGCGGCCGGTGAGGCTCGGGTGACGGCGCGCCACGTCGCCGCGGCGCCGGCGGTGGACGTGCGGGTCAACGAAACACCGACTTTCGAGGAACTGACCAACCCGAACGAGGCAACCGCGGACGTGGCCGCCGGAACCATCTCGGCCGATGTCGTGCTGGCCGGTAGCGAGGACGTCGTGCTGGGTCCAGCAGACCTCAATCTGGCGGAGGGCACCAGCACGATCGTCTACGCCTGGGGCAGCGCCGAGGACGAGAACCTCGACCTGGCAGTGCAGACCATCGATGGACTGGGCGCCGGACCGAACGGGGTTCCCGCGGGAGAGGCCGGGCTGGCTGATTCCAGTTCGTCGCAGGCTGGCCTGTGGATTCTCGGGCTGGCTGTGGCGCTGTTCGCTGCCACGGCAGCGGTCCTGGTCCGAAGGCGGACGACCATTGGAGCCCGCCACTGATAGCAGCAGGTCTGACGAGGAGTCGTTCCGGTCGGTCGATGCTGGCCGCCGGAGCGCTCCTTGCGGTGCTCGCCGGGTGTGGGGACGAGACCCGGCCCAGTGGGGAGCCGTCCGTGCCGTCGCCGGTTACCACGACCCCGCAGTCGCCCGGCGCGATCACGCCGGATCACGCGGTCTCGACGGCTGAGCTTGAGCTCACCGGGTTGGAGGTACCGCGGTCACCGGCCACAGTGGCTCCCGCTGAGCCGCCCGACGTGCCGGTGCGCCTTGAGGTGTCTGGCGTTAACATCAGCGCGGAGGTCGTGCCGGTGGGCATCGCCGACGACGGCCAGATGGAGTTGCCACCCCATCCGGACGTCATCGGGTGGTATCGCTTCGGTCCCACCGCCGGGGACGGCGCCGGCTCGATTGTCCTGGCGGGGCACGTGGACTCCCGGAAGTACGGGCTGGGTCAGTTTGCCCGGCTCCACGAGTCGGAGGTGGGGGATGAGGTTCTCGTGCGGACCGAGTCGGGGCGGGACCTGAGGTACACGGTCGTGGACGTGCGGAGCCTGCCGAAAGCCGAGTTGCCGCTGGCGGATGTCTTCAGCCGCGAGGGGCGCGAGCGGTTGCTGCTCATCACGTGCGGCGGCGACTTCGACCGTCAGCAGGGCTACGCCGACAACATCGTCGTTACCGCAGTTCCTGCATGATCGCCACGCTCGCGCTGCCGATGCACGCGGGCAGCATGAACCAGTAGACGATCCAGTCCACATGCGGACCACCCGTCAGGCGTGGCTACCCTGCGGCGCAGTACGTGCGGTCGCTGACAGGGCGTAGAGGGCGAGCGGTGCGGTCATGCCGAACACCGCGTGCGCGAGTGCGAAGATCCAGGTGGTGAACGCATCGGCGGCCGCGCTGTCGATGAGTGGCCAGATGATGAAGTCCATGGCGATCCACACCGTCATGGCGATCACCAGGCCGGTGAGCACGCGGCTACCGAGGCTTCGGCCGAGTTGGCTGACCTTACTGACGATGACCGCGACTGCCGCGCCCAGCCCCATGGACATCATCATGTGGATCACTCCACCGAGCACGAGTGCTCCGCCGCTGAACTCAGCGTCCAGCGGAGCGCCGCGCCAGATGGTATGCGCGATCAAGTTCAGCGGCGTCCAGAAGCCGGTCTCAGGCTGGCCGTCGAGCCACATCGCGAGCATCGCGAACAACCCCATCATCATGCCGCCGACCATTCCGGCCATCGCACCTCTGGTGATCGTGCGTGCGTCCATTCCAATCGCCTCCGTGGTGGGTTGACTGCTTTTCCGTTCCAACCCGCCGGGGCCCAAAGCACGGTCGGAAATGTCAGCGAAGTGACATCATCGAAAGATGGAGGGCGGACTGAACCCGGCCGCGACGCTGAACGAGGTTATGGCGCGCATCGGCGGGCAGCAGGCCGATGCCCGGTTGCGCCACGCGGCGTGGGTCGCCCGGTGCGTCGGGCGTGGTCAGGGGTGCGCCGCTGCGCTCCGAGGACCTCACTGCGCTGGCGGATGTCCTGGAGGTCAAGCGGGTCCAGGATGGCACCGTCGTGTTCCGGGCAGGCCAGAGTCAGGCCGGGGTTTGGATCGTGCGAGAAGGACGGGTCGAGCTTTCGCTCGGCTCGGGG
>DASUUU010000011.1:0-16494 GCA_036373915.1 Jiangellaceae bacterium | reverse complement strand
GCCACGGCACCAGGCCGTGGCGGCACTTCGCCATCTAATCCGTGCTCAGTGCCAGTCGCTGATCCTCACGTCATGCGGCGCCGGAGCGCCCGCACCCGTCTCCAGGAGCGACTTCAGGCTCATCAGGAACGTCGCCCACTTGGTGCTGCAGTGGTACATGAACTCCACGGGCTCGCGCCACCCCTGGTGGGCGAACTTGACGATCGTGAAATCGCCCTCGGTCCGCAGGTCCCAGCTGACCTGGGTGCCGATCCACTCTTCCGGGCCATCGATCACCTCCCAGAGCACCCGCTCGGCGGGCTGAGCCTCCAGGACCTTCATGTCGAAGCCACCGGGCTCGAAACGGAACTCGAGTACCCCGCCGGGCGCGCCGCTACCGCGCGTGTCGTTGGTCCACCACGCCGCTAGGCGCTCGGGTGCCGTCAACGCCTCGTAGACCGCGTCGCGCGATGCGGTGATCCCTACTCGGTGCAGAATGTCCACCATTGTTCTCTCCTCTTCCTCCCTGCGGCCGCGGTCGCGGCACGTTCACTGGCTCTTCTTCTGAATGGCTTCGGCGATCTGCTTGATCCGCCGCAACCGGGCGTCCCAGGTGCTGCCGACTGCGTTGAGTTGCGCCACGGCGCGGGCAAGTTGAGCCTCGTCGAGCCGGTAGCGCTTCTCGCGCCCCACCGGCGTCGCCTGCACCAGGCCGACACGGTCGAGTACACCGAGGTGCTTGGCGACCGCCTGCCTTGTCACCGGCAGCTGCTCGCTGAGCGAGGTGGCGGTCCCGGCCCCGGTCGCCAGCAGCAGGTCGAGCATCCGCCGACGGGTCGGATCCCCGATCGCCGACCACAGCTCGTCGTTGATCGCGACCGTCATGGCGACGACACCCTGCCCGCTGCGCAGGCCGCGATGCGGGGTACGTAGGTGTCCCAGCCGACCACGTGCTCGTGGTACTGCTGCTCCAGCACCGCGGCCTCCCAGCCTCGCTCGCGGAACCCGGTCTCGGTCAATCGCAGCAACGTGCCCGACCCGGACGGCACGAGCTCGAAGGTCACCAGCAGCGAGTTGCCCTCGACCGCGGCCTCCCCCTCGGGATGCGTCCACCGGAAGGTAAACAGCCGAGGCGGCTCGACGACCACCACGGTCATCGGGACGACGTGGGCTCGGGGGTTGTCGCCGTCGGCCCACACCAACTCTCCTGTCGCGCCAGGTGTCGGTTGGATGTCGGTGTCGGTGTTCCACCAGTCCCGGATGTGCTCGGGCCGGCTGATCACCTCGAACACCACTTCGGGCGGGGCGTCGATGTGAATCTCACGCTCGATGCTGGCGTACTCCATGACTCTCCCTGACTATCGCAACCACTGGTTGCGAATAAACCTAACACCGTGCCCGCGATCGCGCAACCAGTGGTTGCGCAATCGCGAGACGTGGCGCAGTGCCGCCGGCGTCGCATAGGACGCGCGACCAGCTGCCAAGTCCTCGGCGAGTTCGCTAATCGAGCAGCGGGCGACCCGCCGCTCGGTAGACTTCGAGGTGCATGAGTCCATCAAGTAATCGGTGGCCCGGATGACCGAGTGGTTGCTGGTCGGGCTGGCCGCCCTGTTGATCGCTGCCAATGCTCTTTTCGTGGCAGCCGAGTTCTCCCTCGTCACGGTTGACCGGGCCACGGTCGAGCGCCTGGCCGGCGAGGGCGACCGCAGAGCCAGCAGCGTCTTGACCGCGGTGCGGTCGCTGTCGACCCAGCTGTCCGGCGCTCAGCTCGGCATCACCATCACCTCGCTCATGGTCGGTTTCATCGCCGAACCTTCGCTCGGCGCGCTGCTGCGGGGTCCGATCGGGCTTTCGGGTCTTCCGGACGCCGCCGTGACCGCCACCGCCTTCGCGGTGGCATTCGTGCTGGCCACCGGCGCCCAGATGGTGTTCGGGGAGCTCGTTCCGAAGAACTGGGCGATCGCCGAGCCGATGCGCGTCGGACGGGCGGTCGTCGGATTCCAGCGCGGCTTCACCACACTTGCCGGCCCGCTGATCCGCCTGCTCAACGGAATGGCGAACGCCGTCTTGCGGCTTATCGGCGTCGAGCCGGCCGAAGAGCTCACGTCCGCCCGCAACCCGGCGGAGCTGGCATCGCTGGCCGCCAGGTCGGCCGAACGCGGCACGCTCGAGACGGGTACAGCGGAATTGCTCACCCGTTCCATCGAGTTCGGCGATCGCCGAGCGGAGGACGTTATGACGCCGCGGCCGCAGGTCCGATTCGTACGAGCCGACCAGCCGGTGGCCGACGTCCTCACCCTCACTTCGACCACTGGGCATGCCCGGTTTCCCGTCATCGACCAGGGAGTCGACGACGTCATTGGGATGGTGCATTTCAAACATGCGATCGCCGTCCCGAGCGCCGAACGGTCTCACACACCCGTGCGAGACGTCATTCACGAACTACCGGCCGTCCCGGACAGCATCGAACTCGATCCGCTGCTCCGGCTGCTGCGCAACGCCGGCACGCAGATGGCGATCGTGGTGGACGAGTACGGCGGTACCGACGGGATCGTCACCCTCGAGGATCTCATCGAGGAGATCGTCGGGGAGATCGACGACGAGCAGGACCGGCCGGTCGGTCGCGCCCAGCAACTTCCCGACGGCGGCTGGTCGCTGTCCGGCCTGCTGCGCCCCGACGAGATCGAGGACGAGACGGACCTTCGGCTGCCTGACGCCCAGTGGACGGAGACTCTCGGCGGCCTGCTCACCGAGCACCTGGGACGACTTCCCGACGTGCACGACACGGTGACGCTCGCCGCCACCGACCTCGCCGACAAGGACGACGACGGCGTCCCGGCGACCGTGCACGTCCGGCTCGAGGTCACCCGTCTCGAAGGTCGCCGGGTCGACCGGGTCGACCTGCACCGAATCCAGCCGCGCGGTGGGGGCGACGATGAGTAACCTGACCGCCCTCGGAATCGCACTGCTGTTGTTGGCGGGCAACGCATTCTTCGTCGGTGCCGAGTTCGCCCTCATCTCCGCACGCCGAACACAGATCGAGCCGCGCGCCCAGGCCGGCTCCCGGGCCGCGAAGATCACGCTGCGCGGGATGGAGGACGTGTCGCTGATGATGGCCGGCGCCCAGTTGGGCATCACGATGTGCTCCCTGGGGCTGGGCGCGGTCGGTGAGCCGGCCGTCGCTCACCTGATCGAGCCGGTATTCGAAGCAGTCGGGCTGCCGGACTCCCTCGTGCACGCGGTAGCTCTGGTCATTGCACTGGCGATCGTCGTCACGCTGCACATGGTCCTGGGCGAGATGGTCCCGAAGAACATCGCAATCGCCGGCCCGGAGCGCTCCGCGCTGGCCCTCGGACCGCCGCTCTATGCGATTGTCACCGCTCTCAAGCCGGTGATCTGGCTGCTCAACGCGAGCGCGAATGTCGTGCTGCGCCTCGTGCGTGTCACCCCGCAGAACGAAATAACCTCTACCTTCACCGCCGATGAGGTTGCCGGATTCATCGCTCAATCCCGTCGCGAGGGGCTACTGGACGAAGACGAACATGGGCTGCTCACCGGTGCGCTGGCGTTCACCGACGCGCAGGTGGACAGCGTGGCGCTCGGCATCGATGATCTCGTGACGGTACCCGCGCAGGTCACTCCTGCCGAGCTCGACGACATCTGCGCTCGCACGGGGTTCTCCCGGTTCCCCGTGGTCAACGACACCGGCGAGATCGTCGGCTACGTCCACCTCAAGGACGTCCTGGAGACTCCGGACGACGTCCGAGACCAACCGGTGCACCCCAAGTGGCTGCGCCCACTGGTCGACGTCGGCCGCGACCAGTCACTTCGAGATGCCCTCCGCATCATGCAGGCTCACGGCGCCCACTTGGCCCGGGTCGTCGATACCCATGACCGGCGCGTCGTCGGCGTGGCCGCCCTGGAGGACGTCCTGGAAGAACTTGTCGGCGATGTCACCGACGCCGGTCAGCGAGTCCGTTGAGAGCACGCGCTGACCAGGCCGGTGCACCTCTGACGTGGATCGGTCAATGGAGCCGGCGCAACACGACAAGAGAGTGGTTCATCACGTCCATCTCACCGTCCGCCTTGACCTCACGGCCATCGTCGACCCGAGGCACGACGGTGTCGAGCACGACCTCCCAGCGGTTGCCGAAGGTGGCGCCGGGCACGGTGAACACGAGGTCTGAACTTTCGCCGTTGAACAGCAGGAGAAATGAGTCGTCGCGCAGCTTCTCCCCGCGCAGACCGGGCTCGGTGATCGCATCACCGTTGAGGAACACGGTCATCGACTTGGCCAGGCCGGCCGCCCAGTCTTCCTCTTGCATTCGCTCGCCGGTGGGCCGGAGCCACTCGATATCGGTCAGACCTCGCCTACTGCCACGGCTCGGACGGCCATGAAAGAACCTGCGACGGCGGAAGACCGGGTGGGCCGCGCGGAGCCGTGCGACGCGTGCGGTGAACTCACGCAACTCCACCCCTTCGCCGGTGCGCCTCCAGTCGACCCACGAGATCTCGTTGTCCTGGCTGTAAGCGTTGTTGTTGCCCCGCTGGGTCCGCCCGATCTCGTCCCCATGCAGGAGCATCGGCACGCCCTGGGAGAGCAGCAAGGTGGCGATCAGGTTACGGCGCTGCCGGGCGCGTAGCGTGAGCACGTTCACCTCGTCGGTGGGACCCTCGACTCCGCAGTTCCATGACCGGTTGTGGTTCTCACCGTCTCGATTCTGTTCGCCGTTCGCCTCGTTGTGCTTCTCGTTGTAGGAGACGAGATCGTTGAGCGTGAACCCGTCATGCGAAGTGACGAAGTTGATCGACGCGATCGGCCGGCGACCGTCGTCCTTGTACAGGTCGCTTGACCCGGTGAGCCGGGACGCGAACTCGGCGAGGGTCGCCGGCTCTCCTCGCCAGAAATCGCGGACCGTGTCTCGGTACCTGCCATTCCACTCGGTCCACAGCGATGGGAAGCCGCCCACCTGGTAGCCACCCTCGCCCAAGTCCCACGGCTCGGCGATGAGCTTGACCTGGGAGACGACCGGATCTTGCTGAACGAGATCGAAGAACGCGGACAGTCGGTCCACCTCGTGGAACTGTCTGGCGAGCGTTGAGGCGAGGTCGAACCTGAATCCATCGACGTGCATCTCGATGACCCAGTACCGGAGCGAATCCATGATCAGTTGGAGCACATGCGGGTTCCTCATCAGCAATGTGTTCCCGGTGCCAGTCGTGTCGTAGTAGTACTGCGGGTCCGTGTCGACGAGCCGGTAGTAGGAGGCGTTGTCGATGCCGCGAAAGCACAGGGTCGGGCCGAGGTGGTTGCCTTCTGCGGTGTGGTTGTAGACCACGTCGAGAATGACCTCGATGCCCGCCCGGTGCAGGTCACGGACCATCGACTTGAACTCCAGGACCTGCTCGCCTCCCGATCCGGCCGACGAGTAGGCATTGTGGGGCGCCAGGAAGCCGATCGTGTTGTATCCCCAGTAGTTGGACAGGCCGCGCTCGACGAGATGGTGGTCGTGGACGAACTGGTGTACCGGCATCAGCTCGACCGCGGTCACGCCGAGGTTCTTCAGGTGACCGATCATCGCCGGGTGCGCCAACCCGGCATACGTACCGCGGATCGAGGCCGGGATGTCCGGATGAGCGATGGTGAGGCCCTTGACGTGGGCCTCGTAGATCAGGCTCTCGTGGTACGGCGTGCGCGGATGACGATCGTCCCGCCAGTCGAAGTACGGATTTATGACGACCGACTTCATCGTGTGCGCGGCGCTGTCCAGGTCGTTGGTCTCGTCTGCGGCCCTGAACCGGTAGGCGAACAGTGACTCGTCCCAGCCGATCGCTCCGTCCATGGCCTTGGCGTAGGGATCGAGCAGGAGCTTGGCCGGATTGCAGCGCTGCCCGGCGCTCAGGTCGTACGGGCCGTGGACGCGGTAGCCGTACCGCTGGCCCGGCCCGATGCCCGGCAGGTAGCCGTGCCAGACGTACCCGTCGACCTCACTGAGCGGCACCCGTGATTCCGCACCGTCGGCATCGAACAAGCACAACTCGACCCGGGTGGCGACCTCCGAGAACAGCGCGAAATTCGTTCCAGCCCCATCGAAGGTGGCGCCCAGCGGATAGGCGGTGCCCGGCCAGACCTGCCTGCGTTTGCGTGCCAATGCGCTCCTCGCTCGGGTCGTCCCGTCAGGTGTTCCTCAGTCTGACGTAACCACGCCGATCGGGGTACCGTCACCGGCATCCTCGCGCGACGACGGACGCGGGCGACTAACGGATCGCCTATGCGAGCGCCGGCCGGGGCAGCACTGAAACCCGACCTCTGCCGCTGGAGCGGTTGCCGCGGTTCGCTGTGCTCGCTGCGCGGGAGCCGACCGGCACCGGATACCCGTCGCCGACCAGACCCATCTCGCGCGCGTAGCCGTCGAGGAGCTTCCGGAGCCGGCGCCGGCCCCTATGGAGCCGCGACATGACCGTGCCAAGGGGCACGCCGGTGATCTCGGCGATCTCCTTGTACGCGAATCCCTCGACGTCGGCAAGGTACACGGCGATCCGGTAGACGTCGGGGATCTCCTGCAACGCCTGCTTGACCTCCGAGTCGGGCAGGTGGGCGAGGGCCTCGGATTCGGCCGAGGGTAGGCCGGTCGAGGTGTGGGCCTCGGCGCGGGCCATCTGCCAGTCCTCGATCTCGTCGGCAGTGGTTTGCAGCGGCTCGCGCTGCCGCCTCCGGTACGCGCTGATGAAGGTGTTGGTGAGGATCTTGTACAGCCACGCCTTGAGATTCGTGCCCTCCCTGAACTGGTTGAACGAGGCGAATCCCTTCGCGTACGTCTCCTGGACCAGGTCCTCGGCATCGGTGGTGTTGCGCGTCATACCGAGCGCCGCCGCGTACAACTGGTTGAGGTACGGCAACGCGTCGCGCTCGAAGCGTTCTGCGATGTTGTAGTCGTGATCCGCCACCGGTTGCCGCGATGGACGGCCGGCAGAGAGTGAACCGTCGCCGCCGGCCACCGCCGATGGCCCGGCGGAAATACCACGTGTCATGCCGGCGCCCTTTCGCTAGTTCAGACCGATACGCCTACTCTGGCGGACCGAACCTGAGACGACGTTGAGAGCCGCCGTGCCCCTCAGCTTGACAGGGGCGAGTTCCACGCCCTGATAACCGGCCTGTCGTGCTCGGCGCCGAGCTGTGACACCGTCCCGGTGTCCAACCGGAAGAGGCGGCCCTCGCTAGGTTCGAGACCCAACCAGCGCGCAGCCAGCACCCGCAGGATGTGCCCGTGCGCGACGATGGCGACGTCGCCGTCGTCCAGCATGGCGCGCACCCGGTCCAGCACGGCGTCCACCCGCGCCCCCACCTGCTCGATCGTCTCACCCGGGTGTTCCGCATCACCTGGGATGACACCGTCGCTCCACAGGTACCAACCCGGTCGCTCCCGGCGGATTTCTGCGCTGGTTCGGCCCTCGTAGCCGCCGTAATCCCATTCCCACAGGCCGGGCTCGCGCTGCGCGCCGTCGAAGCCGGCCAGCTGCGCGGTCCGCCAGGCCCGGACCGCCGGGCTCACCAGCACGTGCGCCCAGGTACGCCCGGCGAGCATCGTGCTGAGCGCGCGAGCTTGGTCTTCGCCCGTCTTGGTCAGCTCCACGTCGGTTCGGCCGGTATGCCGTCCCGTCCGGCTCCATTCGGTCTCGCCGTGACGCGCGAGGACGAGCTCAGGTGTCTCGGTCTCCATGACTCAAGCGTGACCGATCGCCGCGGGACGCGCATCGCATTGCGCCCGTACCGCCTACCAGCGCCATGCCCTCGTGCGACACGCGGCTTACGACGCGGTCTGGCACGGCTGGACGGCGCGGGGTTCCACGCGGTCGGCCAGGCGGCGCAGCATCGTCGCGAGCCGTACACGTCCGGTGCCGGCGCGAGGACGTCGCGGCTGCGGACCGGGCCCGGTCGGAGCGGTCGGCCGGGCCGACATCTGGTGCCTCTCGGTCGCCTTGCCGGCCAGGATCATCGAGGTCAGGTCGAACATCACAGGTTCCCTTTCTGTGCCGGGCCGGTGGAGGCTCGGACGATGAGTTCGGCTGGTAGCACGACGTGCCTGCTCGCCGGATCCGAAGGCGGGTCGAGCAGGAGTTCGGCGGCGACGCGCCCGCGTTCGGTCGCCGATTGGCGGACGGTGGTCAACTGGTTCCTGGCGGCCTCGGGGATGTCGTCGAACCCGGCGACCGAAACGTCGTGACCGGCCGATAGCCCCCGGGCCGCCAGCGCGTCGAGCACGCCGAGGGCCAGCACGTCGGTGAGTGCGATGACGGCGGTCGGCCGAGGCGCGCGATCGAGAGCGTAGGCCGCCGCCTCTTCACCCTCGCGCCGGCTGTTGCCGGCGGCGTTGATGGTCACCATGTCCGACCACGCGACTCCTACCTCGGCGAACACGTCGCGGTAGCCCCGCAGCCGTTCCCGGCTCACGTAGGACTCAATGCCGTCGGGTGCCTCGAGAGTCACCGGTCCGACCCGGCCATCGGCGAGTTGCGTGCCGATCACGGCGACTCGGCGGTGGCCGAGGGCGATCAGGTGCTGCCCCACGGCGCGGGTCGCCGCTGCCTCGTCGATGCCGACGAACATCGCCTCCGCGTCGTCATCACCCTGGTACGACGAATTCACGATCGGCAGGCCTCGAGCCCAGGCGGCTTTCATGGCGCGGAACCAACCAGGCACGCAGTACACACAGAAACCGTCGACGGAGGCGGATTGAACGGTAGCCAGCGCATCTTCGTCGTCGTCTTTGAGAGGCACCAGCAGCACCCCGGTTTCGTGGCGCTCCGCGGTCTCGGCCAATCCCTTCATGAACTGCACCGCATACGGGTCGGTGAAGGCATATGACACCGTCGGTGCCAGCAATACGGCGATCGCGCCCGCCCGGCCCCGGCGCAGCGAGCGGCCCATCGGGTCCGGCCCGGCATAACCGAGCTTCTTGGCGGCCTCCATGATCTTCTCTCGCAGCTCCGGGGACAGCTGATCGGGGCGGCTGTACGCATTCGAGACTGTGCTGCGAGATACCCCGACGGCATCGGCGACGGTCTGCAGTGTTTGTCTCATGATTCCTCTGTATCGATCCAGTTCTGGATCGATACAGTACCTCCGTCCAGGTTCCTATGCAACCCCTGTGCCGCCACGGCTAAGGACGGCACGAAAGGCTCCGGGCCTGGTACGGACCCGGGACCGGCTCGGCTCCTGACGGCTCGGAACAGTCGAGAGGTACTGTGGCCGACGTGAATCCGGGCCGCGGCACTGTGCGGGTGTGGCGGGGGTTGGCACTGGCCACCGCCAGCCTTGCCGTACCGACGGTTGCGCATATCGCCTCCGAGGGAGGCGTGCCGGTTCACGGGCCGTTCCTGTTCGGCGCGGCCCTGCTCTCAGTGGCCTGCGTCGCCCTCGCCGATCGTCAACGCACGCCGGCCGCGATCGCCGCAGTGATCGGGCTTTCCCAGCCACTGGTGCACGGTGTGCTGGCGCTGTCGTCGCACGGCACCACATCGATCGCCCCGACGCCCCGGATGATCGTCGCACACGCGCTGGCCACCCTTGTGCTCACCGTGCTGATCGCTGGTGGGGAGGCGGTGCTGTGGTCGATGGCAGCACTGGCCAGAACCGTCCTCGGTGCCAAGGCGCCCGTCCTCGTGGACTTTCCGCCGGAGCCCGGTGCGGCCGCTGCCGCCCTCCGATCACCGGTCGATCTGCCACTTCCGCGTCACCTGATACTCGCAGCGGACTCGCCTCGCCGCGGGCCACCTGTCATTGCTGGTTTCTGACACATCCACCGGTATCTGCGCCCACGCCCGGTCGTGGGTGCGCCTTTACGACAGGACAACACATGACGCACACTCGTACCTTCGCTCGCGCCGGTGCAACGGCTGTAGCCGTGGCGGGCCTTGCGATTGCCTTACCTATGACAGCAGCTGCCCACGTCACGGTCCGCCCGGATGTCGACACCAGCGGCTCGTGGGCCAAACTCACGTTCCGGGTACCCAACGAATCGGACACGGCGGGCACGGTCAGCGTCCGGATCGACCTTCCAACGGACCCACCATTGCGCTCCGTCCGAGTCCAGCCACACAGCGGATGGACCGCCGAGCTGACTCGCGAACGCCTCGCCGAGCCGATCGAAGTCGACGGATACACGCTGGACGAGATCGTCACCGCCGTCACCTGGACCGCCGACGACGGCGAGCAGATCCGGCCGGACGAGTTCGACGAATTCGCCATCTCAGTCGGACCTTTGCCCGAGCCCGGTGATTACGCGCTCCCAGCAGAGCAGGTCTATTCCGACGGTGACGTGGTGGCCTGGGCCGGCGGGCCGGATGCGGAACGGCCGGCTCCAGTCCTGACCATTGTCGACGGTCCTGGTGACGCCCACACCGACCAAGCCCACGCAGGGGACGACCACGACACCGCCGCCACGTCCAGCAGCACGGACGGTCTCGCACGCGGGCTCGGTATCGGCGGGCTCGCGCTCGGCGTGATAGGCCTCGGCGTAGGCGGATCGGTCTTGAGGAGATCTCGTGCGTAGGACGCTCGTCCTCGTGGTCGCCGTCGCCGGCGTCGTGCTCAGCGCGACGCCGGCAGCGGCACACGCCACGCTGGTCGGCAGCGAACCAGAGGACGGAGCCACCCTCACCAAGCCGCCAGCGGAGGTAACACTCGAGTTCAGTGAACCCGTGCAGCAGGATTTCACTCAGATCGCCGTGCTCGACGCCGGCGACAACCACTACGAGGACGGCGCGCCGGAGGTTGTCGGCGGCGTGGTCACGCAGGCCGTCCACGACCTGCCGGCCGGCGATTACCGAATCAGCTACCGCGTCGGCTCGTCCGACGGCCACCCGGTGACGGGCCTGCTCACCTTCACCGTGGCGGCCCTGGACGAGGGTGGCGCCGAGCCGTCCCCGACACCGAACGTAACCCGACCACCGGATCAGACCCGACCACCCGCGGAGACCGACCCGCCCGCGCCGGCCGAGCGGCCGGCAGCCACGGATGCAGCGGCCGCCGGCGAGGAGGATTCGGAGTCCACGTTGCGCTGGCTCGGCGCGGCTGCCGCCGTCGCCGCGGCTGGGGCACTGCTGTTCGTCCTGCTACGCCGACCCGGTGGTGGCGCGGCACCGCCGGAGTCGGACACTGGTCAGCAATGACCACAACGCGACCGCAGTCCGACGCGCCCCCAGCGTGGCGGTGGGGCGCTGCGGCCGCGCTGGCGGCGCTTGGTGTATTGGTCGCCGCCCTTGTCGCAGGTGGCGGCGGGACGGCGGCCGTGGTCCCAGGCCTGTCCGATCCGGGAGTGCTCACCCGGTGGGGTCTACCGATCGCCAAGACGATCCTGAACGGAGCCAGCGCAGTCACGGTGGGTTTCATCGCTCTTGCCGTGATGCTCCCGGCGAAGGACGGCGAGTTGGGACGGGACGCGCTCGTCGCGCTGCGCGTGGCGACCATCGCGGCACTGTTCTGGGCGGCGGCGGCGGCGACAGTCCACCTCCTGACCCTGTCGGACCTGCTCGGCCTGCCGCTGGCCGAGGCTCTGACCGGCGCGTCGCTCGTGAGCTACACCTCGAGCACTGAGCAGGGTCAGGCGTACGCGATGGTGTTCGTTCTCGCCATTGCCCTGGTACCGGCGACCCGGCTCACCCTGGGTCACGGCGGAGCGATCGCCGTCCTGTGCCTCGCAGTGGCCACCCTCGCACCCCCGGCTCTGGTCGGGCACGCGGGCACCGGCGATTACCACACCTCGGCACAGGTTTCGCTGCTCGTGCACGTGGTCGCGATGGCTCTGTGGGTCGGTGGACTCGTCGCGCTCAGCTGGTACGCCGCTGGGCGCGGTCGGGAACTGGCCCGGGTGGCACCTACCTACTCGATCATCGCACTGGGGTCCTTCGTCATGATCGCCGCCAGCGGCGTTATGAACGGTTGGATCCGGATCGACACCGTCGGCGACCTGGTGACGACGTCGTACGGCTGGCTGCTGCTCGGCAAGGTGGCGGCACTGGTGGCCCTGGGCGTGTTCGGCTCGCGGCATCGGAGACGAACGCTGCCTGCCCTCGCGGCGGGACGGCGGGGAGCGTTCCGGCGGCTGGCTGCAGGGGAGGTTGCCGTCATGGGCGCGGCCATCGGCCTGGCAGTTGCGCTGGGCCGCACCGAACCGCCGGTCACCGAGGATCCGGGCCGGATCTCGATGGCACGATCACTGCTCGGCTTCCCGATCCCGCCCGAGCCGACGTTCGCGCGGCTCATCACCGAGTGGTATCCGGATGCCACCTTCGCGCTCGGCTGCCTGGCGGCCGTCCTCCTCTATACCGCAGCCCTGCGGAGGCTGCGACGTCGTGGCGACCGCTGGCCGGTCGGTCGAACGGTCGCGTGGATGTCAGGCGTCGGGCTCATTGCATTCGTGCAGATGTCCGGGTTGATGCCGTACGGCATGACGATGCTGTCCGTCCACATGACCCAGCACCTGATCCTGATGATGGTGTGCCCGGTGCTGCTGGTGCTCGGTGCTCCGGTGACGCTCGCACTGCGGTCGATCACCCCGGCTCCTCGTGGTGAGCGCGGCCCCCGCGAGTGGCTGCTCGTCGTCACACAGAGCCGCGTGGTCCGCGTACTCACCAACCCCCTGGTGGCGCTCTTCCTGTTCGTCAGCGGGCCGTTCATGGTCTACTTCACCGGCCTGTTCGAGGTGGCCATGCGCGACCACAACGGGCACACCCTGATGAGCCTGCACTTCCTCCTCACCGGCTACCTGTTCTACGAGGTGCTGGTGGGCATCGACCCGCTGCCCAAGCGCCCGCCATACCTGGCGCGCATCGGCCTTCAGTTCGCGGCGATCGTGTTCCATACCCTTTTCGGCCTTGCGTTGATGGAATCGGCCCGGCTTATCGCGGCCGATTACTACCGCACGCTCGCCGTCGATATCGCATGGCTGCCCGACACGCTCGCCGACCAGCGACTCGCCGGCCAGATCACCTGGGGTGCCAGCGAGCTGCCGGGTCTGGCCATCCTCATCCTCTTGCTCTATCAGTGGTCGCGCTCGGACGACAGGGAGGCGCGTCGTTTCGATCGGCGCGAGGGACGAGCCGAGGCAGAGCGCGCCGCCTACAACGAATACCTGGCCAAGTTGAACCGGCGGCAGTCATCCGGCAGATGATTTCCAGCCGCCGCCGGATGTCCGATACACTCGACGCGCACCACACACGGACAGGTAGCTCAGTCGGTAGAGCGTCCGCCTGAAAAGCGGAAGGTCGGCGGATCGATCCCGCCCCTGTCCACTGGCTGATCAGCGTTCACAACCGGCGCTCGCCGCGCACAGTCAGGACGTCGCGGAGCGCTTCTTCTGGTTGACCGAACGCCGGACGAATCCGATGATCACTGTTGCCACGAACAGGACGATCCCTATGACACCGAGCCACGCGAGGCCTTCGAGTGCGAAGCCGATGATGGCCAGGATTAGCCAGACAGCCAGGAGAATGATCACTAGCGTCAACATGGCCCCATGCTACTCCCCGGCGCTCGTACCCGTCTCCATGTCGAGGCCGATCATTCAGTCTTCACACCGCTCCTACCTGCGAGGATGAGCGAATCTGGACTGCCTGGCCGTGGGCGCTCGGCCTTCCGGCGGGCATCTGCGCGAGACGCCGGCGCGATGCCCGAAAGGTGGCGTCACATGCACGCCCCGTTCGGTGGCCGTCCCCCGGTGGACGGCCACCGAACGCGCTTCTCGCGCCTGCTCAGTCGACTTCGTCGCGCTGCTGCGGGATCTGCCCCTGCAGCAGTGCGCGGACCTCGGACTCGCGGTAGCGCCGGTGTCCGCCAAGTGTCCGGATCGACGTCAGTTTCCCAGCCTTTGCCCAACGGGTGACCGTCTTCGGGTCAACCCGGAACATCGCAGCTACCTCGGCAGGCGTGAGGAGGGGCTCGGCGTCTTGAGTCCTCGTCGCCATCGTCACCTCCTGTGTTCGCGCGGAGTGCCTACTCCGTCACATCGGGTATTCCACCCACAATCGAAGCCGGACGGAACCGCCGTATGGGCCAAATCTATATGGGCCATTCGGACGAGTCATCCACCTACGGGACTAAGACTACGCAGAGACGACGAACCTTGCGAGCCCAACACACATCGGTCATCCCAGGTAGGTCGCCCGGTTTCGCTACGAAGCGTGCTCTCGCGCCTGCACCGGATCCCAGCGCTCGATCACCCGGCGGTACGCCTGCGCCGCCCGTGTGGTGTCGCCGTCCGCGATGGCCGCCACCGCCGCCGCGACGTCGCCAGGCGAATCGTCGGCCCGCAACTCCTCGTCGCTGACGCAGTGAACCAGGCCGCCGTAGTCCAGCTCGAGCCAGCCGTGCGGGTGAAACGCCTCCAGCCACCGGCCCAGGTCCTCGACGGCTTCGAGAACCGACCCGTCCACCGCGCCCCGCCGCAATGCCCGTGCCGAGCGAGCGAGTCGACGGCGAGCCTCGACCATCCGGGTCCGGTACACGAGTGACCGCTGCTCCGCCTCGATCGTGAGGTCACGTTCGCTGGAGCTGAACGGGACGAACCACCGCGCCGGGACATGCCAGGTGGACGTCAGGATGTGCGGGATCGCCGTGCCGCTGTCGGCCTGCCAGGCCGCGTAGTCGAACTCAGCCTGACCGGTGGGGGACGGGGGCAGGAACGCGTCGGTGATCGCTTCGGGCAGGCTGGCCTGAAGTTCGTTGATCGCAACCCAGCAGCGGAGCCGGTCGTCCACAGGGCATACCAGCAGCGCATCGCCGTCCCGGAGTAGGTAAGCGTCCGACGACTCCTCGACCGGCGCGACCAGCGGAGGGGTGGCGAGGGTGCGGGCGAGTGCGGCGGCCTGTTCGCGGGCAAGGACCTGATGGCGGTTGGGCACCGCGGCCTCTGCGGCGTGGTCCGCCAACCGCGCCCGATCAGCGTCGTGAAACGCGGCCAGCGGCTCGTACGCGCGCAGGTAAGCGGCGTATGGCACCAGAGTTCGCGTCCGCACGAAGCCATCGTGGCACGGCTACGGCCGCCCGGACAGGCCGGATACGCTAAGACCCACAACTCAAAGCCCGCCCGCCCGCGCCGTGCCGCCCACGACCTGGGACACATGGTCAGGCGGGCCCAAGACGCGAAGGGGTCACCATCGTGACCGGAACGTCGACACCCAGCGGAGTATTCGGCCGGCACTCGAGCCACGAGCAGGTGGTGTTCTGCCAGGACGAGACGTCCGGTCTCAAAGCCATCATCGCGATCTATTCGACGGCCTTGGGTCCCGGCCTCGGTGGCACCAGGTTCTACCCGTACGAGTCCGAGGACGAGGCCCTGGCGGACGTCCTGGACCTGTCCAAGGGCATGGCTTACAAGAACGCGCTTGCCGGTCTTGATCTCGGCGGCGGCAAGGCCGTCATCATCGGCGATCCGGCCACTGACAAGTCCGAGGCACTGCTGCGGGCATACGGGCGCTTCGTGGCCTCCCTCGGTGGCCGCTACATCACCGCATGCGACGTCGGAACATACGTCGCCGACATGGACATCATCGCCCGCGAATGCAAGTGGGTCACCGGCCGCTCACCCGCGGAGGGCGGCGCCGGCGACTCCAGCGTGCTGACCTCGTTCGGCGTCTTCCAAGGCATGCGGGCGTGTGCTGAGCACCTGTGGGGCTCGCCTACGCTGAACGGCCGTCGGGTGGGGATCGCCGGGGTAGGAAAGGTCGGCTCCAAGCTTGCCGGCCTGCTGCTGGATGACGGGGCGTCCGTGATCGTCACAGACGTCAGCGAGCAGGCCATCGACCGGCTGCGAGCCGAACATCCACAGGTTGAGCTCGCGCCTGACACCGATGCGCTGATCCGCGCCGACATCGACGTCTACGCCCCGTGCGCGCTCGGTGGCGCACTGGACGACGACACCGTCAGCGTGCTGACCGCCAAGGCGGTCTGCGGGGGCGCCAACAACCAACTCGCGCATGCCGGCGTCGAAAAGCAGCTGGCCGACCGTGGCATCCTGTACGCGCCGGACTACGTCGTGAACTCGGGCGGCGTCATTCAGGTGGCCGACGAACTGCACGGCTTCTCGTTCGAGCGAGCCAAGGGCAAGGCAGCGCACATCTACGAAACGACCAAGAAGATCTTTACGCTCGCAGCGGACGAGGGCGTCCCGCCGGCCGTCGCGGCCGACCGGCTCGCCGAACGCCGGATGTCCGAAGTGAGCCGGTTGCGGGCCATTCATCTGCCGGCATGACCAGATGTACGGCGGCTCGGATCCGGTCAAGGACAGACCGGGGCGAGACGGAACGCACCGGCACCATGTACCGTTGTCTGTACGAGTAGATGACACCGAAGGGTCCGAGGGCGGCAGACAATCCTGTGGTCGCCCCGGTTTTGTGCGAGGAGGTCGACCTATGGGGCGCGGCCGGGCTAAGGCCAAGCAGACGAAGGTCGCCCGTCGACTGAAGTACCAGTCGCTGGAGACTGACTTCGAGGCTCTGCAGAGGGAGCTTCAGGGT
>DASUUU010000010.1:0-7061 GCA_036373915.1 Jiangellaceae bacterium | reverse complement strand
CGAGTGAGATCGTGGCCGACGCCGACCTCATCCTCGGCATGACCCGAGAACACGTGCGCGACGTCGTCGGCATCTCGCCGGCCGCCTGGCCGAAGACGTTCACGCTCAAGGACTTCGTCCGCCGGGCCGACAAGGTGGGTCCGCCACGGCGTCACCAGCGCCTGTCGGACTGGCTGGAAACGGTCGGCGAGGGGCGCGATCCACGCGACGTGCTCGGAGCAGATCCGGAAGACGAGGTGCCCGATCCGTACGGCCAGCGAGCCAAGGTGTGGGAGAGGGTCGTCGACGAGCTGGACGATCTGGTCAGCAAGATCCCACGGCTACTCGGCCTCACCAACCGGTTGGCACCCTCAGCCGACACGCGTCGCCGACGATCTGGATGAGCCGTCCGGTGCGGTGATACCCGGCCCGGTGAAGTCAGCTGTTGTAGTGGTTCTGGGCGTACGCCAGACCGTCGACGAGTAGGGCCTCGACCGCGTCCGCGGCCCGGTCAACGTGGTACTCGAGATCCTTGCGCTCCGCGGCGCTCCACGGCCTGAGGACGTACTCGGCCGGGTCCTGCCGGCCGGGCGGGCGTCCGACACCGAACCTGACCCGGTAGAAGTCGCCGGTACCGAGGGCAGCGCGAACCGAACGCAGGCCGTTGTGACCGTTGTCGCCGCCGCCCAGCTTGAGTCGCAACGCGCCGTACGGCAGGTCCAGCTCGTCATGGATGACCACAAGCCGGTCAGTGTCCAGCTTGAAGAAGTTCAGCAGGCCCGCCACTGGGCCACCGGACAGGTTCATATACGACTTCGGGCGCGCGAGCACCGCTCGCACGCCGGGTGGCCCGCCGACGCGGGTCTCGGCGACGTCGGAACGGCCTCGCCGATGGGACTTCAACTTCGCGCCGGCCCGCGCCGCCAGTAGCTCGACCACGAGATAGCCGACATTGTGCCGTGTGCCCGCGTAGGAAGAGCCGGGGTTGCCCAACCCGACGACGAGCCAGCCGCCATCGGGCATGAGAGGTCCCGGCCTCCTTCCTCGCGTCCTGCTGGCTGTTGCCCGCTGGTGATCAGGACTCCTCGGAGGCGCCCTCTGCCTCGGCAGGTGCGGCCTCCGCGGCCTCGGCGCCCTCTTCCTCGGCGGCCTCGGCAACCTCCTCGCCTTCGACCTCGGCCGGCGCGGCCTCGGCCTCGAGGTCCTCGGCGGTGGGCGCGACGTTGACGTTGACTACGAGAACCTCGGGATCGGCGTCCAACTCCGAGCCGCTAGGCAGCTTCAGGTCGCCGGCGTGGATCAGCGTGCCTGGTTCGAGTCCCTCCACGGAGACTTCGACGTACTCGGGCAGGTGGGTGGCCTCCGCCTTCAGCGAGATCGTCGGTTGGTCCAGGTTCACGAGAGTGCCCGGGGCAGCCTCACCGACGACGTGCACCGGTACGTCGACGACGACCTTCTCGCCGCGGCGCACCAGGATCAGGTCGACGTGCTCGATCACATTCTTGAGCGGGTGCCGCTGAATGTGCTTGGCCAGCGCCAGCTCGTTCTTCCTACCGTCGATGTCGAGCGTGAGCAGCGCGTTCGGGTTCTTCAGAGCGAGCATGGTGTCGTGACCCGGAAGGGACAGATGGACCGGGTCGGCGCCGTGGCCGTAGAGGACCGCTGGCACCTTGTCAGCGCGGCGAAGACGGCGCGCGGCACCCTTGCCGAACTCGGTGCGCAGTTCGGCGGCGATCTTGACATCGGACACGGTTCTGACTCCTCGAGTGGCGGTTCGGCAGTAATAGGTACGTTCGGGCGCTTCGGGCGGGGCGCGCGCTACCGACCACCGCGTCGATCACGGAGCCGAATCATGGCAGCCCTCGCCGAGGCAACTTGAAGAGTCTACCTGCGCCCTGCACGTGCGCGCTAATCGGCTTCCTCTGCCGACCAATGACTGGTAGACGTGTCGCCGCGGGCGGGTCTGGCATGCCAGGATCAGCCGATGGCACACGCCACCGACTCCGACACGACTCGCCGGTCACGCCGACGCCCGCGCCGCGCATGGTCGCGGCGCCGGCTGATCGTGACCGGTGCTGTCGTCGCCGTGCTGCTCGTGGTTGCTGCCGCCGTGCTGCTCACCATCCAGGGACTCAAGGTACGCACGACGTTGACTGCGGCAATCCCCCTCGTGGAGCAGGTCGAGGACGGGATTCGCACCGGCGACACCGAGCGAGCACAGCAAGCGGTCGGCGAGCTCCAGGAGTCAACCGCGGAGGCACGCGGGGCAGCGACCGGACCACTGTGGTCTATCGCAGGCGTCATTCCTTGGGTCGGACCGAACGTGTCCGCGGTGTCGACCGCGGCCCAGGTCATCGATGACATCACCCACCAGGCGCTGGAGCCGATGGTCGTTGCCGCCGAGAGTCTGGACTATTCGACGCTGGGCCCGGTGGACGGGCGCATCGAACTCGAGCCCTTGATCGATGCCGAGCCATCGATCAGCAGCGCATCAGCGGCCTTCAGCACGGCGCAAGAGTCGATGGCAGAGATCGACACCGACCGCCTGGTGGCGCAGATCGCCGGGCCGGTCGAGGAGGTTCAGGAATACCTCGAGACGCTCGCGCCGACGGTGCAGACGGGCGCCCGCGCGGCGCGGCTGCTGCCGGCGATGCTAGGTGCCCACGAGCCGCGCACCTACCTCGTGCTGTTCCAGAACACGGCCGAGATGAGAGCAACCGGCGGTATCGCCGGAGCATTTGCGATCATCAGAGCCGACGACGGCCGGCTGGCCATTGAGCACCAGGGAACGGCGAGTGACGTCGGGCTCTACTTCGACGAACCAGTGCTCGACCTCGACCCCGACAAGGAGGCCATCTATACCCAGCGGCTCAGCAGGTTCTTCACCGGGATCAACCTCAGCCCGGACTTTCCCACGGCCGCACAACTCGCCTCCGAAATGGTTCGGCGGGCCGGTTTCGAGGTCGATGGCGTGGTCGCGACAGACCCCGTCGCGCTCTCGTACCTGCTCGGCGCGACTGGGCCGGTGTCCGTACCGGGCGGCGAGCTCGCGGCGGACAACGCGACCTCGATGCTGCTGTCCGACGTCTACTGGCAGCTCGATGACCAGGAAGAGCAGGACGCGTTCTTCGCTTTCACGGCCGCAGCGGTCTTCTCGGCGCTGACCGGTGGGGCCGGCGAGCCGGTCGAGGTGATCGACGCGCTCGCGACAGCAGCGGACGAGCGCCGGTTGCTCGTGTGGTCGGCCCGGGAGGACGAGCAAAGCGAGTTGCACGGGACGGTCCTGTCCGGCGCCTTCGACGACTCCGCCCCGTCGGCGTCGGCGCTGGGAGTGTTCTTCAACGACGGCACCAGCGCCAAGATGCAGTACTACCTCCGCACCGACGTGAGCCACCGCGACACCGTCTGTGTCGATCAGACCCGGCACGACACCCTTGAGGTAACGCTCACCTCCGAGGCACCGCCAGACGCGGCGGAGAAGTTCCCGCCCGACGTGACCGGGGTCGGCAACACTGGGGTGCCGACGGGTTCGGTCCGCACGAATGTCTACTTCTACGGCGGGGTTGGCGGCGACGTCCGCTCGGTTGTTCGGGACGGGACTCCCGTGGACTCGACGGCACACTCTGACGGGGGGCGTCCGGTCCGGGTATTCACCACCGAACTGGCACCAGGACAAGGCGTGACGTTCGAGGTTCAGTTGTCCCAGCCCGACCGCGGTGAACCGGTCGAGATCTGGTCGACACCCACTGTGAGTGAAGGGGGCAATCGGGCGGCGATACCCGCATGCGAGTGATTCGGCATCAATCTGGCGTCGGTCGTAGATCAATGCCCGTAAGTACTTGACCCGGAGCCGCCAACGCGGGAAGCTGATCGTCCGTGGTGGGGGAGATGATTACCGCTCGGTTGGGGGCGTTGTGAGTACACGTGTAGGTATTCGGGCTGTTCTGCGCTGGCGCCGTGCGTTCGGTGCGGCCCTGGCGGCGACACTGCTCGCTGCCACCGTGCTCGTCGGGGTTTCCGTCGCGGCCGCCCAGGCGACGTCGGACGATGCGGCCGAACAGATCGATCCCGAGCAGTACCCGCCGCCGTCCCAGCCCGAGAAGACCGTCACACCGAAGCCGCCGGTGTCGCAGCCTCCCGAGCTTGTCCGCACTGGCGTGTCGATCTCGCCGACGTTCTTCGCGATCACCGGTGTCGGGCTGCTCGTGGTCGGCGGTGGGCTGCTCTTGGTGCGCCGCAGGCTCTCCAACGAATGACCGGCGGTTAGCCGACCCAGCCCGCCCCGGGCCGTATTGCTCAGGCGTTGCCGTCGAACAGGCTCGTGACCGAGCCGTCTTCAAACACCTCGTGGATCGCGCGTGCGAGCAGCGGTGCGATGGACAGCACCGTCAGCTTGTCGAAGCGGCGCTCCTCGGGGATCGGCAGGGTGTTGGTGACCACCACCTCGCCGATCTGCGAGTTCTTCAGCCGGTCGATAGCGGGCCCGGACAGCACGGCGTGGGTGGCTGCGACGATGACCCGATCCGCGCCGTTGGCGATCAAGGCATCGGCCGCTTGGGTGATGGTGCCGGCGGTGTCGATCATGTCATCGACCACCAGGCAGGTCCGGCCCTCGACCTCGCCGACCACCTCGTGCACCCTGACCTTGTTGGCCACGTTCGGGTCGCGCCGCTTGTGGATGATCGCCAGTGTCGCGCCGAGCCGGTCGGCCCACAGGTCGGCGACCCGAACCCGGCCGGCGTCCGGCGAGACGATCGTCATGTTGGTCGTCGAGTACTTCTCCTGGATGTAGTTGGCCAGCAGCGGCAGCGCCCACAGGTGGTCGACCGGTCCGTCGAAGAAGCCCTGGATCTGCGCGGTGTGCAGGTCGACGGCCATCAGCCGGTCCGCGCCTGCTGTCTTGAACATGTCGGCGATCAGGCGAGCGGAGATCGGCTCTCGCCCGCGGTGCTTCTTGTCCTGCCGGGCGTAGCCGTAGAACGGAATCACGACGGTGATACGCCGGGCCGACGCGCGCTTCAGAGCGTCCACCATGATCAACTGTTCCATGATCCACTCATTGATGGGAGTGGTGTGGCTCTGAATTACGAATGCGTCGCTGCCCCGCACGCTCTCTTCGAAGCGGACGTAGATCTCGCCGTTGGCGAAGTTCTCGGCGCGGGTCGGCACCAGCTCGGCACCCAGTTCACCGGCGACCTCCTCGGCGAGGGAGGGGTGCGCCCGCCCCGAGAAGAGCATCAGCATCTTCTGGCTGCTCGCCTTGATCCCGCTCACCTAGCGCTCCCCTCGTCACCGGCGTCCTTCTGGTCACCAGTGTGCCTTGCCTTGGCCCGGCGCGCTGCTTCGGCGGCGGGCGTACCCGCACGCTTGCGTTCGACCCAGCCCTCGACGTTGCGCTGGCGACCGCGCGCGACTCCCATCGCTCCTGGTGGGACGTCTTCGGTTATCACCGAACCCGCCGCGGTGTAGGCACCGTCGCCGATAGTCACCGGCGCGACCAGCATGGTGTCGCTGCCTACCCGGGCATGCTCGCCCACGACCGTCCGGTGCTTCTCCACCCCGTCGTAGTTGACGACGACCGTCGCCGCACCGATGTTGGCCCCGGCTCCGATCTCGGCGTCACCGACATAGGACAGGTGCGGCACCTTCGCCCCTTCTCCTACCGTCGACGCCTTTATCTCGACGTGCGCGCCAACCTTGGACCGTGGTCCGAGCCTGGCGCCCGGGCGCAGATAGGTGTACGGGCCGACAGCGGCCTCATCGCCGATCTCGGCGCTCGTGGCGTGGGTGCGGACCACGCTGGCCCGCTTCCCCACGACGGTGTCGGTCAGGGTGGTGTCGGGGCCGATCTGCGCGCCGCCGGCTATGCGGGTTGTGCCGTGGAGTTGGACGCCAGGGTGCAGCACGACATCACGCCCAAGCTCGACCCTGACGTCGACCCACACCGTGGCGGGATCGACCACCGTGACCCCTTCGCGCATCCAGCCCTCGAGGACGCGCCGGTTCAGCTCCCTACGCATGGCCGCCAGCTGGATCCGGTCGTTGACACCCTCGGTCTGCCAGACGTCATCCGTCTGCCGGGCGCCCACCCGCCGGCCGGCTTCTCGGGCGATGCCGAGAACGTCGGTGAGATACAGCTCCCCCTGGGCGTTGTGGGTCGTGAGCTGCGTGAGCCCCGTGCGCAGCATGCCGGCGTCGAACACATAGATGCCCGAGTTGATCTCATTGATCGCCCGGACCTCGTCCGAGGCATCCTTGAACTCGACGATACCGAGCACGGTTCCGTCGCCCCCACGGACAATTCGGCCGTAGTGCTGCGGATCGTCGAGGGTGGCCGTGAGGACGGTGACGGCATTGCCGTCCGCCTCGTGCGTGTCGACCAGTTCGCGGACCGTGTCCGTCGTGAGCAGGGGGACGTCGCCATAGGTGACCACCACGATGCCGTCGAGTTCGGGCAGTGCCTCGAGCGCGCACGCGACAGCGTGTCCGGTGCCGAGTTGCTTGTCCTGCACAGCGGTGGTGGCGGTGGGGGCGACCTCCGCGAGATGCGCGACGACCTGGTCGCGGCCGTGGCCGACGACGACGGTCAGATGCTCGGGCTCGAGCGCGGCCGCCGCGGCGACCGCGTGCCCGATAAGGCTGCGGCCGCCGATCTCATGGAGGACCTTGGGGATATCGGATTTCATCCGGGTGCCCTCGCCGGCTGCGAGAACGACCACGGCGGCCGGGCGTGTGCTCACTTAGCACTGGCTCCTGGACATCGGTGGCAAGGCAGGCACGACGATACCCGTCAGCCAGTGGGAGCCCCAACGTCAGGTCACCGTTCCGCCGCCAGGACTCGAACCTGGACCTACAGGCACCAAAAGCCTGTGTGCTGCCAATTACACTACGGCGGAGCGAATCATCCAACGGGTCAATCGAGCCGTCGAATGACGCCTGTATCAGCGTACCGTCACTGCTTTCCCGATCAGCGGTGCCTCCATAGCGTGCGCCACCGACATCGACGGCTGCGGAACGTCCCGGCCTAAACTCGGCTGCGTGAATGAGGAACGCGCCCTCAAGGCACTCGCCGAGTCCGGTAT
>DASUUU010000009.1:0-6260 GCA_036373915.1 Jiangellaceae bacterium | reverse complement strand
TAGATCGCGATGGCCCTGCGGATGTGGTGGACACGCCGGGCCGGCGGTTCGTGATTGTCGGTGAGCATCTTGCGCATGGCGGCGAACGCGTCACCCGGCCGGCTGATCACGCCGATGACCATGGCATGGCTGACCTCGAAGCTGGACGTCAGCGGCTCCGGCGGGGCTGCGACTAGTCGATCGAAGGTCGCCTGCCCCCACGAGACGAAACCCTCCGGTGGCTTCCTCCGGACGATCTTCCGGCGCTTCTTCGGGTCGTCACCCGCCTTCGCGAGCACGCGCTCGTTCTCGATGACATGCTCGGGCGCCTGGACCACCACCTCGCCGAGGGTGTCGTACCCCGCCCGCCCGGCGCGGCCGGCGATCTGGTGAAACTCGCGCGCGGTGAGGTGCCGGGTACGGGTGCCGTCGAATTTGCTCAGCCCGGACAGCACGACGGTGCGAATAGGTACGTTGATGCCGACACCGAGGGTGTCCGTCCCGCAGATGACCTTGAGCAGGCCGGCCTGGGTGAGCCGCTCGACCAGCCGGCGGTACTTCGGCAGCATTCCGGCGTGGTGGACGCCGATGCCGTGGCGGACCAGCCGGGACAGCGTCTTGCCGAAGCCGGCGCTGAACCGGAACTTGCCGATCTCCGTCGCGATCTTGTCGCGTTCGGCTCGGGTCGCCACGTTGACACTCGTCAGCGCCTGCGCGCGCTCTATTGCGGCCGCCTGGGTGAAGTGGACCACGTAGACCGGCGCCCGGTGGGTGCTCAGCAGCTCGTCCAGTAGCTCGTGCATCGGCTCGGTCGAGTACGAGAAGGTGAGCGGAACCGGCCGCTCCGCGGACGTCACGACGGCGACCTGCCGGCCGGTGCGGCGGCGCAGGTCCCTTTCGAAGAACGAGACATCGCCGAGCGTTGCGGACATGAGCAGGAACTGCGCCTTCGGCAGTTCCAGCAGCGGCACCTGCCAGGCCCAACCGCGCTGCGGGTCGGCATAGAAATGAAACTCGTCCATGACGACCTGGCCGATGTCCGCGTCGGATCCCTCACGCAGGGCGACGTTCGCGAGCACCTCTGCAGTGCAGCAGATGATCGGGGCAGCCGAGTTGACGCTGGAGTCGCCGGTCATCATGCCGACGTTCTCGGCGCCGAACACGTCGACGAGGTTGAAGAACTTCTCCGAAACCAGTGCTTTGAGCGGTGCGGTGTAGAACGTGCGCTGCTGCCTGGCGAGTGCGGTGAAATGGGCGGCCACCGCGACAAGGCTCTTGCCGGATCCGGTGGGGGTGTTCAGGATGACGTGCGAGCCGGAGACGAGTTCGATCACCGCTTCGTCCTGGGCGGTGTACAGCTCGAAGCCCTGTTCGCCCGCCCAGTCGGTGAAAGCTTCGTACAACTCGTCCGCGCCGGCCGAGGCGGGCACCCGCTCAGTCAGCACGTCCAGCTCCAAGAATCGGTCACGTTAGGCAGGCCCCGCGAGACCTGCTGGAAAAGGCTACATAAGCAGCGGACCGATGGTCGAATCTGTACAGCAGTTCGAAGCAGGCGTATGATTGCTGCTATGAGTATCGCATTGCAGGGTTCGCTGCTGGATAGCTCCGGTGGTGGTCCCGGCGTCGGCGAGCTCGGATCCACGGTCGATCGCACGGTGCTCAGCCGCGGCGCCTGGGTCGACATCCGGCCGGGTTGGTTGCACGGGTCCGACGAGGTGTTCGACCGGCTGGCCCGACGTGTTCGGTGGCGGGCCGAGCGGCGGCAGATGTACGACCGTGAGGTCGACGTCCCGCGCTTGTTGTGCTGGTACGGTCCCGACGACTCGCTGCCCGATTCCGTCCTGGACCAGGCCAAGCGCGCACTCAACGACCACTACGAGGCTGAGCTCGGTGAGCCGTTCGTCTCAGCTGGCCTGTGCTTCTACCGCGACGGCCGCGACAGCGTCGCGTGGCACGGCGACACCATTGGAAGGGGCAAGGATGAGGACACGATGGTCGCCATCGTGTCCGTCGGCGCGCCGCGCACGCTGGCGCTGCGGCCGCGAGGCGGCGGCGAGGCGCTGCGATTCCCACTGGGCCACGGCGACCTGCTCGTCATGGGCGGCTCGTGCCAGCGCACGTGGGAGCACGCCGTGCTGAAGACCGCTCGCCCGGTGGGCCCGCGGATCAGCATCCAGTTCCGGCCGCGCAACGTGGCCTGAGGCACAGCAGGGCGCGGCCGGCCGGGATCGGCGTGGCACCATCGGATGATGGATAGGGACGTCGACCTCGGCCTGTTCGGGCCGGACAGTGTGAGCTGGCGGGTCCACGCCGAACCCATCCTCTGGGTGGCCGGGCTGCGCGCGCTCTACCTCCAGGCGCTGCACCCGCGGGCTGTCGCAGGAGTCGTGCAGAACTCCGACTACCGCAACGACTCCTGGGGCCGGCTGATGCGCACCGCCGAGTACGTCGGGACGGTGGTGTACGGCACGACCGAGCAGGCCCGCCGGGCAGGAGCCCGCGTGCGCGGGCTGCATGCACGGTTGCGCGCGGTGGATCCGGCGACCGGTGAGGAGTTCCGGGTCGACGATCCCGAGTTGCTGATGTGGGTGCACGTGACAGAGGTCGAGTCGTTCGTGACGACCGCTCGCCGGGCTGGGTTGGCTCTCACCGATCGCGAGGTCGATCGGTATCTGGCCGAGCAGGTGCGCGCGGCCGAGCTGATCGGGCTGGATCCGCACAGCGTGCCGGCATCGGCCGAGGCCGTCGACGACTACTACTCGCTGATGCGCCCGTCCCTGGCGCTCACCCCGCCCGCCGTCGAAGTGGTCCGGTTTCTCGCGGCGCCGCCGATGCCGCATGGGCTCGGTTGGACGCCGGCCCGTCCCGCCTGGATGGGGGTGGCTGCCGTCGGCTTCGGGCTACTGCCCCGGTGGGCCCGGCGGCTCTACCGGATGCCCGGGCTGCCCACCACGGAGATCGCGGCCACCCTGTCCGCCCGGGTGGGCCGGCTGGCGCTTCGCGCCGTGCCGCTCAAGCCCGGCCCGATCTATACCGCGGCAATGCACCGCGCCGAACGTCACACGACGGCGCCGTAGTTGGGGTCCTCCCGGGTGCGGGTGTCGCGCTTCTTCTCCTTGGGCTCCGGCGGCGGCGTCGGCCACCGCTGCTCGAACTCCACGGCGATAGGTGTCGCGGTGAAGTTGGACGAGTACGTGCCGACCGCGATGCCGATGACGAGCGCGAGTGCGAAGTCGGACAGCGACTCCCCGCCGAGGAACAGCAGCGCCGCCAGGATGAACAGCGTCGAAAGGCCGGTGTTGACCGACCGCGGCAGGGTGTTGAGCACGGCGCTGTTGGAAATCGCGCGGAAATCACCCGTCGGCGTGGCCCGCCACTCCTCCCGGATCCGGTCGAAGACCACGACCGAGTCGTTGACCGTATAACCGATGATCGTGAGCAGGGCGGCGAGGAAGATGCCATCGATCGGCTTGCCCAGCCAGGCGAACAGGCCGATTACGGCGACCACGTTCTGGAACAGGGCCGCCACCGCGCCGGTACTGAACGTCCAGCGGAATCGGATCGCCAGGTAGGCCAGCTGGGCGGCGAGTGCGACGGCGAGGGCGATCAGCGCGTTTCGCCGCAGCTCGTCGCCCATGCTCGGTCCGATCAGTTCGTCGCGCACCGTTTGGGCGCCACCGGCGATCTCGCCGACCACGGCCTCGATGGTGTTCGCCTCGGCGTCGGAGATCGGGATGGTGCGGACGCTGACGTCGGCGTCGTCGGACTCCTGGACTATCGCGGTCGGGAATCCCGCGTCGGCGATGGCCGATCGAGCCTCGTCGATGTCGACCGGACTGGTGGTATCGATGGCCAGCTGGCGGCCTCCGGTGAACTCGATGCCCAGGTTGAGCCCCCGGATGGCGATGCCGGCGATGGCCACGAGCACCACGAGCACGGAGACCGCGAGGAACGTGCGGCCGTGCCGCATCAGGTTGGGCTGCACCTTACGGAGCCACAGCCGGAACCGGGTGTGTTGCCCGATGCCGGTGGCCTTCGGATGCCGGGTCATCCAGCCCCGGTCGATCGCCCACTCGGCGAGCACTCGGGTGATGACAAGGGCCGAGAACATCGACGCGAGCACGCCGATCGTCAGCGTCACACCGAACCCGCGAACCGGCCCCGCTGCGAGGAAGAACAGCAGCGCGGCCGCGATAAGTGTCGTGATGTTGGAGTCGGCGATAGCGGACAGCGCATTCTTGAACCCGCTCTGGACGGCCTTGCGCCCGCTCTTGACCGAACCGTCGACGTAGTCCTCCCGGGCTCGCTCGAAGACCAGCACGTTCGCATCGACCGCCATGCCGATCGCGAGCACAAAACCGGCCAGACCGGGCAGGGTCAGGGTGGCGCCCAGCGCGGTCAGCGTGCCGAACGCGATCAACGCATAGCAGGCCAGGGCGATCGCCGCGATCAATCCGAGCAGCCGGTAGATATACAGGATGAACACCGCGGTGACCGCCAGGCCGATGATCGTGGCCAGGAAGCTGGCGTCGATCGCGGCTTGGCCGAGCGTCGGGCCGACCACGCGCTGCTCGATGACCTCCACGGGGACGGGCAGCGCGCCGCCCTTGATCAGTGCGGCCAGCTCCTTCGCCGACTCCGAGTCGAAGTCACCGGTGATCTCGGTCGTGCCGCCGGCGATGCCGACACCGCATGGGACCGATTCGTTGACCTGCGGCGACGAGATGGTTTGGCCGTCCAGGACGATCGCGATCCGGCGCTGCGGGTCGCCTGACGGGAAGCAGGCAGCATCGGCGGTCATCTGCTGCCAGGTGTCCGGACCGTCCGCGACGAAATCGATAGTGACGGACCACCGTGCGGTCTGCGGGTCGAGCACGCCTTCGGCGTCACCGACCGACTCACCCGTCATGACGACCGGCCCAACTCTGATAGGCCCACCCCGCTCGTCGAGGATGACCTGTTCGCCGGTCTCCGGATCGGGCTCGTCGCCCTCCGTCGGCGGAGTCTGCTCGACACCGAGAACTTCGTGGAAGGTCAGCTGAGCCGTCCGCCCGATCGCCTCCGAAGCCTCCTCGGGGTCGGAGATGCCCGGCAGTTCGACGATCACCCGGTTCTCACCCGACCTGGTCAGCGTCGGCTCGGACACGCCGAGCGCGTCGACCCGGCGCCGCAACACCTCGATCGCACGGTCGGTCGCCTCGGCGTCGGCGGTGACGGTATCGGTGTCCTGGGCTTCCAGGACGATCTGCGCACCTCCGCGCAGGTCCAGGCCCAGCGTGGGGGACGAGGTCAACACAAAGAAACCGGACAGGGACAGCACGACGAGCGCCAGCAGCGCGCGCACGAGGGACGAACGATTCACGGGGACGCTTCTTCCTGGAGCGAGTGATCGGGACAGGCGGGCTGATCACTCAACGGGGCGGTGCGCGTCCTCGCGTTGACTGCGGACTGTTGCTGCCGGTGCGGCCTGCGAAGGCCGCAGGGCTGGTGAAGGTGTGTGCCGGGGTCTCCGGCAGGCCGGCCGCGGGTGCCGCCACCGGGCCCGGCACCTGAAGTTCCTCGTCCGTCTCGTCCGGCGCGGCGATCGACACAGAGGCGCCGGCCCCGGTGTCACCCGCCTCCGCGGCCGCAGTATCTCCGCTTCCGGTCGGCTGGCGGGTTGGCACGGCGCTCGACGGCACCGCACCGAATACGGTCACGACGACGGCCGTGAGGAACGCGAAGACGGCGCCGAGCATCGACAGGCGAGACCGCGCCGTTGCCCGATCCATCTGCGCCGACCTCCTCTCCGCGCCGAACTCGCCATACCTTACGTCCCGGCGCGGGCATCGAACCAGGTGGATCAGCACAACAAACAGGGGCGCCGCCGGCGAAAGCCGGTCGGCGCCCTGCTCTGGAGCGCTCGTCGACCTACTCGACGGCCTCGAGGTTGCGGAACGTGGCTGTGGAGATCTCGCCGGCCTCGACCTCTACGTAGGCGGTCGGCTGGCCGTCAACTCCGGCCGGCCGGTCGATCCGGGCCAGGTACTGGCCGGTGTCGACGTGCACGAATCCGAACCAGCCCGAGCCGTCCGACTTCTGCGTGATCTCTTCGCCCCCGCCGACCGGCGTCAGAGTGACGGTGACGTTGTCCAGCGGGGTGCCGTCCTTGAGCACGAGCGTGCCGGTGACGTGGCCGTCAGTGGGCTGGGTCTTCCAGGTCATCTCGGGCACCGAAGCCTGGTGCTCGAAGGGCGCGCCGGGAGCGGTGAGTGCGGCGGCGAGCGCATCGCGTTCAGCAG
>DASUUU010000008.1:0-25272 GCA_036373915.1 Jiangellaceae bacterium | reverse complement strand
GGGGCGGTAGCTCAGCCGGTTAGAGCAGGGGACTCATAATCCCTTGGCCGTGGGTTCGAGTCCCACCCGCCCCACTTCGCTGACCTGGGCTGACACTCAGCCGTCACTGTTGCTTCGCGGCTGGCGTCGATGTTCGCACCCGTCGCCGGTTGGCTCGGCCACAGCGGACGAGGCGTAACCACCTCCGGGTCTACCGCAGCATGGGCGCTCCCGCATGGCGGCATTTCAGTGAGCTTACGCGTGGTCGCGGGTGCCCAATTCGGTGCGGGCTAGAAGATCCACCAGTTGGCCGACCGTTCGCTGTCGCAGCAGAGCCTCTGGCAAGGGCTTGTCGACCTGGACGTCGTAGCTGTTGCGGCGGCCGTTCTTGTCCTTGACGACATATCCGGCGTTCACCAGATCGGTGACAATGCCGAAGGCGGCGCGCTCAGTGATGCCGAGCGTGGTCGCGATCTCCCGCAGCCGCACGCCCGGGTCGTGTGCGATGCATAACAGTGCCAGAGCGTGGTTCGTCAGGAAGCCCCAAGCCATGACAAAGAGTCTACAGGACTCTCACTTCTAGGAATTCATTTGCCGGTATCAAGGTTCTGGCGTAGGGTCGGTATTGGAACCGGCATGCGGGTTACGCAAGCCGCTCCACCACAGGAAGGCTCACCATGCGCTGCACGCGCGTCGCTCTCTACGACATCAAGGCCGGCACCTTCGACGAGGTAATCAGCCAGGCGAAGTCTGAGATGGTTCCCTTGTTCGAACACAGCGACGGCTTCGTGTCCTACGGAGTTGCCCAGATCGACAAGACCGCTTTCGTCTCCCTCAGCACCTGGGAAAACCGGGCGCAGGCTGACGCAGCCGCGGCAAAGGCCGCGGACTGGGTGAAGGCCAACAGCCAGGACCGTTACACCCTGCGCGAGAACTACGTCGGTGACCTCGCCATCGACACCAGCCATCGCGAGCCGGCGCCGATCACCCACTAGTCCGTCCAGGTACCGAGCCGAGCCCCGCCGCGCATCGCGCGGGGCTCGGCTCATTCCGTCTGTTCCGGCCGCTGCTCCACACCAAACGACTACCACGATTCGCGACCGCCTCAAGTGCCGCACTGGTGTCCGCATCGTTCGGATCGGTGACGGCCTTGAAATTCTCGGTAGCCTGAGATGTAGCCGGTGCCGAGGCGGCGCTCTAGCCAGCCTAGTTCTACATCGACATCGAGGCACGCCGACGGCCGGCGGCTCGATGGACGATGGCCGAAGGACGGCTTCGGACAGGGCGAGCCGGCCGTGCACGCGCAGGAGCGGTCGTGGCAGCCACCAGTTGCGGCGGCCCAGCAGAGTCATGGTCGCCGCCTGCGCCTCCCGGGCCAGGAACGTGATCGCGTTCGTGCCCAGGGCTGCGTAGATCACGACCGTGAGGAAGCAGGCGAGAGCGAGCGTCGCGTCCACCACGATCGGCGGTACGCCCTGCGCGTGCTCCGCTAACCGGCGCACAAACGCAGCTGTGGTCCACATCTGATCTGCTCCTGCGACGTTGGTGTGGCTGGCCACCAGTATCGAGTGCCGGCGCGACGGCGTCCTCGCTCTCAGGAACGAGCCGCCGAAGCGAACCGACGTCGGGAACCCTTTCGAACTCGGCCATGCCGACATACGTGCCTCAGTTATCGCCGTGAGAAGGGAGTAGCCGCGATGCGAACACATCGAAGGTCGAGACTGCGCAGGATCGGCGCGCTGGGCGCAGCGCTGGCCGTGACGGTCGCCTTGAGCGGGACGGCTTTGGCGCACCACGATGAACCGCCGGCTCTGTTGAAGGAGATGCAAGGGGATGCGCTCGGAAGCCTTCCCGTGGTCAAAGGCCCGTTCCCGGATACCGAGAACATGCGGTTCCTGAGTCAGATCGATCCCGACGCGATGGGCGCACTGCCACTCCCCGGGGTCTTCGACAAGGGCATGTTGAATGACATCTGGGGCTGGACGTCTCCCGCGGGGGAGGAGTACGCACTCGTCGGAACTACGGCAGGCCTGGCGGTCGTGCGGGTCACCGACCCTGAGAATCCCGAGTTCCTCGGTAGCCTCGAGAGCCAGGCGCCGGGCAACATCGGCAACCTCTGGGGAGACCCGGGCGTCTTCGGCAACTTCGCATACTTCACGTCCGAGATCGCCGGCTCCGAGATCGATGTTGTGGATCTGTCGGTCCTCGACGCCCTGGGTCCTGCACCCTCACCCGACACCGTGCTGCCCGCGCCGAGTTTCAAGTTCTCAGGTGGCGGCTACCTGTCGGCCCACAACATTCAGGTCAATGAGGAGACCGGCTTCGCCTATGTGGCCGGCGTCCGGCTGGCGGCGGGCGCGGCGAACAACGCCTGCGGTCTCGAAACCCCACCTCGGTTCAATACCTTGATCTACGACCTCAATACCGATCCGACCAACCCCGACGTGGCGGCCTGCCTGCCGAACATCGGAGAACACGACTTCTACCCGATCGTCTACACCGGGCCGGACGAAAGGTTCCAGGGGCACGAGATCGTGTTCGTCTTCGACGGTCGCGACCGTGCCGGCCAGGCCGCCGGAAATCCGATCGGTGGGTTCACCGAGATCTGGGACGCGACCGACAAGAACAACATCGAGGTGCTCGCCAGCTTCCGAATTCCGGAACTTGTGTTCTCGCACAACGGATGGACGACCGAGGAGCAGGACTTCCTGTTCATCGGCGACGAGATCGACGAGATAGTCGCCGCAGGGTGGCTCCCCGGGGTCTTCGCCCAGCCGGTCGATGACCCGACCAAGACGCCGGCGACCGGTACGTACATCGTCGACGTCCGCGAACTCGACGACCCGGTCGTCGTCGAGCGGTTCGAGCACGACACGGTCAGCGTGGATCACAATATGATCGTGAAGGGCGACAAGATCTACCAAGCCAACTACACGTCCGGCACCAGGGTGCTCCAGATCGAACGGGACGCGGCCGGCATGGTAAGTCTCCGCCCGATCGCCCACATGGACACCGAGCCGCGGCTGCCGAGTAAGATCCTGAACCTCAGCCAGGAGCTCAGGTTCGGCACGGCGTTCCTCGGCCAGTGGGGGGTCTTCCCCCTCTTCGACAGCGGCACCATCATCGCCAGCGACCGCAACAACGGCCTTATCGTCATGCGGTTGAGCGATGAACCATGCAAGGGGATCAAGTGCAGCAACTGAGCTGAACCTGTCGCCGGAGCTCCAGGCGGAATGGCAGATCGTCGTCCGTAGGGCAACGGCCGGCGGCCGGCTCACTACCTCCCGGGCCAGCGCGTCGAGAACCTACAAAGGGTGGCGCTGGTAGAGGGGTTGAGCTGGTCGCCGGTCCGTCGCACACCGAACGATGCACCGGCCCCGGCTATGCCGGGTGCTTGGTATTACCTTCCAAGCTTTCAGCCCGGTCTTTGATCCCGTGGAGCATGCGGCGCATCATGGCGAAGTCGCCGAACTCCATCAGGATGACTGCTCCTACGGCGAGCATCGGTTTCGTCCAGTCTCGGGCGGCGTGGATACGCGTCACCAGCCGGGTGCGCCGGTCGGGCAGCTGTGTCAGCGCCCACACCCAGGTGCTCTCGGGCTTGCGCCAGAGCAGCCAGCGGTCGACCTCGAAGCCGTCCACCTTGAATGCGGTCAGCTCCGATGGCGTCGGGGACATCGACACCCATTGTCCGACCTCCAGGCGTTGCAGGTCGGGGATGAGCGTGCGGGCGCTGGGGTGAGCGAAGTTGTCGAGCAGGTCGTTGCTGTAGAAGCCGGCCCTGAGGCAACCGACCTGGACCAGCCACGGCCAGACCATCCCCGGTGGGGCGTCGATGGTGATGGCTCTGGTGGTCCGGTACTGCGCGTGCGGCAGCACGTCGTCACCGGGCAGGCTGGCGGCGACCTCCTCGGCGGTGGCGCCCCAGCGCAGATGCCAAGACCGGTACAGCGGCGCAGTGAGCAGCAGCGGCAGGTCCGCGGCGACAGTGCGGAACTCGTGGGCGAGCTCGCGTCGGGTCGGTCTTGGTGTGCTTGCGGCGTGGGTTGAGGTCATGGCGAAGCCCTCGTTCGTGCCGCCCTCGCTGGCGACGATGTGGCCGAAGGCGCTCCGTACGTCTCCGGTGCGATACGTGTGCTGTCTTCCAGTACACGGCGGCTTGCGACCCCTGCACTAGAGGCGCTAGTCACCACCGGGTGTGCCGTAGGGCTGCACGCCCAAGCCGAGGGGCAGGCGACAGCCGTGCGGGGCAGTCGGGCCGGTCAGACGACGTCACGCCGCTGCACGAAGACCAGGCCGATGGCAGCCGGGATGATGCCCCAGGCGGCAACCACCGCCACGGCCGCGAGCACCCCGACCTCGCTACTGACGCCTGAGAGGACGGCGGCGAGCGCGCCTGGCACCCACGAGACTGCTTCGGGCACCAGCTGCACGACGAGTGGCGGGATGATGAACAGCACCAGCACGGCGGCCGTGACAGCACCACCCATGTTGCGGACAATCGCCCCGATACCCGCCCCGAGGACGGCGCCACTCGCGCCCGCGAAAGCCGAGGCGGCGACCACCTGGGTTACGGCGCCGGCGGACACCATGAAGTCGTAGCCGACCGCCGGAAGCGAGGCCGCGACCGCGGCGACGGTCAGCGCGGCGCCGACAAGACCCAGCAGAGCGCCGCCGATCAGCACCGCGGTGAACTGCGCGAGCACCGCCCGGTGCCGGCGCGGGGCGCTCAGGAATGTCGGAATCACGGTGCCATGGCCGTACTCACGGGCCACCGCTATGGCTCCGAACAAACCGGCGACGATCATGGCGTTCAACCCGAAGGCCATCAGCGACCGCTGGTCCTCGGCTGTGGCGATGAAGCCCTTGCTGCCGTCCGCGTCGGTACCCCAGAGCACGGCGGCGGCTGTCGTAGCGCTGATGACAACGAGCACCGCAAGGAATCCCCACGGCATCTTCGTCGTGGTGAGCTTGCGGAGTTCGGCTCGGACGAGTCGCAGCCAGCTCATGTCGATCGGACCTCCGTCTCGGTGCGACCAGGTTCGCTGGGCACATCGTGGGCCTGGTGGTCGCCGGTCCAGCCCAGGAAGAGATCTTCCAAAGAGCCGGACTGGGGAGAAAGCTCGTGCAGAGCGATTCCGGCGGCGCAGGCCCGGTCACCGATCTCGCTGATCGACAGGCCGCGGACCAACAGCGCTCCCTGCTCGCGGACCTGCACAGTGCCGCCGGCGGCCTCCAGGATCTGGGTCAGGGGTTCCGGGGATGGCGTGCGCACCGAGGTGCCGGCCCTCTGCAGATCCGACAGGGCTCCAGTGGTGACCAGTTTGCCCCGGTCGAGCACGATGACCTCATCAGCGAGGTGTTCGACCTCGGCCAGTAGGTGGCTGGACACGAACACCGTGTCGCCGTTAGCGGCCCGCGTGCGGAGCAGGTCACGCAGATCACGGATGCCCTGTGGGTCGAGGCCGTTGCCCGGCTCGTCGAGCACCAGCACCGGCGGGTCACCGAGCAGCGCCGCCGCGAGACCGAGGCGCTGCTTCATACCCAGGGAGTACGCGCCGGCGTGTTTGTGGGCCGCATCGGTGAGTCCTACCAATTCGAGCACCTCGTCGATGCGTGCGGTAGGGATGCCTGTGCTGTCGGCGAGGATGCGCAGGTGGTTGCGCCCACTGCGGGCCGGATGGTACGCGTGTTCCAGGATGACCCCGACCGTTCGTGCCGGGTCGGGTAGTTCCCGATACCGCGTGCCGCCGATCGTGGCACGTCCCTTGTCGGCCGAGGCCAAGTCAAGCAAGATCTTCATGGTGGTGGACTTGCCGGCACCGTTAGGGCCCAGGAATCCGGTTACCCGCCCAGGCTCGACGGTGAAGGACAGGTCGTCGACCACGACGTCGTGGCCATAGGTCTTGGTGACATGCTCGAGCCTCAGCGGATGCATTTGGCGGCCCCTAACGACGAAGGTGCGGGATTACGACCACTGGCGACCGGCACCACCCGAGGACGCGCAGAAACACCCGCGGACCGCGCGAACGGCTCCCGAAGCCATCCGCGGCACTCCGCCATCTTGGTGCGGCACGGTCCGGCCGTGGCAATTCGGTTTGTGTCCGAGCCTACCCAGAGTGGGCGACGCCGGAACGCTTCCGAGGCTGCCAGATCAACACCACTGTGACGATCGCTCGGTATCGTGCCTCGTGGCAAGAACCCATAACCGGCGGAGTCGCGATGCCTGAGGTGTGCGTGCTCGGCCCGGTGGTGGTCCACGCTGGCCGCGGCATTCGTCACGCCGGCCAACACAGCCACCGCCATCCCGCCCCACGCCGAGGAGATCGCACCAATCCTCGCGGTGTTCCCCGACTTCGACAACGGCCTGGTCGGCTTCCTGAACACCACCCGAGAGAGCTATTGCGCCTGGGAGGCCGGCGGACACGTCGGACCGGCGCCACTGCTGATCGACGCCTCACCTGCCTGGTCCCGGGTCACGGGTACCGGCGAGCTCAGCGGTGTGGCCCGCGACGCACTCCACCTGGAGTTGTGGCCGATGGACGGTGACGCCACCGGCGCGGGCCCTTGCGAGGACACAAGTGACGCTACCGAGCCGTTCGCAGCCGGGCTTGCCGATGTGCGAGCCCGCGACCGGGAACTGGACGGCACTGACGACGGACACGGGGCCTACGGGCGGACATGACGTTCCATGCCGTGCTGACCGGCTCCGAAGGCAGCCGCTACGGCTACCACCTGCACGTCATCGAGGTATTCGACGCCAACGGAAACGCGCGTCTTGTCGACGCGGGCCACCTGCGTCTGACCACGCTACCGTGACGTACCAGGCCGGCCCGCGCATGTCGCCAGGCGGTGGAGCGCGGGCCGGGTCAATCCGACGATTGGGCCGGCTCACCGGTCTTGACCTGCGACTCCGCGGCCCGACGGACTCCGCGGAGGATGCGTCGCACCAGCACCCGGTGGCCGCCGCTCCTTATCACCACGGTGCGGTAGAGCTCTCCGCGTAACCCGGGAAAGCGAGCATGGGTGCGGGCGCGAAGGCGGGTACCGCCGGGTTCTTCGGCGAGCGTGTAAACCAGGGCGTACTCGGAGAACCGGTGATGCCCGGCCAGCACCAGCCGGTCGCCGGGTACGGCCTCTCGGACTCTGAACCCGGGCACCGTCGACCCCTCGGCCAGCGGATCACCGCTCGCGCGCCGGGGAACGGCACCCAACAATGGCGCGACCGCGGAGACAGCCCGGCCGGACCAGCCGACTGCGATGATCAGGTGCCGCCAGACCGCCGCCGGTGACGCTGCGATCAGGACGTCGTGGTCGTCGATGTACGGCAGCGCGGTGACATCGATCGCCCGCTGCATCGCCTTGGCGAGGGCGATGACGCCGGTCAGCGGGCGCACCATGACGACGAGCTCGGCGATCGAGCCGTCCTCGTTGCACCGAACGAAGTCGCAGCCCTCTATCTGCCTGTCCCCTACCCGTGCCGAGAAGACGAGGGCGTGATCGCGCCCGCCCGGCTCGCCGATCTCGCGCAGGTAGCGGAAGTCCTCGAACACCTGCGCCACCCCGCGGATCACCGTGGCAACCGCCTCGCGCCCACGGTAGGGGCGGAACACGACAGGGCTCCGGAACTCGACGTCCTCGGCGAGCAACCCGACGGCAGCATCGATGTCACCGGATTCGATCGCAACACGGAAAGGATGCACCAATACCACCTAGTAAACTAATTGAATAGTAGTGTTTGATACTAGCCAATGTGAGAGGAGGCTGTCCAGATGGCCCTGCGGCACGCCGTACTGGCCGCGCTGGCGAACAACGCGGCGTCCGGCTACGAACTGGCTAAGCGGTTCGACGTGTCGGTCGCGAACTTCTGGTCGTGCACTCCCCAGCAGCTGTACCGCGAGCTCGAGCGCCTGGAGAACGATGGGCTGCTGCGTGCCCGCGTCGTCCGGCAACGCCGCCGCCCCGACAAGCGGGTCTTCACCCTGACCGACGCGGGACGAGAAGAGCTACGGAAGTTCACGGCGCAGCCGGCCAGGCCGGCGGCGCTGCGCGACGACATGCTGGTCATGCTGCATGCGATCGACTTCGGCGACCAGGCGGCCGTCATCGAAGCGCTTACGACACGCCTGGAACAAGCCCGCGCCAAACTCGCTAACTACGACCGCATCGGTCAGGACCTACTCGCCGGGCGCAGCGAACAGGAGTTCCTCCGTGACGCCGGCCGCATCGGCCCGTACCTGACGCTTATTGGTGGGCGGATGTACGAGCAGCAGAACATCCGCTGGTGCACGCGAATCCTGACAATCCTCGATCAACGAGATTCCCCGCCGGTGAGCTGATCATTTCTGAGCACGACGTCGAGAAGCCGTTCGAGCTCGGCATGATCGATCTCGCCACGCGCGTAGCGCTCCTTGGCCTGTTCAAGCGCGGATGGTCGGGCAGCAGGCTCTTCCACGCCTGGTCGAAGTTGAGGAGCACGTAGTTCGCTCGCTCGATTCTTGAGCCCCGCAACGACACGCCACCCGCCGAGCGCACCAGCAAGCAGAACCACAGCGGCGATCAACATCAAGACCAGCATCATGCCGCCCATGGCGCCGCCCATCGCTTCGTCCATCATCGACCAGCCACCTCCAAACCTTTTCTCCAGTGACTACCCGGTCGTGTCAGATGGGATAGGGCATTTAGTCCCGACCTGAGCGGGGAATCCGAACCGACCACATCAACGAGCGGTCCGCGCGACCTCCTGGACACCGCGTCCGAATCCCGCCAGCACGTCATCCGGTCGGCCAGCAGACTCGTGGCAGTCCACACACAACGGAGGCACGGCCCATGAGACATTTTCGGTTCGGCGTGGTCGGCGAGTCGATCGGCACCGGTACTGAGCTCGTCGACTGCGCGCGGCGCGCAGAAGAGTCGGGATACGACACCCTGCTGTTGCGTGACCATTTCGTCGCCGAGCCGTTCGGCCACCAGCTAGCGCCGCTGATCGCCTTGACCGCCGCGGCGGGTGCCACGTCCACGCTGCGGGTAGGAACACTGGTGCTCGCGAACGACTACCGGCATCCCGTGATGCTCGCGAAAGAGGCCGCCACGCTCGACATGCTGTCCGGAGGCCGATTCGAGCTCGGCATGGGGGCCGGCTGGTCGGCCGCGGAGTACGCCGCCGCCGGCGTTGCGTTCGACCCGCCCGGCGACCGGGTCGGCCGCCTCGAGGAGTCGATCCGAGTTCTCAAGGCGCTTTTCGCCGGCGATCCGGTGACGTTCGACGGCCGGCACTACCAGCTCACCGAGCTGGACGGCTTTCCGCGGCCGGCCCAACGGCCGCATCCGCCACTGCTGGTCGGCGCCGGGAGCCGCCGGATGCTCGGGTTGGCCGGCCGGCACGCCGACATCGTCGGCATCCTGCCCAAGGCGCTGCCGAGCGGCACCATCTCCGAGGACATCTCAGAACGGACTCCGGCCACCACGGCGCAGAAGATCTCCTGGATCCGCGAGGCGGCCGGCGACCGCTTCGCCCGGCTCGAGCTCAGCATGATGATCTCGCCGGTCATCACCGACGACCACCGCGGCGCGGCGCTGCGGTTCGCCGTGGAACGAGGCTGGGGCACCGGAGCGGCCGACCTGGTACCTGACATGCCGTCCGCGTTCATCGGCCCCGTCGAGCGGATTGCCGAGCTCATGCTGGCCCGCCGCGAAGAGTACGGCTTCTCGTACTACGTTGTCAGCGACCGTGCCATGCAGGCGTTCGCACCCGTCGTGGCCAAGCTGGCCGGCGCCTGAGCGCTCCGGATCCGGTCACTCCACATCGGACGACGCGCGCAGCGCCTCGCGGATGCGCACCTTCGCCCCGGTCCGTAGCACGGCTCCGGTGTACATGCGTCCGGCGAACCTGATCATCGCGTAGATGGCGATGAGCATCAGTACCACGGCCGCCGCACCCTCCCAGACTGGCAACTCCCCCGCCGCGGCCCGCATGGGGACCGCCATCGGCGCCGTGAGCGGCAGCAAGGTCGCCAGCCGCACGACCCACTCGGCGCCATCACCGGCCACCGTGACGAACACGAAGAAGTAGCCTCCGATGAGCACGGCGGTGAGCGGTCCGGTCGCGCTCTGGGCGTCTTCGGTGCGGGACGCGAGTGCGCCGAGCGCGCCGTACGCAGTGCTGTAGAACGCGAAGCCCAGAATGAACCAGAGCAGCAGCAGAGCAACCAGGCCAAGGCTTATCGACGGAAGCTCGATCGTGCCGTCATCGGTCAATCTCAGCGCAACGGCGGCGGCAACGGCTATCACCGCCACCTGCGCCAGGCCCAGCACCCCGATGCCCAGGATCTTGCCGGCCAGCAGGTGTCGTGGCGGCACCCGGGCCAGGAGTACTTCGACGACCCGGCTGGACTTCTCCTCCACCACACCGGTCAACACGAACGCGCCGTACATGGCGATCGCCATGAACAGCAGGACCATGGTGACCATCGCCATCAACCGGCGGGCCTCGATGTCGGAGTCGACAGGTTCCAGCGAGCGGACCGTGACGTCGGCCGGAGCGAGCAACTCCGCCGCAGCTGAGGGCTCCAGGCCCAGCTCAGCGGCGCGTTCCTGCACGTTGGCCATGAACAACGCGCCCTCGACGACGGTCTCGAGCTCAGTGTCCGGCTCGGCCGACCACACAATCTCCCGGTCGGAGACGACCACATCAAGGTCGCCGGCTTGCAGATCCGCTTCGGCCGCGGCGAGGTCGGCGTAGTGGGCGACCTCGACGGTCAGCCCCGCGCGGTCCGCCTCGGCCTGGACCAGGTCCTCCATCGCGGTGGACTCGGCGTCGATCAGCGCGACCTGCCGGGATCCCTCTGCGAACAGGGTGGGCAGCACGACTACCGCACCGATCACGAGCACGCTGATGACCAGGGAGACGATGAACGCCGGGCTGCGCGCTCGCTCGAAGAGTTCCCGCCGCGCGACGAGAAGCACACTCCGGGTCGATCTCATGACCGCACCGCCCTCCGGAACAGCTCGCTGAGATCGGGAGGCTGGTAGGCCACCGCCGTCACCTCACCGGCTTCGCGGGCCAGACGGATCACTTCGGTCGGATCGGTGTCGCGCTGAAGCTGCAACCGCGCGGTGCCGTCACTCTCCGACAGCACCGTCACGCCCGGCACGTCCGGCAACCAGCCGGCGCCCACTCCGCGGACGGTCACTGTCATTGTGCGGTGCTGCGCCGTCGTCCGGAGCTCACGCACCTGGCCGCTCATCACCACCCGGCCATGATCGATGATGACGACGTCCTCGCAGAGGTCCTCGACCAGGTCGAGTTGGTGGCTCGAGAACAGCACCGCCACACCCGCTGCCGCAAGCTCGCGGAGCAGTTCCATCATCGTGTCCACGGCCAGCGGGTCGAGCCCGCTGAACGGCTCGTCGAGGACCAACAGCTCCGGGTCGTTGATCACCGCCAGGGCCAGTTGGAAGCGCTGTTGGTTGCCGTGCGAGAGCACCTCCACCCGATCGCCGGAACGGTCGGAAAGCCCGAGCCGATCGAGCCAGCGATCCGCAGCCGCGTCCGCGTCGGCCCGGGTCATCTCGGACAGCCGGCCGAAGTAGGTGAGCTGATCCCGTACCCGCATCTTCGGGTAGACGCCGCGCTCCTCCGGCAGATAGCCGAAACGCAGCCGCTCGCGATGGCTCACCGGATGGCCGCGCCAGCGAACCTGCCCGGAATCCGGCCGGACCAGCCCGAACACTGCGCGCATGGCCGTCGTCTTACCGGCACCGTTGGGCCCAAGAAACCCGGTGATCCGCCCGGTCTGGACGCCGAACGTGCACCCGTCCAGCGCGGCAACGGGTCCGAACCGCTTGGTCAAACCGTCGAACTCGAGCACGTCGCCCAGCCTTGCACACGAGGATCAGGGCGAGCGGAGCCGGTCGCCCGCAGAAGATCGACAAGATCCGCGTCAGCGGGTCTCGAGGAAGTCGAGCACTCGTTCGCGAAGCAGTTCGGTGGCGCGGGGATCGTAGGACGGCAGGGTGCTGTCGGCGAAGTAGTGCTGGTCGCCCGGGTAGAGGAACAGTTGCCCGTCGCGCGCCTGGTCGACCACCACCCGAGCGGCGTCGACGTCGCCCTCGCCGACGAAGATCGGATCGCGGTCCATGCCGTGGATCTGCACCGGCACGTCCTGCGGCCAATCCGAACCGAACTCCGAGGGCGGAACGCACGAGTAGAACAGCAGCGCTCCCCGTGCACCGGGCCGGGTTTGCGCCAGCTTCTGGGCCGGCAGCACTCCCAGCGAGAAGCCCGCGTACACCACCTCGGCGGGCAAGTCCTGGACGGCACGCACGCCACGCTCGATAACCTCGCCGAAGCCGATCCCCCCGGCGTGATCGACACCCTCCTGCAGGGTGTCGAACGTGCGGCCCTCGAAAAGGTCGGGCGTGCGCACGGTGTGCCCGGCGCTGCGCAGATCGGCGGCGAACTCCAACACACCGGGGGTCAGGCCCAGTGCGTGGTGGAACAGGACAATCTCGGCCATCTCGACGCTCCCGTCGCAGCGATTCAGAGATCAAATCTCGAACGCTTCAGGAGTCTAGGACACGCCGCTATACCTCGCCGGTCCGGCCGGTGAGCAGTTGCTCGAACGGCACGGGCTCGTCGGGCCCGTCGCGGCGGGCCGTCTCGCCGGTGTTGAGGACCAGGTCGGCCAGCTCGTTCGAGGCGCGCTCGACCCGTTCGGCCAGGGCCTGCTGGCCCTGCTCGGTAGCGCCCCAGTCCGACGACGCCGCATAGACCCCCGTGGGGACCACGAGCGCCCGCAAGTACGCGAACAGCGGGCGCATCGCGTGGTCGATGGCCAGCGAATGCCGCTCGGTACCGCCGGTGGCGCCGAGCAGCACCGGTTTGCCCGCCAGCGAGCCGTCCTCGAGTACATCGAAGAACGTTTTGAACAAGCCGCTGTACGAGCCGGTGAAGATCGGAGTCACGGCTATGAGGCCGTCGGCGTTAAGCACCCGATCGACCGTCGAACGTAGCCCAGGGCTCGGGAATCCGGTCAGCAGGTTGTTCGCCAGGTCCTGTGCGTGGTCTCGCAGTTCGGTGACGTCCAGCACCGGATCGATGCCGCGCTGCCGGAATGCCCGCTCGGCGCCGGCCGCGAGCTGGTCCGCAAGCAGCCGGGTCGACGACGGCTTGCGCAGCCCCGCCGATATGACGGCGAGAGTCCGGGTGGTCATTGCACGCCTCCGGTCACAGCCTCCTTCGCCCGCGCCTGCTCGGCACGCTCGTTCTCGGCCGCGGCCTTGCGGCTGGCGTGCGTCGGGGCCTCGGGAACGTGCGCGGGCTTTCGAGCCGCGAACTCCCGGCGCAGCACGGGCAGCACCTCGGCGCCGAACATATCCATCTGGTCGAGAACCGTCGCCAGCGGCAACCCGGCGTGATCCATGAGGAACAACTGGCGCTGGTAGTCACCGAAGTGCTCGCGGAACGTCAGCGTCTTGTCGATCACCTGCTGCGGGCTGCCGACAGTCAGCGGCGTCTGATCCATGAACTCCTCCAGCGACGGCCCGCCGCCGTACACCGGCGCGTGATCGAAATAGGGCCGGAACTCGCGGATGGCGTCCTGGGAGTTCTTTCGCATGAAGATCTGACCGCCGAGACCGACGATCGCCTGGTCGGCGGATCCGTGCCCGTAGTGCTCGTAGCGGCGGCGATACAGGCCGATCAGCCGCTGGAAGTGCTCCTTTGGCCAGAAGATGTGGTTCGCGAAGAACCCGTCACCGTAGTACGCGGCCTGCTCGGCGATCTCGGGACTCCGGATCGAGCCATGCCACACGAACGGCGGGACCCCGTCGAGCGGGCGCGGGGTGGAGGTGAACGCCTGCAACGGCGTGCGGTGCTTGCCCTGCCAGTCGACGACGTCCTCGCGCCATAGCCGGTACAACAGGTGGTAGTTCTCGACCGCGAGTTCGATGCCGTCGCGGATGTCCTTGCCGAACCACGGGTACACCGGGCCGGTGTTGCCGCGGCCCATCATGAGGTCGACCCGGCCGTCGGCCAGGTGCTGGAGCATCGCGTAGTCCTCGGCGATCTTCACCGGATCGTTGGTCGTGATCAACGTGGTCGCCGTCGACAGGATCAGCTGCTCGGTGCGAGCCGCGATGCAGCCCAGCATCGTCGTGGGGGACGACGGCACGAAGGGTGGGTTGTGGTGCTCACCGGTCGCGAACACGTCGAGCCCTATCTCTTCGGCCTTGAGTGCGATGGCGACCATCGCCTTGATCCGCTCGGCCTCCGTCGGCGTACGCCCGGTGGTCGGGTCCGGCGTCACGTCGCCGACCGAGAAGACTCCGAACTGCATGGGCACTCCTGTTCACCTGCGAGAAACCGACGGTCGTTGACGCGTCAATTTCTTAAGCGTCGCCCGGTCTAACGTCGCCACGTACTTGGACTATTCCACAGCTACCCGGCGACCCGCAGGCGCGCGCCCGGGCCTGGTCGCGGCACGACATCCCGCGGCGACTCCAGTTGGTGGCCGGCGTCGCACTGCAGGTGTACCCGCACCTCGGCGCCGCAGTCGCGGTGCACCGTCTTCAACGGTGGGCCTTCGGGGTCGGCGAGATACCTGTCGCCCCATTCGCGCACGGCGACCAAGACGGGATAGAGGTCAAGGCCCTTGTCGGTGAGCCGGTACTCCATCCGCTCCCGCGCACCCGGCTCGCGATACGGAACCCGTTTCAGCACGCCGACGCCCACCAGCATGGACAGCCGGTCGGCCAGAACCTGGCGCGGGATGCCGGTACGCACCTGCATGTCGTCGAAGCGACGCACACCGGTGAACACTTCGCGTAGCACGACAAGCGTCCACTTCTCGCCGAGGACCGACATGGCTCGGGCGATAGTGCAGTTCTCGACGGAGAGGTCCAAAGCAGCGGGGTGCATACTTATAGGCTAAGTCTTGTTGACAGACCCAGCAACTCCTTGAGAGGCTGAGTCCATGACACAGACGCAGGTCACCCGCAGCCGCACCTTCTCGTGGCACGACCCCACGGCGAGCGCGGCGCTGCTCGGCTCACGAAGCGGACTCGAAGTGCTCCAGGCGATGATCGCCGGCGACATACCGCCGCCTCCTGTGATGGAGATGATCGGTGTAGACGGCTTCACCGCCGAGACCGGACGTGCGACCATCCGCCTGACGCCGCGCGAGTTCCACTACAACCCGCTCGGCACGGTCCATGGCGGTGTGCTGGCGACGCTGCTCGACACGGCGACCGGCTGCGCGGTCCACTCCACGCTGCCCGCTGGGGTGGGGTACACCTCCGTCGATCTGACCACCAAGTTCCTGCGCCAGGTCACCACCGATACCGGGCCGCTGCGCTGCGAGGGCGTGGTCTTGTCAGCCGGGCGACGCACGGCGCTGGCCGAGGCCAGGCTGACCGACGGACAGGGCAAGCTGCTCGCCCACGCCACGTCCACCTGCATGCTGTTCGGTACGAGCGAACGGTAGGAACACCGCTCCGGCGCCCGGCGTTGCCACGTCATCGTGTAATCACGTAATCAGGAGCGTTTTCGGTGAGCGATGACAAGCCCCAGTCCGGCGAACAGCCGCTCGACGCGTACTCGCGGGTCGTCACCCGGGTAGCCGACGAACTCCTCCCCCATGTCGCGAGCGTGCGGGTGCGAGCCACTCGCCGTGGCATGCAGTTCCAGGGCGGCGGATCGGCCGTCGTCTTCACCGATGATGGCTACCTGATCACCAACGCGCACGTGGTCGGCAGCACGGACCGCGGGACCGCCGCGTTCGCCGACGGCGCCCAGGCCGAGTTCGACGTCGTCGGTTCGGACCCGCTGTCGGACCTCGCGGTGATCCGGGCCCGCGGCGCCACGCCGAAAGCGGCCCGATTCGGCGACGCCGAGACGCTGCGCGTGGGCCAACTCGTCGTGGCGGTGGGCAGCCCGCTGGGACTGGCCGGGTCGGTGACCGCCGGGGTGGTCAGCGGGCTCGGCCGGTCGCTCCCGACGCAGAGCGGTCGCGCCGCCCGAGTCGTCGAGGACGTGATCCAGACCGACGCAGCGCTCAACCCGGGCAATTCCGGCGGCGCGCTGGCTACCTCGGGCGCGGAGGTGGTGGGCATCAATACCGCTGTCGCGGGCATCGGGCTCGGACTGGCCGTCCCGATCAACTCGACCACCCGACGGATCATCGGGACGCTCATGCGCGAAGGGCGGGTGCGCCGGGCCTATCTAGGCCTGGTGAGCACACCCACACCACTACCCGCCCCGATCGCCGGCCGCACGGGCCAGCGCAACGGGCTGCGGATCGTCGAGGTCGTCCGCGGCGCGCCGGCCGACCAAGCCGGCTTGAAGGCGGGTGACCTCGTCCTTTCTGCTGGGCGGGAACCGGTTGCACAGGCCGAGAGCCTGCAGCGGCTGCTGTTCGACGACGCCATCGGACGGCCGCTACCGATGACCGTCCTGCGCAATGGCGCCATGGTCGATGTGATCGCGATTCCGGCGGAGCTCGAGCGGGTCTGACCACCGCTGCCGCGTCCAATCGATTCGTAGCGACGGCCGACGGGCTGATACTCTTCTGCGGCGGTCGGCCGCACGTGCCGACCGATCCCCCGTAGCTCAATTGGCAGAGCGTCCGGCTGTTAACCGGCAGGTTGTTGGTTCGAGTCCAACCGGGGGAGCCAGCACGCTCACTCACCGGGGTGAACGAGCCCTGTCTCGTAGGCGAGGACCACGGCCTGGGCTCGATCACGAAGGTCCAGTTTTCCCAGGATGCGCCCGACGTGCGTCTTCACCGTCTGATCGGCGAGCACCAGCGTGTCCGCGATCTCCGTGTTCGACATCCCGCGCGCGATCAGCTTGAGCACCTCGGTCTCGCGGGGAGTGAGCACGCGCAACCGATCTGGCTTCGGCCGATCCCGCGCCGGCCGCCTGGCATAGTCGGCGATCAATGTCCGCGTGACGGACGGCGCTAGCAACGCGTCGCCTGCCGCCACGACGCGGACCGCCCGGATCAACTCGTCCGCGGGCGCGTCCTTCAGCAGGAATCCGCTGGCGCCGGCTCGCAGCGCCTCGTAGACGTAGTCGTCCAGGTCGAAGGTGGTCAGCATGACGACCCGCGGGTGCTGCAAGCCAGGAGCGCGCAGGATTCGCCGGGTCGCCTCCAAGCCGTCGATCTTGGGCATCCGAACGTCCATCAGCACGATGTCGGGCCGCCACCGGCGAACCGCCTCCGGAGCGTCCGCCCCGTCCGCGGCATCACCCACCACCTCGATGTCCGGCTGGGCGGAAAGCAGCGCACCGAAACCCTGGCGCACCATCGCCTGATCGTCGACGATGAGTACCTTGACGGGAACCTCGGTCACGACGGGCCATCCCCCGATCTGATCGGAAGTTCGGCAACCACCTCGAACCCGCCGTCCCCGGTCGGGCCCGCCCGCAGTGTGCCACCGACGGCCGCCGCTCGCTCGCGCATTCCGTTGATCCCGTGACCGGCCGGCCCCGAGACAATCGGCTTCGAGGGTGCGTCGTTGTACACCCGCAGGTGCAGGTTGCCCGGCGCGTACAAGACGACGACCGACACGCGTGCGCCCTGCGCGTGCCGCGATGCGTTGGCCAGCGCCTCCTGAACGATCCGGTACGCCGACACGCTGGTCATCGTGCTCACCGGACGCTCATCGCCGCGATACTCCAAGCCCACCGACGCGCCCGACCGCTGGGCGGCGCCCACCAGGTCGGCGACCTGCTCGATGGTCGGCTGCGGCGCCACCTGGGGTGAGTCGCCGTGGCTGCGCAGCACGCCGAGCAGGCCCCGGACCTCGTTGAGAGCTTCGCGCGCCGACCTGCTGATGGCCGCGAACTCGGCCCGTGCCTGCTCGGAGAGATCGTCAAGCCGGTACGGCGCGCTCTCGGCCTGGACGACGACCATCGACATGTGATGGGCCACGACGTCGTGCAGATCACGGGCGATGCGAGCGCGCTCCTCGAGGACCGTGCGCCGCGCCTTCTCGAGCTCACTCACCTCGGTCTGCTGCTCGAGGCTGCGCGCGACCTGACGCCGCGTCCGGACCAGGTCTCCCAGAAACGCCATTCCGGTGGCGATAGCGATGAGGGTGGTGGCGACACCGGAGTTCTCCGGCAGCCCGGTCGACATCACCAGGACCGAGGTCAACCAGACCCAGGTCGCCGTCCACCTGTCGTGCCGGACGCCGACCAGGAACAACGACCCGATCCACACCCATTGCAGGGTCGGTGGCCAGATGCTCGCCGCCGAGGTCGCCGACGGGGTTGCGACGAGCGCCAGGACGACGGCGACGATCGTGACGATCCGCCAGCCGATGAGTATCCGATCTCGCATCAAGCCCACCGGCAGCGCGACGAGGGCGGCGACCACGGGCAGTGCGAGATCATGGATGACGAGGTTGTCGCGGACGTCGGCCAACGCGATGGCGAAGACGCAGACGGCCAACAGCCACGGGCCTCTCGTCCGCACCCATCGCAGCCAGGATCGATCGCCGACGAGCCGGGACGCGAACGGACGGCCGGCCGGCGGTGAAGCCGGCCACCCGACGAAGGCCTCGCGGAAGCCGCGCCGGAGCTCACCGGTCCAGTCCGGAGGCAACCGCACACCCTCCGCCCGCGCGGGCGCCGCACTCTCCGCGGCCACGAAACGGGTCACCGCACCGGCGAGCGCGACCGCGCTAACGCCGACCACCCACCCGGCGGTCTCTTCGGACAGGGTCCCGAACAGCGCGGCCGTTGCAGCCCACGCGCCCAGCTTGAGCACGACCTCGCGGTCGAGCAGCACATTCCGCGGCGGGCGCAGCGCGGTCAGGGCGAACAGCAGCGCGAGCAGCACGATGCCGTGAATCGGCGGCCACGGCCACGGGTCGTCGTCGAGGATCGGGAAGGCCTGCGACACCACGAGAGCCGACGCCGCCGAGATGAGCCAGCCGAGCAGCGGCCGGGTCAGCACCAGGCCGAACGGGACCGCGGCCGCCGCGGCCACCAGGGGCAGCAGCCCTCCCTCGACGGCCTCGAAGTCGAGCACCTCCGGGGCGGTCTGGACCGCAATGATGAAGAACACCAAGGCCGCCGCCCAGGGCAGCAGGCGCCTGCCGCTCGCGCCGGCCCATGCCTGGGCGCGCTCATGAGCGGACCTCGAGTGCTCATCCACCCGGTCAGGGTATGGGCTCGGCCACAACAGTGTCGTCGTACCGGGGTGGGCATTCTCACCCGCCGACGTAGTACCCGAGAGCCACCGGGAGACGGCCCTTCGGCGTGACGACCGGCCGCGGGCGCGTCCATAGCTTGCCCTCCCGATCGCCGCGAACCGCGCGGCGACGCACGGGAGGGAAGTACCTGATGCTTGCACGCCTGGGGCTCGCGTTGGCGGCGATCGCCGCAGCGTTCGCGATGACCGGCGCCGGATTCCACCAACCGGAGACCGACGGCCCGGAGAACCGGGCGGCGGCGCGGGCCGTCGCCGTGTTCACCGGCCTGGCCGACGGCGATCCCGCCACGGCCATCCCGGCCGACTTCGGCGACGTCATGGGCTACGACCCCGTCGTCCTGGAGGCGCCGGACCGGGTTCGCGTCCCGGTGAAGCCGGCGGGAGAGTGCTCGTCCGCGTTCGGTGCCACGACATTCGACTTCAACCTGGCCTGCGAGCACCACGATCTCGGGTACGACCTGCTGCGCTACGCGGCGCGTACCGGCGGCGAACTCGGGCCCTGGGCCCGCAGGGCGATCGATGACCGCCTCGCGGCCATGATGCACGAGCAATGCACCGCGATCGACGGCGGGCCGGCGTGCCGCACCGTGGCCTGGATCTCGGAGTACGCGGTGCGCGCCAACTCGTGGCGTCAGGGCCAGGGCGTGCCGGTGCCCGAAACGGGCGCACCGTATCTCGTGGCAGCTGGGCTGATCGGTGCGGCGGTCGCTGGTCCGCCACTGGCCGGCCGGTTGCGGGCGCGGCGGCGGAGGTCGGCGGTGGCGGTCACACATCCCGGGGCGAGTCGATGAAGCCGCGCGACGCGGCACGGGCAACACCGGCCGGCAGGGATCGGGTGATCGACTTCGTCCGGGCCGCCAGCCTGGCCGTGGTGATCCTCGGTCACTGGCTGATGGCGGCCGTGACCGTCACCGAGTCGGGAATCCGTGGCCGCAACGTGCTCGCCGACCTGCCGTCACTGCAACCCCTCACCTGGCTGTTACAGGTGATGCCGCTGTTCTTCGTCGCGGGCGGGTTCGCCAACCTGATCTCGTGGCGCGGCGTCCAGCGCCGCGGCGGGAGCTACGCGAACTACGCACATCACCGGGTCAGCCGGCTCGTGCGCCCGACGCTGGTGTTCGCCACCGCGGTGCCGCTCCTACTGTTCCTGCTTGTTCTGGTGGGGCTGGATCCCGATCTGACGGAGGCCGCAGGTGGCCTGCTCGGCCGGCCGCTGTGGTTCCTCGGGGTCTACGTGCTCGTCACCGCATTGGCACCGGCGCTGGCGGCCTGGCACGAGCACCGGCCGGTGGCCGCGCTCGCCACGCTCGGCGTCCTCGCCATCGTCACGGACGTGATCAGGTTCGGCTACGAGCCGGTGGGCTATCTGAACTTCGGGTTCGTCTGGCTCTTCGCGCAGCAGCTGGGCTTCTGGTACGCCGACGGCAGGCTCAGGCGGCTTTCCCGGCGGGTGCTGTGGTCGTGCGTTGCAGCGGCGATCGGCCTGTTGGTCATCCTCACCGGGCCGGGGCCATACCCGCTGAGCATGGTCGGGTTACCGGGCGAGATGTCGAACATGGCGCCGCCTACGGTGTGCCTGCTGGTCCTTGCCGCTGGGCAGGTGGCCGGTCTCATGCTCGTACGGCCTGCCCTGGCGGCCTGGCTGGACCGGGCGCGGCCCTGGTTCACCGTCGCGTTGGTGGGCTCGATGGCGATGACCCTGTACCTCTGGCACCTCCCGGTCCTCGTAGGCGGGTTCGCCGTCGTGCTCTGGCTCGACGTGCCACTCCCCCGTCCCGGAGCTGCCGAGTGGTGGCTGAGCCGCCCGGTGTGGTGTGCCCTCTTGGCCGTGCTGCTGGCTGCGCTCGCAGCATGCCTGTCCCGGTTCGAGCGGTACGGGGGCGGCGCGGGGAGAGTGGGGAGCAGTGCAGCGAGACGTTCCAACCCGGGTGGCACACTGCTGGCCGGAGCCGGAACCCTCGCGGCCACGGCCGGGCTCTTCGGGCTCGTTCTCGGCGGGTTGATGCCGTCCGTCTCCGTTGCCGTCAGCCTTGCCGCGCTGGCGTGCGGCCCCGCTCTGACCGCCCGTGCGACGCGCTCCGCCCCGACTTGCGTCTATACACTAGGGGGGTACGGTGTAGCCTACGAGTCGAACCCAACCGAGGAGGTCTCATGACCACGAGCACATACCAGGTCCAGGGCATGACGTGCGGGCACTGCGTCAGCGCGGTGAGTTCCGAGATCGGCCGGCTCTCCGGAGTATCGGAGGTCTCGGTCGACCTCGACACCGGCAAGGTCACCGTCGTCGCCGAGCAGCCGCTCGCCCAGGACGACGTCCGTGCCGCGGTCGAAGAGGCCGGCTACGAACTCGTCGGATGATCCGTGCGCATACTAGCCAAGCTGATCACCTATGCAGCCGTCCTGCTGGTCGTACTCGGCGCCGCCTACTTCATCGGCCGCACGTCGGGGATCGACGGACTGGCGGCCGCTGACGAGGTGCACGACGACGGCGGCGACACTCACGCCGAGGCCGACGGCGAGCCGGCCGCCGACGGGCATGCCGACCAGGCCCATGCCACCGGCGAGCCGGCCGGTCAGCCGGGCGGGCTGCAGGTCACTGCCGACGGGTACACCCTCGAACCGCTCTCCTACCCCACGGAGCCGGGCCGGGAGGAGCCATTCGAGTTCCGCATCGTCGGCCCGGACGGGACGGCCATCACGGACTTCACCACCGAGCATGACGCCGACCTGCACCTGATCGTCGTCAACCGCGACCTGTCCGACTACCAGCACGTGCACCCGACGCTCTCCGCGGACGGCACCTGGTCCGTACCACTGACACTGGCCGGCGCCGGTGCCTACCGGGCGTTCGCCGATTTCGCGCCGGCGGGCGCCGACGATGGGCTGACGCTGGGCGCCGACCTGCTCGTCGCCGGTCGCTACGAGCCGTCGCCGCTTCCCGCCCCGGCGCGCACCGCTGAGGTCGACGGGTACACGGTCGAGCTGGCCGGTCGCCTGGAGCCAGGCACCGACAGCCCGGTCACGTTGACCGTCAGCCGCGACGGCGAACCAGTCACCGACCTGGAGCCGTACCTCGGCGCATATGGTCACCTGGTGGCCTTGCGCGAGCGCGACCTGGCATACCTGCACGTCCACCCGGACGGCGACCCGGGTGATCCTTCCGTCCGCCCCGGCCCTGAGGTCGGCTTCGTGACCGAAGTCCCGTCCGAAGCCGCCTACCGCCTCTATTTCGAGTTCCAGCACGAGGGCACGGTGCGAAGGGCCGAGTTCACCGTGGAGGCTTCGCATGACCACTGATCGCATCGTCACCGGCTCGGAGATCGAGTTGCAGATCGGTGGCATGACCTGCGCGTCGTGCGCCTCGCGGATCGAGAAGAAGCTCAACCGGGTCGAGGGCGTCACCGCGAATGTGAACTACGCGACGGAAAAGGCCCACGTCGTGTTCACCGACACCGTCAGTGTCGAGGACCTGATCGATGTGGTGGAGCAGACCGGCTACTCGGCCGAACTCCCCGCTCCGCCCGCGGGCACCGCCCCCGGCGACGCCGAACCGGTGGACCCGACTCGCGAACCGCGGATCCGGCTGCTGGTCAGCGCCGCGCTGTCCGTCCCGATCATCGCCATGGCGATGGTGCCGGCCTGGCAGTTCACCTACTGGCAATGGTTGTCCTTGACCCTGGCCGCGCCCGTGCTCGTCTGGGGCGGCCTGCCGTTCCACCGGGCGAGTTGGGCCAACCTCAAGCACGGCACGGCCACCATGGACACGCTCATTTCGATGGGCACATCGGCGGCGTTCGCGTGGTCCGTGTACGCGCTGTTCTTCGGCACGGCCGGCGAGCCGGGCATGACCCACCCGTTCTCGCTGACGCTCACCCGAACGGCGGGCGCCGACAACATCTACTTCGAGGTGGCCGCAGGGGTCACGACGTTCATCCTGGCGGGTCGCTACTTCGAGGCCAGGTCCAAGCGGCGGGCCGGCGCAGCACTGAAGGCCCTTCTGGAACTCGGCGCCAAGGACGTGGCCGTGCTGCGCGATGGCATCGAGCATCGGGTTCCGATCGAGCGGCTGGCTGTCGGCGACCGGTTCGTCGTCCGTCCCGGCGAGCGCATCGCCACGGACGGTGTGATCGAGCAGGGCACGTCCGCCGTGGACGAGAGCATGATCACCGGCGAGTCGCTGCCGGTGGAGGTCGAGCCGGGGTCCGAGGTGGTGGGCGCGACGGTCAATGCCGGTGGCCGGATCGTCGTCCGGGCGACCAGGGTGGGTGCCGACACCCAGCTCGCCCAGATGGCAAAGCTCGTCGAGGAGGCGCAGAGCGGCAAGGCCGCCGTGCAGCGGTTGGCCGACCGTATCGCCGGCGTGTTCGTCCCGATCGTGATCGTGCTGGCCGCGGCCACGCTCGGGTTCTGGCTCGGCACGGGAGCGGCCCTCGGGATGGCGCTCACCGCCGCCGTCGCGGTGCTGATCATCGCTTGCCCGTGTGCACTGGGGCTCGCCACTCCGATGGCACTGCTCGTCGGCACGGGACGCGGAGCCCAGCTCGGAATCCTCATCAAGGGACCCGAGGTGCTGGAGTCCACGCGCCGGGTAGACACGATCGTGCTGGACAAGACCGGAACGGTGACCACCGGCGAGATGAGCCTGCTTGACGCCGTGCCCGCCGAGGGAACCGACCCCGACGAAGCGCTGCGGCTCGCCGGCGCACTCGAGCACGCGTCCGAGCACCCGATCGCGCGAGCCATCGCTGCCGGCGCCGCCGCCCGGGTCGGCGAGCTCCCGACCCCGACCGAGTTCGCGAACTCCGAAGGGCTCGGGGTCACTGGAGTGGTGGACGGCCACGGCGTCGTAGTCGGCCGCCCCGCCCTGCTCGCAGACTGGGCTATGCCGCTCACGCCGGAGCTGGAGGCGGCTCGGCAGCGGGCCGAGTCGGCCGGACGGACCGCGGTCGCCGTGGGCTGGGACGGCCGGATCCGAGCCCTTCTCCTGGTGGCCGACGCCGTCAAGCCGACGAGTTCGTCCGCGATCGCCGAACTCCGCTCGCTCGGGCTGAGCCCGATGTTGCTCACCGGCGACAACCAGACCGTCGCCCGGTCCGTGGCGGCCGAGGTCGGGATCGAACCGGACAACGTGATCGCCGAGGTCCTGCCCGCCGACAAGGTCGATGTCGTCAAGCGGTTGCAGGCCGACGGCCGGGTCGTGGCGATGGTCGGCGACGGTGTCAACGACGCGGCGGCCCTGGCCCAGGCCGACCTTGGGTTGGCGATCGGTACCGGCGCCGACGTGGCCATCGAGGCCAGTGACCTGACCCTGGTCCGGGGTGATCTTCGGGTTGCCGCCGACGCGATCCGGCTTGCCCGGCGCACGTTGCGGACCATCAAAGGCAACCTGTTCTGGGCGTTCGCCTACAACGTCGCGGCGCTGCCGCTGGCCGCGGCCGGCCTGCTCAACCCGATGATCGCGGGCGCGGCAATGGCGCTCAGCTCGGTGTTCGTGGTGTCCAACAGCCTGCGGCTGCGCCGGTTCGGCGCGCCGGCCCGCTGAATCACTCGACCTCGGCCCGCACCTGCGCCACCGCTTCGTCGACCCTGGCGCGGACGGCGGGCTCGTCGAGGTCGATCCCGGCGTCGACGGCGACGACCCAGGCCAACCTGCGTTGGCCGGGTCGGCGCCGGCCGCTGACTCGAACTCCGCGTTCGTCCGTGATCGGGACGTGCCGGCTGATGACCACGCTGGCCTGGACCTGCTCGCGCACGACGTCCAGGAAGCTCGTGGCCTCGCCGAGCCCGATGCGGTGCCGGCGCGGCTTGGCGCCGAGGGGTGCGGTTTCGACGACGACAAGCTGGTCGTCGTCCCGGTTCCATGTGGCGCGCTCGACGTTCTCCCAGCCGATCGCATGGAACCCGCCGTCGGCCGGGAGCATCAGGTGGTGTGTCGTCGCGGCGATCGGGCCCATCTCCGACTCGGCCCTGGCCAGCAGGCGCTCGCCCGGCGCGAGCGTCAACCCGGGTGGAGCTTCGGGACGGCGAAACAGTGGTGGCATAGCGCCTGCCACCCTACGGTCTCGCGTGG
>DASUUU010000007.1:0-3604 GCA_036373915.1 Jiangellaceae bacterium | reverse complement strand
GGCTGCGCAGGACTCCGTCGTGGTGGAGCGAGTGCGGCGGACCGTCGGCGAGATCGTCGAAGGCGACACGTTCGATCTGGCCCGGCTCTCGGTGGGCCTGCGAGTGGTCCGCTCGCTGGTTCGGTCCGATACCCCTTGACCCCTTGTTCGGCCGGGCAGCGGCAGTGGCGTGACACGCGGCCCGGTCCGGGTCGGCTGCGTCCGGGTGGACGCATCCGTTCGGCCGGCCTCGTCGGGTCTGTGCTCGGAGCCGGGTGCCCGCCAAAGGAAAGCGCTAACCTCGCCACGGAAGTCGTTCCTCGCTGATCAAATCGTCGGTGATCATGGAATTTCCGGGGGCTGGCCGACGGATTGATCAGCAAGGAACGATTTCGCTCGCGTGATCATCCGTAGCGCACTCCGGCTTGATCCCCTGCGCCCCTGCTCGGCCTGACCCGCCGCGGGGCGAGCCGATTGACAGCCGACCGTTTGAGTGGATTGCCCAGATACCCGAACTCGGTTATCCACAATTTGACAAGCAATTGCACTGAGGGTCTAGTCAAGATCGGCGAGTGCGAGCATAATCCTCCGGCGTCACGCTGATCATTCCGTGCTGTGCCAGGGGGAGGACCGACCCATGCCGGCCGCCGTCGAGATCATCGACGCGGAGGTTCGTGAAGCCGTCCGCCGACAGGGCCTGGACCCTGTGGGCAATCCCGCCGCTGTCCGGCGGATCATCGACGAGATCGTCAGTGCCTACGACGAACGGAGCCTGACCCGCCCGCTTCCGCCCCTCGGGGACCCGAACAGCGCGGCCAAGGCGGTCCTGGATGCGGTCGCCGGCTTCGGTGTGTTGCAGCCGTACTTCGACGATCCGACCGTCGAAGAGATCTGGATCAACGAACCGAGCAGGGTGTTCATCGCGCGCCATGGCAAGACCGAACTGACCACCACGATCCTTACCGCCGAAGACGTTCGCGATCTGGTCGAGCGCATGCTCAAGAGCTCCGGCCGCCGGCTCGACGTCAGCAACCCGACAGTGGACGCGACCCTCCCCGATGGCAGCCGACTGCACGTCGTGATCCCGGACATCACTGCCGAACACTGGGCGGTGAACATCAGGAAGTTCGTCGTCCGCGCCACTCATCTGGACGAGCTCGTCGGCCTTGGAACTCTCACCACACACGTCGCGAGGTTTCTCGAGGCATGCGTCGTCGCAGGGCTGAACATCGTCGTGGCCGGCGGTACGCAGGCGGGAAAGACGACGCTGCTGAACTGCCTGCTGGCGGCGGTTCCGGGCCGGGAGCGCGTCGTCACGTGCGAAGAAGTCTTCGAACTGAAGGCACCGCTGCCCGATATCGTGCGCATGCAGACCCGGCAGGCCAGCCTGGAAGGCACCGGTGAGATCACGCTGCGGCGCCTTGTCACCGAGGCCCTGCGGATGCGGCCGCAACGCATCGTCGTCGGTGAAGTCCGCCAGGCCGAATGCCTGGATCTCCTGATCGCCCTCAACTCCGGTATGCCCGGCATGTCGAGCATCCACGCCAACTCCGCCCGCGAAGCCGTGACGAAGCTGTGCACCCTGCCGTTGCTGGCCGGCGAGAACATCGGCTCCCGGTTCGTCGTCCCGACCGTCGCAGGATGCGTCGACATCGTCGTGCATATCGCCACCGAGCGGGACGGCACCCGCCGGGTGCGCGAGGTGGTCGGCGTGCCGGGCCGGGTCGAAGGTGAGGTGGTCGAGCTCGAGCCGATCTTCGTGCGGCACGCGGCTCAGCTGGTGCGGGCCGACGGGTATCCGCCGCACGCCGAGCGGTTCGCCGACGCGGGTTACGACCTTGCCGATCTGCTGGGCGGACACAGAGTGGCGCCCGCCGGAGCCCGCGCCCTTCCCGGCTTGGAGGCGACCGGCTGATGGGTGCCCTGCTCGGCCTGTCCTTGGGTGTGGGGTTGCTGCTGATCTGGCAGTCGGTGCAGCGGCCGCGCGAGCGTCCCTCGGATCGGCCGGAACGCCGCGGAGCCACATACAGGCTCGCCGACCTGATCGCACAATCCGGCATCGAGGCGGTGACACCTCGGCAACTGCTCGCGTCGTGCGCGGGAGCCGGCCTTGTCGTGGGTCTGTTGTTCCTCGGCCTGTCCCGCGTCCTGCCCATCGCGCTGGCCTTCGGTATGTTTGCGGCCTACGTACCAATCGGGCTTGTCACCTACCGTGCCCGCCAGCGCAGGGCCGAACTGCGTCAACTCTGGCCGGACGCCGTGGACAACCTGGCGTCCGCGGTGCGCGCCGGGTTGTCCTTGCCCGAGGCGCTCGCGCAACTGGGTGTCCGCGGGCCCGAACCCCTTCGGCGGCCGTTCCAGCAGTTCGGTGAGGATTACCGGGCGACTGGCCGGTTCCTGCCGTGTCTTGACCGGCTGCGGGACCGGCTGGCGGATCCGACCGGAGACAGGATCTGCGAGTCGTTGCGGATCGCCCGGGAGGTCGGTGGTACCGATCTGGGCCGGCTGCTGCGAACGCTGTCGGGCTTCCTGCGCGACGACGTCCGTACCCGCGCCGAACTCGAGACTCGACAGGGCTGGATCGTCAACGCGGCCCGGCTCGCCGTGGCGGCGCCGTGGATCCTGCTGGCTCTGTTGTCCCTCCGGACGTCGGCCGCGCAGGCGTACAACAGCACCGGCGGCTGGGTGGTGCTGGGCATCGGTGCAGCGGTGTGCGCGATCGCGTACCGGGCCATGCTCCGGATCGGGCGGCTGCCGGACGAAGTCAGGGTCCTGCTGTGATCATCGTAGGGGCGGTCCTCGGCGCAGCGTTCAGCGCCGGCCTGCTGCTGGCCTGGTCGGCGCTTCCGCTGCGCAGGAGGCCGGCTCTCGACCTTCGGCTGGTTCCGTACCTGGGCCGCCTGCCCGAACATCCCGATCCAGGGCCAGAGCGGATCGTGACGCCGTTTCCCACGCTGGAGCGCCTGCTGCGCCCGTACCTGGCCCGCGGCGCAACGATACTGGAGCGAGTGCTCGGCGGCGGGACGTCGGTTCGGCGGCGCCTCGAGCAGGCCGGCAGCACCATGACGGTGCAGGAGTTCCGGATAGATCAGGTCGTGTGGGGTGCTTGCGGCTTCGGGGTGGGCGCCGCCGTCAGCCTCCTGCTGCAGGCGGGCGGGCAGGTGCGCTCCCCGCTCGCCTTGCTCGTCTTCAGCGCCGCGGCCGGAGTCGGCGGCGTCGTGGCCCGCGATCAGCGGCTAACCCGCGAACTCCGGCGGCGCGAACAACGGATCCTTGCCGAGTTCCCGGCCGTGGCCGACCTGCTCGCACTCGCCGTGGCGGCCGGGGAGGGCCCGGTCGGTGCGCTGGAACGGGTCTCGAAGGTGAGTTCGGGCGAACTCGGGTGCGAGCTCGGCCGGGCGCTTGCCGACGCGCGAGCCGGAGCCACCCTGGTCCAGGCGCTGGACGGGATAGGTGAGCGCACCAGCCTGCCGCCATTGGCCAGGTTCGCGGACGGGATCGCCGTCGCCGTCGAACGTGGAACTCCGCTCGCCGACGTCCTGCGGGCGCAGGCGGCGGACGTCCGGGAGGTCCGCAAGCGGCATCTGATGGAGATCGGCGGGCGCAAGGAGATCGCGATGATGGT
>DASUUU010000006.1:0-25496 GCA_036373915.1 Jiangellaceae bacterium | reverse complement strand
CCGGTGAGGATCGCGATGTCCTGCAGCATCGCCTTGCGGCGGTCACCGAAGCCGGGCGCCTTGACGGCAACCGACTTGAAGGTGCCGCGGATCTTGTTGACGACCAGGGTGGACAGCGCCTCGCCGTCGACGTCCTCGGCGATGATGACCAGCGGCTTGCCGGACTGCATGACCTTCTCCAGCAGCGGGAGCAGGTCCTTGACGGTGGACACCTTGGAGTTGGCGATGAGGACGTAGGGGTCCTCCAGCACGGCCTCCATGCGCTCGAGGTCGGTGGCGAAGTAGGCGGAGATGTAGCCCTTGTCGAACCGCATGCCCTCCGTCAGCTCGAGGTCCAGCCCGAAGGTGTTGGACTCCTCGACGGTGATGACGCCTTCCTTGCCGACCTTGTCCATCGCCTCGGCGATCAGGTCGCCGATCTGCGCGTCGCCTGCGGAGATCGACGCGGTCGCCGCGATCTGCTCCTTGGTCTCGACCTCCTTGGCCGAGCTGAGCAGCTGCTCGGACACCGCCTCGACGGCCTGCTCGATACCGCGCTTGAGCGCCATCGGGCTCGCGCCGGCGGCCACGTTGCGCAGGCCCTCCTTGACGAGCGCCTGAGCAAGCACCGTCGCCGTGGTGGTGCCGTCGCCCGCGACGTCGTCGGTCTTCTTCGCGACTTCCTTGACGAGCTCGGCCCCGATCTTCTCCCACGGGTCTTCGAGCTCGATCTCTTTCGCGATCGAGACGCCGTCATTCGTGATGGTCGGGGCGCCCCACTTCTTCTCGAGGACGACGTTACGGCCCTTTGGGCCGAGGGTGACCCGCACTGCGTCGGCAAGCTGGTTCATGCCGCGCTCGAGGCCACGCCGCGCCTCCTCGTCGAAGGCAATGATCTTGGGCATAGGTTTCCTGGTCCTCCCGGGTAGCGGGTGGATGTTCCGGCTCGACGCCCGCGACGGACGGTCACGGCACAACGGCTCACGTCACCGCTGTTCCGGGACCTCGCCGACCCGGTTCCTTATCACTCTCACTATGAGAGTGCTAACACGTGTTTAGCACTCTCACTCGCCGAGTGCAAGCCTGTGAGGCGACATCGGCCCTCAACGAACAGCCGGCGTGCAACCTACGCTGACCCGCATTCCGTGTACAGAGCAGCCAGCCACCCCGGGGAGGCACTGGATGCGCGCGGCGGACGAATCGGCATACCGCGACTTCGTCGCTGCCCGCCGGCGATCCTTGCTTCGGACTGCCCTTCCGTACTCAGCCGAGCGCGCCACCCGGGACTACGGGACGCCGTCCCCCCGCAGTTAGGCTGGCCTGCCATGACGGCAGGCATCGATGGCGGAGAGGCGACGGACGCAGCGGAGCCCGTCAGACTCTCCGCGCGCTCCGTGGCGTGGCGGCTGGTCGCGGTAGTGGCATGCCTCGTCGTGCTGACCGTCGCTCAGCTCACCGACACAGACGACTACTTTCCGCTGAGCCGCCTTTCCCAGTACGCCATGGCGCCCGGGCGCGATGGTGTCGTCAAATCGACGTACATTCTGGCCGATAACACCGACGGCGAACTGGTGCGAGTCCCGCTCAACGCGACCGGCGTGGGGATCGGGCGAGCCGAGGTCGAGGGCCAGCTGGGCCGGATCATCGACGATCCCTCCCTGCTGCAAGCGATAGCGAATGCCTGGGCGCAGTTGCATCCGGACGAGCCGCATTACCAGCGGCTCTACCTCAAGCGCGACGTCTACCAGCTTGTCGACGGCAAGCCGGCCGGGGACCGCGAGACCATCGAGCTCGCGGTCTGGGAGGTCGAGTGATGCGTCGGGTCATCGACTGGTGGGTCACACCGATCCCGTTGGCCCGCATCGCCTTTCTGCGGCTCGCCGTCTACCTGTTCCTGATCTACGACGTCATGAGCCTTAGCAATGACGTCATTCCGCACGGCTATGCCCCCGAACTGTACGACCCCACCTTCGTTGCCCGCGTCTTCCAGCTGCCCGCGCCGACTCCCGAAGCCGGTCATGTCCTGCGAGCGATCATCATCGTGGGCGCGATCGTGGTCGGTTCCGGACGGCTGCCCCGCCTCGGCGGTTGGACGGTCGCGGCGGCCTACCAGATCTGGCTGCTGTACAGCATCGGCTTCGGGTACGTCTACCACGACCATATGGCCCTGGCAATCGCCTGCTGGGTGCTGCCGACCGTCGGCCGCGCCGGTTTCAGGGACCAACGCCGGAGCGAAGGAGCCGGGTGGGCGGTCCGGTGCATTCAGGTTGGGGTCGTGCTGACCTACGTCGGTTCGGCGTTCATGAAGTGGATCCGCTCCGGCTCGCCGCTAACCTGGGCGAACAGTTCGGTGTTCACCTGGGCGATCATGCGGCGGGGAACTGATCTGGCCCGCTGGACGCTGGAGCAGCCGGCCGTGCTGCGCGCGGCCCAGTGGGTCCTCATCCTCGCCGAGTTCGCGTCGCCGGTCGTGCTCTTCCTCAAGGGCCGCCTGCTCGCGACGTCGATCTTGTTCTTCCTCGGCTTCCACTTGATGACATTCCTGGCCCTAGGCATCCACTTTCTGCCGACGGTCATCTGCTGGCTGGCCTTCATGCCGCTGGAGCGGCTGGTGCCCTGGGCCGAGCGACGTGCCGCGCCGCGGCTAAGGCGCGAGGGACGGCAGTCGGCGGATCCCGAACCGATCGCGTAACGCCCGGCGCGCCGCGTGCAGTCCGCACATGCCGTGGACGGCCGGCCCGGGCGGCGTCGCCGACGAGCACAGGTACACACCGGCCACCGGTGTCGTGTACGGATCCCACCGCGGGACGGGACGCGCCAGCATCTGCCAGATCGTGACCGCGCCGGCCGCGATGTCGCCGCCTACGTAGTTGGCGTTGTGCCGCTCCATCTCCGCCGCCGGAATGACCCGCCGAGCCACGACCACGTCGCTGAAGCCGGGTGCGAATCGCTCGATCTGCGCCTGGACGGCGTCGCCTACGTCAACCGTCGAACGGGCCGGTACGTGGGCGTACGTCCAGAACGGGCGGACGCCTTCGACCACCCGGCCCGGATCCAAGATTGCCGGGTCCGAGGCGAGGATCACCGGACGCTCGGCGTGCCGCCCGCTGAAGACCGCGGCTTCGGCCGCCGCCATCTCGGCCCGGGTGCCACCGACATGTATCGTCCCTGCCCGCCGCACTTCGGGATGTGCCCACGGCACCGCGCCGGACAGGGCGAAGTCGACCTTGGCGACGGCGTTGCCATGGCGGTAGCGCGAGACAGCTCGCACATAACTCGCCGGCATCCGATCACCGGCGATGCGGACCAGTGCCGCCGGCGTGGTGTCGAACAGGTGCGCCGCTGCTCGAGGTAGCTCACGCAGGTCGGTTACCTCGGCACCGGTCATGACAGTGCCGCCGTGCGCCTTGAGGTCGGACACCAGGGCATCAGTGATCGCCTGGCTGCCACCGACCGGAAGCGGCCAACCCGGTGCATGAGCGAGGGCGGCCAGTACAAGGGACGCCGCCCCGGCCGCGAGGCTCGGCAGCGGAGTGATCGCGTGTGCTGCCACCCCGGTGAGCAGGGCAGGCGCGACATCTGCCTGCCATCGCCGGTTCCACAGCGAGGTTCCCTGGTCCAGGGTGGCCAGCAACACGCGGACGGCCGTCACCGGGTCACGGGGCACGCGCCGCCGGTCGAACGTCCCGAACTCGACGACCCCGTCGGCGTGGTCGGCAAGCGGCTGCATCAGACGCCGCCAGGCTGCGCCGTCCGCGCCGAGGCCCTCGACCGTCCGGTTCAGGTCGCGGTAGGCGATCCCGGCTCGGCCGCCGTCCAGCGGCTGGGCGTACGACACCTCCGGGTACCGGAGCTCGACACCGCGCGCCGCCAGATCGAACTGCTTGAAAAGCGGGGACGCGGCGGCCATCGGGTGAACGGCGGAGCAGAGGTCGTGCCGGACACCTGGGGCCAGGCCGAGCTCGAGTGTGCGGGCGCCGCCGCCGATGGTGTCCTGCGCCTCGAACACCTCGACCTGCAGACCCGCCCGAGCCATGATGACTGCGGCGGCCAGCCCGTTGGGGCCAGAACCGACGACAACGACATCCGTCACGCCGCCAGCCTACGAGGCCGGCAAGCGGAACGGCCCGGTCCCAAGAGGACCGGGCCGTACTCGGTGCTGATCTTCAGACGATCCGCACCTGCTCCGCCTGCGGGCCTTTGGGGCCCTCACCTACTTCGAACTCCACCCGCTGACCGTCCTCGAGACTGCGGTAGCCATCCATCTGAATTGCGGTGTAGTGAACGAAGAGGTCGTTCCCGCCGTCTACAGCGATGAAGCCGTAGCCCTTCTCGGAGTTGAACCACTTCACCGTGCCCTGAGCCATTACCTCTCCCTGTGCAGGGGCGTCGTCGAGCCCCACCGGTGTCCGGGGCCCGGGTCGTGCCCGCTCCACCCACCCCATGCCCCGTGTTCGGGAGGTCTTGCGTGCCTGGTTCCGCGCGGTCGCGTCACCCCGACCGGGGATGACCTTACACGCTGATCCAGTACCCTCAACAGATGCGCCGAAGCGTCCGTAACGTACGTCCGCGCGGGCGCGGAACGGTCAGCAAGGCCGCAGGAATCCTCGGCGAATTGTTGTTGACCGCAGGCTTTCTGATCTTGCTTTACGTCGCCTACGTGCTGTGGGGCACTGGCATCCAGACCGAGCGGGCACAGGACGAGATGCGCGAGCGGATCGAGACGCTCTGGGAGCCGGTGCAGGAGTCGACGGAGGCTTCTCCGGACGAGGTTCCTGCCGAGACCGACACCCCTGCCGAGGCGGACGCGCCTTCCGAGGCCGACGCCCCTGCCGAGGTCGACGAGGTGTTCGGGATCATCCGGATTCCCCGGCTCGGCAATGACTGGGAGTGGGTCGTGGTCGACGAAGTCGATCTCGAAAGCCTGAGCCGCGGGCCGGGCCACTACCCGCAGTCGGCCATGCCCGGTGAACTCGGCAACCTCGCGATCGCCGGCCACCGCTCCGGGCACGGCGCGCCGTTCCACAACCTCGATCGAATTCAGGCAGGAGACACGATAGAGATCGAGCGGGCCGACGGTGTGTGGACGTACACCGTCGACCGGACTCCCACCGTCATCGACCCCTCGGACGTGTGGGTCGTCGCCCCCGTGCCCGGCGCCGCCGCGGAGGCCGAACCGACAGAGCGCCGGATCACTCTGACGACGTGCCACCCGAGGTACGGCTCAAGTCAGCGGATGTTCGTCAGCGGCGTGCTCACCAGCGGGGAGGAGATCTGATGTACGCGTGGGTCTGGCGGCATCTGCCCGGCCCGTGGCCGGTCCGGGCATTGATCGCTTTGGTGCTGGTGGCGGCGATCGCGGTCGCATTGTTCTCGTGGGGATTCCCCTGGCTAGAGCAGACGTTCGGCCTGAACGACGTCACCGTCGGCTGAATGCAATTCATCCGCGCTGCCCGTGAAGAACTGCCGGACTGATCTTGGTTAGTCGCCCGACTTAAGCGACATATGTCTATTACGATCTCGATCGATCCGGCAGTTCTTCACACTCCGATCGTGGACCTTCCCAAGACTCTCGATCAACGGCATGATCGCGCGCCATGGATGTCGCCACAGCGATCACCATGCTGGGCGGGACCGCCCGATGGATCGAACTGCGCGAGCATGTGTCGCAGCGCGCGCTCGAACGGGCTGTCCGCGACAAGGAGATCGTCCGGATCGGCCGAGGTGTCTACCGGCTGCCCAGCCTTCCAGAGCCGGAGTCCGTTCCGCCAGGTGTTTACTCACACGTCACCGCAGCCGAGGTCTGGGAACTCGGCGTTCTGCACCAGACCGAGATCACACACGTCACCGTGCCGAAGTCAACGAAAGTGCGGGAGATCCCGAAGAACACCAAGGTCCACTACGCCGACCTGCTCCCTGACGCCACCGACGGACGTACGACGCGGCCGCTCCAGACTGTTCTCGACTGCTCACGCACCTGCAGGTTCGACGAAGCATTGGCGATCGCCGACACCGCCGTCCGCGTCCGGATGGTCACCAAGCCGGTGCTCATCGAGGCCGCGGCCAAGCTGCGCGGCCCCGGATCCCGCCAAGCCCGGCGCATCGCCGCGCTCTGCGACGAGCGATCGCACTCACCGCTCGAGTCGGCACTTCGAGCATTGCTCATCGAGGCGGGCCTCATCTTCTTCGAGCCGCAGTACGCCGCCAAGGCGGCCAGTGGCGAGGTGCTGGCCAGGGTCGATCTCGGGGACCCGGTCACCGGCGTACTGCTGGAAGCGGACAGCTTCCTGTTTCACGGCCACCGCGGGCAGCTCGAGTGGGACGCGCGCCGATACACCGTTCTGGTGGCCCACGGATTCCTCGTCCTGCGTTTCGCGTACGAGCACGTACTCGGCGACAAGGACTGGGTGGTCGAGACCGTCAAGCGCACCCTTGTGCTACGGGGCCGGGTCGCTGTCTGATCAGCCGCTCAGCAGCCTACCGTGAAGAACTGCCGGATCGATCCCGGCTTGCCGCCCGATATAGGCGACATAGCGCCATTCCAATCAAGGTCGGTCCGGCAGTTCTTCACACCGCGACCTCGCCGGCTCACCCTCCGGCGACGGCAGGAATGATCGAGACCTTCGTGCCGTCCGGCGTGGGAGTCTCGAGGCCGGAGGCGAACCGGACGTCGTCGTCGTTCACGTACACGTTGACGAATCGCCTGACCTGCCCCGCGTCGTCGAGAACCCGGCCCGCGATGCCCGGGTAGCCGGCATCCAGTGCCTGCACGACGTCGGAGAGGGTCGCGCCTTCGCCGACCTCGACCGCCACATCGGACTCGCCGGCCGTGTACGTCCGCAGGATCGTCGGCACGCGGACAGTGACAGTGCTGCTCATCGGGACGGTACCTCCAGGGCGTGGAATGCTTCGATCGTGGCCGGGATGGTCGCCGTAGGCCCGACGGCCGTCGCGACAGCATCGAGCGTCTTCAGCCCCTGCCCGGTGTTGAAGACGACGGTCTCCGCATCCGGATCGAGCAAGCCCTCGCGCAACAGTTTGGCGAGCACGGCGACCGTCACCCCGCCGGCGGTCTCGGCGAAGATGCCCTCTGTGCGAGCCAGCAGGCGGATTCCCGCCACGATCTCGTCATCGCTCACGTCCTCGACCTCGCCACCCGTCCGGCGGGCCACATCCAGGACGTACGGCCCGTCGGCCGGGTTGCCGATGGCCAGCGACTTGGCGATGGTGTCCGGCCGGACGGGACGTACGACGTCATGACCTGCCTTGAACGCTGCCGCCACCGGGTTACAGCCGGCCGCCTGCGCGCCGTAGATCCGCGGCGGTTCGCCGTCCACCAGACCGAGCGCGAGCAGCTCACCGAAGGCCTTGTCGACCTTGACCAACTGGGCGCCGCTGGCGACCGGAATCACGACCTGCGACGGCAGCCGCCAGCCGAGCTGCTCGGCAACCTCGAAGCCGAGCGTCTTGGAGCCCTCGGCATAGTACGGTCGGACGTTGACGTTCACGAACGCCCAATCCTCGTGCTCGCCGGCCAGCTCAGACGCCAGCCGGTTGACGTCGTCATAGTTGCCGTCGACCGCCACCAGCGTCGGCCCGTACACAGCCGACGTGACGATCTTGGGGCGCTCCAGGTTGGACGGTACGAAGACATAGCTGCGAATCCCCGCCCTGGCCGCCGCGGCGGCGACCGCGTTGGCCAGATTGCCTGTCGACGGGCACGCCAGCACGGTGAATCCCAGTTCGCGGGCGGCGGCGAGCGCAACGGCCACGACGCGGTCCTTGAACGAGTGAGTCGGGTTACCCGAGTCGTCCTTGATCCACAGCGTCTTGACGCCCAGTTCGCGGGCCAGATTGTCAGCGCGGACGAGCCGGGTGAAGCCGGGATCGGTGTTCGGGATGCCCGCTACGCCGGACGGCACCGGCAGCAGGTCGCGGTAGCGCCAGATGGACTTCGGGCCGGCTTCGATCTGCTCCTTCGTCACGGGACCGTAGTCGTACGCGACCTCCAGCGGTCCGAAGCACTCGGTGCAGGCGTAAAACGGGCCGAGCGGCGAGATGGCTCCGCACTCCCGACATGACAGGCCGTTGGCCGGTCCGAGGTCGGGGTTGCGTCCAGAACTCGCCGCCGGGGTGGAGTCGACGGTGACAGTCAACGCGAGATACCTCCCTCATCTCTCCCGCCAGCTGGCGGGCCGGAATTGGCACCTTCCGCAACGCGGTGGTTGCCGGGGCTTCGGCGGGCCGGATCCCTCTGCCCCTCTGGATGAAGTTGCTGGCGACTCTACGCAGCAGCGCTGGAGCGCCGCTCGCGCATCCGGACTCTGAGACGGTCGTCCTATTATCCGAGACGGACGGACTGCCCAACTCTGCGACGGACTGCCGGTCGACCAGTGCCACCTCGAGCGCTGCGGCCCCAGAGCGATGCGACAGAGTGATGCGACAAGTCGGCCGCTGCCGGTCGAGCCGTGACCTCGCATGGGAAGATGGCGACCGTGAAGGCCGCGCATTGGGTCCGCCTGGTGATCAATGTGATCAACATGTCCACGGCACTCGGCCTGGCTCTCGCGCTGGCCGGCAGGGCCCGGCTCAAGGTCGGCCCGGGAGGACTCCTGCTCGGCTACCGCTACCGGATTCCGGTGCCGCCCGCACCGGCGTTCACCCTCGGCAACGTAGTGCTGTTCAAACGCGGCGAGGAGTATCTCGACCGCCGGCCGAGGCTGCTCATCCACGAGGCGCGGCATGCGACTCAGTACGCCTTCTGCCTCGGCCCTGTCATGCTCGTGCTCTACGCGATCGCGGCCGGCTGGTCGTGGCTGCGTACCGGCGACCTGGCGTCCCGGAACGTCTTCGAAGTTCGCGCCGGCCTGGTCGACGGTGGATACCTGGAGCGTCCACTCCGGCCGGTGTTCCGGCGCGGTGTCGGCGGGGAGTTCTGAGCATGGACCGTGAGACCACAATCCGCAGCGGCGACGCCGCCATGCACCTGGACCTGGACGGCGGCGGCCGTGTCACCCGGTTGTCCGTCGGTGGTGTCGAACTGCTCGCGCACGAGGACCCCACGAGCCCGTTCCACTGGGGCAGCTTCGTCATGGCGCCATGGGCGGGGCGGATCAGGAACGGACGGTTCACCCACGGCGGGCAGGAACACCACCTGCCCATCAACTGGGGTCCACATGCGATCCACGGCACGGTGGCCGATCGACCTTGGTGGGTGGCCGACGCCGCCGGCGACTCCGTCATCGTCGAGTGCCCGCTGGACGACCGTTGGCCCTGGCGCGGCTTCGTCCGGCAGGTCATCCGCCTCGGCGAGAGCGTCGCCGAGTTCCGGGCCGAGGTGCACGCAGACGACGAGGCCTTCCCCGCATCCGTCGGCTGGCATCCGTGGTTCCGGCGGCGCCTGGCGCCCGGCGCCGACCCGGTCGAGCTGAGCTTCGACGCGGAGTCGATGCTCGTCCGGGATGCGGTCGGCATTCCCACCGGGGAGCGCGGGCCGATAGCCGACGAGCCGTGGGACGACTGCTTCGACGGAGTTCGGTGGCCCGTCACGCTCACCTGGCCGGGCGCCCTGTCAGTGGCGATCTCCAGCGACACGAGATACGGCGTCGTCTACACCGAACCGCTCGATGCGTTGTGCGTCGAGCCGCAGACCGGACCGCCCGACGCGCTCAACCTGGAGCCGTTCCTGGTCAGCCCCGATCGGCCGCTCACCGCGACCATGACCTGGACGTGGCAATCCGCGTAGGCGTGTCAGGCCATTGACCGCAGCAACTCGATCACGCCCTCCGGGCCGTCGACCACGACGTCGGCCGCCTGGCGCAGCTCGTCCGGAGTCTCGGCCGAGTCGCTGCAGACGACGACACCGTCGACATCCAACTCGCGCAGCGCCCGCACCGCCGGCAGGTCGCCGAGATCGTCCCCAGCGAAGACGACGGCCCGCACGCCCGACTCGGCGACGAGCCTGCGGAGCGCTCCACCCTTGTCCATGCCAGGCGGGCGCAGTTCCAGGACGAACCGGCCGGGGACGACCTCGAGGTCGTTCTCCGCTCCGATCTGCCCGGCACGCGAGCGCAGGTCGGCGAAAGCGGCACCCGGATCCGGGGCGTTACGGGTGTGCAGAGCGACCGAGTGGTCCTTGTCTTCTACGTCAACGCCCTCGTGAGCACTTGCCAGTGCCCGCGCCGCGGCCTTGGCCGGCGCGATCCCCGGGTGTACTTCCGGGGTCGTCAACTCTCCGTCAACCCACTGCTCCAGACCATAGTGGCCGTAGATCACCAAGCCGGGCACATCGGCGAAACCGCGGCCGAGTCGCAGGACGTCCGCCACCGGCCGGCCAGTGATCACAGCGATCCGGAAACCCGCGGCCGCCAGGCCGGCCATCGCGTCGGACGCGTCGACATGGGCGACCGCGTCCTCGGGGCGGGCCACGATCGGAGCGAGAGTCCCGTCGAAGTCCATGGCGACAAGGGTCCGGGCCGGTTCTGCTATCGCTGCCGCCAGCGCCGACCGGGCTCGCGGCGTTGCCGGGCTCGGCAGCTCACCCATCATGTCTCGCCCATCGCCTCGGCGTAATCCTGCGCCAGGACGACAACAAGACGATCTTGAGCGAGCCCTGGTTCGGTCGGAGCAATCTGGACGATCTCGGGGAACTGAGCTTGCAGAGCCTCGGCAGATTCTTCCAGCCCGGGCGGGTAAAACACGGTCGTGGCCTCGATTTCACGACTCGTAGTGTCGATGGCGGGCACCAACCACCCGCCGTCTTCGAACCGCTGCTGCGCGCGGCCGGCCAGCCCAGTGATCGACGTGCCGTTCAAGATGCCGACAGGAGTTAGCAGCTCGGGTGGGGCCGTCACCGGATCGGCCGGCGGCTCGGCCTCCTCGTCCGGCGCCTCGGACTCGGTCGCCTCGGTCTCCTCGCCCGCCGCCTCGGCCTCCTCGTCAGCGGCGGCGTCGGGCAGTTCGCCGTCTTCGGCTACCGGTTCGTCGTCAGTGCGGTCGGGATCTATGTCGCTTCCGAAGGCCCAGAGCAGGGCCAGCACGACCGCCACCGTCCCGACCAACGCCAGCAACGATGGCCAGGCCCGGTCGAAACGCGAACGTTCGGTCACAGCGTCAGGAGGGTACGCCACCCGTCGCGGGCCGCGCACGACCGGACAGCCGTTCCGCGCTGCGGGCGCCGTGCCGGGCCGACCTGAGCCGGCGCAGCCGCTTGACGAGCATCGGATCGTGCGCCAGTGCCGCCGGACGGTCGATCAGGGCGTTGAGCACCTGGTAATAGCGCGTGGCAGGCATGCCGAGTGAGTCGCGGATGGCCTGCTCCTTCGCACCTGCGTACTTCCACCACTGCCGCTCGAAGGCGAGGATTGCGCGATCGCGTTCACTGAGTTCATCATGATCAAAAGCTCGGGCAGCGGGGCGATCGTCCATGGACGCAATGTTATGAGAGGAGATGTTCACACGTTGCACGACAGGCCGAGTACCTACCACACCATGCCGGCAAGTGAGACGATGGACGTGCCTTCGTGACCGCTGAACGTTGGCTAACGTTACGGAGGCGAGGAGGACGAACAGGTGCAGACCGGCGCGAGTAGCTTCATCGTTGTCGCCAACCGGCTCCCGGTCGATCGGGTGACCGATCCCGACGGGCAGATCCGCTGGCGACGAAGTCCGGGAGGTCTGGTTACCGCATTGGCTCCCGTCATGCGGGCCTACCAGGGTGCCTGGGTGGGGTGGACTGGCAGCGCCGACGACGCCCCGTCGCCGTTCTCGTCGGAGGACATGGACTTGGTTTCAGTCCCGCTGTCCGGTCCCGACATTCGCCTTTACTACGAGGGCTTCTCGAATGCGACGTTATGGCCGCTGTACCACGATGTGATCGTCCCGGCCGAGTACCACCGCGAGTGGTGGGATGCCTACGTGCGCGTGAACCGGCGCTTCGCGGAGGCCGCCGCGGAGATTGCCGACGACGCCGCCACGGTGTTCGTCCAGGATTACCAGCTCCAGCTGGTGCCACGCATGCTGCGCGACCTGAGGCCGGACCTGAAGATCGGCTTTTTCCTGCACATCCCGTTTCCACCGGTGGAGCTGTTCGCCCAACTGCCATGGCGACGTCAGATTCTGGAAGGACTCCTCGGGGCGGACCTGGTCGGTTTCCAGCGCGCCGGCGCGGCGGACAATTTCGTCGCGCTCTGCACCCGCTTCACCGATGCGACCACCGTGGACGACAGGGTCGTGCAGCACGAAGGGCGCAAGGTCCTGGCGCGCGCATTCCCGATCTCGATCGAGGTCAAGGAGGTCGAGCGACTCGCTCGCGAACCTGCCGTTCGGGCGCGTAGCGCGGAGATCCGCGAAGAGATCGGCTCACCCGAGCACGTGCTGCTCGGTGTGGATCGGCTGGACTACACCAAGGGCATCCGGCACCGGCTGCAGGCGTGGGGGGAACTGTTGGCGGACGGCGAGGTCACCCCGGATGAGGCGGTCTTCGTCCAGGTGGCCACCCCCAGCCGGGAGCGGGTAGAGGCGTACCAGAACCTGCGCGATGAAATAGAGCTGCAGGTAGGACGGATGAACGGTGACTACGGCCGGATCGGTGTGCCTGCCGTCCACTACCTCCACTCGTCGTACGAACGGGCCGAACTGGTATCGCTGCTCCGGGCGGCCGACGTCATGGTGGTCACGCCGCTACGGGACGGGATGAACCTGGTGGCCAAGGAGTACGTCATAGCCCGGACCGACCTCCGCGGTGCGCTGGTGCTATCCGAGTTCGCCGGCGCCGCCGACGAACTGGACGGTGCGTTCCTGGTGAACCCGCACGACATCGACGGGCTCAAGCGGACGATGCTCATAGCGATGCGAATCGATCCCGCCGAGGCAGAGGATCGGATGCGCCGACTACGCGAGCACGTGGTCGAGCACGACGTCAACCGATGGGCCCGGGAGTTCCTCGAGACGTTGCGAGCGGCCTAGCGACGCCCGCCTCGATCAGTTTTAGACCGGCTCAGCGGCCGTCGAAGTCTTCCCCGGTGAACGCCATCCACGCCTGGGTGTCGGCCACGTCGGCGGTGTCCTGAGCAGCAGCACCATCGACAGCCTGCTCGGCTCGGCGCAGTTCGGTCGTCGCCACGGCGACGAGGTCTCGCAAGCCGGCGGCACCGAAGCGGTCACGGATGTTGCGTACCGCGTCGGCAACCATGCGATCGACGTCGTGGTTGGCGTCCATGCATCTCTCCTCGGTCGAGCTCATATCCGGTTCTAGTACATCGGACCCGCAACGGGCCGGATTGGTTGGCCCTGCGTTTTCGGTTTGTGACCAACTCGGAACTCACGTGTGCCGAAGTGCAAGCACGCTAAGTTAAAGTCGACTAGAGGTTCAGGGAGCAACATTGGTACGACTGACGATCGGCGAACTTGCGGCTCGCAGCGGTGCCGCCTCGTCCGCCCTTCGCTTCTACGAGTCGAAGGGCTTGATCAACTCTGAGCGCACCTCCGGTGGACACCGAACATACGAGCGCTCCGTACTCCGCCGGGTGGCCTTCATCAGGGCGGCCCAGCGCGTGGGTCTCAGCCTTGACGACATTCGCGCCGCGCTGGATACCTTGCCCAGCCAGCGGACACCGACGGCGGGCGACTGGGCGCAACTCTCTTCGAACTGGCGAGCCGTTCTGGACGAGAGAATCGCCGAACTCCGGCGACTCCGCGATGAGCTGGACAACTGCATCGGCTGCGGCTGCCTGTCGCTGACCAAGTGCAACCTCTACAACCCCGGTGATCGAGCCGCCGCGTCGGGTCCAGGCCCGCGATACCTGTGGGGAGACCGTCGACCGGCACCCACCCGCGAGCCGGGCTGATCCGCACGGGAGGCGTCTGCCTACGATTCGTCATGGTGGACCCACCTGGTGGCGACCACCGGCAGGGGGTAGTGACAATATGCCGCCCGATGCACAAGGATGGATCAGTGGTTGGGGAAAGGTACATGCTCGGGGAGCGCACGCGTAAGCGCCGGATCGGCGCCAGGTGACTATTCGTGCTGCCGCGACGGTTCGCCCTGATCCGCCATGTCGACTACACAGGAGTGTCCGGTATCGGCGTGGTGGCGTACGGCGTCACGTTCGCCGACGGTCATGTCGTCCTGCGCTGGTGCTCCAACCATCCCGCTACCAGCATGTGGAACTCGATGGACGACATGCTCGCCGTGCACGGGCATGGCGAAGCCACGAGTGTCGAGTGGATCGACGCTCCACACGGTGACCTCGAGGGATTCCCGGGCCCCCGCGGCGGGCGCCGTGGCCGCCGGCGAGCGAACCGCACCCCGGCCCTCGGCCCGGATCGCGCCGAAGACGAACAGCCTTCGAGTTCTCCAGAGCTCCCACCAAGGCCCGTCGATCGCGATACGACATCGGCTATGGCACCGGCCGGGGACGACACGGGGAATGACGCGGATGCCGGACACCACCCGGCGGACGGTCCAGTGGACGGCCGGGCAGACAACAGCCCAGTGGACACCCCGGGGGACAGCCCGGTCAGCGGCCCGGTAGACAGCCCGGTCAGCGGCCCGGTGGACAGCCCTGCGGGCGGCGGAGCCGACGGCCCCATGGAGGTCTCGGCTGGTGGCGCCGCAGCCGCCGCTGTGGGCGACCCGGCCTACGGCTCCATGAGCGGCCCAGCCGACGGCCCGGTCGACGGCCCGGTCGACGCCTCCGTCCACGACCAGAAGGGCCGGGACGCCGACGGCACCGAACCTTTTGCCGCGCACGCACCCCAGGCCGCTCGGTCGCCTCACGAACCGCCGGCACCGCCCGCACCGACCGCTCCGGCCGGCGACTCGCCGTCCCCTCGGCGCGAGCGGACGTTCCTTCGGCCAGTCCGCTCCGACGCTGAGCCGCCCGCGGCACCCCTGCTCGGGAGCGCCGACTCCGACAAGCGAAACGGCCACCTTTACATCGACACCGCTCCGCTGCTGTTGACCTTCCGGGAATCAGAGGACGAACCGGCGCAAGAACGTTCCCGGCCTCGCCGCGCCGGCCGGCACCGTCGGGCCGATCCCGACGCGGCCGGCTGACCCCGCTCCGCAACGCGCCGGCAACACCGTGGCAACGCTGCCCGGGCACCGTTGGTCGTACAACGAACGGACGAGACGGGGAGCCGTGGTGTTACGAGTGCGAATCGAGCTACCCGATCAACCGGGTTCGCTGGCCCGGGTGACGTGGACCCTCGGCGTCCTTGGCGCCGACATCGCCCAGATCGCGGTGCTCGAGCGAGGTGCGGGCCGGGCGCTCGATGACATCACGCTCGAATGGCGAGGGCAGCCGAGGGATCGGTTGCTGTCCGCCTTGCGGTCCACGCCCGGCGTCAAAGTGCTCGGCGTGTGGACCGAACGAAACACGGCGGAGTCCCAACCCGAGATCGACATCGTGACGCAGATGGTCGCCAACCCGCGCCGGGCCACCGTCACGCTCACCGACGCCGCGCCCCTGGTACTCGCTGCTGACTGGGCATGCGTGACGGACGCCACCGGCGCCATCTCACAGGCGAGTGTCGGAGCACCGCCCAGTGTGCCGCTGCCTGCCCGGCGGCCGCCCCGGGTTGTCGCTGAGACCGACGACGCCCGGCTGGCCCGTGCTCCGCTGCCCGCCGGCAAGGTACTGACGGTGGCGCGAGTCGAGGGTCCGGCGTTTCATCGAACCGAACTGGAGCGGTTGCAGCGGATGATCGAAGTCCTCGCCCGGCTTCAGGAAGCCACCCTCCCCCAACCCCTGACCAGTTAATCACCGGGATTCGACTACCAGCCGGCTCGGCATCATCGGTTCCGGCTCGGGCAGTCGCAGGGGTTCACTTCCCGGCACGACCGTCCCCAGAATTCGCCCGCCCGACGCACCGGTGCAGCTGGCCAGCGAACCCGGCAGGCCGTGCCAGGTCAGCCAACCGAGCAGGGCGAATGCGTAGGCCTCTTTGTGATCACTGGGAAGGCCCAGGGTAGCCGTGGTCGCAAGCGTCGCACCGACCGCCTCGAGCCGCCGGTTCAGCGCTGCCATCAGGCCGGCGTTGTGGACTCCGCCGCCGGACGCCCACACCCGCGTAAGCCCGAGTTGCCGGACGTCGGCACCCACGGCCGCGGCCGCTGCCTCAGCAATGGTCGCCAGCAGGTCGTCCAGGTCCCGAACGGGTGCCCGTTGCAGCGCCGAGCCGAGGAACTCGCGGTTGTACCGTTCCTTGCCGGTGGACTTGGGCGGTGCTGCGGCCAGGTACGGGTCGTCGAGAAGGACATCCAGCAGCGCCTGGTCGACCGTGCCGCGCGCGGTGCGTGCGCCACCGGCGTCGTACCGTTCTCCGGTCGCCTGGGCGAGCGCCGCGTCGAGCAGCGCGTTGGCCGGACCGCAGTCGAACGCGATCGTCGGCCGGCCGGGACGCACAGCCGTCAGGTTGGCGATGCCACCGAGATTGAGCAGGCCGGCCGGCTCGCCCGAGCCGGACAGCAGCAACTGATCCAGGATGCTCACCAGCGGCGCCCCCTGTCCGCCTGCGGCGACGTCCCGCACCCGGAAGTCCGCGACCACCGGCACGCCGACCCGTTCGGCGATCTCCGCCGGCTGCCCGATCTGCAGCGTCCCCCGCACTGCTCCGTCCGGGCCCACGTCATGGTGGATCGTCTGGCCGTGGCTTGCCACCAGGTCCACCGGGCCCGCGTCCAGCTCAGTGAGAGCCGCCGTAGCGATCTCGCCGAGCGCCACGCCGAGGTCGCGGTCGAGCCGGCAGATCTCCGCGACCGATGTACGGGCCGGAACGAGGACGTCCAGGATCCGGTCCCGCAGCGACCCCGGCCAGTGCAGCGTCGTGTGCCCGGCCAGCCCTATCCGGACGACGTCTCCCTCGAGGACCAGATCGGCTACGGCGGCGTCGACCCCGTCCACCGACGTCCCGGACATCAATCCCAGTACCCGCACTGCCACACCTTCCTCCCTGCCCCTCTCCCGCGCTGATCATGCAACTCTGGTGCGACACGCCGAAATGTCCGGGTTGGCCGGGACGGGACATAACCGGCAAATCGGCGTGTCGCACCAGAGTTGCATGATCAGCGTGGGGGGGTGGCTGCGGCGGCGAGCCGGACGTGGCCGTCCGAATCGGCAAGGCGAGTGCGCGCGACGGCGGCGTCGACCCCCGCCAGGAGCATGACGAGCGCCACCTTGGCCTCGCCGCCGGCCGCCTCGAGAGCCGCGGCAACCTTGTCCTCCGAAGCGCCCGTCGCCTCCATCACGATCCGTTGCGCCCGGCGGCGCAGTTTGGCGTTCGACGCCCGGACGTCGACCATCAGGTCGCCGAAGGTCCGGCCGAGCCGGACCATGACCAGCGTCGAGATCGTATTGAGGACGAGCTTCTGCGCAGTGCCGGCCTTCAGCCGAGTCGAGCCGGAGACGATCTCCGGCCCGGTCAGCGCCTCGACGGCGACGTCGCAGATCGAGGCGAGCGCCGAACCCGGATTGTTCACCACGGCGATGGTCAGCGCGCCCGTGCCGCGGGCCACCTCGACGGCCCCGAGCACGTACGGAGTCCGACCCGACGCGCTGACCGCGACCAGCACATCGTCCGGTCCCAAGTCCAGATTGCGCACATCGGTGACGCCGAGGTCGAAATCGTCCTCGCTGCGCTCGATCGCGTTGCGCACCGCGTCCGAGCCACCGGCCATGACCGCGATCACCCGCTCTTCCACGCCGAAAGTGGGCCCGCACTCGGCCGCGTCGAGCACGGCGAGCCGCCCAGGCGTCCCTGCGCCCAGCTCGATGAGCCGGCCGCCCCGCCGCAGCCGCTCCGCCGCCAGGTCGACGGCCCGCGCGAGTTGGCCTCGCGCCGCGGCCACCGCCTCGACGGCGATCCTGTCCTGCCTGGCCATCAGCTCGAGCTGCTCCAGAGTGCTCATCCGGTCCAGATCGGCGGCTTCGGGGAGCCGCCCTTCGGTGTCGAGTCGATCCAGCTCCTCGCCCATCAAGCACGCCTCCCCGTCAGGGCGTCCACCAGCTCACGCCACACCGTCTCGGGCTCCCTGGTGCCCAGGTAGCTCATATGCCCGCATGCCTCGTACCCCCACGTCCACAACTCGTCCACCCCGGCCGATCGCGCGGCGTCCACCGCATCGGCTATCTCGCCGGCCTGCTCCGGGCCGAGCTGGAAGCCCTGGATCCAGATCTGCGATCGCAACCCCCGCGCGTCGGCCAGCTCGCGCAGCCGAACCGACTGCCCGCCCACGAACTCCGTGACGCCGAGATCGAAGAACGACCAGTACGGGTCGGTGGCGAGGGTGTCCAGACCGCTGATCGTCGCGACCTGCTCCCAGTCGTCGATGCCGACGTGGTGGCCCTGCACCGGCGGCAGCAGGCAGATGGTCGACCGTCCGCCGAGCGAATCGACGTGCGCCACGAGATCGGCGAGGAACTCGACCAGGACCGCCTCGCGGAAGGCCCGGACCTCGGGCGCGAGCTCCCGCGGCATCGGCTCGCCGTAACGGTCGGAGTACAGCCGCCGGCACGAGTCGCAGACGCAGGTCCAGTTCTCCGGCGGTTCGCCGAACCGCTTCGGGTGCGCCCAGTGCGGCTCGTCCCAGAAGATCCGGTCGGCACCGGACTCCACGGCGGCCGTCGCCCACTCGCGAACGTACGCCAGGAATTCCGGCCGCGTCGGGCACGGCGAACCCACTCGGCGCCCGTCGGCGAACACCTGCCCCAGGTCGGGGTGCCGGACGGCGAAGATCGACTCGGCCTCTCCCCCGAACACACCGCCCAGCCCCCACGGTCCGACCTGCACCTCGAGTCCGGCAGCATGCGATGCGGCGACGATGCGGGTCATCTGGTCGCGGTAGTAGGCCAGGTCGTTCTCGGAGTACGTGTGCAGCACCCCGGTGAAGCCCTGCTCGGCGAGCCCGTCCATGTCAGCGGCGACATGCCGGAGGATCCGGTTGCCGAAGTAGCTGGTGCCTATTGCTATGACGAACTCACCCCTTGACGGCGCCGGCGACCATCCCGGTCGTCAGCCTCTTGTGCACGAACAAGAAGAAGATCACGACGGGGACGGTGAACATGGTGCTCGCCGCCATGATCGCGCCGTGGTCCGTCTGCTCGAGACCGGCGAACTGCGCCAGCGCCACGGGCAGGGTGCGCTGCTCGTCCGCCCGGATGAACGTCAGCGCCATGAGGAACTCGTTCCACGCGGCGATCCAGGCGAAGATCGCGGACGCTGCGATGCCGGGGCCGGCAAGTGGCAGGATCACCCGCCACATTGCGCCGAAGCGGGTGCACCCGTCGATCTGCGCGGCCTCCTCGAGATCGGTCGGGATGGATAGGAAGAACCCGCGCAGGATCCAGATGGTCAGTGGGGTGATGAACGCCAGGTAGGCGATGACAAGACCCCAAAGGCTGCCGAGCAGGCCCAGGTTGCGCATCACGATGAACAGCGGGATGAGCAGGACGACGAGGGGGAACAGCTGCGTCGTGAGGATCAACAGCACCAGGTACCGGCGCAGCGGCAGGTTGAACCTGGCGAGCGCATATCCCGCGAACGTCGCCACGACGAGGCCGAGCAGCGTCGTTCCGGCCGCTACCAGCAGCGAGTTGCGCAGGTACGTCGTGAAGCCGGCATCGAGCACGTACGGGTAGCGGTCGAACTCGAAAGACGACGGCCACCACACCGGCTCGGGAGTGACGATCTCTGATTGCGGTTTGACCGAGGTGAGCACCATCCAGAACAGCGGGAACACCGAGAACACGCCGACGGCGAGCGCGGCCAGGTAGGTCAGGACGGACGTCGTACGCCGCTTCCGGCGGGCCTGGGCGGCGGTCATGACGGGCCGCGCAGCGGACAGGGCGGTCATCTGGTCTGCTCCTCGTCCTTGATCAACCGGATGTAGACGATGGTCACGATGATCAATATGACGAACAGGATCATGGCGAGCGCCGAGCCCAGCCCGAAGTCGCTCTGAGTGAACGCCTCGCGGTACGCCGTGAAGGCCAGCACTTCGGTACGCCGAGCCGGGCCGCCACCGGAGAGGATGTAGATCTGGTCGAAGATCTTGAAGTCCCAGATCGTCGAGATGACTATCAGGACGAGCAGCAGCGGTTTGAGCATCGGCAGCACGATCAGCCTGGTCCGTTGCCACGCCGTCGCGCCATCGATCTTGGCCGCTTCGATCACGTCGCCCGGGATGGTCTGCAGGCCGGCCAGCAGCACGAGCGACACCAGCGGGAACGACTGCCAGATGACGACCACGCCGATGACGACGAACGCGGTGAACCAGTTGTTGAACCACGCGAACCCGTCGAACGACGATAGGCCCAGCGAGCTCAGCGCCCAGTTCAGCACGCCGTACTGATCATGGAAGATCCACCGCCAGACCAGTGACGCTGCCACATTCGGTATGGCCCACGGCAGCAGGACGAGCACGCCGAGTAACGTCCTGCCGCGGAATGCTCGGTTCAGCAGCAGGGCAACGGCGATACCCACGAGCATGGTGCCGACGACACAGGCCAGGCCGAACACCACGGTTGCGATGGCCGCCCGGCGCAGGGTCGGGTCGTTCAGCGCATCGACGTAGTTGCCCAGCCCGATGAACGACATCTCTCCGGAGATGAGCGAGGAGAGGTCTGCGTCGGTGAACGAGAGCCACGCGGTGCGGATGACGGGGTACCCGATCAGCCCGCCGATCACGACAATCGCCGGAGCGATGAGCAGGATCGGCAGCAGCCTGGTGTCGAACAACTGCCGGTAGGAGCGACTCGGCCGCGGTTCGGCCGGCGCCGGCGGTGGGCCGGCGGCGAGGGTGGTGGTCCCCGGCCGCCGGCCCGGTGGAGTCGAGCTCATCCCCGGATCCCCGCGCAAGCGCGAGCGGAGCCTGCGGAGCGAGCGGTTTCGTGGGGTGTTCCCATCAGCCGATTGCGTCGGCAATACCCGCGTCGATGTTCGCGGCGGCCTCCTCGACCGTCACCTCACCGAGCATCAGCCGCTGGAGCTCGGTGGGGATGGTCGCGTTGCCCTCGACCTTGCCCCACCAGCCGGCGACCGGGTAGGCCCGCGAGTGGTTCACGAACTGGTCGCCGAACACGCCGAACAGCTCGTCGCCGCCGACGGTCTCCTCGACACCGCCAACCGTGCCGGGCAGGAAGCCGATCTGGTCGGCGAACGCCTTGGCGTTCTCCGGCTCGATCATGAACTCGGCGAACGCCTTGGCCAGCTCCTGCTGCTGCGACTCCTGGAAGACCACGAGGTTGCTGCCACCGGCGAACACGTCCTGGTTGCCGGCCGAGCCGGCGGGCATCAGCGCGGTGCCGACCTTGCCCTCCAGGTCCGGGTTGGCGCCCAGGATCGCGCGCAGGTCCCAGCCGCCGCCGATCATCATGGCCGCGCCTTCGTTGGCGAAGTCGTCGCGGACGTCTACCGAGTTCCACTGGACGGCGCCCTCCGGCGACCAGCCCTTCTTCCAGAGCGTCTCGAAGAAGCTCAGGGCCTCATGACCGGCCTCGGTGTCGAAACCGGGGGTCCAGCTGCCGCCCTCCTGGGTGGCTATGTCGCCGCCGGCGTTCCAGATCAGCGGCTGGAACATGTGCTGGTAGCCGCCGGCCGGCCGGATCGGCGCGACGTCGGTCTCCGCGGCGATGGTGTCACCCACCTCGAGCAGTTCGTCCCAGGTGGTCGGGACGTCCACCCCTGCCTCCTCGAAGATGTCCGTGCGGTAGATCAGCGCCCGGGCACCGGCGTACCAGGGATAGCCGTACGTCGTGCCGTCCAGGGTGGCGGACTGGGCAAGACCCTCGACGAACTCGACGCCCTCCGGTGGCTGGACCGGTGCGAACGCGCCGACCTCCGCGAACTCCGGTGTCCAGGTGTTGCCCATCTCGGCGAGGTCGGGTACCTGTCCGCCGGCGATGCCGGTCGTGAACTGGTCGTGCGCGTTGGCCCACGGGACGTAGTCGATGTTGATCGTGACGCCCTCGTGCATCGCCTCGAAGTCCTCACCGAACCCGTCGATGGTGGCCTGCACGTCGGGGTTGCCCGGCTCCATGATCCAGACCGTCAGCTCGCCGGACAGTTCGGCTTGCTGTTCTTCCTCCTGAGGCGGAGTGGTCTCGTCCGGCGATGTGGCCTCGCCGTCGTCATCGTCCCCGCCGCAGGCTGCGAGCACCAGAGCTAGCGCAGTGCCGCCTCCCAGCAGCGAGAGTGTCTTCCGCGTGGCAAGACTCATGACTGTCCTTTCCCTTCCGTAGATTTCCCGTTGCATGCTGCTCAGGTGGGTCGGCCGTCACGACTCGACGGCCGGCGGAACAGCAGGTTCTCGTAGACGCCTGCCGGCCCGTTGGCCAGCCGCTCGGCGCCCACGATGGCGTCGCCCGTTGCCCGGCGTACGACGACGCCCGGGTGCCGGGCCGCCATGATGACCGAGAACGGATCGGTCACAAGATCAGTTAGATCGAACAGGCTTCCGGTGACGGCGATGCGGCGATCTTGGTCGGCAAGGGCGCGGCACGCCGCAATCGCTGTATCCGCCAACTCGGACACAGCGTCTCGCCATATCGAGGCGGCGGCGGGATCGCCGTCCCGTGCGGCTTGGGCGACGGCGGGCGCGAACGATGCCACCGAGCGGGCCGGAGCAGGGTCGCTGTGCAGCCGACCCGGCAGCTCGGCCAGTGGGCCGTACTGGTCGACCGCGAGCCGAGCAAGATGCTCGGAGCCGCCACGCCGGCCGTCGTGGTGCCGCATCGCGGCTGCCAACCCTGCCCTGCCGACGGCGAACCCGCTGCCGGCGTCGCCGATGAGGTAACCACCGCCGTCCACCAGTGTCGTCTTGCCCGATCCGCTGACGCCGAACGCCACCGCGCCTGTCCCCGCGGAGAGCACGACTCCGGACCGACCGTCGAGCGCTCCGGAGTGCGCGGCCACGATGTCCGTCGTGACGACGACTGCTCGGGCCGCGTAGCCGCCCTCGGCCAGTGCGTCCGCAAGTGTTTCGGCCAGCGCGGGCCGGAAGATCGCTCCGGCGGCGGCCACCACTACGTGCTCGAGTTCTCCGATGGCCTCGTCTCCGAGCGCGCGTATCGCCGTCTCCAGTAGGTGCAGCAGGCGCGGGACGCCGTCGTCATCGGCCAGCGTGGCGCCGCCATCGAGCTGAACCGATGCCCGTCGTGCGCCGTCGCCGAACACCGCGGCGCGGAACGACGTCCGGCCCACGTCGACTGCCAGAACCGTCACCGTCTACTCAGACCTCGTCACAGGAGCGCTGTGCGGATGCAACTCGACCCGGAACTTGTACCGGTCGCCCCGGTACACGGAGCGGACGAACTCCACGACGCGCCCGTCGACCGCCCGGGACGTCCGCTCGAACAGGAAGGCCGGCGAGTGAACCGGTACCTCCAGGATCTCCGATTCGGTCTCGTCCGTGACCGTCGCTTCGATGGTCTGTACACCACCGTCGAGCACCAGGCCGTACCGCTCGGCGAGCAGTTCATAGAACGACCGCTCGGCCAGCGCGTCGCCGTCCAGGTCGGGGGCGACCGATCGAGGGACGTGCAGGGTCTCGAGCGCCATCGGCGCGCCATCTGCCAGGCGCAGGCGGACGACTCGCACGACCTTCGCTCCTGGCGAGATCTCCAGCAGCCGGCCCAACTGGGCGCCGGCATGTATCTCGTCCACTCCGAGTGTTCGGCTGGACGGCACTGCGCCGCGCTGCCGCATGTCCTCGGAGAACGACGTGACCGCCATGCCCTGGGCGATCTTCGGCTCGGCGACGAACGTACCTGCGCCGTGCCGGCGAACGAGCCGGCCCTCACGCACAAGCTCCTCCACGGCTCGGCGCAGCGTCATCCGCGACACACCGAACTGCGGGGCGAGCGTCCGTTCAGGCGGCAGCGCTTCGCCGACGTTGAGCTCCGCGATGAGATCGAGGATCTCGTCGCGGATCGAATGGTATTTCGCGGTGCGCACTGCTCCCTCTTTCAGCCGGGCCGCTGTGGCCGAGTCCGGTGGCCCGCTACCGGTACGTCGCTTCCCATCCAGTCTCGGCAGCTACGGCCCACCAGTGGTCTAGGACTCTACGCCAGTGAATCGGCCAAATACCAGTCTTTTGGTCTAGACGTTTCCTCGAAGGTGCCCTATGTTCAGCGGTGTTGGTCTAGTCCATTCGTGCGTTCTCGAACCACTGGAGGCTCAAACCATGAACCGAGCACTGACCACCGCCCTCGCGCTAGGCGGCCTGGTGGCCGCCACTTTCGGCGCTGCCGCACCGGCCGGCGCCGACGGCGATCCCCCCGAACAGTGGCGTAGCTACTGGGTGGACGCGTTCAACGAAGGCATCTACAACCAGGATCAGGTCGACCAACTGGTCGAGGATGCGCTCGCCATCAACGCCAACGCGCTGATCGTACAGACTGCGCGGCGTTACGACTGCTTCTGCAACCGCGCCCTGTACCCGCGGACCGACGCCGCGATCGCGCCCGAACCGTACGACCCGCTCGACGCGATCATCGAGACGGCCCACGAAGCCGGCATCGAGGTCCACGCCTGGGTCAACGTCAACACCATGTGGAACTCCGCCATCCCGCACAGCTCGCCTGAGCACGTGTCGAACCAGCACGGCCTTACGGCAGAGGGACGCGACCGCTGGCTCAACAAGCGGGTGGACGGAGCCGAGCGGATCGGCAACAACCTTTACGTCGACCCGGGCCACCCCGATGCGCGCGACTACATCGTCGAGGCGATCCAGAGCATCGTGCGCGAGTACGACGTCGATGGCATCAACCTCGACTACGTGCGCTACCCGGACTTCAACTCCACCACGACGCACAGCGACTGGGGTTACAACGACACGTCCGTCGCGCGCTTCCAGGCGGCGACCGGCCGCACCGACGTCCCGGCCGCCAACGACCCAGAGTGGCTGGACTGGCGCCGCGACCAGGTGACCGCGCTGGTACGCAAGATCTACCTGGGCATGTGGGAGGTCGACCCGCAGGCCCGGCTCTCGATGGACGGGATCACGTACGGCTTCGGCCCGCAGTCGGTGGGCGGTTGGGAGAAGACCCGGACCTACGCCGAGGTCCTGCAGGACTGGAAGGGCTGGCTCGAGGAAGGGATCATGGACACGGTCGTGGCCATGAACTACAAGCGCAACTGGCTGCCGCCGCAGGACCAGATGTTCTCCGAATGGACCGAGGTCGTCGCCGACTGGCAGGGCGACCGCCAGGCGGTCAACGGCCCGGCGCTCTACCTGAACTCCGTCGGGGATGCCGTCGAGCAGGTCGAGGAGACCTTGCAGCCCACCGCCGCCGGCAACGTCGCGGCCGGGTGGAGCGGATACTCGTACGCGAACCCGAGCAACGCCTTCGTCGGCGGGCCGTGGGCGGACCGGTCTGCTGAACGCGATGCGCTCGCCGCCGCACTCACCGCTCCCGGCGCGCCCTTCGAGCACCAGGCTTCGGTGCCCGAGATGACCTGGAAGACCCAGCCCACTGACGGCCACGTCACCGGCACGCTCGTGCTCAAGGACGGCA
>DASUUU010000005.1:0-4043 GCA_036373915.1 Jiangellaceae bacterium | reverse complement strand
GACGTCCTGGAGATCATGCGCCGGCTCCGCGACCGCACGACGATCTTCTACTCGACCCACATCCTGGACGACGTCGAGCGGGTCAGCGACACGGTCGCGATTCTCAATGGCGGCCGGATGGTGGCGCAGGCGCCGATCACCGAGCTGCTCCATGGCAACACTGCCGAATACGCGTTGACGATGCACGGAAACGGCGACGGCGTCCCCTTACGGCTTCGCAGCCGGCCCTGGGTTACGGCGGTACGTGCCGACCAGGCCGGCCCCCTGACCACGGTGAACGTCACGGTCAACGACGATCGCGCCGCCGACGCCGAACTGCTGCGCCTCGTGCTCGACGACCCCCACACGACCGTGGCGTCGTTCGGGCGCACCCGTCAATCCCTGGAAGACCTCTTCATCGATCTCGTCAACGAAGGTGGATCGCAATGAGCACAAACCCCGGACCATCGATCTCGGCCCCGGCGCAGATCAACCCCACGACACAGCATCTACGGCCGATTACGACCGGTGGCTGGCGCCGCGGGTTCGGTCCGATGCTCGGCAAGGAGCTCGGCCAATGGTGGGGCACCAGGCAATGGCTGGTGCAGGCGCTGACCTGGCTGGTGCTCATCAACGGGGTCATTGGGCTAGCGATGATCATGGATCCAAGCGAGGACACGCTGAGGGTGTTCTTGCCGGTGACCGCGCTCGTCACGGCGGTTGGCGTGATCGTCACGGCGCAGGGGGCGATCGTCGGCGAGAAGCAGCGCGGCACCGCCGCGTGGATACTCTCCAAGCCGGTGACGCGCACGTCGTTCCTGCTCAGCAAGCTGACCGCGTACGCAATCGGATTCGGCGTCGTCGCATTGACCGTCCCGTGGGCGGTGTTCCTCGCCGAAGACCGCTTCATCGCCGGCAACGACGTGGCAATTCTGCCGATGCTCGGCGCCCTGGGACTGCTAGGCCTGCACGTGCTGGTCTACCTGGCCCTCGTCATCGCACTGGGAACGGTGTTCGACAGCCGCGGTCCCATCGCCGCGATCGGCATCGGCGTGCTGCTCACCGGGCAGTTCCTCGGCGGCATGTTGCCCGTCGGGGTCGTGACAGTGCTGCCCTGGATCCTCCCCGAACTCGCCGACGCCGTCGCCCGTGCCGGGGAACTTCCGGCATCGCTTCCCACCGCATTGATAGCCAACGGCGCCCTGTTCGTAGCGGCGACCGTGACCGGTCTCTGGCGCCTCTCGCGCCAAGAGCTCTAGAACCCCGACAAGGAGAAGTTGTGACTACTGCAACACAGACTCGCGTTGCCGCGCGAGCCAACAACCTGACCAAGACGTACGGCACCGGCGACGCGACCGTTCTCGCCCTCGACGGGGTGAGCTTCACCGTTGCGGCCGAGCAGTTCACGGCCATCATGGGACCGTCCGGTTCCGGAAAGTCGACTCTGCTGCACTGCCTGGCCGGGCTGGACCGCCCCACTGCCGGAGAGGTCCACCTCGGGACAACCGAGATCAGCACACTGTCCGATCGGCAGCTCACGCTGCTACGCCGCGACAAGATCGGTTTCATCTTCCAAGCGTTCAACCTGCTGCCGATGCTGACCGCGGCCGAGAACATCGTCTTGCCGATGCGCATCGCCGGCCGCAAGCCCGATGCGTTCTGGCTGAAGTCGATCAACGACACTGTCGGGCTCGGCGATCGCCTCGGGCACCGCCCGTCCGAGCTGTCCGGTGGCCAGCAACAGCGCGTCGCGGCTGCTCGTGCGCTGGCCGGACGGCCGGAGATCGTGTTCGCCGACGAACCCACCGGGGCTCTGGACTCGCATGCGAGCAGTGAGCTGCTCGGCTTCCTACAGCACGCGGTCCGCCGGCTCGGCCAGACCGTTGTGATGGTCACTCATGACCCTGTCGCGGCGAGCTACGCCGATCGTGTCGTGTTCCTCGCCGATGGTCACATCGTCGACGAGATGACCGATCCCACCGCTGAAGCAGTTCTCGACTACATGAAGAACCTGGGGGTGTGACGCCCGTGTTAGGCGCCACAATCAAGGGAATGGCGGCGCACCCGTTGCGCCTGATCCTCACCGCCCTGTCCATCGCGCTGGGCGTCGCATTCTTGTCCGGAACGATGATGCTCACCGACAGTATGCAGCGTTCCTTCGACGAGGTATTCGGCCAGGTGACGTCGGGGACGGACGTCATAGTCCGTGGCGAGATGGCCTTCGTCAACTCCGACGTCGGCAGCCCGCCCATCCCTGCCGCGTGGCTCGACACCGTGAGCGCCGTCGACGGCGTCGCCGCGGCCGAAGGCAGCGTCCAGGGCTACGCCATGATCATCAGCTCGGACGGCCGGCCAATCGAGGGACTTGCGTCCTGGGGCGGCAGCCTCAACGGCAACCCGGACCTGCGTGGCGAACTCACCCTGCGCTCGGGGCGTGCTCCGGAAGGACCGGGTGAGGTGGCGATCGACGCCACGTCCGCCCAGGAGGGCGGGCTGTCCCTCGGTTCGCAGACCCGGATCCTGTTCCAAGGGCCGGCGGAGACCTTCACCGTTGTCGGTACGGTCGGCTTCGCCGATCAGGACGACCTCGGCGGCATCTCCAGCGCATACTTCGATCTCGAAACCGCGCAACGAGTGCTCGGCAAGGCCGGCTTCTACGACTCGATCGACGTGGCGGCCGCTGGAGGAGTCGGGGACGACGAGCTCGCAGAGCGCATCGCCGCCGTGCTGCCGGCTGGGGTCGAGACAGTGACCGGCGCGGAGTATGCGGCCGAGTCGTCCACCGCTGTGCAGGAAAACCTGGGTTTCGTGACCCTCGCGATGACCATCTTCGCGGGTATCGCACTGTTCGTCGGCTCGTTCATCATCTGGAACACCTTCTCGATGCAGGTCGCCCAACGCACCCGTGAACTCGCGCTGCTGCGGGCTATCGGGGCGACGCGGCGGCAGGTGATGCGCACGATCGTCGCCGAGGCCGCCGCCCTCGGTCTGGCCGCATCCGCGATCGGACTCGGCCTCGGCGTCGGCGCGGCGTACGGCCTGTCGTCGCTGCTGTCCGCGTTCGGTCCGGATCTTCCCACTGCGACCATGCGACTGCAGGGCAGCACGATCGCCGTCAGCCTGCTCGTCGGCACACTGGTGACGATCGTTGCGGCGATCGCTCCGGCGCGGCGGGCAACCCGAATCCTGCCGGTGGAGGCGCTACACGATGCGGCCATCGGCGCGTACCGGTTCTCCCGCCGCCGCCTGGTCGCGGGGCTCGTCATCTCCGGAGCCGGCGTCGGTGCTTTGCTCGCCGGCCTGTTTGCCGGCGCTCCCGCAATGTTCATCGCGCTCGGCGTCGTGGCCGTGATCCTCGGGGTCGGTGCGCTGGCTCCGCTGGTGGCGCGGCCGCTCGCTCGGATTGTCGGGGCGCCGCTGCGCGCCCGCGGCGTGCCAGGTGAGCTGGCACTGCAGAACGCCATGCGAAACCCCAAGCGCACGGCATCCACGGCGATGGCCCTCGTCATCGGGCTGACCATGGTGATAGCGGTCACCGTGTTCGGCGCCTCGCTCAAGGCGTCCTTCCAGGACGTGCTCGGCAACTCCACGAAGGCCGATTTGTACCTGCAGACGGCGTCGCAGTGGGCACCCGGCTTCAGCCCAGAGGTGGCGGACGCCGTCCTTGCGACCCCCGGTGTGGACATCGTGTCCCGGTCCGGCTGGGGCGAGGCCAGGTTCGACGGGAACATCGCTCAGTTCTCCTCGGTCGACGCCGCAACGATCGAGCGAGTCGCCGATCTCGGCGTCACCTCCGGCCAGGTCAGTGCGCTCACCGAGACGGCCATGCTGGTTTCACAGCAGAAGGCCGACGAGATGGGCTGGAAGGTCGGCGATACCATCCCGGTGGAGTTTGCCCAGACCGGGGAGACGCAGTTAGAGGTTGCCGGCATCTTCACCGACAAGTCCTGGTTCCAGCAGGACTACCTCATCTCGCTGGGTCTCCATGAACTGAGCGACGCTGCGATGCTCGACAGCAGCGCCCTGGTGACGATCGACGGCGGCGCAGATCTGGCCGAGGTCGA
>DASUUU010000004.1:0-19038 GCA_036373915.1 Jiangellaceae bacterium | reverse complement strand
TCGCATACCTCAGGCGTCTCGGTCATGACAAGATCCGTGCGTTCACCCAGCCCAACGGCAAGAAGACGATCCAGCTCATCGAGGCGACGAAACCCGCCTGACGGCTCAGCGTTCCATCGCCTCGGCGGCGACCTCGGCCAGTAGTTCGTCCTCCGCATCGGTGGCCGGGTCGCGCTCGGTGTCGAGCCTGGTGTGGGCGATCAGTGAGTGCAATGCCCTGAGTACCGCGCCGCAGGTGGCACCCCATGAGGACAGGTAAGAGAACTGCCACCACCACAGCGCTTCACTGGTATGGCCGTCGCGGAAGTGGGTCAGGCCATGAAGCAGGTCGGACGCGATGCTGGCCAGGTCGTCGGAGATCAGGAAGGTGTCGGCGCCGCGAGCAGGATCGACCGGATCGATGATCTCGACGTACTCGTCGACGGGCTCGAGCAAGGCGGCCAACCGTTCCCGCAGTTCCTCGACGTCGGGGTCCGGGCCGGCATCGGGTTCGAACCGCTCGTCCGGGACGACGTCCGTTATGGCGCCGAGCCGCCCGCCGGCCAGTGCGAGCTGGCTGACCTGCAACAACAACATCGGCAGCGTCGTACCTGGATCGCTGCCTCGGGCGATCTCGCGGACCGCCACCAAGAAGCTCTCGACCTGGTCGGCGATCTCAGCAGCGAACTCGGAGTAGTCCTCGTCCGAAGTGAAGGCGGGCTCAGACATCGAGCAACCTCCTTCCCTCGAATGCACGGCCCAGAGTGACCTCGTCGGCGTATTCGAGGTCACCTCCTACTGGCAGTCCACTGGCCAATCGCGTCACGCGCAACCCCATCGGCTTCATCAATCGTGCCAAGTACGTGGCGGTCGCCTCACCCTCGAGGTTCGGATCGGTGGCCAGGATGATCTCCGTTACCGTTCCGTCGGCGAGCCGTTCCATCAGTTCGCGGGTACGCAGGTCGTCCGGACCCACGCCTTCGATCGGGCTTATCGCCCCACCGAGAACGTGGTACCGACCTCGGAACTCGCGGGTGCGTTCGATCGCCACGACATCTTTCGGTTCCTCGACGACACACAACACGTGCGGGTCGCGGCGCGGGTCGGCGCAGATCCGGCATTGCTCATCCTGGGCGACGTTGCCGCACGTCACGCAGAACCTGACCTTCGCCTTGACCTCGATCAACACGTCGGCCAGCCGCCGGACGTCGGCCGGATCGGCGGCCAACAGATGAAAGGCGATACGCTGCGCGCTCTTCGGACCGACCCCCGGCAACCTCCCGAGCTCGTCAATGAGGTCCTGCACCACCCCTTCGTACACGTACTACTCCCGGTCCGGCGGCGACTCTTCGGAGGAGCCACCACCGCCGAGCAGTCCGCTGACGGCGTCGCCGCCACCCAGCGCTCCGAAAGCACTGCCGAGCGAACCCATCTGGTCGGCGGCTATGCGCTGCACCTGAGCATGGCCGTCGCGGACAGCGGCGACGATCAGGTCAGCGAGCGTCTCGACGTCCTCAGGGTCGACCACGGACGGGTCGATCTCGAGGGACACCAGCTCGCCGGTGCCGTCGACGGTCGCACTGACCAGGCCGCCCCCAGCAGTGCCCGTAACCTCGAGGTCAGCCAGGTTCTGTTGGGCCGACAGGAACTGCTCCTGCATGCGCTGTGCCTGCTGCATGAGCGCGTTGACGTCGAACCCTTCCGAGCCGGACGGAAACACTGAGGGCCTCCAGAACGATGTCGCGGTGTGTGGGTAAGAGCCTAGTCGTGCGGCGTCACTCTTGCCGCAGCGGCCATCCACTGGTCAGGAGTGCTCGATCTCGTCGATGACCCGCGCGCCCAGCGTCCGCTCGAGTAACGCCTGAGCCGGAGCGCCCGAATCGTCCAGGTCGTTGTCGTCGGGATGGGCGCCGTCGTCAGGTTCGTCGGCCTGGTCCTGGCCTTGATTCGAGGCCCGAGCGGTCGACGCGGATCGGGATCGTGACGTCGCCGCGCGAGCCGCGGCACGCTTGCCATCCGCGCCGCCGGGTGCCGGGACCGGCTCGCTGCCTGCGGGCGGGTGGGCCTCGGCGTTCGCCGGCGGTGCGGCCCCCGGGTTGGCCGATGCGCTACCTGGCGGCGCGCCACCACCCGAGGGATCAACGATCGCCTCCACCCGCAGGTCGGCGCCCAGCACTTCGGAGATGGCCTGGCGCAGGTTCTGCTGAAAATCGTCGCGGCGAATGAACGTGTCGCGCAGGGTCGCCTGCCGGAACGACAGCGTCAGCACGCCGTTGCCGACGTCGACCACCGTCGACTCCTGGGAGATGAGGCTCCAGGGCGTGCGCTTGATCTCCTTGAGCCGGACAAGGACCTCGGGCCAGAGCCGGCGGACGTCCGTGACACTGACACCGCTGGGCGAACCTGCCGCGGCGGGTGGCTGCGTGGCAGGGGGCTCCACCGACGGCTGCGGCCGCGATGCCGGAGCCTGATGCCCTGCCGCGCTAGTCTGCGGCTCGGCCTCGGTGCGCCGCGGCGACGGGCTCTGTGGTGGCGCCGTCGAAGTCGCCTCGGTGCGGGCCTGGCCGGCGTCGGCGGCGTCGGCGGCGTCGCTCACGGCGGGTGGCTGGTCGTCAGCGTGCCCCTGCGGAGCGGCGGGTGTCGGCGCCGGGCGGGACGGTGGATGGCGCGGCGGCGCCGTTGCCGCACCCTCCTGCCCGGAAGGCGGTTCGGCTGCCGGTGCGGCCGAGGTGCCCTGGTCGGGTGGCTGTTGCCCGATGGTGAGCCTGCGCTCGAGCCTGTCGAGTCGGGCCTGGATTCCCCGTTCGGTGTCGTCGGCGCCCGGCAGCAGCAGCCGGGCGCACACGAGCTCGAGTTGCAGCCGCGTTGGCGTCGCGCCTTTCATCGCGGTGATGCCCTCGTCGACGACGTCGGCCAGCCGCACGAGGTCGGACTCCCCGAACTGGTGGGCCTGGGCCGCCATCCGAGTCGCTTCGTCCTCGGGCGCCTCGATAAGCCCGCTGCTGACGGCGTCCGGTACCGACCGCACCACGATCAGGTCGCGGAATCGCTCCAGCAGGTCGGTAAGGAAGCGGCGGGGATCGTGCCCGGAATCCATGACCCGGTCCAGGCCGCTGAACATCGCGGCCGCGTCACCGGCCGCGATCGCGTCGACGACATCGTCGAGCAGGGCTGCGTCGGTAAAACCGAGCAGCGCGACCGCGAGTTCGTACGTGACCCCTTCGGGACCCGACCCGGCGATCAGCTGACCGAGAATCGACTGAGCGTCGCGAGCGGACCCGCCACTCGCTCGCGCGACCAGCGCGAGTGCGGCCGGCTCGATCGCCACACCTTCCTTCTCGCAGATGCCGGCCAGGTTGTCCTGGAGCGCCCGGGCCGGAATCAGCCGGAACGGATAGTGGTACGTCCGCGACCGTATCGTTCCGATGATCTTGTCAGGCGCGGTCGTGGCAAAGATGAACTTCAGGTGCGGCGGCGGCTCTTCGATGAGCTTGAGCAACGCGTTGGCCGCGCCGGGGCCCAACTGGTGTGCCTCGTCGATTATGTAGATCTTGTAGCGGGACGACACCGGAGCGAAGTGCGCCTTCTCGCGCAACTCTCGCGCATCGTCGACCAGCCCGTGCGTGGCAGCGTCCAACTCCACGACGTCGATGCTGCCTGGGCCGTTCGGAGCGAGGTCGGTGCACGACTTGCACTCCCCGCATGGCTCTGGCGTAGGGCCCTTCTCGCAGTTCAGCGAGCGGGCGAGGATCCGCGCCGACGACGTTTTGCCGCAGCCGCGAGGCCCGGAGAACAGGTACGCGTGGTGGACGCGGTCGTTCGCCAGTGCCCGCACCAGCGGACCGGTGACATGGTCCTGCCCCACCACGTCGGCGAACCGACCTGGCCGGTACGTGCGGTACAGCGCTAGGGACGACACCCCCCGAACCATAGCCCCTTCCACCGACAATGAGAGACCCCCCGCGCACCCGGTAGAGCCCACCTGCCCTTGCTGCCTTCCGGCCCTGGGGGAGTTCAGTGGGATGCCGCCGCACGGGGGGCTTGGACCAGTGTACGGGCTCGGCTCCGGATCTCGAGATCCAGGCGCCGGAGTGCCGGTGAGGCGCTACTCGCCCGCGTAGGTGCCGAAGCTCCAGAGGATGCCCTCGGGGTCGCTGACGGTGAAGCCCCGTGATCCGTAGTCCTCGTCACGGAGCTCGCGGACAACCTCGGCACCAGCGGCGACCGCCTGCTCGTAAAGGGCATCGGGATCGGTGCACACGACGTATACCGAATCATTGCCGGGCATTCGCCGCCCGAACGGGGAGTCGTCCTTGCCCGCCGTGCCCAGCATGATCCCGCCGCCGAGTGGCCAGCGCAGTTCGGCGTGTTCGACCACCGACGGGTCTGCGTCGCGGGTGTAGACGGCGCGCTGCTCGAACCCGAAGGCCTTGGTCAAGAACTCGATCGCAGCAGGCGCGTCGCGGTAGGTCAGGACTGGCCAGACGGCCGCATGTTGATTGCTCATACACCCATGGTCAGGCGATCGTCGGCTCGGCGTCTTGGACAAATGGAACCTGCTCTGTGGCCATCCATGCGCTCGGACTGCAGCCGGCCAGTTCAGCGAAATCTCGATCAAGATGGGCTTGGTCGTAGTACCCGCAGGCGGCCGCTACTTGAGCCAAAGTGACGAACGAGGGGGTGGATACAAGCATCCGCCGCGCCTTCGAGAAGCGGATCACCCGTGCCGCGACCTTCGGCCCGAGCCCGAACTCGGAGCCGAACCGGCGGGCCAGATGCTGGCGGCTCCAGCCGATCGATTCGGCGATAGCAGTCACCGGCGCTGTGCCGCCGGTGCGGAGCAGGGCTCGCCAGGCATGAGTCAACTCGGGCGACACAACATCATCGGGATCAACCATCTGACCTAGTACCTCGTCGCATACGGCGAACCGGTCGGGCCAGCCGGCCGCAGATTGCAGCCGAAGCCACAGCTCCGCGCCGGCGGAGCCGGTCACGTCGGACAACTCCAATGAGATGTTCTGCAACTCCCCCGCCGGCATTCCCAGCAATGCGCGGGAGCCGACCGGCGTAAGCTCCACCGCCACGCCCTCCTGGTGCCTGCCGTTCGAGATGAGTGCCGCACGTGAACTCAAGCCGCCCACGACGCAGTCATAGCTGTCCGGAGACTGGGCCGGATCGGCTTGCGCCACAACATCGATGCCGGGTCCGATGCTGGCGATAAGCGTCATGTGCGCTGACGGGAGGCCGCGGTGCAGACCCGGCTCGCACTCTGCAAGCCGGTAGCCGATGTAGCGGTCGACGAACGGGGCCAACCGCGGGGACGGCTGGCGCACGACCCATTCAGCACTGCGCTCCACGTACTTCATCGTAAGAGTGCGGCCCGACAGCCGACCGGATCAGTGCGACTCTCGTACCGCATCCCGAACGTCAGACCGTTTGGTCCACCTCACTCCCGAACAGGACCGTGAGCTGGCCCAGGCGACCACCGCAGCGTTCGATCTGGACGTCCACGACATTCGCGGCGACGCTCAGCCGCCCTGACTCTGCAGTAAGGCGGCCGAATCAGCATGGGTTGGTTCAATTTCGGAGCCGTGGGTGATCTCGGCTACCCTCGTCGGCGGAGGATTCGCCTAGTGGCCTAGGGCGCACGCTTGGAAAGCGTGTTGGGGGCAACCCCTCGCGGGTTCGAATCCCGCATCCTCCGCGCCTCTGACCAGCGGAATCACCGCGACACCACCGGATCAGGCGTGAGGCAGGCTCCCCCTTCGGTCGTACCGAGGAACACCCCGAGCCTGCGCCGACCGCGACTACGAGCCACAGAACTCCACGCGAGCCGGCGACATCACCATGCGGCAGGCCACCGAATACTCGACCAACACGTACTACGTGCAACTCATGCAGCGCACCGGCATCTGTCACCCTGCCCGCATCGCCGAGGAGTCAGGCGTCTGGAACCAGGTATCGCACACGAGCGAGCCGCAGCCGCTCGACCAGGTGCCGTCGTTCGTGCTGGCATCGAACACCGTCTCGCCGCTGGGTATGGCGGAGGCGTTCGCGATGCCCGCCAACCGCGGCGAGCACTGCGAGTCGTTCGCCGTCGAGAAGGTCGAGGACCGCAACGGTGAGACGCTGGTCGAACGCGAGCCGGAGTGCAACCGCGTGCTCGACGAGGAGGGCGTCGTCAGCAAGGTGGGCGACCGGCAGCGCGATGCGCCTCGACGACGGACGCCCCGCCGCCGGCAAGGCCGGCACCACGAACGAGAACGTAGCGGTGTGGTTCGTCGGCTACACGCCGCAGATCTCGGCGGTCGCCGCCGTCGCCGACCTCGAGGCGCCGCAGGAGACGCTGAGCGGCCGCGAGTTCAACGGCGAGGTCGTCCCCACAGGCGTTCGGCGGCAACCTGCCCAGGTCGATGTGGCGCGAGGCGATGAAACGACCCGCTCGAGGACGAGCGGGAGGAGGACTTCCCCGAGCCCGACGACGACGATGATGATGACAACGACGGCGGCGAGGACGAGGACGACGACTGACCGCACCGTCCTCCGGCCCAGCTCGCGAGCCACCGCGTACGATCGGTCCGGTGGGAAAGCGTGAGATCTTCGTACTCGGGCTGGACGAGTTCCACCGCGAGCTGCTCGAGGACCTACCGCAGGAGAGCGAGTGCCGGTTCCACGGCCTGCTCACCATGGACGAGATCCGTCCGGGCGACCGGATACCGATCCGCGAGCTCATTGACAAGGCGCTAGCGGAGCTGGATCGGTTCGACGGCAAGCCCGATGCGATCGTCGGGTTCTGGGACTTTCCGATCAACTGCCTGGTGCCCATCCTGTCCGAGCACGTCGGCCTGCCGCACATGCCGCTGGCCGGCGTCGTCGCGTGCGACCACAAGTACTGGGCACGGGTCGTCGAGGAGCGGGTGGTGCCCGGGGCGATCCCGCCGTTCGCGGCAGTCCACCCCTTTGCACCCGACGCGGCGTCGTCGATCGGCCTCGACTTCCCGTTCTGGATCAAGCCGGTGATGTCGTACTCGTCGTACCTCGGCTTCCACATAGACCGCCCGGACACCCTGGTTTCGAGCCTGGCTACGATCCGATCAGAGATCGGCCAGCTCGCCGAGCCGTTCGATTACGTGCTCGACATGCTCGACCTGCCGGACGACATCGCCTACGTCCGCGGCGACTGGTGCGTCGCCGAGGGGATCATCGGCGGCCACCAGTGCACGCTCGAGGGCTTCGTCCACCACGGCCGGGCACAGGTGTACGGCATCGTCGACTCGCTGCGCGTGCCCGGCGGCGTCAGCTTCGCAAGCTACCGGTTCCCGTCCGCGCTGCCCGAGCGGGTGCAGGAGCGGATGATCTCGATGGCTTGCCGGACCGTCGAAGCCCTCGGGCTCGACCAGTCGACGTGGAACGTCGAGTGCTTCTGGGATGAGGGCGCCGACCAGGTCTGGCTGCTCGAGGTGAACAACCGGCTGTCCGAGTCGCACAGCGACCTGTTTCAGAAGGTCGACGGTGTGTCGAATCAGTCCGTGATGCTCGACCTCGCCCTCGACCGCACCCCGTCCATGCCCTACCGCGAGGGCCAGTACCGGTACGCAGGCAAGTTCTTCGTCCGCCGCGCCGACGACGCGTTCGTCGAGTCGGTCCCAGATCCGGAGGAGATCGCCGCTATCGAGCGGGACATCCCCGACATGCGCATCGTCCTGCGCGTCCGCCCGGGCCAGTGGCTGCACGACCTCCCTTACCAGGACAGCTACAGCTACGAGCTGGCATGGGTCTACGTCGGCGGCACCTCGCCGCACGACCTGGAGGAGCGCTACCGCGCGTGCGCCGAGCGGCTCGCCTTCTCCTTCGCGGACGAGGCCGACCGTACGGGCATCGATCTCGCTGGGCCCCACCCTCGCATCCGGGAGGCCAACCTGTGAAGGAGGTCGACACCTTCCCCTGGCCGGTACGGCACGTCGAGAACGCATGGATACCGCTGAGCGACGGCTGCCGGCTGGCGGCCCGCATGTGGATCCCCGAGGGCGCGGAGGACACGCCCGTCCCCGCGATTCTCGAGTACATCCCGTACCGAAAGCGCGACCACAAGCGCAGCCGCGACCAGTCCATGCACGCCTGGTTCGCCGGGCACGGCTACGCCGCCGTCCGCGTCGACATGCGCGGCAGCGGCGACTCCGACGGTGTCCTGCTCGATGAGTACCTGCAGACCGAACTGGACGACGGCTTAGGGGTGCTCCGCTGGATTGCCACTCAGCCGTGGTGCGACGGCAACGTAGGCATGATGGGGATCTCCTGGGGCGGATTCAACGGTCTGCAGATCGCCGCCATGCAGCCTCCGGAGCTGCGGGCTGTCATCACCGTGGCCTCGACGGACGACCGGTACGCCGACGACGTGCACTACATGGGCGGCTGCCTGCTGGGCGACAACCTGTCCTGGGCGTCGGTGATGTTCGCCCGCAACGCCTGTCCCCCGGACCCGGAGATCGTCGGGCCGCGCTGGCGGAACCTGTGGTTCGAGCGCCTCGAGGCAAACCGGCCCTGGCTGGAGACGTGGCTCTCCCACCAGCACCGCGACGAGTACTGGGAGCACGGGTCGGTGGGCGACCACATCGAGCGCATCCGCTGCCCCGTGATGGCCGTCAGCGGCTGGGCGGACGGCTACTCGAACTCGGTGTTCCGGCTCATGGAGTCACTTCAGACGCCGCGGCTCGGGCTGATCGGGCCGTGGAGCCACCTGTACCCCCACGAGGGCATACCCGGTCCGGCGATCGGCTTCCTCCAGGAGGCGCTGCGCTTCTGGGACCACTGGCTCAAGAAGTTCGACACCGGGATCATGGACGAGCCGATGCTCCGCGTCTACGTGCAGGACAGCACCGAGCCCGCGACCCGGACCCTGCACCGGCCCGGTCGCTGGGTCGGCGAGACGACCTGGCCCGCACCGGACATTCGCCCGAAGCACCACCGCCTGGCAGTCACCGGGCTGGTGCCTTTCATGCCAATCGACGAGGCGGGCGACAAGCCCGTCGACGAGGACGAGAAGCTGGACGTGGCCCCCACCGACCTCACCGTCTCGTCGCCGCTGTCGATCGGCCTGTTCGCCGGCAAGTGGTGCGCGTACGGCGCCGGACCGGACCTGCCGTACGACCAGCGCGAAGAGGACGGCGGTGCGATGGTGTTCGACGGCGAGCCGCTGGAGGAGCCGCTGGAGATCCTCGGCGCCCCGGTCGCCACGCTGGAGTTGTCGGTCGACCGCCCGGTCGCGATGGTCGCCGTGCGGCTGTCCGACATCGCCCCGGACGACAAGGCCACTCGCGTCACGTACGGACTGCTGAACCTCTGCCACCGCGACTCGCACGGCAAGCTGGAACCGCTGGAACCCGGCACGTGGTACCGGGTGCCCGTTGCGCTCAACGGCGTCGGGCACCGGTTCCTCCGCGGCCACCGGATCCGGCTCGCTATCTCGACGTCGTACTGGCCGCTCGCCTGGGCGCCGCCCGAGCCCGTGCGCCTCACGGTGCGCTCCGAGCACAGCACGCTCGCCCTTCCGGTGCGCACGCCGCGCGCCGAGGACGCCACCCTGACGTTCGCTGAACCCGAGTCCGCGCCGGCCGCATCCCGTACCCAGCTTCAGGAGCCCCACCATAACTGGCGCGTGCTGCGCGACCTGTCCACGAACGAGTCCGCCCTCGAGGTGACGCTCGACGAGGGCTCCTACGTACTGGACGACATCGACCTGACCGTGCGCTCTGCCGCCAAGGAGTGGTACCGCACCTGCGACGACGAGTTCGCGTCCCTGCGGGGGGAGACGAGCTGGATGCACGAGTTCAGGCGGGGCAACTGGCATGTCCGCACCGAGACCCACCAGGTGCTGACTTGCGACCCGGGCTCGTTCTACCTGCACTCGACGCTCGACGCCTACGAGGGCGAGGAGCGGGTGTTCTCGCGCAACTGGAGCACCAAGATCCCCCGCGACCTGGTCTGAGGCCGCACCGCGCGGGCGGTCCGGTCACCTTCCCCCGGGGTGTCGCCTCCCGGAGCAGGCTCAGCGCGTCCCGCCGTCCAGCCGGTCGGCGAGCCGCGCCGCGACACCGCTGATCGTCGGTAGGCCCTCGACCTGGTACGCCCACTGCCGCGGGAGCTCCGCCATGCCGCGCTCCGCACCAAGCAGGTTCCCGCACATCGAGCCGGTCGAGTCGCTGTCCCCGGAGTGGTTCACCGCAAGCATCAGGCCCTGCCCCGCGTGGTCGGCCACCATCGCGCAGTAGACCACGATAGCCAGCGCCTCCTCGGCGAGGCAGGTCCTCAGCGATGGCGATGGCAGCGATCATCAGATCGGCCACTCTGCGTCGGGGCCGCCGACCTGCCGCGACGACGGCGGCAGTAAGCCGGCCAAGAGTCCCGCGGCTCCACGGACATCTATCAACGTCCATCCAGGACACGCGCCGCCCGTCATCGGCGCCCGCAGTACGCGGTTTCAGGGGCTGATACCGCGTTGAAACCGCGGTAAATCCGGCGGCACGCACTCTCGTCGTGGTCGTGGCAAACAGTGCCACAGCGACTAAGGAGCGAACATGACAACCGTTTCGTCCACAGCGACGATCTCGGTGAAGGGGCTGCGCAAATCGTTCGGCGACCACCTCGTGCTCGACGGCATCGATCTGACCGTCGACGACGGGCAGATCTTCTCGCTGCTCGGACCCAACGGCGCCGGCAAGACCACGGTGGTCAACCTCCTGTCGACGCTGATCCGGGCCGACGCGGGCGACGTCCGCATCGCCGGCAGCGATGTAGCGACCGAGCCGGACGGCGTCCGGGCCGCCATTGGCGTCACCGGCCAGTTCTCCGCAGTCGACAACCTGCTCACCGGCGAGGAGAACCTCATCCTGATGGCCGACCTGAACCACCTGCCCAAACGGGAGGGACGCCGGCTGGCCGCCGAGCTTCTCGAGCGTTTCGACCTGGTCGATGCCGCCAAGAAGCCGGCCATGACCTACTCCGGTGGCATGCGGCGCCGGCTCGATCTCGCGATGAGCCTGGTCGGCGACCCGAAGGTCCTCTTCCTGGACGAGCCAACGGCGGGCCTCGACCCGCGCAGCCGCCGCACCATGTGGCAGATCATCCGGGACCTCGTGGCCGGTGGCGTCACGGTCCTGTTGACAACGCAGTACCTCGAGGAAGCCGATCAGCTGGCGGACCGCATCGCCCTGCTCGACCACGGCCGCATCGTGGCCGATGGCACGCCCGAGGAGCTCAAGCGACTCGTTCCCGGTGGTCACGTGCTGCTGCGGTTCGCGGACGCCCGCGGGCTCGCCTCCGCGACGGCTCTCGTCGGCGATGGGGTGAAGGACGAGGACGCGCTCACCCTGCAGGTACCGAGCGACGGCAGCATGCGGTCGCTGAAGGCGCTGCTGGACCGCCTGGACGACGAGTCGATCGAGGTCGCCGCGATGACTGTGCACACGCCCGACCTGGACGACGTCTTCCTGGCGCTCACCGGACACCCGACGGAACAGAAGGAGACTGTGAAATGAGCTCGTTCGCGATGCGTGATTCGATGACGATGCTGCGCCGCCAGATGAAGCACGTGCAGCGCTACCCCAGCGTTGCGCTGCTGGTCATCGGCGTTCCGATCATCATCCTGCTGCTGTTCGTGTACGTCTTCGGCGGCACGATGGGCTCCGGTCTCGCCGGCGTCGAGGGCGGCCGTTCGGACTACGCGAACTACATCGTGCCGGGCATCCTGGTGATGGCCATCGCCAGCGCCGTTCAGGGCACGGCCATCGCGGTGGCCATGGACATGACCGAAGGCGTGATCGCCCGCTTCCGCACCATGGCGATCGCCCGAGTGTCTGTCCTTACCGGACACGTGCTCGGCAGCCTGATCCAGACCGTGCTCGGCCTCGCGGTCGTCGTGGGGGTGGCATTGCTGGTCGGCTTCGACCCTAACGCGACCGCCATCGAGTGGTTGGCTGTGGCGGGACTGCTCACGCTGTTCAGCTTCGCGCTGATCTGGCTGTCGATAGCGCTCGGGCTCGTGTCCAAGACAGTAGAGGGCGCCAGTAACCTGCCGATGCCGCTGATCCTCCTGCCGTTCCTCAGCAGCGGCTTCGTGCCCACCGACTCACTGCCGGCCGCGCTGCGGTGGTTCGCCGAGAACCAACCGTTCACTCCTGTGATCGAGACGATTCGCGGGTTGCTGACCGGCACCGAGATCGGCAGCAGCGGGGCGATCGCGGCGGCGTGGAGCATCGGTATAGCCCTGATCGGCTACCTCTGGGCCAAGCGCCTCTACAACCGCGACCCGTCGGCGACCGGCCGGTCGCTCATGAAGGTCTCAGGCGCAGCATAGCCAGCGCCTCCGCGCGGAGGGCCTCACGATCAAGGCCGGCGTACGAGGACACTGCCGCCTCGTACGCCGGCCGGTCCGCGCTCTGCGCCATGGCGCGAATACGCCCCGACGCCATCGTGGGTTGGAAGTTGCGCAGGTACCCGAACCGCTCGGACAGCGCGATCATCTGCACCGCCGACGTGGCCGCGGTACCGTCCGACGTGCGCCGGGCGGCGTCGAGGTCCGCCACGGCCAACGCGACCAGCGCGGAACCGCCTAGCTGGAACTCCATCAGGTACGGCGGCGGGTTGACGATCGGGCTGGTGAGCAGGTTCGTCAGCCGCTCCTCGAGATTGGCCGGCAGGTCGGCGACGAGCTCCACCTTGCCGTGCTGGGCATGTGCGGTCAGGGCGACCGCCCGCGCCTCGACTTGCCACGGATCCAACAGAATTGGGACACCCGCTGACGTCTCGCCTCGAGCGTTGTCCAGCAAGCCGATTACCTGCCGCCACTTCTGCAGCCCGCCGTCGATGTCACCACATGCCAGCGACAACTCCGCCCGGGCGCCGACGTCGTACCCCAGAGTGCCGAGCTTGGGCTCAACGTGAACATCAGTAGCCGGCTCGGCCCATCTCTGCGCCTCGTCCACGTCGCCGCGCTGCAGGTTGGCGAGCACGATCCACCACCGGAGCCCGAGCGCATCGGTCCTGGCGCCTAGCCGCTCGATGACCGGAAGCGCGGCGCTGAGGTGGTGGACCGCGTCAGCGCCTCGTTCCAGCTGGAAGCACAGCTCGCCGATCCGCGCGTGTGCCTGTGCTTCCAGCCACGGCAGTCCCTGGCCTTCGACGGCCTCGAGACTACGCTCGGCAGCAACAATGGCCCGGTCGATGTCGTTCTCGGCTTCCCAGTTGTAGCTCGCCATCAAGCTGGCGCCGGCCGCGACGTACGGGTACTCACTATCGGTCAGCTTGACCAAGGCCGACGGATCTCCCCTGACCGCGGCAAAGATGATCGACACGGCGCCGGCGAACGTCGCCGGTGAGGGGTCCGGTAACCGGCGCAACGCGACCAGCGAGCGCTTCGCCTTCGGGCCTTCGAGGAGGAAGGTATAAAGCACGTTCAGCGCCAGCGCCGTGCGGGTGACCTCGAGGTCCTCCGGCTCGGGGCGGTAGTGCGACAACAGCCAGGACACGTCCTGGACCAGGCCGGACATCCGCACGAAGTTAGACTCCACCATCGACAGGAAGCCCAGTACCGCCGCAGTCGCGGCCACCGTACGTCCGTCATCTCGGTCCACCGCCAGCCGCAACGCGTACCCGAGGTTCTCCTGCTCGGCGCGTATCGCATCGACGGACGAGTACCGCTCGGCACCGGCGATCCCCGGGCAGTGCTCCAGCCCGACAGCACGAGCCCAGGCGAGAAGCTTGGCGATCGCCTCGTCTTGCTCGCCGGCAGACGTGAGTTCGGACGCGCTGAACTCGCGGACCGTCTCGAGCATTCGGAAGCGAGTACCGATCGCCGTGTCGCTCACCGTTAGCAGTGACTGCTCCACCAGCCGTTCCAGGACGTCCAGTGCGTCACCGCTCAGGATCGTGCCGGCTGTCTCGGCCGTGAACCCACCAGGAAGCACCGATAGCAGCCGCATCGCCCGCTGATCTGACGCGTGCAGCAGATTCCAGCTCCAACTGACGACCGCGCGCAGCGTGTGATGCCGCTCCGGCAGGTCGCGGGCGCCGCCGCGCAGCAGGCTGAACCGGTCGTCCAGCCGCTCTGCTATCTCCGCGACCGACATCACCCGAACCCGCGCTGCGGCCAGCTCGACCGCGAGTGGCAAGCCGTCCAGATGCCGGCAGATCTCCTCGACGGCGTCCGGTGGGAGCGCGACGTCCGGTCGCGCTGCCCGCGCACGCTGGATGAACAGCTCGATCATCGTAGCCAACGACAGCTCTGGTAGCTGGTAGACCGACTCCGACATGAGACCGAGTGGCGCCCTGCTCGGCGACAGGACACGCAGCTCAGATGTCTTGGCGATCAGAGACTGCACCAGCCCGGCAACACCGCGAAGCACATGCTCGCAGTTGTCCAGCACCAACAGCGCCGGACCGGGGCCGATAGCGGTCACGATGCCGTCGACCAGGCTGTGGGCCGGCGCCCCACCCGGAGTCCGCGGTGAGTCCCCGGCACCCAGAACCGCCGCCACCTCGCTGAGGACGTCCTCGTCCGTAGAGATGCCGGCCAAGGGCACGAAGAACCCGGCTCGGTGCTCCGCCCGCTGCAGCACCGCCTGGGCCAGGCGCGTCTTACCCAGCCCGCCCGGTCCGATGATCGACGTGACCCGCGACGCCCGCAGCAGGCGCTCGACGGTGGAGATGTCCTCGTCCCGTCCCAGCAGCGGATTCGGCTCGTGCGCCAGGCCTCGCCGCACCGCCGGGGCAGTGCTCAGCAACAACGTCCGGTGGAACGCTTGAAGATCGGCTCCGGGGTCGGCACCCAGCTCGTCGCGCAGCTCACCGCGGTACGCCTCATACCGCACGAGCGCGGCGGACGGCCCGGCCGTGGCCGCCTCGGAGCGAAGCAGCTCCAGCAGCAACTCCTCGTCGCGCGGCCGTTCGGCGGCCAGCTCCATCAGTGAGTCGATCGCCTCAGAGTGCCGGCCGAGCCGAGCCAGCGCGAGCGCCCGGAAGCGCACCAGGGATCGGTGTGCCGACCGCCGGTCGGCGCGCAGCTTCGCCACCGGGTCGCCGGCCGGGTCATCGTCCAGCGAACCGTCCCACAACGCCAGGCCGGCTTCGGCAGCTGCCAGCGTGGCTTCGTGGTCTCCGGCGCGGGCGTGCCGGGCGCTGTCGGTCACCCGGCGCAGGATGGCGGCGGCATCGACCTGATCCTCGTCCAGACTCAGCCGGTAGCCCGTGGGCGTCGTGGCGATCAGCTCCGAACCCAACTGTGCCCGCGCCCTGGACACCAAGATCTGCAACGCTTTGATCGGGTTCTCGGGCTGCTCGTCCCGCCACAACCCGTCCAACAGCCTGGACGTTGTCGCGCCGACGCGCAGATCTGCGGCCAGCAGCGCGAGTAGAGAGCGCAGCCGCGGACTGGTGACCTCGTGCCCGCGGTAGGCCACGCGAGGCAGCAGCGTCAGCTCCGGGATCACCGGATCAGGGTACTCAAGCGAGCGTTGTGCGACGTCAAGCTGCACATCCGCTGGATCTCCATGCGGTGGTCGGCATCGATGTGCGGGATCGGGGAACCACCAGCGCCGCACATCCTGACCGACGCTTCACGCCGAGGCCGTGCGAGGCATCGCGCAGAACTCCTGGCGCCGACCAGCCACCGCGGGCAGACTGGAGTCATGGGTGGGGCAGCGGTCTTCACGGGTGGCAGTAGCCTGCTGGACCTGGACGGCCTGCAAGCCCTTGTGCAGGCCCTGCGCGATCGTTCGTACCGAGTGATCGGCCCCACGGTCCGCGATGGGGCCATTGGGTATGACGAGATCGCCTCGATCGACGACCTTCCTCGGGGCTGGACCGACGAGCAGGACGGTGGTACCTATCGCCTCCGCCGGCGCGACGACGAGGCGTTGTTCGGTTACGCGGTCGGCCCGCACTCCTGGAAGCAGTTCTTGTTCCCGCCGCAGACTCTCCTGATGCGGGTGCGGCGGACCGACAACGGTGAGTTGCAGATGCGCGACGCCGCCACCGAGGAGGAGGCGCCGCGGCTGGCGTTCCTGGCCGCCCGCGCGTGCGACCTGAACGCCGTCGCCATCCAGGACCGGGTGTTCCTTCAGCGGGGCGCCCAGGACCCGACGTACGCGACGCGGCGGGAGAACGCGTTCATCGTGGCCGTGAACTGCGGTGAGCCGGCGGGGACGTGTTTCTGCGTGTCCATGGGCACCGGCCCGCGGGCCGAGGGTGGGTTCGACCTGGCCCTCACCGAAGTGCTGGACGGCGACGGGCACCGGTTCGTCGTCGAGGTGGGGACGGAGCAGGGTGCGGAGGTGCTGGCCGGGTTGCCGTCACAGGACGCCCGGACGGCGGACCGGGAAGCGGCCGACGCGGTGGTGGCGTCCGCGGCGGCCCGCATGGGCCGGCACATGGACACCGACGGGATCAAGGACCTGCTGTACCGGAACTACGAGCACCCGCGGTGGGACGAGGTCGCGTCCCGGTGCCTGTCCTGCACGAACTGCACGATGGTCTGCCCGACCTGTTTCTGCAGCACTGTCGAGGACACCACCGACCTCACCGGCCAGTACGCCGAGCGATCACGGGTCTGGGACTCCTGCTTCACCCTCGACCACAGCGAGATGGGCGGTGGGCACGTACGGTCGTCGAACCGGTCGCGGTACCGGCAGTGGATGACCCACAAGCTGGCCACCTGGATCGACCAGTTCGACACGTCGGGGTGTGTCGGCTGCGGTCGCTGCATCACCTGGTGCCCGGTGGGCATCGACATCACCGAGGAGCTCCAGGCAATCCGCGAGACGGACGGGGGTTGACCCGATGGAATCGACGTCGCTGGAACAGTTGCTCGCCGATTACGAGTTCTTCGGCACCCTCAGCCCCGCCGACCTCGCGCTGATCGCGGGCTGCGGCCGCAACGAGCACTTCGACGCGGGTGGCTTCCTGTTCCGGCAAGGCCAGCAGGCCGACCGCTTCTACCTGGTGCGCGCCGGCCGCGTGGCGCTGGAGATCGAGGCACCCGGACGCGGCTCGCTGGTGATCGACACCGTGGAAACCGGCGGGATCGTCGGGATCTCCTGGATCTTCCCGCCGTACCGGTGGCAGTTCGATGCCCGGGCCTCCGAGCCGGTGCGCGCCGTCGGGTTCGACGCCGCCTGCCTGCGGCAGAAGGCGGACGACGATCCCCGGCTGGGCTACGAGTTGATGAAGAGCTTCGCTGGGGTGCTGGCGCAACGCATGCAGTCCGCCCGTCTCCGCCTGCTGGATCTGTACTCCGATGTCCGTACCGGCTGAGGCGCTGGCCCCCATGGTGCCGCGGCCCTTCCGGGTCGCGGCCCGGTGGCCTGAGATGCGCGACGTGGTGACGGTAGCGCTGGAGCCGGTCGACGGGCCGCCACTCGGCTTCGCGCCCGGGCAGTTCACCATGCTCTATGCCTTCGGCGTGGGCGAGGTGCCGATCTCGATCAGCGGCCGGAGGGACGGCCGGTTGCTGCAGACGATCCGTGACGTCGGTGCGGTCACGCGGACGCTGTGCGCCGCCGAGCCCGGCGAGGTGCTCGGCGTCCGGGGCCCGTTCGGATCGGACTGGGCGCTGCCAACCGCGCAGGGCCGGGACGTCGTGGTGGTCGCAGGCGGTCTCGGGGTCGCGCCGCTACGGCCCGCGATCCGCGGCCTAGTAGCCGACCGCGAACGCTACGGGCGGATCAGCGTCCTTCTCGGCGCCAGGTCTCCGGATGATCTGCTTTTCCTCGACGAGTTGCGCACGCTCGCGGACGGTCCCGGTGTGCACGTGGCGATGACCGTCGATCACGCAGAGCCTGGCTGGGCCGGGCCGGTCGGCGTGGTCCCGGAGCTGATCCCGGATGCGCCGTTCGACCCGTCGAACACGACGGCCCTGGTCTGCGGACCGGAAGTGATGATGCGGTTCACCGCCGAGGCGCTGCTCGCCCGGGGGGTGCCGGCGGAGCACATCCTGGTGTCGATGGAGCGCAACATGAAGTGCGCGATCGGGCACTGCGGTCACTGCCAGTTCGGCCCGGAGTTCGTCTGCCGGGACGGGCCGATCTTCCCGTACGAGCGCATCCGCCGGCTCATCGCGGTTCGGGAGGTGTGATGGCCAAGCCCCGGTTGGCGGTCTGGAAGTTCGCCTCTTGCGACGGGTGCCAGTTGACCCTGCTCGATTGTGAGGACGAGTTGCTCGACGTCGCGGGCGAGGTGGAGATCGCCCACTTCCTCGAGGCCAGCAGCGGCACCGAGGCGGGCCCGTACGACGTCTCGCTGGTCGAAGGCTCGATCACGACTCCGGAGGACGCCGAACGCATCCGCCGGGTACGGGAGCAGTCTCGGTTCCTGGTCACGATAGGTGCCTGCGCGACGTCGGGGGGCATCCAGGCGCTGCGCAACTTCGGCGATGTGGACGAGTTCCGCTCGCTCGTCTACGCCCAGCCGCAGTACATCGCCACCCTCGAGCACTCCACCGGCATCGCCGACCACGTCCGGGTCGACTTCGAACTGCGGGGGTGCCCGATCGACAAGGGCCAGTTGCTGGAGGTGCTGACCGCGTTCCTGCACGGCCGGCGCCCGGGCATCCCGAGCCACAGCGTCTGCCTGGACTGCAAGCGGGCCGGCAACGTGTGTGTGATGGTGGCGCACGGCACACCGTGCCTCGGTCCCGTGACGCACACCGGATGCGGCGCGCTGTGCCCGTCGTACCAGCGGGGCTGCTACGGGTGCTTCGGCCCGATGGAGACGCCGAACACCGCCTCCATGACGGTGTGGCTCGGCCGGCTGGGGATGCGCCAAAAGGATGTGGTGCGCGTGTACCGGACGTTCAACGCGAACGCTCCGGCGTTCCGGGAGGAGAGCGAGGCACATGACGCATCGCAGTGACCGCACCCTGCGGGTCAAGGCCCTGGCCCGGGTCGAGGGCGAAGGCGGCATGTTGGTGCGGACCCGGGCCGGCCGGGTCGAGGAGGTGCGCCTCGACATCTACGAGCCACCCCGGTTCTTCGAAGCGTTCCTCCAGGGCCGCCGGCACACCGAGCCGCC
>DASUUU010000003.1:0-5466 GCA_036373915.1 Jiangellaceae bacterium | reverse complement strand
CGCGACACCCTCAGGAACGGTGGTCCGTGTGTCGTCGACGGCCTGTGCTTCTTCGTCGGCGGAAGCGCTCTCGGGAAGCCAGAGGACCACCTCCTGGCGATGTTGGCGGGCCCGATCGCGCACCATCTGCTCGAGCTCGTCCAGGACGCTGAGATCGCCAGCCAGAAGGTCACCACCGTAGTCGCGCAGAACTTCCGACCAGAACGCGAGCTGTGCCTCCACCTCCTGTGGCTCGAGCCCGTGCTGGCTGGCCAGCACCTCGTCTGCGCCGTCGAGCCGCAAGCCAAGCAGATCGTCGGCGTAGAACGTGTTCACCGGTACGGAATCCACGACGAAGATCGGATACTCGGGGAGTTCGCCATCGACCAGCCGCATCAGCTGAACCTCGACACGCTGGAACTCGACACTGCGGATCACCGCGACCGCGCTTCGGGGCGAACGATAGGTGACACGCACTTGCCACCAGGTCGAGGCGTCGATGTCGGTGACGGCGAACCCGTGCCGGGCGAGGAATCCGAAATGGCGCTCCACTTGCTCGGCCCATTGCTTGCCCTCGGCCTCCCGCACCCACCGGCGGAGCGTGCTCGGACTGATGCCGCGGTCACGGGCCACCGCGGCGGCTGGACGAGCACTGTCGATGACCTCGCGCGCGGCGCGCTCTTTGTCTTCAGGGGAGTACCTTCGTCGACGCATCGAACGCCCCTACGCCACCTCGGATGTCGCCGCCCTGTCCACTGCACCAACGGCGCCGAATACTGCGCCCAAGAGAGTGTTCAACGGCCTAAACCCCCGACACTGCAACCGAGCCGGTGCACGCTCCACCATAAGATTCACAAGCTCATCAGCAGGACCTCAAGGCGGACCGGTACCGCCCCGATCGACGCTTCGTCTGGGGAGCAGATCCGACATCGGCTCTCCCGAGCCGGCAACCGGCGACTGAACCACGTGCTCTACATGGCCGCGTTCGTCCAGCTGCGCCACGACACCGACGGCAGGGCCTACTACCGGCGCAAGCTCACCGCCGGCAAGACCCCAATGGAGGCGATGCGGTGTCTGAAGCGGCGGCTGTCCGACGTGGTCTACCGGCAACTCCTCGCCGACGCCGATACGCGCCGCCGGCGTGCCCCCAGTCGATCGCGATACTGCCCACGGAACACGGCAGCCATGTGTATTTCAGGCACTGGTAGGCGCTCTTGTCAGGTGGAACAGCTTGGTACCGACCAGTCGTTTACTTGATCGGGGTGATCGCCATGTCGATCGGCGAAGACCGCCCCATCTATGGCGGTCGACTAATGCTGATCACGCCTCTGATAGCCGTCGCCCTTCTACTGCTCCCGTCGGGTGTGAACTCCACCGCGCATTCCGTCCAGATCGAAAACCCGACCGTGTCGATCAACCCGACGAGTGGCCAACCCGGTACCAGCGCGACCGCGTTCGCGACCGGATACGGCGCGTGCCCCACGGGCCTCGACGATGTCGATGTGTCGCAGTACGTGGCCTTTTTCTGGGATGGGGAACTGTTGAAGGTCGTCACGCTCACCAGCGGCTCGGCCTCAACCACGTTCACGGTGCCTAACGAGCCCGGTGACCACGAGGTCAGCGCGCAATGCGAGGCCGACGGCAGCCGAACCGAGTCGGCCGGCTTCACTGTGAATCCCGTCAACGTGCCGACCGTGATCGTGCCGAATGTCGTCGGGATGTCGGTGGACGAGGCCACCCGCACGCTCATCGCCGAGAACCTGGATACGGGCGAGGTTTCCGGCGATGGTGACGTCGTCGTGGGTCAGGATCCGCCGGCGGACGATGAAGTACCCGTCGGAAGCACCGTGGACATCACCGTCGCAGCGGACGAGCCGGAGCTCGTCATCGTCCCCGATGTGGTCGGCTTGGACGTCGCGGACGCTTCAGACGTGCTGGCAGCGCAGGGGCTGGAGCTCGGTGATCGGATCGGCGACGGCGACGTCGTGCGCAGCCAGAATCCCGAGGCTGGCGCCCTCGTGCCGCCTGGAAGCCTCGTCAGCATCAGCCTCGACAGCACAGGCCCGCCGCCGCCACTGGTGGCGGTGCCCGATCTGACCGGGCTAACGCTCGAGGATGCCGGAGCCACCGTGGCCGCCGCCGGGCTGGCCTTGGGCAACGGTGCGGACGGCGACGGCAAGGTCCAGGCGCAGGATCCCGCGCCTGGAACGCTGGTTCCGGTTGGTACGGCCGTCACGCTGACCCTCGCGAGTTCCACGGAGACGCCGTGGTGGCCGGTCGCAGCGGCGGTGCTGGCGCTGTTGCTTGCCGTCGCGTCGGCGGCGTTCAAGTCGACCCGTCCCCGCCGAGATCGCAGGTGGCTTCGCAAGCACATGCGACTAGTCCCCGGCGCGGCGTCAGCGCCTGAGTTCGACGTCAGGGAACCACGCACAGAGCAGGCCGCACCAACGCTCGCCGTACGCCTACAACCGCGGGCGGACGCCGGGATGCAAGTCCTCGAGGAGGTAACGCCGTGACAACCACCATCCTCAACCCGCGGGTGACCGCCCGCGCGTTTCTCTTTGACGACGGCAGTGGTACGAACACCGCGACCGTCATCGGCCGTGAGATCAGCAAGCGCGGTGTCGCGAACGCCTCGTTCCGCGGAGCCCGCAGGCTTTCCGGCTCCGCCCTGGAAGCGGTGGACAAGGAGATCGGCACTGTCACAGACGGCCTGCTCGACATGGACCTTGGCGACATCCTGGTATCCGGCTGGCGCAATTACTCCGAGCTCGCACAGTCCGCACAACGCACACTGGCCGCCCCGGGCAGCGAAGAAATAGTCGTGCTCGCGAGACACCGCGTCTCAGGCGCCTACCACCCGCGCGTCGATCTGCTCATCGACGGAGTACTGCTGAACTCGTTCGAGTTCGAGCTGACAATCGTCTTCGAGGTGACCGGCGTCTCCGCGGTGGTGCGATCCGGCGACCTGGTAGCCCTGCGAGGTGGCGAATGTCAGGTCATTGCCACCCTGAGCCTGGAGGGCGCGAAACTCGGGACGCGAAAGCAAACGCTCGATCTCGGCCTACTGATTCAGCTACAACGCCCTATCCCATTGGTAAAGAAGCCGACCCCGTTCGTACCGCCGCAGGTCGCCGGGGCAGATACAGACACAGCGCTTACGTAGATCACCGCCCCAGCAGCGTCAAGATGTTCCGAGACGACGATCACTCGCGCCGCAGTTCACGGCAGACATGTACCCAAGGCCGCGGAAGCCGTCAGATCCATAGGCCCCTGGACGAGCCACGTCGACCAAGCCGCCAGCAAAACCAACACCTCAGCACAGTGATCCACCGGTCATTCGACACACCAAGCGTGATCGCATGTGGGTGCCGTGACTTGCCCGAAGCGATGAGACGCATGATCTGCTGACGGCGCGCCAACTAGCCTTTGACGGTAGGTCCGCCCAGCGCCACCGCCGCGACCGCGATGGCGCTGGTGGTCGTGACCTTCATGACCGTGGTGGTCACAGCAGCGAAGGCCGCGATCGCCTCCAAGTGTGGACGACGTGATCAGCGCCGAACTGGTCGTGCAGAGCTCGCGCAAAGGAAATGCTCGGCGGGCTCTCCCCGCACGTTCACCACCACCCCAACGAGGTAGACGGTGTGGGAGCGGCCTCACGGTCTACGATGATCAAGCACTCCTCGTTCCGTCAGACCAACTAGGGTGAGGGACTCCGGGGCCGGGCCCACGACCGGCGCAGGCTCACCATCAGCCGCCTGGTAGGCCAACACGACCCGACTTGGGTCATGTGAGTGCGGTTGTGGCACCCAGATTCGTGGGCGACGATTGCTCTGTGGGATGCGAACGGTGCATTGACCCGACCTTCTACGGTCAGCTAAACCGACTCGCATACGACGAGGACCGCCATGCCGCGTTATTTCAGTGCCCGAAGTGCAGCGCCTTGTACGAGATTTTCCCCGAGCTGAAGGCGATCCCGCCAGCGGTCACCCCGGAGGAGGCTCGCGCGAGGTTTCCCGGCGCAATCTGACGCTGGCAAGGCAGCGCGACCCGCGGCTGTGAGAGTGCATATGAGGAACGGTATTCGCGACGGCCCCGACCTGTCTTCTGGATAGCCTGCGAGCGTGAGGTGGCCGTCAGCCGACTTAGCCCGCGGGTGGCTCGGATCGAAGCTATTCGAGGCACGCCACGCGGCGCGTTGGCGCTGGAGGAAGGCCCGCGGCTTGACAGGCGAGTTCGTCCACGCCGAGGACAGCGACCGGTCACGACGACTGACAGAGACGTGGAACGGGAAATGGCCCGACAGCGAGCCAGTTGGTCACCTGCTGCGGGGCCGGTTCCCCGAGCGCTGGGTCCGCTTCCACAGCCTGCCTGCGTCAAAGCGTTACGCCGAGACCGAATCGGCGCACCGGGAGATCCTCCACCGGCACCGAACCGTGTTGTCCGAACTCCTCGCCGGCTCCGATCTACGGACCCTCGTTGTGGTCGCCGAGGACTGGGGCTCGCGCGACCTGGCGGCCGGGTGGTCCAAGCGCCACCTCGAGGACCCGTGGCCCTGGAAGGTCGTTACGGACGGCTTTGATCCCGAAGCGGGGCGCATCTACTGCTGGGTGCAGTCAGGGTTGGACGAGCCGCGAGTCGATGCGCTGCTGCGGGCCGCCGCCGAGGACCGAGGACACTTCCTGCTCGCCGATCCAAACCTGGACTGGCTCTACTGTCCCTACGACGGCGGCGCGGACGTGCTCGTCCGCAACCAAGCCGAGCGTGACACCCTCCGCGATCGTCACATCGAGTGGCTTTCAAGCCGTGACGATGGACTCTGAGGCTCGGTGCCTCAGATCCGAGCACACCGCTCCCGCTACGCGGCATGGTCGGACGGTGCGGGCGACCCGACTAGGGTCATGAGCGGGCGCCCTCGCGTGCGTCCCTCAGCTTGCGCGTCGGCGTAACCGACCAGGCCGAGACTGATCGTACCGGTGCGCCAGTCGTTGCTGACCGCGCACATCTACGACGCTGTTGGCCTTCCGGTTGGGTCATCTGGCGGGGCGCGCAGGCCGTCATCGGTGGCGACATTTTCGAACCGTCAGCCGGAGACCCGCCCGGCCTCGACCAGCACGCCGATCTTGTCGATGCGATGCTCCGGGTTGCCGAACTCGTCGGACCAGAAGTTGTCGGCGGCGTGGTCCTCGACCGTCGCACACGTGGAGAGGGTGATCACCGCTTGCGTGGGCTCGACGCCAGGCCGACCTGGCACCGGCGCTCGCTGCTCCGCGAGTGACTGCTCGGAGCGGAACGACGTCTGCCGGGTCTGGATGATCTCGTAGACGTAACGCATGCCCGCGGCGGTCACCTCGACGACGTCGCCGTTGCCGAGGTCGGGCAGGTCGATGAACGCCTGGGTCGATGACAGGCGGTGTGCGGTCACCTGGTAGTTGCCGATCCCGCCGGGTCCGACGCCGCCGCGCTCGCCGTACGGGCTGGCGGCCA
>DASUUU010000002.1:0-60886 GCA_036373915.1 Jiangellaceae bacterium | reverse complement strand
TGGTGATCGCTCAGCTGTTCAACGCGTTGAACGCCCGCTCAGAGATAGGCACGGCCTTTCACCGGATGTTCGCGAACGGGTGGCTGTGGGCGGCCGTCGCACTGTCGGCTGCCCTCCAGGTCGCGGTCGTGCACATCCCGTTCCTCAACGACGCTTTCACCACCACCGCGCTGTCGATCGAGCAGTGGGCGGTCTGCGTCGCGATGGCCAGCGCCGTGCTGTGGGTGAGTGAAGTCCGAAAGCTGCTGATCCGGCGAGCCAACCGGTAGCCACCGGCCCAACATAGCCCCGGACCAGGACCTTCGCCCCTTCTCGTGGCAATGGCAGCCACGTGAACCTGGTAGTGGAGGGAGGCCGATGGCGACCCGGCCCGGGTATCTGCTGCACGCCATGCTGGTCGGCGGGTTCGCGCTGCTGGCCGCCGGGGCAGCGCTGCACCTTGCCGGTCAGCCTGGCCTCGGCGATCTCGCGTGGTTGGCCACCGGTGTGGCAGGGGCGGTCTGGTCGGCCCTGCTCGTACTCGGTTCGCTGCGTGACGGTCGCGTCGGTGTGGACGCCATCGCGGTCGTCGCCATCGTCGGTGCATTGCTGGTCGGCGAACTGTTCGCGGCCGCTTTGATCACGTTGATGCTCGCCACCGGCCGCGCACTCGAAGCCCGAGCGGCCGGCCGAGCTCGGGCCGAGCTCATCGCATTGGTCGCTCGCGCGCCAGTCGAGGCCCGCCGATACGCAGGCGGCAGGCTCGAGGTCGTGCCGCTGGACGCGGTCGCACGAGGCGACGTGCTGCTCGTGCGATCGGGTGAGGTCGTGCCGGTCGATGGCCGGGTGGAGCAAGGCACCGCCGTGCTCGACGAGTCGGCGCTGACAGGTGAGGCCGCACCGGTCACCCGGCCGGTCGGCGACGGCGTGCGGTCCGGCGTGGTGAACGCGGGCGGGCCGTTCGACCTGCTCGCGGCCACCTCGGCGGCGGATTCCACGTACGCCGCGATAGTGCGTTTGGTCGAGCAGGCATCGGCCGAAAGCGCCCCGTTCGTTCGGCTGGCTGACCGGTACGCGGCATGGTTCCTGCCGCTGTCGCTGGGTCTGGCCGCAATCGCCTGGCTGGTATCGGCGGATCCGGTCCGAGCGGTAGCAGTGCTCGTCGTGGCCACACCATGCCCCTTGATCCTGGCCGCGCCGGTCGCGCTGGTGTCCGGGATGTCACGCGCGGCCGGCCACGGTGTGATCGTCAAGAATGGCGGTGCGCTGGAGCAACTGGCGGCCGCCCGTGTGCTGCTGATGGACAAGACCGGCACTCTCACCGCCGGACGCCCGGCTGTCGCCGGCATAGTAGCGGCGGGTGACCTGACGCCCGACGAGTTGCTGGAGATCGCGGCATCGGCCGAACAGGTCTCGCCCCACATCCTGGCCGCGCCGATCGTCCAGCTGGCTCGGGAGCGGGGCCTGGTGTTGCGGTTGCCGACCGGTGTGACCGAAGTGCCGGGCAAGGGCATGAGTGGGGCGGTCGCGGGCCGTTCTGTCGTGGTGGGCCAGGCCGGCTGGGTCGCGGGTACGCCGGGCCCGGCCTGGCTGCAGACCGTTCGGCGCAGAGTCGAGTCCGACGGCGACATGCTCGTGGTCGTCGCGGTCGACGGCACCCCGGCCGGCGCGATCGTGCTTCGGGATGCGATGCGACCGGACGCGGCGCGCACGGTGAGAGACCTCCGGCACTCGGGCATCCAGCGGGTCGTACTGGTGACCGGCGACCGCTACGAGGCGGCCGAACAGGTGGGCGCGATCGCCGGTGCGGACCTGGTGATGGCCGATCGGTTGCCCGAGGACAAGCTGGCCGCAGTGCACGCGGAGCGACAGCGGGGGCCGGTCCTCATGGTCGGTGACGGCATCAACGACGCGGCCGCGCTGGCGGCTGCGGACGTCGGCGTGGCACTCGGCGCCAGGGGGACCACCGTTGCATCAGAAGCCGCCGACGTGGTCCTGACGGTGGACCGGCTGGACCGGCTCGCGGCTGCGATGCGGGTCGCCCAGCGATCCCGCCGGATCGCGTTGCAGAGCGTGACGGTGGGGATGGGGTTGTCGCTTGCGGCCATGGGGTTGGCCGCATGGGGTCTGCTGGTTCCGGCGCTGGGCGCTGTCTTGCAGGAGGCCATCGATGTCGCGGTGATCGCCAACGCGCTCCGGGCGGCAAGGGAACGACCGGGCCGGATCCGGGTGTCGGAAGAGGACGCCCGCCTGCTGCGCCGGTTCAGCACGGAGCACCCGGCGTTGCGCCCGATCCTGGACGAGCTCCGGTCGGCGGCCGACGCGCTTGGCACATCTCCGCCGGCGGACATTCTGGAACGCCTGGGCAAGCTCCACCGCCGGTTGGTCGGCGAACTCGAGCCGCACGAGCTCGCCGAAGGCGCAGAGCTCTACCCGGTCCTCGACCGAGTCCTCGGCAACTCAGAGGCCACGAGCACGATGTCGCGGGCACATGTGGAGATCAGTCACCTGATCCGACAGCTCGGACGGCTTCTGGACCAGATCGGCAACGGCGGACCGGACGAGAGCGACGTCACGCGGTTGCGCCAGGTGCTGTACGGACTGCACGCGATCTGCACCTTGCACTTCACTCAGGAGGAAGAGGCGTACTTCTCCCTGGTCGAGGACCATCGCGAAGGTGAACTACCGGTCGCGAGCTGATCGATCACCAGATCGCCATCACTCCACCGGACGGACGAGCCCGTAGTGGCCGTCGTACCTGCGATAGAGAACCCGGCCCCGCCCGCTGGCAGGCTCTGCGAAGAACAGGAACGGCAGCCCGGTCGCGTCCAGCCGCTCCCTGGCCTCAGCCAGGGTCAGCACGGGCGCCGGCCGTTCGCTGACCGTCAGCGGCACCGTCGTCTCGAATTCGCGGTGCGGCTCGGGGTCGAGCTGGGCCAGCCGGTAACCGGTCGTCCCAGCGCGGTAGATCACGGAGTCCTGACCGGTGTCCGCGTCGGTGAACAGGTAGAAGTCGTAGTCGAGCAGGTCCATGTCCAACGCGGCCTCATCCGGCGTGACCTTGGCCGGCGCGAAGGTCTTGTGCCGCACCACCTGCCTTTCGGACTCCGGCCGCGGGTAGTAGTCGGGCCGGTCGGCCGGCTCGCTCATGTGTCGCCATTCGTGCGGCGCGGACACCGGCCTGCTGCCGCGGCGGGCCTCCCAGTCGCGTGCCATCCGCTCGAGCCGGCGCCGCAGCCGAGCCTGGAGTAGCTCGACCGCCTCGTGTGCGGTCGCCGCGGCCACCTGGGCGCGCACTATCCGCCCGTTGACATCCAGGTTGCCCTGCGCGATCACCGGCCGCGCCAGAGCCGGGTCGTGGGATCGGGTCAGCCGTACCCGAGCATGTAGAATCGGCTCGTTCACGTACCGTGCGAGAGCCGCGAGCTTGCGGCCGGCTCTCGCACGCGCGCTCTCCGGGATGTCCGGGCCGGCGACCACCTCGACGGCAGGAAAGCTGATTGTTCGGCGTCGAGTCATGCCCACCAACTCCTGCGGCTGGACCAAGGTCATGAGCTTGTGCAGAAAGCCGACACCCGTCGGTGGGTGGTGATGGAGATCCGTTCCGGCAGATGCACAGTTACTACTGGCGGGTTGTGCGATCCGGAGATCGCCACGTCCCTTCTTCTCTGCTTTCGCGGGCCTCCACCTCCTCGCCAACGGGTGCCACTTTGAGTATCACCCGTGTCATTGGTGCGCCTCAGGGTCGACAGACCCGGAACGGTGCGGCCGAAGGTCCCATCTCCGGAGCCTCTACCGGGTGTCGCTGCCCCCGTGTTCGGTCGCGACGGCGGCGCGTCCGGCCTCGAGCCTGGCCACCGGTACCCGGAACGGCGAACATGAGACGTAGTCGAGGCCCACCCGGTCGAAGAAGTGGATCGAAACCGGGTCGCCCCCATGCTCGCCGCAGACGCCGACGCTGAGGTCCGGCCTGACGGCACGACCACGGGCGACGCCGATCTCGACGAGTTCGCCTACTCCTGCGGCGTCGATCGTCTCGAACGGGGACACCGCGAAGATGCCGTTGTCGAGGTAGGCGGGGAAGAAGCCGCCCTCGACGTCATCACGGGAGAAGCCCCAGGCGGTCTGGGTGAGGTCGTTGGTGCCGAACGAGAAGAAGTCCGCGGACTCGGCGATCTCGCCGGCGGTGAGGGCTGCTCGCGGCAGCTCGATCATCGTGCCGATCTGGGCGCGCACGTCGACCCCCGTCTCGGTGGCGACTTCGGCGAGCACCTTGTCGATCTGAGCGCGGACGATCTCGAGTTCGGTCGCCGCTCCGACCAGCGGGACCATGATCTCCGGCCGGGGGTCGCCGCCGGACTTGATGCGCGCGGCGGCCGCCTCGGCGACGGCGCGGACCTGCATGGCGACCAGTCCCGGGATCACCACGCCGAGGCGCACACCGCGCAACCCGAGCATCGGGTTCTGCTCGTGCAGCCGGCGCACCGCCTGCAGCAGCCGGGTGTCCTCGGTGTGCGGCTCTCCGCGTTCTTCGGCCAGGGCGACCCGCACGGTGAGTTCGGTCAGGTCCGGGAGGAATTCGTGCAACGGCGGGTCGAGCAGCCGGATGATGACGGGAAGGCCGTCCATCGCTTCGAGGATGCCGACGAAGTCGTCGCGCTGTAGCGGCAGCAAGGCCGCGAGGGCCGCGTGCTGCTCGTTATCGGTGTCGGCCAGGATGAGCTGCTCGACGTAGCCGCGACGTTCGCCGAGGAACATGTGCTCGGTTCGGCACAGTCCGATGCCTTGAGCGCCGAACCGGCGCGCGCGGGCCGCGTCGTCCGGAGTGTCGGCGTTGGCGCGCACGCCGAGCCGTCGGCTCTGGTCCGCGTGCGCCATCAGGCGGGCGATCGCAGGCAGCAGATCGTCGGCCTTGGCGGCATCCGGGTCGAGCGTGCCCTCGAAGTACTCCACGACAGGCGAGGCGGCGACCGGCATCTCGCCGGCGTAGACGACGCCGGAGGTGCCGTCGATGGAGATCACGTCCCCTTCCGAGACAGTGATCCCGGCAGCGGTTGTGAACCTGCGCAGCTGTGGGTCGATGTCCAGTTCGTCGGCACCGACCACGCAGGTCTTGCCCATGCCGCGGGCCACGACAGCGGCGTGCGACGTCTTACCGCCATGGCTGGTGAGCACTCCCTCGGCGCCGATCAATCCGGGCAGGTCGTCGGGGTTGGTCTCACGGCGGACCAGGATGACCTTGTCACCTTCCGCGCCGGCGGCGGCGGCGGTGGCCGAGTCGAAAACGGCCCTGCCCACAGCGGCTCCCGGCGATGCGGGCACACCGTGGGCGATGGGGTCGCCGTCCTCGCTGGTGTCGAAGCGGGGGAACATCAGCTGGGCGAGCTGAGTTCCGTTGACGCGGAGCAAGGCCTCGTCGAGGTCGATGAGGCCCTCGTCTACGAGTGCGGTGGCGATCCGGAAGGCCGCGGCGGCGGTTCGTTTGCCGACGCGGGTCTGCAACATCCACAATGTGCCGCGCTCGATCGTGAACTCGATGTCACACAGGTCCCGGTAGTGGCTCTCCAGAGTGGCCATGTTCTGCAACAGCCGGTCGTAGGAGCGCTTGTCGATCTGTTCGAGGTCCTGTAGCGGCACCGTGTTGCGGATGCCGGCCACCACGTCCTCGCCCTGCGCGTGCTGGAGGTAGTCGCCGTACACTCCGGGCCGGCCGGTGGCAGGGTCGCGAGTGAAGGCGACCCCAGTGCCGGAGTCGGGTCCGAGATTTCCGTAGACCATGGCCATCACGTTGACCGCGGTCCCAAGGTCTTCAGGAATCCGCTCCTGCCGCCGGTACACGCGGGCCCGGTCGGTATTCCAGGAGTCGAAGACGGCGCGGATCGCCTTGTCGAGCTGTTCCCGTGGATCCTGCGGGAACTCGTGCCCTGTCTGGTCGCGGACGATGCGCTTGTACTCGTCGACAAGTGCATGCAGGTCCGCCGTGTTCAGGTCGAGGTCGCTTTGGGCATTGCGGGCCTGCTTCGCGGCGTCCAGCGCCGCGTCGAACAGCGCCCCGTCGATGCTGAGCACCGTCTTCCCGAACATCTGGATCAGGCGCCGGTAGGAGTCCCAGGCGTCTCGCTCGTCGGCGGTCTGGTTCGCCAGGCCCTTGACGGAGGAGTCGTTGAGGCCGATGTCCAGGACGGTGTCCATCATCCCCGGCATCGAGAACTTCGCTCCGGACCGAACCGACACCAGCAGCGGATCGTCCGCCGCGCCGAGGTGCTTGCCCCGCGCGTCCTCCAGCCGCGCCAGGTGAGCCGCCACCTCGTGGCGAAGTTCGGGCGGCTCGTGGCCCTGGGTCAGGTAGACCCGGCACGCCTCGGTCGTGATTGTGAATCCCGGCGGTACAGGCAGGCCGAGGTTGGTCATCTCGGCCAGGTTCGCACCCTTGCCGCCCAGCAGATCCTTCAGATCCTTGTTTCCTTCGGCGAAGGCGTAGACATACTTGACACTGGCGTGGGTCGACACGGCGAGTCCCTTCTCTAGCTCTACACCGATTGCACCCCGGGAGTCGCCGGTTCGGGCAGGGGCGAGTGGCCCCTTCGAGCGTGACCTTCGTACCCGACGCGTGGAATGGGCATCAGGCGGGCCGTTGGTCACCGGTGGCGGGGGACCACGGCCTCTGGATGTACGGTGCACCCCCGCGGAATCATTGTGGTGGGCCGGTAGAAATACGGTAACTGCCCGCCAGGGTGGGGCGGACCGAGGGATTGCCCCGCGCCCACATGCGAGGTTCGACTCCTCGCCCGGCCCCTGTCGCCGATTGCATCCGGGACGAACGGCCCTGGCGCCGGACGCCGGAGTCCGGCGATGATGTCGGGATGACGGGCCGAGGCCACCGGGCGGTGCCGCACACTGCGGACGTGGCGGTGGAGGCTTGGGGTCCGAACAGGGAGTCGTGCATCGCAGAAGCGGTACTCGGGGTCGTGGAGACATTCGCCGACACGACGGCGGTACACCCGGAACGAGATCGCCGAAGCTGGTTCGCCGAACGCTGCGACGAGGATCTGCTGGTGGATGTGCTCGACGAGGCCATCTACTACCTGGACACCGAGCACGAAGTACCGGTGGACGTCGAGGTGGAGCCGCGCGGAGACGGTGTTGCCGTCCGGTTCGCCATGGCCGACGCCACGCGGGTCCGGCACGTGGGTGCGGCGCCCAAGGGCGTGTCGCTGCACGGGTTGCGCATCGGCTCGTTCGCGGGCACCTGGTCGTGTTCGGTGATCGTCGACGTCTGAGGACTCAACCCTTGACCACGCCGAGTGGCACCAGCCGGGCGATCCGGCGGGCCAGCCCCGCCCGTTCGCTGGTCTCGGCCACCAGGTCTACGTCCTTGTAGGCGTCAGGCGTTTCCTCGGCCAGCCCGCGCCAGGAAGCGCCGCGGACGAGTACTCCCTGCGCCTCGAGCCGGTTCCGCAGGTCGCGGCCGTGGATCGTGCGGGCCGCCTGGTGCCGGCTCTGGACCCGCCCGGCTCCGTGAGCGGTGGAGTAGAACGCCGACCCGGTGGCCACGCCGGCGAGCACGTAGGACGCGGTCCCCATGGTCCCGGGGATCAGCACCGGTTGGCCGGCGTCGGAAATGTCGGGGGGCAGATCCGGATGGCCGGGTGGCAAGGCACGGGTTGCGCCCTTGCGGTGCACGCACAGGTTGAGCGGGCTGCCGTCGACCGGATGTGTTTCGATCTTGGCGAGGTTGTGCGAGATGTCATAGATCAGCTCGAGCGTGGTTCCGGCGGTCGCCTCGAACGCCCGCCGGGCCGCCTCCGTGAGCAGCTGCCGGTTGGCCCGCCCGTAGTTGGCGGCGGCGGCCATCGCGCCGAGGTACGCCGCGCCCTCCGGTGCGCTGACCGGGGCACAGGCCAGTTGCCGGTCCGGCACCGAGATGCCGTATCCGGCCATGGCCCGGTCCATCACGCGAACGTGGTCGGTGCAGATCTGATGCCCGAGGCCGCGTGACCCGCAGTGGATCATCACACACACCTGACCCTCGACCAGGCCCATCATCGCCGCCGTCGCCGGGTCGTACACGGAGTCGACCGCCTGGACTTCGAGGAAGTGGTTGCCAGAGCCGAGACTTCCGACCTGACCGAGCCCACGCTCGATGGCGCGAGCGCTGACCTGGGACACATCGGCCCCGGCTACGGCACCGAAGTCCTCGCACCTGTCGAGATCGCGCTGGACGCCGTGGCCGCGTTCGATCGCGTAGCGGGCTCCATCGGTGAGCACGTGTTCGAGTTCGGCTCGAGAGCGCATCTTCCATACCCCGCCGGGACCCGCGCCTCGGGGAATATTGCGATCAAGCTGATCCATGAGCGCGGGCAGCGCGGGGGCCAGTCGGTCCCGCTGGAGCCGGCTCGCGGCGAGCAGGCGGACTCCGCAGGAGATGTCGAAGCCCACCCCTCCAGGTGAGACGACCCCGCCGGAGTCGATGTCCATGGCGGCAACGCCACCGATAGGGAATCCATACCCCCAGTGCATGTCCGGCATCGCGTACGAGGCTCGGACGATTCCGGGCAGCGTCGCGACATTGGCGACCTGTTGCAGTGACTTGTCGCGCTGTGGCTCGGGGAGCAGTGCTCGTGAGATGAACACGATGCCAGGCACCCGCATGCCGCCTTCGCGGTTGATCCGGTACCGGTAGGGCGTTTCCTCCACAAGTCTCATCGCGGAGTGAACTCACCTGAGTGCGGCTTCATCCAGGCCGGCAAGGTAATCGACACAGCCGCCGATGGTCGTGAGCATGGGATAGTCGTCCTCGTCGATCCGGTGGCCGGACCGCTCGCTGAGCTGGGTGACGAGGTTCTCGAAGTCGAGAGAGTCGAGTTCGAGATCGTCGCGGAGCGAGGTACTCGGCGGCAGGGTGTCGATGTCGGCGTCCGGAGCGACCTGGCGCAGTGCGTCACGCATGAGCTCGCGTGCCTTGTCTGGTGTCATCTGTGGCCTCACAGGTTCTCGGGTTGGCTGAGATTGCGACCTAGGACGTCGAGGAACCGGGCGCCGGTGGCACCATCGCTCGCGCGGTGGTCCGCGGAAAGGGTCACGGTCACGACCGAGCGGACGCCCAGCAAGCCGTCGACGGCCCATGGTCGGTCGACGATCCGGCCCACACCCACCAGCGCCACCTGAGGTGGGTAGATGACCCCGTAGACCAGCTCGACGCCGAGATCACCAAGGTTCGTGACGGTAATGGTTGCCCCGGTCAGCTCCGAGCCGCGCAACCGCCCCGCCTTGGCCCGGGTAGCGAGCTCACGCATCCTCACCGCGAGTTCGGGCAGCTTCAGCGCAGCCGCATCGGCGATGGCCGGCGTGATCAGCCCGCCGCCGCGCAGGGAGACCGGTACGCCCAGGTTGACCGATGTCGCCGGCACGAAGTGGCCGTCCTCCCAGAAGCCGTTGAGGGCGGAGACCTGCCCAGCGGCGATCGCCGTGGCCCGCAGGAACATCGCGGCCGGCAGGATTCGCTCGCCGACCGGCAGTTCGCGGTTGCGCTCCTTGATCCAGGCGAGAGCATCCGTGACGTCGACCGTGGTGCGCAAGTAGTAATGCGGGATCTCACGCTTCGAGCGGGCCATCAGCTTGGCAGTGGCCAGCCGCGCGGCCTCCGCTCGCCGAGCCGCCGCGTCCGGTTCTTGCGCCGCGGCAGGTCGGTCAGGCCGTTCGGGCGCAGCGGCCTCCCGAGGGGGCGCCGCTGCCGCGGCACGCACATCGTCGGCCCGGATCGCGCCGCCGCGTCCGGTGCCCTGCACAGCGCCGAGGTCCACCCCTAGGCGCTCGGCCAGCTCGCGGGCGTACGGCGAGACTCTCGCCGCTCGCTCGGCACCAGACGGAGGCGATGGCCCGCTCGGTCTGGGCGGCGTCGTGGCCGCTGGAGTCGGCGCCTGCTCAGCGGCCGCTTGCCGGACGTCGGCGCGCTTGATGGCGCCGCCGCGCCCGGTGCCGTGCACAGCGCTCAGATCGACGCCGAGCTCGGCGGCCAACCGGCGGATCAGCGGGCCGGACGGCGCCGCGGGTTGCCCCGAAGGGCGTTCGGGCGCCGGCGCGCGGGGTGCGGGCGCCGGTGTGACGGCGGGCTCGGGCCGCGGTACCACGACCGGCGCCCCGACCGTGGCGAAGGTCGCCATCGGTGCGCCGACGGGGACGGTCGTGCCTGGCTCGACGATGACCTGCTGGACGACCCCATCCCGGAAGCACTCCACCTCCATGATCGCCTTGGCGGTTTCCACGACAGCGACGATGTCGCCCTTGGCCACCTTGTCACCGGGCTTGACCAACCACTCGACGAGCTTGCCCTCGTCCATGTCGGCGCCGAGGGACGGCATGGTGAACTCGAAGGTCTCAGCGGCCATCGCCGGTCGTCCTCTGTACCGCTGCGACGATGTCGGCCTGCTGGGGTAGGGCGGCGTCTTCCAGATGCTTCGGATACGGCATGGGAACCTCCGCCGAGCAGACCCGCTCGACGGGAGCGTCCAGGTCGAAGAACGCCTGCTCGGTGATCCGGGCACTGATTTCGGCGGAGATGCTGCCGGTGCGCCAGCCTTCGTCCACCACCACGGCACGGTGGGTCCGGGTCACCGAGTCGAGGAAGGTGGCGTCGTCGAGCGGGCGAAGCGTGCGCAGGTCGATGACCTCGACATCGATCCCCTCGTCGGCGAGCTGCTCGGCGGCCGCGACGCTCGTCTGAAGCGTTGCGCCGTACGTGATGATGGTGGCGTCGCGACCGGGCCGCCGGACCGCCGCTCGGTCGATGTCGACCTCGCGCACCGAGGCGTCGAGCTCACCCTTCACCGGGTAGAGAGCGCCGGGCTCGAAGATGAGCACCGGATCCGGGTCACGCAACGCCGCCCAGAGCATGCCGCGGGCGTCCTCCAGGGTGGCCGGTACCACGATCCGGATACCCGGGATGTGCGCGTACCAACCCTCAAGGCTGTGCGAGTGCTGGGCGGCCAGCTGGCGCCCGGCTCCTGTCGTCATCCGGATCACGAGCGGCACGTTGAGCTGACCGCCTGACATGTGCAGCAGGGTGGCGGCGTTGTTGACGATCTGGTCGAGTGCCAGCATGCTGAAGTTGACCGTCATGATCTCTACGATCGGGCGCATGCCGCCGAGCGCCGCGCCGATCCCCGCGCCGACGAAAGCCGATTCGGACAGCGGGGTGTCGCGCACGCGGTCCGGTCCGAACTCCTCGAGCAACCCGAGGCTCACCGCGAAGCAGCCGCCGTACCGGCCGACGTCCTCGCCCATGAGGAACACCCGGTCGTCGCGGAGCAGCGCATCGCGGATCGCGGCCCGCATGGCCTCGCGGTAGGTAATTTCGATGGTCGTCATGATTGCTCCGAGTAGACGAACCTGGTCAGGTCCTCGACCGGCTCCCACGGGCCGGCCTCTGCCGCATCGACCGCGCGCGCCAGCTCCTCGGTGACCTCGCGGTCGAGTGCCTCGAGATCCCCGTCCTCGAGCTCGCCGTCGCTTCGCATCCGCGCCATCAGGATGTCGATGGGGTCGCGCTGCTTCCACTGCTCGACCTCGGCCTTGTCCCTGTACCGGTCGGGGTCGTACATGGAGTGAGCGCGGAACCGGTAGGTGCGCAGTTCGAGGAACACCGGGCCGCCGCCGGCCCGGATGATCTCGACCGCCCGCTGGGCCGCATCCTCGACGGCGAGCACGTCCATGCCGTCGACCGGCCAGGCGGGCAGGCCATAGGACGCCGCACGCAGCGCGAGGTTGGTCTGGGCGTGGCTTCGGGCCAGCGCGGTGCCCATCGCGTACTGGTTGTTCTCGCACGCGAACAGCACCGGCAACTGCCACAGGGTGGCGAGGTTCATTGATTCGTGGAACTCGCCTTCGGCGGCAGCACCATCTCCGAAGAAGCAGGTCGTGACCCGGTGCGCACCACGCAGAGCATCCGCGAGCCCGAGACCGACCGCGAGCGGCAGGCCGCCTCCGACGATGGCGTTGCCGCCGTAGAAGTGCCGGTCGGCGTCGAACAGGTGCATGGACCCGCCTCGGCCCCGGCTGCAGCCGGTGGACCGCCCGTACATCTCGGCCATCACGGCGTCCATCGGGACCCCGCGAGCGAGCGCGTGCCCGTGTTCGCGGTAGGTCGACACGATCGGTTCGTCGGGGAGCAGGGCACCGATGACTCCGGTCGCGACGGCCTCTTCGCCCACGTAAAGGTGAAGGAACCCCCGGATCTTGGTCGCGCTGTAGAGCTCGGCGCACCGCTCCTCGAAGCGCCGTATCCGCAACATCTGACGGAGCAGTTCCTGCCGGTGTTTGGCGCTCATGGCGCACCCTCCAGCGTCGAGGTGTCACCCTCTGGCAGGCCCAACTCACGTGCCTTGAGCAGCCGGCGCATCACCTTGCCGCTGCGGGTGTGAGGCAGGTGCTGATCGAAGGTGATCTCCCGCGGAGCCGCAACGCCAAGCCGGCGGCGGCCGAACGCGATCAAATCCAGGCGCACCTCGTCGGTCGCCTCCCAGCCGGGCCGGAGCGTCACGAATGCCTTGACGACCTCGCCGACGACAGGGTCGGGCTTGCCGATCACGCCGGCCTCGGCGACCGCCTCATGTTCCATCAGGGCGCTCTCGACCTCGAACGGGCCGACCAGGTGGCCGGCCGACTTGATCACGTCATCGGCCCGCCCGACGAACCAGTAATAGCCTTCGGCGTCCCGTCGCGCCAGGTCACCGGTCAGGTACCAGCCGCCGGCAAAACACTTGGCGTATCGGCTCTCGTCGTGGATGTAGCCGCGGAACATCGACGGCCAGCCTGGCCGCAATGCGAGCTCCCCCGTGACGCCCGGTTCGGTGACCTCGTTGACCTCGCCGTCCTTGACCGCGGCCCGGCCGTTCTCGCCCTGGGCGAGGATGGTGGCCTCGACACCCGGCATCGGCAGGCCCATCGAGCCCGGCCGGACGTCGACGGCGGCGTAGTTGCTGATCATGATCGCGCCGGTCTCGGTCTGCCACCAGTTGTCGTGGATCGCCAGCTCGTATGTCTTCTGGCCCCACACGACGACCTCGGGGTTCAATGGCTCGCCGACGCTCGCGATGTACCGCAGGCTGGACAGGTCGTACTGCCTCGCCAGGTCCGTGCCGGGTCGCATCAGCATGCGTAGCGCGGTAGGCGCGGTGTACCAGATCGTGACGCGCTGGTCCTCGAGCAGTTGGTACCAGGCGCGGGCGTCGAACTCGCCGGCGTCCACGATCGTCGTGCACCCGTGGGTGAGGGGAGCGATGATGCCGTACGACGTGCCTGTCACCCAGCCTGGGTCGGCCGTGCACCAGAAGACGTCGTCGGGGTGCAGGTCGAGGGCGAACGCGGACGTGGCGTGGTGGGCGACAACCGCCTCGTGGACGTGTATTGCACCCTTCGGCGTACCCGTGGTGCCGCTGGTGAAGTGCAGCAGGGCCATCTCGCCCGGGTCGGTCAGTGGGATCTCGAATGTGTCGTCGGCGTCGGCCAGCATGGCGCGAAGGCTGTTCGGATGGTCGGTGTCACCGACGAGCAGGACGTGGCGCAGGCGCGGCAGCGAGTCCCGCGCGGCCGCGACCCGGCGCTCGTACAACTCCGGAGTCGTGACGAGAACCGTCGCATCGCCGAGTGCCAGCCGCGTCTGCACCGGCTCCGGACCGAACGCCGGGAACAGTGGGGCGAAAACGCTCCTGTTCTTGAAGGTGCCGAGGGCGGCGATGTACAACTCGGGCACCCGGCCCAGGAGCGAGAAGACTCGATCCGACGGGCCGACGCCCAGCGAGCGCAGCACGTTCGCGAATCTGTTGGACTGCTGCTTCAGTCCGCGGTAGGTGATGTCGGTGAACGCGCCGTGCCGGTCCCGGAACCGGAGCGCGACCTTGTCGGCCAACGGACTGTCCGCGTGCCGGTCGACGGCCTCGTACGCGATGTTCAGTCCGCCGCCGGGCAGCCCGGACAATTCGTCGCGGGCTGCGGCCCAGGAGAACTCGCGGCGGGTTCGTTCGTAGTCGAGCAGGTTCGGCTCGACGCGCGGGGTGTCGTTCTTCGGGATCGGCGACCAGTTCATTCCATCCTCCGATCAGGAGCCCACACAACCAGCTTCACAATCGCCGCAAAGTGAGGCTAGAGACCAACGTCCTCCTGCCCTGGGCAAAACGCCACGCGCCGGGAGTGCTCGCAGCCTGGATGAAGGAGATCTGCGATCAAAACCGGCTTCTGGAGCGGCCTGCGTTGCAGGCGGCCGGTCCGCGCAGTGGAGGTGACGTAAGACCCTGGCGACGCGGACTGTGCGCTGCTGCCGTCAGAGCAGAGCCGTCTGTGCGGCGGTTACCAGGCGACCGAACCCGCGAGTGCCGGCGACGGAGAGTGACGAAGGTGAGGTGGCCATGCCGACTACCGGCATAGCTGAGCGGGTCGTGAAGTGGGCGGCCGGATATCCGGACGTCGTGGTCCGGAAGGTTATCCAGCGGGCTCCCGTTCTGCTGTGGCGCCTGGGGCTCGGCGCCCTTGTCGGCCGGGGGGATGAGGTCCTCCTCACGACGGTGGGCCGCAAGTCCGGCCGGCTGCGTCATACCCCGCTCAGCGCGCGCCGCGTCGACAGCGACCTGTACTTGTGGTCGCCGTACGGCGATCGGGCGCAGTGGTACCTGAACGCCCGCGCGCACCCGATCGTGACCATCCAAACCGCCGATGGACCACGCAGTGTCCTCGCGTCCCACGTCACAGACCCTGACGAAATCCGGCAGCTCTACCGGGTGCTCGAGGAGGAGCCGGCGCCGAGCATGCTGGACTACTACCTGGACCGGGCGGGTCTGGCGCATTCGGTCGAGGAGGTCGTGAACGCTGGGCGTGGAATACACGCCTTGCGTCTCGACCCGGCCGACGTCTCCGGACCGCCGCCGCTCAAGGCAGATCTGGTGTGGCTGTGGGCTATCCCGGCATCACTCATCGTCCTGCGACTCGCGCGACGCTGCCGGCGTCCAATCAAACTGGCCAAAGTCCCTGCCACAAGGACTTTCGGGCCTACGGAGATCACCTCGGTTGCGCGCATGGTGGACTCAACAACAACACGCCTGGGGACGTGATGGCGTTAACCGATCTGCTGCAACGGCTTCGTCCGGCCGGCGCGCCGGGTGCGGCTGCGCCCGTGGCCGTGCCTGCCGAGGAGGAGGACGCGGCGGCGGCCGAACTCGCGCCGGTCTTCGAGGCATTGGACGCCGTTGTCGCCGAGTGTGAGGCGATCCGGTCATCGGCGGAACAGGCGGCCTCCGACGAGATGGCCCAGGCCCGCCGGGACGCGGAGGCCATCGTGGCGGACGCCTTGTCGCGGGCTCCCGCGGAACGAGCGGCGGCGGCGGCGAGGATTCACCGCAGCGGCGACGCGGCGGCCGATGCGCTGCGTGAGGAAGCGGACGCGAAGGCCGCCCGCCTGCGAATGGACAGCGGCCGACGGCTGGCGGAGCTGACTGAACTGGTCGTGGCGAACCTCCGTGCCGGCCTCACCGGCACGCACGACCGACCGGGGGAGGGCTGATGGCCACCGGCTGGGTGGCCGCCACCGTACGGGCGAGAGCGATGGCCCGCCGCCGGGTCGGGCCGGTGCTGGCCCGGCGAGTAGCCGACGCTCCCGACCTGGACGCGGGACTGGCCCGGCTCGAAGGAACCGCTTTCGACCAGGTCGCCGCGCCGGGCACGGCGTTACGTGATGCCGAGCACCAGATCCGCGCCGAGCAGCTGTGGGAGCTTCGGGTTCTGGCCGGGTGGCTGCCGGCGGCCGGCACGCCGCTGGCCCGCGCGCTGGCCGCCCGGTTCGAGCGGGCCAATATCGAAGCGCATCGCAACCGGTTGGCCGGGCAGCCGGCGCCGCCGCCGTTCACCCTTGGCACGCTCGCGCTGTCGTGGCCCCGGCTGGCCGGCACGTCCTCGCTCGACGACCTGCGCCGCGAGCTGGCCGCCTCACCGTGGGGAGACCCGGGCGCGATGGCTGCGACCGCGTTGCACGACGCCCTGCTGGTCGGCTGGCTGCGCCTGGTCGCGGCCGCGGCGGGCGGGCTGGATTGGGTGCAGCGCTGGGTCGCAGGGGGCGCTGCGCTGCTCGTCGCTCGGAGCATCGCGACGACCGCACAGCCAACGCCGGAATCGCTCGTGCGCGCGGTGCGGCCGCTGATCGGCTGGCGGCTGGCGAGTGCCAACTCGCTCGCCGATCTGCACGCGGCATTGCCGTCGACTGCTCGATGGGCACTCGCCGGCATCGACCAGCCGGTACAGCTGTGGCGGGCCGAGGCGAGCTTGCGGGCCCGGATCGAATCAGACGGCTTCCGGATGCTTCGCGCGGCTCGCCCAGGCCCAGCGCCCGTGGTGGGTGCGCTCGCGGTGCTGGCGGTCGATGGCTGGCGGTTGCGTGCGGCGCTGGCCTGCGCTGCGGCCGGTACTGGTCCGAGCGAGGTGCTCGATGTCGTGGCGTGACGGGCTCCGACCGGTCCGAATGCAGCGGATCGCGCTGGTGGCACCTGTGACCGAACTGCCGGCCGTGCTCGAACGGGTGGGCGATGGCGCCGTGGTCGAACTCGAACCGCCGGATGTGGAGCCGACCCGGGAAGCCGAGCTAGCGCGAAGGGCGACCCAGGCGATCACCCGCGGCCCGGTGGCGGCGCTCGCCGGCTGGATACCGGCCCCGGCGCTGCCCCAGCTCACCGATCAACTAGCACCGCTGGGAGCGGCTGCGGTGCCGCTGGCGCAGCCACGTGGCACGCAACCGCCGACACTACTTCAGCGGCAGCGCCGGGCTCGTGCCTTCGACCCCCTGGTCCAGGGCTACGCCACCGTGCCGTACGCCGACGTCGACCCGACCCTGCTGGCCGGGTTGGCGTACGTCGTCATGTTCGGGATGATGTTCGGCGATCTCGGCCACGGCCTGCTCATCCTAGTCGCCGCATGGCTGGTCCGCAGCGGGCGGTTCCGCCGACTGGCGAAGATCCAGCGGATCTGGCCCTTCCTCGCAGGAGCCGGGGTGGCCGCTGCCGGCTTCGGCATCCTGTACGGCGAGTTCTTCGGCCCGACCGGGCTGATCCCAGTGGTGTGGCTCTCTCCGCTGGAAGAACCCGTGCCGTTGCTGGTGGCTGCGGTCGCTGCCGGCGCGTTCCTGCTGGCCGGTGCCTATGTGCTCGGCACCGTGAACCGGGTCCGTGAGGGCGGCTGGATCTACGCGCTGTACGCCCGGTCAGGGATCGCGGGAAGCCTGCTGTTTCTCGCCCTCGGCATGCTCGCGGGGGGCATCTACCTGGCTGCCGACATCTTCGTCGTGCTCGGTGTCGCCCTGGTGTCCGTGGCCGCTGTGCTGGCCTTCGTGGGGCTGCTAGCGGCCGCCGGTGGTGGCGCGGCGGGCGCGGTTCAAGCCGTCGTCGAGCTGTTCGACCTGGTCGTTCGGGTGGGTTCGAACCTCGTGTCCTTCGCGCGGCTGGCGGCGTTCGGGTTGACCCATGCGGCCCTCAGCGCGGTGGTGTGGCAGGGCACGACCGCGGTATGGGGGCCGGGCCTGGCGGCGGTCGCGGCGATCGTCCTGTTCCTGGCCGGCAACGCGGTCGCGCTGACTCTCGAAGCGCTCGTGGCCGGCATTCAGGCGCTTCGCCTCGAGTACTACGAGCTGTTCTCCCGCGTCTTCGACACCGAAGGCCGACCATTCCGTCCCTGGGCCCTACCGGCCCGGGGCGCCGAACCAACACCCAACAACCAGGAGGTGACCACGTGAGACGATCGCTGACCCGGCCCGCGGTTCGGCGGGCCTTGATCGTCGGAAACGCGGCGCTTTTCGTGATCGGGCTCGCCGTGCTGGTGGCCATCGTGCTCACGGCCTTTCCGGCTGAGGCTGCGACCGTGGCTCAGGCCACCGAGCCGGCCCAGGAGACGAACGGTACCGCCCTGATAGCTGCGGCGATCGCGGTGGCAGGCTCGTCCCTCGGTGCGGCGGTAGCAGTCGCCTACACCGGTGCCGCGGCGCTCGCCGCGATGAGCGAGCGGCCCGAGATGTTCGGCCGCTCGATGGTGATCGTCGGGCTCGCTGAAGGCATCGCCATCTATGGCTTGATCATTGCGATCATCTTGATAGGGCAGGCCTGATGGAGTCGGTCGCTGTGCTCGGCGAGCGCCCGCTGATCCAGGGTTTCGCGCTCGCAGGCGGGTTGCTGCTCGTGGCCGATACTCCGGACCGGGTCAGACAGCAGTGGGAGAAACTGCCGGCAGGTTTCCGGATCGTCCTGCTCACCCCGGCTGCCGCGGCCGCGCTGTCGGCCGCCCGGGACGCGCCGGACGCACCGATGACCGTGGTGATGCCCTCGTGACTGGTACCCTCCCGGCCGGATCGGCGGCTGCACTTGCTCCCGTGCAGGCCAAGCTGCGGGCGCAGGCCGAGGCCGATGCTCATTCCGCGATCGAACGGGCGCGGCGCCAAGCGAGCCACCTAAGGGCCGAGGCCCGGTCCCGCGCCGCGGGCATCCTCGCGGATAGCAAGGCCGAAGGCGAGGAGCAGGCCCGAGCCGCCGTGGCCGCGCGGGTCGTCCGCCGCCGGAGGGAGGCCAGGGACGTCGTCCTGGCGGTGCAGCGCAACCTGTACGACGAACTTCGCCGGGCGAGCCGGGCCGCAGCCCGGGCGCTGCGCGACGACCCCGGCTACCCGGAGATCCTGCGCCGCTTGACCGAGCGTGCCGTGGCGGCGATGGGGCCGGGGGCATCGGTGCAGGAGTGCCCGGACGGTGGTGTCGTGGCCGAAGCCGGGAGTCGCCGCCTCGACCTGTCGCTGCCGGTGCTGGCCGAGCGTGAGGTGGACCGGCTCGGTGCGGAGGTGGAGTGGCTGTGGGCGGCGTAGTCGGCCGGGTGTCCGGGCCGTTGGTCGAGGCCACCGGCCTGCCAGGGGTGGGAATGTTCGAGGTGGTGTTCGTCGGTCCCCACCGCATTCCGGCGGAGGTCGTGGCGATCTCGGACGGCACCGTCACGCTTCAGGCGTACGAATACACCGGTGGGCTCCGGATCGGTGACACGACGCGGCCGACGGGTTTCCCGCTGTCCGCCCGGCTCGGGCCCGACCTGGTCGGCCAGGTGTTCGACGGCCTGCTGCGTCCGCTCTCGTCGGCTCCTGAGTGGCTCACACCAGCAGAGCGGGTGCAACGAGTCGCCAAGCGGTGGGCGTTCACCCCCTCGGCAGCCGTGGGCGATCATGTGACACCGGGCGCCGACCTGGGCACGATAGCCCTCAAGAACGGTTTGCAGCACCACGTGCTGGTGCCCCTTGGAATCGCCGGCGAGGTGAGCTGGCTGGCCGGATCCGGCGAGATCGCCGACGACACACCGGTGGCCCGGGTCGGCCGGAGTGAGGTCTCGTTGTGGGAGCACTGGCCGGTGCGGCGACCACGACCGTTCGTCTCGCGCGACGACGCCGTGGAGCCGCTGCACACCGGGCAGCGGGTGCTCGACCTGCTGTTTCCTGTCGGCAAAGGGTATGCGGCCGCCGTGCCCGGCGGGTTCGGCACCGGAAAGACGGTCCTGCTCCAGCAGATCGCCAAGTGGTGCGACGCCGACGTGATCATCTACGTGGGGTGCGGCGAGCGCGGCAACGAGATGGCCGACGTCCTCGCCGAACTCACTGAGCTGACCGATCCGCGCACGGGAGGACGGCTTATCGACCGGACGGTGATCCTCGCGAACACGTCCAACATGCCGATGATGGCGCGTGAAGCGAGCATCTACTCGGCGATCACGGTGGCGGAGTACTACCGCGACATGGGCCATGACGCCGTGGTGATCGCCGACTCGACGTCGCGCTGGGCGGAGGCCCGCCGCGAGTTCGCATCGCGGACCGGAGCTTTGCCGGCCGAAGAGGGTTACCCGGCAGACCTCGCGTCCGCGCTCGCGGCGTTCTACGAGCGGGCCGGCCGGGTGCGCACGCTCGGCGGGAGGACCTCCTCGGTCACGGTGATCGGTGCGGTGTCGCCGCCGGGCGGCGACATGGCCGAGCCGGTCACCACCGCGACCGAGCGTCTCATCCAGACGCTGTGGACGCTCGATCGCGACCTGGCCTACTCGCGGCACTACCCGGCGGTCAGCTGGGGTGAGTCCTTTGCCCGGCAGGCCGACGTGGTGGGTGCCTGGCACGCAGAACACGGCGACGGCGATTGGCCACACCGCCGTGCTCGGGCGGCGACGCTGCTCGCGGACGCCGACCGGCTGGCCGCCCTGGCCGAGATAGTCGGAACCGGCGCGCTGCCCGGGCATGAACGCATCGTGATGCTGGCCGGCCGGCTTGTCCGCGAGGCGGTTCTGATGCAGAACGCGCTAAGTGGCAACGACGCGTTCAGCAGCACCGGCAAGGGCGCGGCGCTGCTGGAGATGGTGCTCGAGGTGGTCGACACCTGCCAGCGCCTGGTCGAGAGGGGGGTTCCCGCCACCACGATCGAGGAGTTCGACTTCGGCCCGCTGATCCGCATCCGAGATGAGGTCGGACCGTCCGACACCGATGCCATCGCAGCACGCCGCGACGAGGTGCTACGCGACCTGGAGGAACTGGAATGAAGGCAGTGTCCGACACCGAGCCGGTCGCGACTGCGGGGATCGAGTACTCCGACGTCCAGGCGCTTCACGGGTCGCTGCTCGTGCTCAGGGATGTCCGTGGCGTCGGCTGGGACGAGTTCGCCGTGCTGGAGATCGATGATGGCAGCCGCCGCCACGGTCTCGTCCTCGAGGTGAACCGCGACCTCGCCGTCGTCCAGGCACTCGAGGGCATCGACGGGTTGCGAACCGGAGGGCTGCGGGCCCGCTTCACCGGCCGCCCGCTGCACGTCCCGCTCGGGCCGGGGTGGTTGGGGCGGGTCTGCAACGGCCGCGGCGAGCCGATCGACGGCGGGCCGCCTGTGCTGGGCAGCAGCACGGCGCCGGCGTCGGGTTGGCCGCTGAACCCGGTGCGCCGGGAACCGCCGTCCGAACCCGTGTTGACCGGGGTGTCCGCGATAGACGCGCTCACAACCCTCGTCAGGGGTCAGAAACTGCCGATCTTCTCCGTTCCAGGGCTCCCTCATCTACAACTCGCGACCCAGATCGCCGCCCAGGCCACCGCTGCCGGGGCCTCGTTCCGGGTGGTGTTCGCCGGCATGGGCCTGACCCACGCGGATGCCGCATTCGTCCGCGACGCTCTGGAGGAGCGCTCGGCGGCCGGTGAGCTCGTCGCGTTGCTCAACACCGCCGACGATCCGGTCATCGAGCGGATTCTGACGCCGCGGATCGCGTTGACCGTCGCGGAGCACTTCGCCTTCACCGAGGGCCACCACGTGCTGGTCGTGATGTCGGACATGACCAGCTACTGCGATGCCGTGCGCGAAGTCGCCGCCTCTCGCCACGAAATACCGGCACGCCGCGCCTATCCCGGATACCTCTACAGCGACCTGGCTTCGCTGTACGAGCGGTGCGGCCGGATCCGGGGCCGTCCGGGTTCGGTGACGATCCTCCCGGTGCTGACCATGCCCGCCGGCGACATCACGCACCCCGTCCCGGACCTGACCGGCTACATCACCGAGGGCCAGGTGGTCTTGGCGCCGGAACTGCACGCGCGCGGTGTCTATCCGCCGATGGACGTGCTGTCGTCACTGTCCAGGTTGATGCGCAAGGGCGCGGGCCCAGGTCGCACCCGTGAGGACCACCTGGACGTCGCAGCCCAGGTCATCGCCGCGCTGGCCCGGGCGAGGCAGGCAGCTGAACTGGCCGACCTCATCGGTGTGGCCGCGCTGAGCGAGACCGACCGGCGGTACCTGGAGTACCGCAACGCGGTCGAGCAGCAACTTGTGCACCAGCAGGCCTCCGAGTCGCGCAAGCTCGACCAGACGCTCGAACTGGCCTGGCAGGCGCTGGCCGTCCTGCCGCGGCGAGAGCTGACCATGCTGTCTTCGGCGCTCGTCCGCGCTCATCTGGACCGGCCGTCATGAGCGTCCCCACTGCGAGAGGGCGGGCGGGGCGGCTGCGCCTGCGGCACCGGCTTGCCGCGGCCGCGCGGGCCAGCGAACTGCTCGATCGTAAGCGCCGCATCCTGGCCGGAGAGCTCGACCGGCTCGGGCTCGAGGCGCGCCGGACCGGCGAGGAGTGGGAGCGCAGCGCTCGCGAGGCGAGAGCCTGGCTACAGCGCGCGGAGGCTCTTGACGGGCAGCGGGCGCTAGCCGCCGCGACGCCGGCAGGCCTGGCGACGGTGGCCATCCAGTACGGCGAGGCGATGGGCGTGCGTTACCCGGTGCACACCACCGTCACTCCGCCCGCCGAGCCGGTCCGCGCCGGCAGCTCGGCGCTGTCCTACGCGGCTGACGCCCACCGCCGTGCTCTGGCGGCGGCGGTCCAGCACGCCGCCATCAGCCGGGCGGAGGCGATGGTGGCCGCCGAGCTCGCCCACACCCGGACCCGCCAGCGCGCCATCGACAACCGCTGGATACCACAGCTCGAGAACGCCCTGCGGATCCTCGAAATGCAACTCGACGAGCTCGACCGCGAGGAGAACGTCCGGGTCCGCTGGGCCGCCAACCTGATTCAACGCTCCCAGGGGAGGTGAGAGCATGTTCAGCCGCATTCTGGTTGCTGTCGATGACGCACCCGCCGCATTCCACGCGGCGGAGGTCGCCATCGGCTTGGCCGCCCTGAGCGGCGGCACACTCGTCGCGATAACGGTTCTTCAGAACCATGCACTGGACGAGCGGATCAGCGCCGCGTCCATGCCGGTCGCCGGTCGGCGCGTGCTCGCGGCTAACGCCACCCTGAGGCACGTGCAGCGCAGGGCCGCGGCCGCAGGGGTGCCCGCCGATACCGTCCAGGTCTCCGGCGCCCCGGCGGCCGAGATACTCGCCGAGGTGCGGCGTTGCGGGGCCGACACGATCGTCGTCGCCAGGGCGTCGGAGCGCGGAGTCGGCGTGCCTTACGTGGGCGTCGAGGCGCAGCGGATTCTGGAGTTCACCGACGTACCTGTCGTCGTAGTGCCGCCGCCTGGTCCCGGGCCAGTATGGTCAGCCGTCGAGTAGGCCGGCCTCGTCGAGCCGCACTACCGGGCCGTCGCGGCAGGTGAGCAGCGGGCCGAGTCGGCATCGGCCGCACGACCAGGTGGCGCAGCGCATGTTCCGTTCAAGGGACAGCCGGATATCGGATTCGGACAGGCCACGATCGATCAGGGCGCGCGCCACGACGCGCATCATGACCTCAGGGCCGCACACGAACGCGGTGGTCCGCGAGCCTTCGAAAGTGGCCCGCTTGATCAGTGACGTGACCAGCCCGACGTTCGCGCGCCAGCCGACCTCGGCCTGGTCGACGGTGACACTGAGCGCGACGTCGGGCCTGCGTTCCCACGTTGCGAGATCGTGGCTGAACAGCAGGTCGCCCGGGGTGCGCGCGCCCACGAGCACGACGATCCGGCCGTGGTGCTTGCTTTCGGTCGCCGCCCAGATCGCCGGGCGTAGCGAGGCCAGGCCGATGCCGCCGGCGACGAAGACCAGGTCCCGCGCTCCGGACCGCTCGACGTCCCAGCCGGTTCCGTAAGGACCACGGACTCCTACCATCGTGTCCGGTGCGGCAGCATGCAGCGCCCGGGTGATGGGCCCCGCCGCTTGCACGGTGTGCACCAGAGTGCCGTCGCTGTTGCCGCCACTGACCGAGATCGGCGCCTCACCGAACCCGAACGCGGTGAGCATCATCAACTGCCCGGGGCGTGGAGTCTCTACGGCCTCGTCGACGGGGACGAGGCTCAGTGTCGCGGTGTCCGCGGTTTCCACCTCTCGCGTCCGGACGCGGTAGCGATGGGGAGTTGTCGCCGCGGTCACGGCTCGTCGCTCCACTGGTGGCGCGCGGGCGCGCCGTAGATATCGAGCAGGCGCATCCGGGTTGCCTGCAGGCGCTCCACCGTGGTGGCCGAAACCCGCTTGTAGATGGCGGCGCAGAGGACGGGGTCGGCGTCGCAGGCTGATCGGACGGCCGTTCCGTCGATCTCCATGGCCCTAGAGTCGCTCACTGCGATCGCCCCGAACTGCCAGCGATACGGCGGGAACAGCCACGACCAGCCAAGGCAGTCACCGGCGGACAGCGTTTCGAGCACGACGGTGCCCCGTCCTGGTATGTCGAGCACGAGCGCGATCTGGCCCTCCCAGATCAGCCAGAACCTGTCGGCGTGCTCACCTTCGGCGAAGATGACCTGGCCGGCGTGGAACCTGACCTCGCGTGCGTGGTCGCCGATCAAGGCGACCTGGTCCGACGGGATGCCGGCTACCCACGGGTGTTTGCCGAGCATGAGGGTCGTCAGCGGCGTCATGGTCGCTCCCTGGCCGGTTCGTGTAGGGACGTTGCTTCGGCGGTGATGTCGATTCCTACCGGGCGCGGGTCTCGCATCGGGGGATCGGCCGGCACCGCACCGAGTGCCGAGCGGTGAAGCTCAACCCGCGCGCGACTGGCGCGGGCTGCTCTCTACTGCGCCAGCCGAACCGGCTCGTGAGTGACGTCCTCGATGTCCTCGGACGTCGCCTGATAGAGCCGCTGCGCGAGGTCGGACAGCGCGCGGGCGGTGGCGAGTTCGTCTCCGATCTCGGGGACGTTGGCGTCGTGCGGATTGCGGCGCGCGAAGCCGACCCCCTTGATCTGTCCGGCGTCGCGGGTGTGCAGGCGTGCTTCGGCGCGCGTGCTGTCGTCGTCATGTTCGTCGATGTAGATGTCGACGGTCCAGTGCTTGGTCGCGGTCATGACCGATCGCCTCCTTGTCGTGCCTTCGACGTTATGAGCCGGCCCGCTGGGACGGCGAGGGTCCAATGGCCCGATCGGCCAGGACGAGGTCCCCTACTCGGCACGACCGCGCCGGTGGTGTCGTGGATATGCGGAGAGGAGCCGTCATGCGAGCAGAGGTCGGCGACAAGATCGTCATCAAGGCGCACCACATCGGCGAACCGGACCGGAACGGGGAAGTTCTCGAGGTCCGTGGCGACGGCGGCAAACCGCCGTACCTGATCCGTTGGAGCGACGACGGGCACGTGGCTCTCGTCTTCCCGGGCACCGATGCGCTCATCCAGCACCTGGGCCGCAACACGGCGGCCTAGTGGGGTGGTCTATTCGCCGGATCCCAAGCCTGCGGCATTGTTCGGGCTGGCCCGCATCGAGCCGAGGCGCTCGCCCCACGCTCGGGCGCGATCCAACTCGCCCTCGACGAGTGGTCCGGTGGCTCCCGTTACGTAGAACGATTCGGGCGCGGCCGCCATCCGGAATCGCAGCCAGCGCATCCGCTTGTGGGCGGCCTTCGCGGCCGAGCCCGGCAGCCAGGACTTGTTGATCTTGGTGTCGAACGCCGCCGCGGCGATCTCGGTGGTCGGATGCGCGATTCGGCTCAGCCACTCGCGGATGCCTGCGCCGGTCGACACCAGAGTGCCGGCCGTCTGTGTCGCGGCATCGCGCCGGGTGCTCTCGCGGGAGAGCCCGAACGCGTGGGTCGGACCGCCGACGACGAGTAGCGATATGTCATCAGCTAGAACCGTGGGCGCTGCGTTCACTTCGACGACGTCGACGGCCGCCCAGGTTTCGAGCCCGTCGGCGATGGCCCGGGCCACGGCCTGGGTGTTCCCGAACATGGATTCGTACACGACTAGAGCACGCATGGTGCGCTACCTTCCGAGGGTCGCTTCGGCCTCGCCCGGCCGCTGTTCTGGGAGCAGGGTCGGAGATTCGGCACCGAGCAGCTGGCGCGGCGTGGTTTCCAGCGCTGCCGCCAGCCGCCACAGCGCGGCATGCGCTATGTCGGCCGGCTGCTCCTCGACATGCCTCACGTATCCCTCGGTCAACCGTGCCCTCCGCGCGACCTGCGCGTGGGTGAGCCCGAGCTCGCGGCGGCGCTGGGCCAAGCGGCGGCCGAGCTCGCCGGGATCCTTGGTGATCTCCATACGGCAAGCATGCGTCCACGTGGCGCCGCCCCGGCAGAGGATAACCGCACGGTCCGACGGGCCGAAGGTCCCTGCGTACGTCAACCTTCGCCGTTGTCTTTGGGCCCGCGGTCAGTGGAGGCTGAGACAAAGGAAGGTGACCGCAACATGATGGCCCCAGTGCGCTCCGGCGGTTCGTGGCACGCCATGACGGCGGCCGACGTCCTCGACGAGCTGGAGTCCTCGCCGCACGGCCTGGCCACGGACGAGGTCGCGCGGCGGCTGGCCGAGCACGGACCGAACGTGCTCGAGGACGCGAAGCCCGCGTCGCGGTTCGCCGTGTTCGTCCGGCAGTTCCGCAGTCCGCTCATCGTGATCCTGCTCGTCGCCGCCGTGGTGACAGCGCTGCTGCGCGAGTGGGCCGATACCGTGGTGATCTCCGCGATTCTGCTGCTCAACACGACGATCGGCTACGTCCAGGAACGCAAGGCCGACGCGTCCGTCCGGGCCCTGATGGAGCTGGCCGTACCGAAGGCCCGGGTCATCCGCGACGGTCGGGAGGTCGAGGTCGACGGCCGCGACATCGTGCCGGGAGATCTCGTCCTGCTCGAGTCGGGCACCCGAGTTCCCGCGGACCTCCGGCTGGTGTCGGTTCGGTCGCTGCTCGTCGACGAGTCGCTGCTCACCGGAGAGTCGGCGCCGGTCGCCAAGCATACCCAGGTGCTGGATGCTGACCTGTCGCTCGGCGACCGAGGATCCCTCGCGTACGCCGGAACGGCGGTGACCAGAGGGCGTGGGGAAGGCGTCGTGGTGGCGACCGGCTACCAGACCGAGATCGGCGGCATTGCCGAGCTGATCCGCTCCGAGCCCGACACCCAGACTCCGCTCGGCCGGCGGATGGACCAGCTCGCCAAGCTGATCGGGATCGTCGTGGTGTCGGCCTCGGCCCTGGTGTTCGCCATCGGCCTGCTGCGTGGCGGCGACCTCTCCGAGCTGTTTCTGACGGCGGTGGCGCTTGCCGTCGCGGCGGTTCCAGAGGGGTTGCCGATCGTGGTCACCATCGCGCTCGCGGTAGGAGTGAGCCGGATGGCGCGCCGGCAGGCGATCGTCCGCCAGCTCCCGTCCGTTGAGGCGCTCGGAAGTGCGACGGTGATCGGATCGGACAAGACGGGCACGCTGACCGAGAATAGGATGACCGTCCAGCGGATCTGGGCTGGCGGCCGGTTCCGCTCGCTGGACCAGATGCGCACTGACCGGACCCGGACGGCGAGCCACGAGGAGTCTGACCCGGGGGCGCTGACGCTGCTCACGGGTGTGCTCACGAACGAAGCCACCGTCCATCATGGTGCGGCCGGGATCGTACAGAGCGGCGATCCGACCGAAGTGGCCCTGCTGACCGCCGCGACCGCAGCCGGTTTCGTACCGGATCAGGTGCGTGACGCGTTCCCGGCCGTCACGGAGACGCCGTTCGAACCCGAGCTGCGCTACTCGGCGTCTATACGGCAGGTCAACGGGGGAGAGGTGCTGTTCGTCAAGGGCGCGCCCGAACGTGTCCTGGCGATGTGCGACGCGATGACCGGAGACGAGGGTGAGCAGCCGGTCGACGAGGAACAGATCCACGCTGCGGCGCGCGAGTTGGCCGCGTCCGGGCTGCGGGTCCTCGGTATGGCGATCAGCAGGACGCGCCCCCGCTCGCAGCCGCCCCTGGACCCGGAGGACCCGACCGGCCTCGTCTTCGTCGGCCTCGTGGGTATGAAGGACCCGCCACGGCAGGGCGTGCGGCAGGCCGTCGAGGCCTGCCGGCGAGCAGACGTGCGAGTTGTCATGATCACCGGTGACCACGCCGCGACCGCTGCATCGATCGCCGCGGAGCTGGGCATCGACAGTACCGATCCGCTGACCGGTGCCGAGATCGACCGGCTCGACGATGACGGCCTGCGCCGCCGGGTGAGTGAAACGTCGGTGTACGCGCGGGTTTCTCCCGAGGGCAAGCTGCGCATCGTCCGGGCGCTACAGGCGGCCGGCGAGGTCGTGGCCGTGACCGGTGACGGGGTCAACGACGCGCCTGCGCTCAAAGCCGCCTCCATCGGTGTCGCGATGGGCAGGGATGGCACCGACGTGGCCAGGGAAGCGGCCGAGATCGTGCTCGCCGACGACAACTTCGTCAGCATCGTCAGCGCTATCGAGGAAGGCCGGGTCACCTTCGACAACATCAGGCGTGCCACGTTCTTCCTCGTATCGACCGGTGCCGCTACGATCGCGGCCCTGCTTGTGGGGCTGTCCGCGGGTTGGCCGCTGCTGATGCTCCCGGCACAGTTGCTGTGGCTGAACCTGGTCACCAATGGGCTCCAGGACGTCGCTCTCGCCTTCGAGGCGGCCGAGAAGGATGTACTGGATCGCTCGCCACGCCCGCCTCGGGAAGGGATCCTCTCCCGCCGGCTCTGGCAGCGCACTGTGCTGACCGGCATAGTGATGGCCGTGGGCACGTTGGTGATCTTCCGCTGGGAGCTCGACCGGTCCGGGTCGCTGACCGCAGCGCAGACGGCGGCCCTGACCACGATGGTCACGTTCATGGCTCTGCAGGCCGGGAACGCCCGCTCGGACTACCGGTCGGTGTTTACCGTGCCGTTGCGCGACAACCCCTTCCTTGTGGTCACGACGATCGTCGCCTTCATGGTCCACATCGGAGCCCTGTACTTCCCACCAACTCAGCTCGTCCTGCGGGTCGAGCCGATCGACCTTGCGGCCTGGATCCGGATCATCGCGGTCGCGACCACCATCCTGATCGCCGTCGAGCTTGAAAAGGCGGTTCGGCGGCGGGCCGGCACCACCAGAGGAGCATCGCCATGACACCCCGCACACCGGACACCCTGGACACGGCCACGCGCGACACCCTCGTGGGCGCCGCGGTCCTGGCGCCCTCGATGCACAACACCCAGCCGTGGCGGTTCCGGTTCAGAGCAAACACCATCGAGGTACACCGGGACCCGCAGTACGAGCTGGCGGCCGAGGACCCGGAGCGCCGGATGTCCATGATCAGTATCGGTGCGGTGGTCTTCAACCTCAGGGTCGCCGCAGCGAACCTGGGCTACGACGCAGCGGTCGAACTACACGACAGTACGGACCGCACGCGGGTCGCCGAGGTGTCGCTCATGCGGGCGTCGGGCGGCCAGTCCCAGCTGGCCGAGCTGTACCCGGAGCTGGCCAGAAGGCGTACCAACCGCTCGCCGTACAAGGACGAGGAGATCCCCCCGTCGGTGCGAAGCACCCTGGCTGAGGCCGCAGCGGCCGAGGGCGCCAGCCTCGAGTGGGTCACCGAGCAGGCACGGCGCGACTGGCTGCTCCGGCTCACCGGTGAAGCCAACATGTCCGACGATCTCGATCCGCTACGTCGGCAGGAACGGCACCACTGGGTCGGCGGCGAACGCGATAGGGACGGCGTGCCGTCCTCGTCGCTCGGGCCCCGGCCACGGCGGCGTACCGCTCCGGTGCGTGACCTTGCGGCGAACCGAGCAGACCGTGGGCGCCCGGTCGGCGAGTTCGAGAACGAGCCGGTCCTCGCCGTCCTGGCGACCTCGCACGACTCGCCGCGAGACTGGCTGGTGGCTGGGCAGGCTCTGCAGCACGTCCTGCTGGTAGCAACGCAGGCCGGACTCGCCACCTCGCTGCTGACCCAGGCGATCGAACATCGCGAGCTGCGCTGGCTGGTCCGCGATCCGCTGGGCGGCAGGTCGGAGCCGCAGATCGTGATGCGGCTGGGATACGGACCGGAGGCTCCGCCGACACCGCGGCGCCCGATAGGTGAGTTCATCGATCCGGATTAGGGCCTGCCGGACCTACTGGCAGGGACCTTCGGACCTGACGCTCGTGAAGGGCACCGCAATACCGTCGAAGCAGAACGCGGGAGGATGCCATGCGAACGCTCGTCGAGGACCTGATGGCCACCGATGTGGCAGCGGTCTGCACCGACACGCCCGCGCGTGCCATCGCCGAAGTTCTGGATCAGCGGTGCGTCAGCGCGGTTCCGGTGGTCGACCTGGACAATCACGTGGTCGGCGTCGTGTCCGAAGCAGACATCATCCACCACCGCTACACCGGCGGCTTAGCCGAAACAATCATGTCCCAGCCGGCGATCACGGTGCGCGCCGACCAGCCGGCCGAGGCAGCGGCGCAGCTCATCGACCACTACGGCATCAAGCGCCTGCCCGTCGTCGACGACCTCGGCCGGCTCGTGGGGATCATCAGCCGAGCCGACCTGGTCCACCTGTACGCACGGGGCGGTGTCTTCCGAGCCGCCGATGCGTGACCTATCCGGCTCGAAGGGAGCTGACATGTCGAACACTGAGCCCAACAGGCTCGTCGTAGTAGGAGTGGACGGTTCGACCGACGCGTTGCACGCCCTCGACTGGGCCGCCAACGAAGCGGCCGAGCACGACTGGCCGATACGGCTGGTGCACGCGTACCAGCCCGTAATCGCCGCGATGCCGGCAGTCGCCGTCCAGCTACCGGAAGCCACGGAGGAGTCCGAACGGATCCTCCAACATGCGCGCAAATGGGTGTTGGCCGACCATCCGGACCTGTCCGTCTCCACCATGAGCGTCGAAGGGCCCGCACCCCACGTCCTGCTCGAGGCGAGCAAGCGGGCCAGACTGCTCGTGGTCGGCCGCGAAGGTCTCGGCCGGTTTGCCGAGCTGGCCCTGGGCTCGGTCTCGCTCGCCTGTGCGTCGCGGTCCGCCACACCCGTCGCGGTGATTCCGTCCTCCTGGGAGCCGCCCGCCGAACGGTACGGGCGAATCGTCGTAGGCGTCGACGGATCGGCGAACTGCCAGGCGGCGGTACAGTACGCGTTCGAGATCGCGGCGGAACGGGATGCCGAACTCGCCGTGGTATTCGCGTGGCACCAGCCCACGCGCTGGCCGGAGGGGTGGCCGCTTACGGGTGAGAACAAGCCGCGGTACCCCGCGGACTACGACCTCATCCTCTCGGAGTCGATCGCCGGCTGGCGGGAGAAGTACCCGAACGTGGCCGTCACGACGGCTGGCGAGAGCGAGCACCCGGCCGAGGCGCTGGCCCGCCATGCGGTCAACGCGGACCTTGTCGTGATCGGCGGCCGCGGGCACGGCACAGTGACCGGCATGCTGCTCGGCTCGGTGGCTCGGGCCATTCTGCGGCACGTGGACCGGCCGACCATCGTGGTACACCAGCCGGAGAGCTGATCTTCTTACACCCGGCCGGACAGGGGACGCCAGCAGCGCCGACCCCGTCCGGCCGGACCTTTCGTTCGGGCCCGTTGTGCCTTGGGGCGGAGGGTGTACGTCGGTTCGCTGGGTTGGGCGGACTGCGCACAGCAGCGAGTGCCCGCACCTGGCCAGTGCCTGGTCGACGTCACGTGGCCAGAGCCGGTTTCATACCCGCGGACGCCCGCCAGTCAGGCATGTCCTCCACGGTGTGTCTGCCGGCCCGCACCGAGCTTCCGCGGTGTCGGGTCGGCTCGCACCAAGCTTCCAGAGTGTCGCTGCCAGGCCGCACCAAGCTTCCACAATGTCGTGACCTACCGGCACTAAGGTTCCATAATGCGACTACCGCGACATTGTGGAACCTTGGTGCGGCCGGTCGGCAGCATTGTGGAACCTTGGTGCGGCCGGCAGCATTGTGGAACCTTTGGTGCGGCCCGCCGGCGGCACCGTGGATGCTCAGTGCAGCTAAGCCTCCGTGCGGCCGGACCTGACTAGGTCCTCGATGGGGCCGATGCCGTCGTCCCATGTTGACGCGCATGCCCGCGATGGCACGTCCGCCCGTGCGCCATTAACGCGTGGAACATCCGGCACGTCGCCGCGCAGCACTACGTCGTACGATCCGGGCGGCGCGTGGCTGGAGTGCTAACCCGGCCGATGTGCCACCCGGCCGATGTGCCACCCGGCCGACGCGCTACCTGGCTGTGATGTCGCCCTCGCGCGGCGGCCGGGGGATCACTGAAGGGTCAGTGGTGGGTCAGGTCGTCGATTTCGCGGCGAAGCTGGCGCAGCAGGGCGCGCTGCGAAACCGCCCGAGCGAGCTGCGGCGGCGGCACCACGAGCACCGGGCACGCCGCCCATGCGGTGCAGTACCGCACCGTCCGCGATCCGGACCCGCGACGGTTACGACGCCCGGAGCCGAGCACCAGCAGGTCGTCGTCCCTGTCGGCGAGCGCCACCAGGGCTGGCCCGGGATAGTCGGGTAGAACGACGGTCTCGACGTGGACGTCGTCGGGAGCCCCGCCCATGGTCTCGGCGAAGGTTCGCTCCACCAACTCGCGGGTATCGGCTTCGTCGACCTCGCGAAGGTCCGGAGCCATCGCGTACATGCGCGGCTGGGTGAGCCAGCTGCGCACGGCGACGAGGGTGGAATCGCGCTCCCGCGCCTCCTCGACCGCACGACGCAATGCAGACATGCCGGACGGAGACGGGTCGATGCCCACGATGACCCGGCCTCGGCGGTTGTTGTCCATCGCTGCCTCCAAACGACTCGGGTTGGGTCAGATCGGGCTGACTCAGGCTTGCTCAGCTCCTCAACGCCAGGAAGATCGGTATCGCCGATGCCGCGAGCCCGATCACTCCGGCGACGAGCAGCGTGACGGCCACCGGTGCAAGAGCTGGAACCTCCGCGGCGGCCACGCCGGTCACGTCCACGCCGGCCGTTCCGTCAGCGTTCATGGCCACGGCGACCCAGTCCCCGGCCTCGAGCTCGACCGTCAGGGTCTGCTCTCCGGGTCCTGCGGTCCAGGCCGTCCAGACGTCGGCCTCTGCCGGCGCAGCTGCCGGAGCATCGCCGGTGTGCGGTGTATAGGTGACGGTGTGGCCGAAACCGCTGATCTCGAGGACCTCGTCGTAGGCGAGATCGGCGAGGTACGGCTGGGCTGCGTCCTTGTCTGCAACGCCTAGGAACACCGGGCTACCGTCGACGGACTCCACCGTCAGCCGGATGTCACCTATCACGTTCTCGGCCTGGAGCCAGCCGGGAACCGAGGTGTCGACGGTGAGCCCGCCGGCTACGACGGCATATCCATTGCTCTCGAACTCGACCCGGCCCGACTCCAGGAACCCGTCGGAGTTCCGCTGCGTCTGGTCGAAGATCAGCCCGACCAGACCTGTCACCAGCAGGCCGAACGACACGAGAGCCAGGATCGAACCCAGGACAAGCGCGGTGATTCTGCCGCCCGTCCACGGCCGGGTCGGTGGGCCCGGTGGGGTGGTTGCGGGCGGGTAGGCCACAGGTGGCGGTGCGCTCGTAGACATCGCGCAACCTCTTTTCCGGGGCTAGAGCTGTTGCCCGACGAACTCGGCGAGGTCGGCCAGCCGGTTGGTGTAGCCCCACTCGTTGTCGTACCAACCGAAGATCTTGACAAGGGAGCCGTCGACCTGCGTGAGACCTGAGTCGAACACGCACGAGGACGGATCGGCCACGATGTCGCGCGAGACGATCGGGGCGTCGGTGTACCGCAGTATGCCGGACAGCTCGTTACCGGCCGCCGCTGCGAAGGCGCTGTTGACCTCGGCTCCAGTGACCTCACGGTTCAAGACGACCGCCAGGTCGACGAGCGATCCATCCTCGACCGGAACCCGCAGCGAGACCCCGTCGATCCGGCCGGCCAGGTTCGGGAGCACGAGACCCACTGCGCGCGCGGCACCCGTGCTGGTTGGGATGATGTTCACGCCGGCCGACCGGGCGCGCCGCAGGTCCTTGTGCGGAGCGTCGAGCACGACCTGGTCGTTGGTGTATCCGTGGACCGTCGTCATGAAACCCTTGTCGATGCCGAACGCGTCGTCGAGGACCTTCACCATCGGCACGACGCAGTTGGTGGTGCACGAGGCGTTCGAGATGACGTCGTGAGCCTGGGGGTCGTATGCCTTGTGGTTCACCCCCATCACCACGGTGATATCGGCACCTTTGCCGGGAGCCGAGATCAACACCTTGGAAGCGCCCACCTTGAGGTGCCGCGCCGCGTCGTCACGTTCGCGAAAGCGGCCGGACGCCTCGATGACAACGTCTGCGCCCAACGCACCCCAGTCCAGCCGATCGGGATCACGTTCTGACGTGACGGGAATCGGATGGTGATCGACAAGGATCGAGCCGCCGTTCACCCGGACGGGGTACGGCAACCGGCCGTAGGTCGAGTCGAATGCCAGCAGGTGCGCCATCGTCTCCACGGGAGCGATGTCGTTGATGCCGACGACCTTGATGTCACGTTCCAGAGCGCAACGTAGAAAGTTGCGGCCGATCCGCCCGAAGCCGTTGATTCCCACCCGTACTGTCATGAGTCACTCCTTCGCTCGAACGACCGGGTCTACGTCACCACCAGCCTCGCGCGCGCGTTTGCCGGATGGGACCGGGCAAACGTCCTCGACCCGAAGGACTGAGGACCTTCGTGTCCATACGCGGGATCGCCGGGACCCGCCGCCTCGGGGGTCGACCGGCCCATGCAGTTCGTGCCAAAGGTCCCTGACCTTCAGTGAGAAATCGAGTGATGCTGGACGAGCAGCGGTGATCGTTTGGAATCGGGGGATCTCCATGAGAGCAGCCAGCAGGTTCGAAACCATGCGCACGAGCTACGGCCGGACCGTCGAGGTCGGCCGGCTCTGCTTCCAGAGCCCGACAACCGACGGTGGGCGGATCATCCTGGACGTCCCGCGGCAGAACCCGCAGTACGACGGCCTGTGGCTCGCCATGAGCCCGAAGGAGGCGCACCGGCTGGCCGCCCTGCTGGACCGGTACGCCACTGCGGCAGAACAGGTGCCCGGCTCTGCGGGCGATCAGCAGGAACGGACCGAGAGGTCGGCGGCGTGATGCCCGGTCACCAGGCGCGACAACTCGTCCTCAGCCGGCTCCGGACGCTCCGGGACTCCGGTGGGGGGCTACTCTCGGTCGTCTTCACCGTCCCCCCGGACCCGGGGGAACTCCGCGAGCTTCCCGCCCGCCTCGAGCATCTCGTGACCGCCGCAGTGGCGGCGGACAGCTCAGCCGGCCGCCGCGACCGGCTGTCGGCCGCTGCGCACGTCGTCCGGGCCGGAAAAGCTCGTGCCCGCGACTGGTTCGGGCGCACCGTGGCCGTCGTGGCGGCGGCGGACGGCATCGCTGAGGAGCTCAACCTGCCGTGCGGCGTCCCGGACCGGGCGACGTTCGGCCGGCGTCCCTACCTGCGGCTCGTCCTGCGATCCTTTCAGCAATGCCGGCCGTACCTGGCCGTCGTACTGGACCGCCGGCACTCCTGGCTGTTCGAGATCAGCGGCAGCACGGTTCATCGCTCCCGCCGCCTGGACAGCGAAGCAGGCCGTGCGCACCGGTACGCGGGCTGGTACGGCCTCGACGAGCCTCGCGTGCGAAACCATGCCCACGAGCTCGCGTGGCGACACTACGGGTCGACGATCGCCGCCGTCGAGAAGCTGAGTGCGCCGCGAGGGCGCGCGGTCGTCGTGGGTGGGCATGCCGACGGCATCGCAGAGTTCCTGTCGGTCCTTCACCCGGCCCTGCAAGACAAGATCATCGGAACCTTTCCGATCGATCCTCACACGATGACACCGGACAGCGTCCGCGCCCGTGCGGAGATCGCGATGGCCAGTCATGATGCCGCCCGTCGGCGGCAGGTGACGGAGGATCTGGCGAGCTGGGAGGCGGCCGGCATTGCCGTGCAGGGCTTGGAGCCGAGCGCTCGCGCGGTCAGCGAGTCGCAGGCCGGCCTGCTTGTGGTGCGAGGTGATCAGATGGTTCCCGGCTGGGTCTGCGAGCGATGTGGTGCGATTCTTACGCGAGATGCGAAGTGCCCGAATGGTGACGCGCCGAGCTACCCGGTTGCCGACCTGATCGACGAGATGATCGTCCGCGTGCTGGACGACAGAGGTGTGGTCGATCTCGGGCCGGACGAAGCCGAGTGTCTCAACGTGGCGGTCCGGCTGCACCGCTCGGTTCGGACCGAGACCGAGCACCGGGTATCGGCGTGATCCATGGGCAGTCCCGGCATCGTCGATGCCACTGGGGGTGGTACAACGACCAGTACGCGGCCAGCACGAACGTGGCACCGATGAGGATTCCGGCCACCGTGTCACTCGGCCAGTGCGTTCCGGCGTGGATGCGGTACATGGCCGTCGCGACCACCATGAGCATCAGCAGTGGCGCGACCACGTAGGCGGGCCACCGCCGCCGAAGAAGAACGGCGAAAGCCAGCGGCACGAGCCCGGCGATGATCGTCGCCTGGACGAGGTGTCCGCTCGGGAACGAATCGACGCCGACCCAACCGGCGATCGCCGGCCGAGGCTGAGTGATCACGTTCTTGAGGATGACGTACGTCGTCCATCCGCCGACGAACGCACCGATGTAGGCCAGCGCGTACACCCGGCATCGCATGGTCGACACACCGATGAGCACCGCGAGAACGAGCGCCGGCTCCGTCCTGCCGATCAAGTCGAGAGGTAGGGACGACAGCCACCCCCAACCGGCGAGAGCCGAGCTCACCTCGGCGTCCGCTGAGACCAGGAACTGCGGAGGGCGGATGGCCATCAGCACCACGATGCCGGTCGCGCTGGCGGCAAGCGCGGTGGCCCAGGCGAGCAGCATCCTGGGCACTTCGGCCTCGGTAGCGACTGTCGAGCTGCGGCCGAGTGGGGTATTGACCAACAATCTGACGACACCTCGCGATGGTGCCGGCCAGCTTGCGAACATCTTGAGGGACAGCAGCCCGACAACGGTCAACAGGGTGCCGAGCACCATGGCCGCACCCCACAACCAGGCGACGCCCGCGACGTAGCCGGCAGCCCTCACGTAGTTGTAGGTGGATCCGATGACCACGTACGCCGCCACCCCTAGCGTGGCCATCGCGGTGAGGAGGTAGAAGACCCGGGGTCGGGCAGCTGTTCGAAGTGCCCTCGCCGGCGGCTCGCCGGTGGCTACGTGGTGGGCGCTTGCTCGGCCGGCGATGTCCAGCCGGCGGTCGAGCCCGGGAGCCCTGCCTTGCCTGGAGTGGAGCACGTCGCGCACCACGGTCGCGATGGAGAACAGCAGTCCGGCTCCCATGATGGCCGGCACGAACAGGTGGCGCTCCCGGTCACCGAGTTCGGCCGCGATCAGATGGCGGGCCGGCGAGGTCATGGCTGCTTCCCGCCGTCGTCGTGGACGATCACCCGTCCACGGTCGCCGTCGACGGTGACCGTGCGGCCGTCGAGAAGCTCGGCTGCGCCGGCGACGTTGAGGACGGCCGGTAGCCCCAGTTCTCGGGCCACGACGGCCGCATGTGAGAGCGGCCCACCGCGTTCGACGACGATCGCGCCGGCGGCCACGAACGCGGGTGTCCAGGCGGCATCGGTCGCACGCGCGACGAGGACGTCGCCGGGTTCGAGCCTCGTCGGCTCCGGATCGGCGAGTACCCTCGCACGGCCGGTGTGCCGGCCGCCGCTGGCGGCCCAGCCGCTCAGGACCCTTCCTGACTGCACGTCGAGTGGCGACAAGGGCGGCATTCCGATGAACCGCTGCGGAAGCGGTCCTGCGTGCTCGTAACGCTCGAGCCACCGGCGCCGCACGATGAGCAACCCGGCTGGAGGCGGGCGACCGATCACCGCGTGTCGCAGCTCGGCGTCGCGCAGCAGGTCCACGTCGGTGATGTCCGGCAACACGCCGTTCGCGTGGAGCCGCCGGCCGAGTTCGAGGTGTACCTCCCGCACGCGGCCACCCACGGCCAGCACAGCGGCTTTGACGCGCTCTCGGCGGGCGAGGCCGGTCGCGGCGTCGTTGGTGGCAGCCCGTAGGCTCCGCAACTGCACGTCGATGACCTGCCCGGTCAGTGCCCGCACCCGACGCCAGCGGGGATGGCGCCGTAGGCGGGCTTCGATTCCGTCGCGGATGTGCTGCCGGTCTGTGGCGCGGTCGGGCCACGCCGCCTCGTCGGTAGCGCTGGGCGGGTTCCCGGCCTCCTGCCACGTCGGTCCACCGAACACCGAGCGTGAGGAGTGCGGGGACTTGGGATAGGCGAGGCCCGCACCGGTGGTCAGGTCCTGCGCGGCGAGGGTTGCCTGTCGCTCGTCGAGGAAGCGGACCAGGAAACCTTCGAGTCGACGGTAGGCTGCGACGGCCGCGGCGGCCACCGCCAGTTCGGCGGCCATGGCCCGCGCTCCGAGGTCGAGGAGCCGAAGCCGGTATGACAGCAACGCGGAGTCGTCGAGGTCCGTGACGACCGGGACGACCCGGGCCAGCTCGTCCACGGCCACCAGCACGGTCTCTGCCTCGGTGATAGCGCGCTGCCGGGCCATGAAGACCCGAAGGTCGCGCAGCGGCGACCAGTGCCGCTGGGCGGTGGGAGGCCCGGGAGTGACCGGTGTGCCGAAGTACTCGTGTTCGAGGTCCGTTTCGGACACACCGGGCAGCGCCGTAGCGACCGCCTTGAACAGATCGAGGTCGACTGCGGCCCGGCCCCGTACCCGTTTCACGATCGTGCCCGGCCCGCTGGAATGCTGCTCAGGGTTCGCACCGAGGACGTCGAACACGTGCCGCAATGCCTCTTCGATCAGGAAGGCGTTGACGTCCCACACCAGCGCCGGCAGAACACCGGGCAGCATCTCGTCCAACCCCATGGACATCAGCTCGGCCGAACTCGGCGGCGAGTCGCACCCGTCACCTGCCGTCAAGGCCGTGATGGGCCGGCTCTGGACCAGCCAGATCTTGTTGCCGTCCCATGCCCACTCGATGTCCTGCGCTGGGCCGAGCGCCTGCTCGACTCGTCGGCCCAGATCAGTCAATTCGGCCAGCGGCACCGGCGCGTCCGCGGGCGGACGAGTTGGCGGCTCCCGCGACACCAGCCAGACCGTCGGTGTGCGCTCACCTGAGACAAGGACATCGGCGAGGCCGCTCACCGCCTCGATTCGCATGCGCGGCACGCTGGTGGCCGGGTCCAGCGTGAACAAGACGCCTGCCATCCGTGCGTCCACCATGCGCATGAGGACGACAGCCATCGTCGCGACCTCATCAGGAATACCCCAGGTACGGCGGTACGCGCATGGTGCCGGATGCCACAGTGATGCCCACGTGAGCCGGACGGCGTGCAGCACGGCGGCCGGATCGGCGCTGTCGACCTCAAGCGTCGAGTGGTACTGCCCGGCGAACGACAGGCTCGCCATGTCCTCCACCGACGCCGATGACCGCACCGCGATCGGTCCACCGCGGCCGAGGTCCTTCGCTGCGGTGACGATCTGGTCGGCGAGTTCGGGCTGGATCGGCGCTGCCAGGAAGATCTCGTCGACGGTGCCGGCCGGCACCGACATCCGTCGAGTCTTGTCGATGACCGCCACAACGGTCGGATGATCGGCGAACTGCCGGTAGGCCTGCGTCGTGATGGCGGCGCAGGACGGCACCGGCAGGCCGGCCCGGAGCATCCGGTCCAGGCCCCGTCCCTTGCCGCCGATCGTCGCGGCGAGGGTGGCATCGGGTGCCGGCAGCCCGACGACCGGCGGGGCGTCGACACCGGTGGCGGTCATCGGTCCGGCCGCCCGTAGTCGTCGGAGTCTGCCGTGAGGTTGGCCCGGTACGCCGCGACGCAGCGGTCGGTGATGCGCTCGATGGGTTCGCCGGTGGCGCCCGCGCGCTCGTCGAGCCATCGGTACAGGTCGCCGCGCAGCGAGACGGTCGGCCGCCGCGCGTACAGGCTCCCGATGAGCACCAGCTGGATGAGCAGGGCGAATCCCAGGACGAGGGCGGTGTCCCAGGTACCGGCGATCACCACGTCGACAAGAGCGACGGCGATGGCCACCGCCGATATGGCACCCACCACCTTGTTCCGTTGGGTGGGGACGACACCTCGCCCTCGCATCTTGCACCCCGCATTGGTGAATTCGAGCTACGGCCGGCGGTTCAGGTGAAGCACGCCGATCATGTGACCTTCTGGGTCGTTGAACAGGGCGAACTCGCCGATCGGTGGAATGGGCATCGGGCCCAGCACGCGAGCGCCGCCGAGCTCTTCTGCCCGGGTCAGGGTCGCTTGCACGTCGTCCACAGCCACGTAGAACGTGACGTACGGCGGCATATCCTCGCGGATCTGCATGATCCCGCCGCCGATGCCGCCATCGGTGTCGTCCATCACTCCATAGCTCGGGTCCGTGGTGTCGAACGTCCAACCGAACAAGGATGTGTAGAACGTGCGGATCTTGGTCGAGTCTTGCGCCCCGATCTCGAAGTGCACAACGGCGTTGGACATGTCGCACCTCTGCTTCCAGGTAGCAGCCCTTCCTTCTCCTTCCAGATCACCGCACTCCGGTCCGGGAACCAAGAGCCGAAGGTCACAGTCCGGGTCGGCCGCCGGGCGTCGAGCGGACACTTCGGGACCTGTGCCCCTAGCGCGACGAGCACCGCGCGTTGTCGGATGATGGTGACGGTGACAGGGAGAAGGAGCACGACATGCCCGGTGCTGATGGCAACCCCCCTGTGGTGGTCGGTATCGACGGCTCCGAGGCCGCGCTCGTGGCTCTGGACTGGGCAGCGGCGGAGGCTGCGGCCTCCGGCTGGTCGCTCCTGCTGGTCAACGCCTACGAGGAAGCTCCACTCGTGCCGGTGATGGTGGCCAAAACCGCTCACGAGGCTGCCGACGAGATTCTTCGCGAGGCGCAGGCCCACCTCGTCGCTCGGGGTCATGCGGACTTGGACGTATCGATGATCGCGCGGCACGGGTTTCCGCGGCGAGTGCTGCTCCACGAGGCGGCGGCCGCTCGAGCGCTTGTGGTCGGCCGCGAAGGTGCCGGACGGTTGACAGAACTCGTCCTCGGTTCGACCTCGCTGGCGTGCGCGACGCACGCGAAAGTGCCCGTGGTCGTGGTGCCCGCCACGTGGCGGCCGGACGAGGCCGAACGGCGGGTCATAGTCGTCGGTGTGGACGGCTCGCCACGCTGCCAGGCTGCGATCGAGTTCGCCTTCGTGACGGCGTCGAAGTGGAAGGCTCGCCTCGTCGCCGTGGTCGGTGTGCGTCAACATGCGGGGCCGGGGGCGGCCCACCCGGCCGACCCACCCGACAAGTCGCAGGCGGCCGCCATGCTGGCCGACCGGCTGTCCGGCAGGCGGGCGGAGTTTCCAGATGTCGAAGTGACCGAAGTCATCGCGTCGGGGCATGCGGCGGATGTGCTCGCAGATCAGGCCGAGGGTGCGGACCTGGTGGTGATCGGCGGGCGTGGTCACGGCGTGGTGACCGGCACGCTGCTCGGATCCGTCGCCCGGGCAGTGCTTCACCACGTCGAGCAGCCGATCGCCGTAGTCCACCAGCCCGATTAGGGCGCAGCGTCACCCACACAGCCGTAGCGCCAGCACAGCGTAGACCCGCGCGAAAGCGACGATCTCGCCGAGCGATACGGACTCGTCGACGGTGTGCGCGCTCGCGACCGAACCAGGGCCGAGCAGGATGGTCGGCACGCCCGCGGCCGCGTACTGGCGTAGATCCGAGCCGTACGGTGCGCCGCGGGCGGCCGGTTCCCAGCCTTCTGTGTCGAGGGCCGCACGGCTGGCGTCTGCAAGCAGGTGGTGACCGGCCGGGAGGCGGCCGGAGGCGAAGACGCCACCGGGCCAAATCACCCGGGCCGGGTGGGCCGAGAGCCAGGGATCGGCCGCGCAGGCGTCCGCGACTGCGGCCTCGAACTCGGCTCTGGCCCGCTCGACCGGTTCGTCCAGCCGCACGCCGTACCGGCCCTCGGCGATGAGAACGTCCGGAACCGTGCTCGCCCAGTCGCCGGCTCGGACGATTCCGACCGAGACGGGGTACGGCAGGTCCAGGTGGCCGAGAACCGGATCGACATCTCGGTTGCGCCGCGTCTCGAGATCGCTTAACGCAGTGAGCACCGGCAGGGCGGCATCGAGCGCCGAATGACCCTCGAGCCGCGACGAGCCGTGTGCCGCGCGCCCGGGCACCTCGATCCGGAATGTCAGCGATCCGGCGTTGGCCAGGATCGTGGAGGCGTCGGTCGGCTCGGCGATGACGCACGCGGCACCGAGGTGGCCGCGCCGAACAGTCGCGTAGGCTCCCACGCCGCCGTCTTCTTCACCGATGACCGCATGAACGGCCAGCGGCCTGCGGAGAGTCACCTGCTGCGCCCTCAGCGCGCCGAGCGCTCCGACGACGGCCGCGACGCCCGCCTTCATATCCGCCGCGCCGCGTCCGTACAGCACGTCGTTCTCCCGGGAAAGCCGCCAAGGGTGGTGCGTCCAGCGGGCAGGGTCGCCTGGCGGCACGACGTCCGTGTGACCGGACAGGATGAGCCCGGGGCGCTCGGTGTTGTCGCCGAACACGCCGACACACCCGTACGCCTCGTCGCGGTCGACCTCTTCTCCCGGGTAGTCGTCGGTCGATCGCAGTTCGTCGAGATCGATCTTCCAGTGATCGACCGATGCGCCCAACTCGGCCAGCCGCTGCGCGCACCACTGCTGGACGGCTATCTCACCGGCCGAGCCGCCGACGCTCGGGATCGACACCAGCGCCGCAAGATCGCCCAGGATGGCGTCCGGATCGACCGCATCGACCACACTTTGCTCCACCGCCGTCAGTGCCATGCGCGCGATTGTGCCTGACGTGGCGGCCGGCATTGTGGTGGGTGCGGCCGGCCACACAACCCTGGGACTTTGGGCCGTTGCGCACGGTGGCGACACGGCGAACGGTGGGATCATGGATACAAGGAAGCTCGCGGTCGTTGCCGCGGCGGTGGCGCTGCTCGGGTCCGGGTGCGGTGGCGACGACACCGCCGACCCGGCAGCGCCGGCGACGACCGGACCTGCCGCGAGCGGATCGGCGACGAGCGAGCCGGCGCAACCGGAGCCGACCGCCGGCGACGGCACGCAGGCGTCGAGCGCACCGGTGAGCGGACCCGCCACTGTCGACTGGCCGACCGACGATGTGTCCGCGCCCTTCGAGGGGACGGTTCCGCCGGCACCCACGCTCGTCGCGCTACGGGTGGGCAGCCATCCGGACGACGGTTACGACCGGGTGGCCCTCGAGTTCGATGAGCTGCCCGGCTACGAGATCGGCTACCGCGGCGACGTCGTCTACGACGGCTCCGGTGAGCCGGTCGACATGACGGGCAGCGCGTTCATCCAACTTCGGTTCACGCCGGCCCAGGCCCACGACGACGAGGGCAACTCGACCCTCGACGCCCCACCGGTGGAGCCGGTCGACGTCGGTTTCGCTGCGCTCGAGTCGTACGTGCTCAACGGCGACTTCGAGGGCTACGTCTCGATCGCGTTGGGCCTCAACGGAGAGCTCGGATTCCGAGTCGACCACTTCCGCGCGGCGAACGGGAATACGGTCTTCTACATCGATCTCGCCCGGCCATAGGGAACCCGAGGAGGAGTGATGGCGGACGGCACCCGGCCGCTCGTGGTGGGCCTTGACGGATCCGAGTCGGCGCTCGTCGCCCTGGACTGGGCGGCGGCCGAAGCCGCCGAGCGCAACTGGCCACTGCGCCTGGTCAACGCGTTCCTGCCGCGCACACCCGAGGTCGCCTTTGTCGCTCAGCTGCCCGTCGCGGCACCGGGCAGAGAAGCCGCCGAGCGGATCTTCGAGGTGGCCGAACGGAGGCTGGCCGACGGCGGCTTCGCCCAGCTCACAGTGTCGACCCTGGCCAAGGAAGGATTCCCGCGGCGAGTCCTGCTGTGGGAGGCCCAGCAGGGCCACGGGCTGGTCGTGGGCCGTCGCGGTACCGGCCGGCTGGCCGATCTACTGCTGGGCTCCACGTCGCTTGCCTGCGCCACGCACAGCGAGGGCACACCCGTGATCGTCATCCCACTCTCGTGGCGACCGCGGCCGGCCGGCGACCGTCAACGCCTCGTTGTCGTCGGTGTGGACGGCTCCCGGCGTGGCAGCCCGGCCGTGGAGTACGCATTCACAGTGGCTGCCGCGTGGGGTGCCTCTCTGCATGCCGTCCTCGCCTACGACATCGCAACCGACGCCCGGAGGTACCTGGCTGAGGCGCTCGCCGGGTGGATGTCCGCTTATCCGGACGTTCCGGTCACTCAGATCGTCGAGGCGGATCACCCCGCCCAGGCGATTCGGCGGCACTCCTCGGACGCGGACCTCGTGGTCATCGGCGGCCGCGGCCACAGCGAGGTGACGGGAATGTTGCTCGGATCGGTCGCGCGTGCGGTCCTCTACCTGATCGACCGACCGACGGTGGTCGTGCACGAGCCTGGCAGGGGGCACTGAGGTGTTGCCGAGCCAGGCCACGGAGCAGAACGGTGTGATCTTCGAAACGGCGGGCGATCACGTCGCCACGCTGGTGCCGACCGCGTCCGTGGGTGACCTCGTGTCCGAGGTACGGCGCAACCTCGAGGGCCGGCGGTTCGAGACGCTCGCCGCCGTCGCGGTCACCGACGACGGTCGGCTCCAGGGGGTCGTGCCGCTGGCCGAACTCATGGCGGCGCCGGCGGACTCGCTCGTCCGGGATGTCATGGATGCCTCGCCGGCGGTCGTCGGGCCGGGCGTCGACCAGGAAGTGGCGGCCTGGCACGCCGTCCAACACGATGAAGCCGTGCTCGCCGTGGTCGACGAACGGCACCGGTTCATCGGCCTCGTCCCGCCGGAGCGCATGCTCGCGGTGCTGCTGTGGGAGCACGAGGAGGACATGGCCCGGCTCGGCGGATTCATGCACGCTGCGGCGTCAGCGCAGCAAGCAAGCCGCGAACCGGTGATCGCCAGGTTGTGGCACCGGCTGCCATGGTTGATCGTCGGACTGGCGGGGGCGCTCGCCGCCGCATTCATCGTCGCATCGTTCGAGGGCCGGCTGCAGTCCAACGTTGCGTTGGCCTTCTTCATCCCGGGCATCGTCTACATGGCCGACGCGGTCGGAACCCAGACCGAAACGCTGGTGATCAGGGGCCTGTCGGTCGGCGTGCGGATCGGTGATGTCGTGAAGCGAGAGATCGTGACCGGCCTGCTGGTGGGCCTGGCCATCGCGGCGACGTTCCTTCCGATCGCCCTATGGCAGTGGGACTACGACGTGGCGCTGGCCGCCGCGCTGGCGCTGCTGGCCGCGTGTTCGATGGCCACCCTGGTGGCGATGGTGCTTCCGTGGCTGCTGAACAAGGCGGGCAAGGACCCCGCCTTCGGCAGCGGACCGCTGGCCACGGTCGTGCAGGACCTGTTCTCGATCGTGATCTACTTTGGAATCGTGGTGCTGGTGGTCGATTGAGCCGACCGGCGGCGCTGCTTGTCGAGCCGATCGACCAGCAAGACGACACCGGCTCCGGCCAGGGCCACCAACCAGCCGGCGGTCGGCGGGTTCGCCTGGCCGAGTGTCCGGGCCAAAGGACCGACGAAGACGAGGGCGATGGCGATCGCGAGTTCGATGCTCGTCGCCCACAGCAACAGCCGGTTGCCCGTCCAGCCGAGAACGCCTGGAGTGACGGTAGAGCTCCGGCATGCGAACGCGTTGGCGGTCTGCGCGATCACGACCGCCATGAAGGCGGCGCCGGAAGCCGCCAGCGCCGTGTCGCCTTCGGGGAACGGATCGCCCGGGCGCCAGCCCGCGACGGCGAAGGATGCGAGAAAGGCTGCGATCGTGAACGCGGCCACGGTGGGACCGAGCACGCCGAACGCGCGCCCGGCAACGGTGCGGTTGAGCAGCCGGCCACGTACCGGCGGCCGCTCGAGGTTATGGCGGCCGGGTGGTTCGGCGCCCAGCGCGACGGCGGACAGCGTGTCGGTGGCGATGTCCAGAGCGAGAATCTGCAACACCCCCAGGGCGAGCGGGAACTGCCCTGCGGACAGCGCCCACACCGCGAACGGGGTGAGTTCGGCGACGTTGTCGGTGAGGTGGTAGGTGAGAAACCGGCGAATGTTGAGAAACGTCGTCCGGCCCAGTTCGACGCCCGACACGATGGTCGCGAAGTGGTCGTCGAGCAGCACGAGATCGGAGGCCTCCCGGGCGACATCGGTGCCGGATCGCCCCATGGCGACTCCGACATCCGCTTCGCGCAGTGCCGGGCCGTCGTTTACCCCGTCACCGGTCATCGCCACGACATGGCCGCGAGCCCGCAGCGCACGGGCGATGCGCAGCTTGTCTTCGGGCGCGACCCGGGCGAGGACGATGCCGTCGCGGTCGGCGACAACGCCGAGTTCGTCGTCGTCGGCGGGCAACTCCGCACCTGTGAGTACCGGATCGGCAGGCCCGCGCAGGCCGACCTGGTTGGCGATCGCGGCCGCCGTTCTCGGGTGGTCCCCGGTGATCATGGCGACCTTGATGCCCGCCGTCCGGCAGGTCGCGATCGCCTCTCGAACATCATGGCGGGGCGGGTCCTGCATGCCGACGAGCCCGTACAGCTCTAGGTCGGTCTCCGCCTCGGCAGCCGTGGTGGGCGGGGCGTTCCCGACCGGCCGGCCTGCAACGGCCAGCACTCGGAGCCCTTGACCGGTGAGTTCGGCGACGGCCGTTGCGGCGCCGGCAGCGGACTCGCACAGCGGCAACACCGCATCGGGCGCACCCTTGACCAGTACATCGCCATTGATGACCACGGACATGCATCGGCGCCGGGGATCGAACGGGAACCGCGCCGCCGGGCGGCGGTCGATTCCATTACCCGTGGCGTCCTCGGACACCCTGCGAGCGAACACGTCCAGTGCAGCCTCCATCGGGTCACCACGGGCCTGCCAGAGGCCGTCGGACTCGTAGGCGTAGCCGGTGCCGCAGCCCGCGCCAGCGCGCGCGAGCCGGCGGGCGGCGACCTCGACATCGGGGGCGGAGTACTGGACCGGTGCGACCGGAAGGTATCCAGGAAGGTCGACGGTGGCCCAGCCGCGGGGAGTCCAGGCCCGGACCACCGTCATCTGGTTGAGCGTCAGTGTTCCCGTTTTGTCGGTGCAGATGAACGTCGTGGAGCCGAGCGTCTCGACCGCTTCCAGATGCCGCACGAGGGCTTGGCGGTGCGCCATCTGCTCGGCCCCCCAGGCGAGCGCCAACGTCACCGTCGGCAGCAGCGCTTCGGGCACGAGGGCGACGGTGACGCCGATACCGAAGATCAGCCGGTCGGCGGTGGGAATGCCCAGAACGGCGGCGACGGCGTAGAAGACGGCACCCACCCCGACCGCTATGAAACTGATCGTGCGCACGACGCGGCGAAGTTCGCGGGCGAGCGGGCCATGCTCGTGCCGGTTTCCGACGGTCAATTGGGCGATCCCCGCGAGCCTGGTCGAGGCCCCGGTGGCCGTGACCACGGCGTCGCCCTCGCCCTCGACGATGAAGGTGCCCGCGAAAAGAGAACCGCCTCCCGTCACTGCGGTCGGCTCGCTCTCACCGGTGAGCAGGGACGTGTCAACCCGCAGAGCGGCCCCTTCCCACGCGACGGCGTCCGCGGGTATCCGGTCGCCGGACTCCAAGACGAGCACGTCGCCTGTCACGACGTCGCCGGCATCGATGACCGTGCGCCGCCCGTCCCGCCTCACGGTCACCTGCGTTGGCATCAACGCGCCGAGCCGCTCCGCCGCCCGGTCCGCTCGATACTCCTGGACGAAGGCGAACGTCCCGTTCAGCACTACGACGGCGACGATCGCGACACTCAGTTGCGGCATGCCGGCGAGTACTGCCAGCCCCGCGGCGCCCCACAACATCAGCGCGAAGAAGTGGAACAGCTGTCGAGCGAAGCGCCACACCGCGGGCGGGCGGCGCGGCGTCGGCAACGTGTTCGGGCCATCGCGCTCGAGAATGGTGGCGGCGTCGGCCGACGAGAGGCCGCCGGCAGGCATCGGCGCGCGGCGGCTGTGCACATCCGTATCCATGGCCGGGCCTTCCAACCTCCAGGACCCGTCCTGCGGCCCTCATTCCATGGAACCGGCGACGCCGGCGTCGTGCACAGGGCACAAGGTCACCGCGCACGGGTACCAAGGCCGGAATCGCGGCGCGACCACGAGGTACTCCGTCCCGATCATCGTGGACGTTCGCCCCTGCCACCCGCGTCAGTGTCCGGCTTACCGTGATCGGGCAGGTTCCTCTCGTATGGAGCACGTCATGACAACGACGACCACGCGCCGCCCTTCCTCCGCGACGCGCCGGCTGGGATACGGGTTCGGGATCGTCGCCGGGATCGTCGGGCTCGTGCTGGTGAACGTCTGGCCGGGCTGGGAGAGCGTGCCGTTCCTGACCTCGGATACGACCGAGGTGCTCTGGCTGGTCAACGCGAGCCTGGTCGCAGGGATCGTCGCCAACCTGGCCTATCTGATGCACGACGCACCGTGGCTTGTCGCGCTAGGCGGTGTCGTGACCACCGGCATCGGCCTGGCCGCGCTGATTCGCATCATCCAGGTCTTCCCAGTGGACTTCAGCGACTGGGACTTCGACGGTACGGCGCTGGTGCGGATTCTGTTGATCGTGGCGATCGTCGGCTCGGTGATCGGGATCGTCGCCCAGTTCGTGGCGCTGCTCAGGAGCCTCGCCGATAGCGGGACTCGATGACGAGCGCGAGGGTAACGCCACCACAGCGAGGTCAACGCCCGCCAACAGCGAGGTCAACGCCACCAATAGGAGGTTGAGATGAAGGCATTGGTCTACCACGGACCCGGCCGGCGGTCGTGGGAGGACGTCCCCGACCCCACTGTGAAGGATCCCGAAGACGCGATCGTTCGCGTCGACGCGGTGACGATCTGCGGGACCGACCTGCACATCCTGGGCGGCGACGTGCCCGCGGTCGAGTCGGGGCGGGTGCTCGGACACGAGGCCGTCGGCACCGTAGAGGAAGTTGGCAGCGGGGTGCGCAACGTCTCCGTAGGCGATCGGGTGCTCGTGTCGTGCATCAGTGCGTGTGGGCGGTGCCGCTACTGCCGCGAGGCCCGCTACGGCCAGTGCCTCGGCGGCGGTGGTTGGATCCTCGGCCACCGGATCGACGGCACTCAGGCCGAACTCGTGCGGGTGCCGTTCGCGGACACGTCCACCTACCGGTTGCCGGACGAGGTCAGCGACGAAGCCGCCGTGATGCTGGCCGACATCCTGCCCACGTCGTACGAGGTAGGGGCGCTCAACGGGCAGGTACGACCGGGAGACACGGTCGTCGTGGTCGGTGCGGGCCCCATTGGCCTGGCAGCCGTGCTGACGTGCAACCTGTTCAGCCCGAGCCACCTCGTCGTCGTGGACAAGGCACCTGCTCGCCGGCAGGCCGCCCTGGACCTCGGCGCGGACATCGCGCTGGACGCGGACGATGACGTGGCGGGCACCTTGGCGGGGCTGACCGACGGGCTCGGCGCCGATGTGGCCATCGAGGCGGTGGGCATTCCGGCCACGTTCGAACAGTGCGTCGAACTGGTCCGTCCCGGTGGGCGAGTTGCCAACGTCGGCGTGCACGGCTCGCCGGCCACGCTGCACCTGGAGACCGCGTGGATCCGCAATCTGACGATCACGACGGGTCTTGTCGATACCTACTCGACGCCGACCCTGCTGCGGATGGTCGCGTCCGGGCAACTGGACGTTTCCGGGCTGGTTACACACCGATTCGGGGTGCAGGAGATGCAGGACGCGTACGACGTGTTCTCCAAGCCGGCCGAAACCGACGCGCTGAAGGTCGTTCTCTACCGGGCTCAGCACAACTGAGTCGTCCGTCCGGTCGCCGTCTGATTTGTCCGGGTGGGGACCAAGGTCCGGCACGTCCGGGCCCTCCGCCTCGTGATGGACGTCACACTGCCCCCTAGCGTCTAGCCAATCGCAGACGAGCACGCGGAGGGCACGTTAGATGGCCGAACTCGAAGCGACTGAAGTACCAGCCCGGCGGTCGCGTTCGGCCATGGCCGGATCGACCGGCCCGCACGGCCCCGCGCTGGCCGGGGCCGTGCGCCGGCTCTATCCCGGCTACTTCGCCTTGGTGATGGCCACCGGCATCGTCTCGACCGGGGTTCACGACATCCATTTGCGCGAGCTGTCCGCCGTGCTGCTCGCAATCGGGATCGGGTGCTTCGGCGTTCTCGTGATCGCTTATACCTGGCGGGCCGCGAGGTTCGGCCGAGATCTGTGGGCCGACCTCGGGGCACCCGACCGCGCGTACGCGTTCTTCACCTTCGTCGCGGCGTGTAACGTCCTCGGCGCGAGGCTCGCCACCGATGGTCACATCGGGGCAACCGCGACGCTTGCCGCGGCCGGCTTCGTCGCCTGGCTCGCCCTGAGCTATGGCGTCCCGATGAGGCTCATCCTTGGTCCACGTCCTCGCCCGGTCCTTGTCGGCGTGAACGGGACATGGTTCATCTGGGTCGTCGGCACCCAGTCGCTCGCTGTGGCGGCCACCGTCCTCGGGGTGGCCTGGCCGAGTCACCTCCGGCTGGCGGCACTCGCCGCCGTCCTTGCCTGGTCGGTCGGCATGGTCCTGTACTTGATCGTGGCGTCACTTGTGCTGGTGCGGCTGTTGCTGTTGGAGGTGCGGGCCGAGGACCTGACACCGCCGTACTGGGTGACGATGGGTGCCACCGCCATCACGGTCTTCGCGGCCGCCCGGATCTCGGCCATGCCCGAGGCTCCCGCAATCGCGGCGGCCCGACCGGTCGTCGTGGGCCTCGGCGTGGTGCTGTGGGCATTCGGCACCTGGCTCATTCCGCTGTTGATCGCGTTCGGGTTCTGGCGCCATATCGTGCGCCGCGTGCCGGTCGGATACCAGCCGCCGCTGTGGAGCATCGTCTTCCCGCTCGGCATGTACGCCGTCGCGAGCATCGAGCTCGGCGCAGCAGCCGAGTTGCCAATCGTCGGTCAGATCGGGCGCGCCTGGGTGTGGGTCGGCCTCAGCGCATGGGCCGTGGTGTTCGTGGCGATGCTGGCGACGCTGTCGAGCGCAGCGTTTGCCACGCGTCGCGCCAGCTGATGCCCCGGCCCGGCATGCCGAAGACCACGAACACCAGCGCGGCAAGCGCGATGTCGCTGAGCAACATCAGCCCGATCGCGTAGGAGCCGGTGAGCTCGTAGACCGCGCCCATGATTATCGGGGGCAGGAAGCCACCGAGCCCGCCCGCGGCGCCGACCACGCCGGTGACCGCGCCGACGCTGCCGACCGGCACGCGGGTGCCGACCAGCGCGAAGACCGCCCCGTTGCCCAGCCCCAGCGCGGCGGCCATCGACAGCATCGCGACCGTCAGCACCGGCATCACCGGAGTGAACGCGGTAACGACCGCGAAGAACGCCACGATGCCGAACACCGCCCGCAGCACCTCGACACCGCCGAAGTGGTCAGCGAGCCACCCCCCTAGCGGACGGGCCGCGGTGGCCACGATGACGAAGCCGGCGGCTCGGGCCGCGGCGTCGGCGACCGACAGGTCGTAGGCAGTGGTCAGGTAGGTGGGCAGGTAGACGCCGAACGCCACGAAGCCGCCAAAGGTGACCGCATACAGGGCAGCGAGTTCATAGGTCGACCGCAGCCGCAGCGTGCTGCCGAAGTGCTTGGTCAGGGAAACAGTGGTTGGCGTGAACCCCGGCGCGTTCCTGCCGACCAGCCAGAACACCGTGCCCATCGCCAGCAACGCCACCGCCGCGGCCAGGTATGGGGCCGAACGACCGCTTGTGTCCCACAGCCACGGAGACAGGAAGCCGGAGATGGCGGTGCCGATGTTGCCGATGCCGTAGACACCGAGCGCGAAGCCACGGCGGTGGGGTGGGAACCACGCATTCACGAAGGGGATGCCGACCGCGAACGAGGCGCCCGCCAGTCCCAGGACGAACCCACCGGCGAGCAGCGCCGGATACGAGTCCATCACGGCGAGGAACACGACGGGAACTACGGCGACGAAGCACAGGCCGGTGAACACCAGCCGCCCTCCGTAACGGTCGGTGAGGGCGCCGAGAGGGATGCGGCCCAGCGACCCGACGATCACCGGTACCGCCACCATCACGGATACCGCGAGAGGGGACAGGTCCAGCAGGTCGCGGTACTTCGGAGCCAGCGGGCTGATCAGGGACCAGGCCCAGAAGTTAATGCCGAACGCGGCGGTCGCAATTGCAAGCGCAGTGTACTGCCCGCGGCGCTCAGGTTGATCGGCTGGTGCGCTCGGCTGGGCCGAATCTGGCGTCTGAGGTGCCGTCATTGGTTGCTCCTTCGACGGGGCGACGGTAAGCCGGATCGACGATAAGGGATGATCCAACCTCAGCGCAGGGACGTTCGTCCCGAAGTTGACACCGAAAGTCTGAACGCAAGGCCTTTCGGCCCTAGTTTGGAGACGACGGACGTCGGGAAGGTGAACGCCATGCCGGAAGTAGTCGAACGAAAAGGCGGGGGTACGGACGATCCACTGGCCGACGCGCTGTTGCGCACCGGCCGGTTCTTCACCAGGGCGGAGGTGTCCGACGACCTGCGAGCCGTCTTCCGGCATGGCGGGCGTGAGGGCGATGCGTTCTACCGCGACCGGTGGAGTCACGACAAGGTCGTCCGCTCGACGCATGGAGTCAACTGCACGGGTTCGTGCTCGTGGAAGGTCTACGTCAAGGACGGGATCATCACCTGGGAGTCTCAGGAGACCGACTACCCGAGCGTTGGCCCGGACCGGCCGGAGTACGAGCCGCGAGGATGCCCGCGAGGCGCGGCGTTCTCGTGGTACACCTACTCGCCGACCCGGGTTCGGTACCCGTACGCGCGGGGCGTCCTGGTGGATATGTACCGGGAGGCCCGGGCCCGCCTGGGTGATCCCGTCCTCGCCTGGGCCGACGTGGTGAATGACCCCGAGCGCCGCCGCCGCTACCAGCAGGCCCGGGGCAAGGGCGGCCACGTGCGGGTGTCGTGGGACGAGGCCGTCGAGATGGTGGCCGCCGCACACGTGCACACGATCAAGACGTGGGGACCGGACCGGGTCGCCGGGTTCTCGCCGATCCCGGCCATGTCGATGGTCTCGCACGCGGTCGGGGCACGATTCATCGAGCTCGTCGGCGGCGTGATGACCTCGTTCTATGACTGGTACGCCGACCTGCCCGCCGCATCGCCGCAGGTGTTCGGCGACCAGACAGACGTGCCGGAGTCCGGCGACTGGTGGGACGCCGCCTACCTGATCATGTGGGGCTCCAACGTCCCCGTGACCCGAACACCCGACGCGCACTGGATGGCCGAGGCGCGCTACCGCGGCCAGAAGGTGGTCGTGGTCTCGCCCGATTACGCGGACAACACCAAGTTCGCCGACACCTGGCTGCCGGCGCAGCCGGGCACCGACGGCGCGCTCGCGATGGCCATGGGGCACGTCATCCTGCGCGAGAACTTCGTCGACCAGCGGGTGCCGTTCTTCGTCGACTACGTGCAGAAGTACACCGACCTGCCGTTCCTTGTCGAGCTCGAGGAGCGGGACGGCGCTCACGTCGCCGGCAAGTTCCTGCGGGCCAGCGACCTGGGCGACACCAGCGAGCGCGCTGAGTGGAAGACGGTGCTCATCGACGGGCGCAGCGGCGAACCCGTGGTTCCGGCCGGCACGATCGGGGAGCGGTGGACCGAGTCCGGCCGCGGCCGCTGGAACCTGGACCTCGGCGGGGTGTCCCCGGCGTTGACGCTGCTTGGCGACGATGCCGAGCCGGTCGAGCTGCTGCTGCCGCGGTTCGACAACCTCGACGGCTCGGGCGCGGTGATGCGGCGCGGCGTGCCCGCCCGCCGGATCGGTGACCGGCTCGTCACGACGGTCTTCGACATCATGCTGGCGCAGTACGGAGTCGGGCGGCCCGGACTGCCGGGCGAATGGCCGGCCGGCTATGACGATGCGACCGCGCCGTACACCCCGGCCTGGCAGGAAGCCATCACCTCCGTGCCGGCGGCGTCGGTGATCAGGACCGCTCGGGAGATGGCCCGCAGCTCTGAGCGCTCGGGTGGCCGGACGATGGTCATCATCGGTGCGGGCGTGTGCCACTGGTTCCACGCCGACGCGTCCTACCGGGCAATCATGTCGCTGCTCATGCTGACCGGGGCGATCGGCCGCAACGGCGGAGGCTGGGCCCACTATGTCGGGCAGGAGAAGTGCCGGCCGTTCACCGGCTGGTCGACCATGGCGATGGCGACCGACTGGCAGCGCCCGCCGCGGCAGATGATCGGAACCGCCTACTGGTACACCCATACCGACCAGTGGCGCTACGACGGCTACCGGGCCGACGCGCTGGCCTCGCCCCTGGCCAGGGGAGGGCTCGCGGGCCTGCACACCGCCGATGCGATGGCGCTGTCCGCCCGGCTGGGCTGGATGCCGTCGTATCCGCAGTTCAACCGGAACCCGCTCGAGCTCGTCGACGAAGCCGAGGCGGCGGGGGAGGAGGCACCTGCCTACGTCGCCGGCAAGCTGGCGTCGGGCGAGCTCAAGTTCGCGGCCGAGGATCCGGACGCGCCGGAGAACTGGCCGCGCTGCCTGACGCTGTGGCGGGCCAACCTGCTGGGGTCGTCCGGTAAGGGCAACGAGTACTTCCTCAAGCATCTACTGGGTACTCACACCAGCCTGCGGGCCGACGAGACGCCGCCCGAACTGCGGCCGCGGGACGTGACGTGGCACGACGATGCCCCCGAGGGAAAGCTGGACCTGCTGCTGTCGCTGGACTTTCGCATGACGAGCTCGACGCTGCTCTCCGACGTGGTGCTGCCCGCCGCGACGTGGTACGAGAAGCACGACCTGTCCTCGACGGACATGCATCCGTTCGTGCACGCATTCACGCCGGCGATCGAACCGCCGTGGGAGACCCGGTCGGACTTCGAGGCGTTCAACGCGATCGCCCGGCGGTTCAGCGAGTTGGCCCGCACTCACCTGGGGGTGCGGCGCGACCTGGTCGCCACCGCCTTGCAGCACGACACGCCGGCAGAGACCGCCCAGGCCGGCGGTACGGTGCGCGACTGGCGCACCGGCGATGTCGACCCGGCGCCAGGACGGAGCATGCCCGCCCTCGCCGTCATCGAGCGTGACTTCGCGGCGATAGCCGACAAGATGACGGCACTGGGACCGCTCACCGAGCGGCTGGGCCTCGCGACCAAAGGGGTCACGTTCAAGCCGGACGTCGAGGTCGATCACCTGGATCACGTCAACGGCGTGATGCTCGGCGGTGTCGCCGATGGCCGCCCGGCGCTGGACACTGACGCCAAGATGGCCGAGGCGATCCTGGCGCTGAGCGGGACCACCAACGGCCGGCTGGCCGTGCAAGGATTCCACGCTCTCGAGGACCGGGTCGGCCGGCCGCTGGCACACCTCGCGGAAGGCAGTGAGGACAGACTGATCAGGTTCGCCGACACCCAGGCCCAGCCAGTGACGGTCATCACCAGCCCGGAGTGGTCGGGCAGCGAGCACGGCGGCCGCCGGTACGCGGCGTTCACGACCAACGTCGAGGAGCTCAAGCCGTGGCACACCCTCACTGGGCGGATGCACTTCTTCCTCGACCACGACTGGATGCACGACTTCGGTGAGGCGCTGCCGATCTACCGGCCGCCGCTTGACATGCACCGGCTCTTCGGGGAACCACAGGTCGGCCCCGACGGTTCGAAGCAGGTGGTCGTGCGCTACCTGACCCCGCATTCGAAGTGGTCGATCCACTCGGAGTACCAGGACAACCTGATCATGCTGACGCTCTCCCGCGGCGGGCCGACGGTGTGGATGAGTCCCGCCGACGCAGAGCAGATCGGGGTGAAGGACAACGAGTGGGTGGAGATGGTGAACAGGAACGGGGTGATGGCGCTGCGCGCGATCGTCTCGCACCGGATGCCGGTCGGCACCGTGTACGTCTACCACGCGCAGGAGCGGGTCGTGGACGTGCCGATAGCGGAGGCGAGCGGCCGGCGCGGGGGCATTCACAACTCGCTGACCCGGATCCTTGTCAAGCCGACGTTGTTGATCGGCGGCTACGCCCAGCTGTCCTTCGCGTTCAACTATTTCGGGCCGACCGGCAATCAGCGTGACGAGGTCACAGTGATCCGGAGGCGGAGCCAGGAGGTGACGTACTGATGCGCGTCATGTGCCAGCTCGGCATGGTGATGAACCTGGACAAGTGCATCGGCTGCCACACCTGTTCGGTCACCTGCAAGCAAGCCTGGACCAACCGCAGCGGCACCGAGTACGTGTGGTTCAACAACGTGGAGACCCGCCCCGGGCAGGGCTATCCGCGCCGCTACCAGGACCAGGAGGCCTGGCAGGGCGGCTGGGTGCTGAACAAGCGCGGCCGGCTCAAGCTGAAGGCGGGCGGGCGGTTCCGCAAGCTGCTGACCATCTTTGCGAACCCGGTGCTGCCCAACATCCGCGACTACTACGAACCCTGGACTTACGACTACGAGAATCTGATCTCCGCACCGCTGGGTGATGACTTCCCGGTGGCCGAACCGAAATCGCTCATCTCCGGCCAGCCGATGAAGGTCGAGTGGAGCGCCAACTGGGACGACAGCCTGGCCGGCGGCGCTGAGATCGCCGATCACGACCCCATCATCGAGCGCGTGCGGCGGACCGCCGAGGACAAGGTCAAGTTCGAGTTCGAGCGGACCTTCATGTTCTACCTGCCGCGCATCTGCGAGCACTGCCTCAACCCGTCGTGCGTCGCGTCCTGCCCGTCGGGCGCGATGTACAAGAGGTCCGAGGACGGCATCGTGCTCGTCGACCAGGACACCTGTAAGGGCTGGCGGATGTGCGTCACCGGGTGCCCGTACAAGAAGGTGTACTTCAACCACCGCACCGGCAAGGCGGAGAAGTGCACGTTCTGCTACCCGCGGGTCGAGGTGGGCATCCCGACGGTGTGCTCTGAGACCTGCGTCGGGCGGCTGCGGTACATCGGGGTCTTCCTCTACGACGCCGACCGCGCGTCCGAGGCGGCCTCTGTGCCTGACGAGAAGGACCTGTACGAAGCGCAGCTCGACCTGCTGCTCGACCCCAACGATTCGGAAGTTATAGAAGCGGCTCGCAGGGACGGAATTCCTGAGGACTGGCTCGATGCCGCCCGGCGCTCGCCGGTGTACGCGCTGGCCAAGATCCACCGGGTCGCCCTGCCGCTGCATCCGGAATTCAGGACGATGCCGATGGTGTGGTACGTCCCGCCACTGTCGCCGGTGGTGGATTCCCTTACCGAGACGGGACATGACGGCGAGGACGTCGACAACCTGTTCGGTGCCATCGACGCGCTGCGCATTCCTGTCGAGTACCTCGCCGAGCTGTTCACCGCCGGAGATCCAGAACCGGTCAGACAGGTGCTACAGCGGCTGTCGGCGATGCGCGCGTACATGCGGGCGGTCAACCTCGGCGACCCACCGGACGAGTCGGTGGCCGAGGCGGCCGGGATGACAGGTGCACAGGTCACGACCCTCTACCGGCTACTGGCCGTGGCCAAGTACGAGGACCGCTACGTCATACCCACCGCGCACGAGACGGAGGGCCGCCGGCTCGAGGAGATCGGGTGCAGCCTCGACTACGAGGGCGGCCCCGGCATGTATGAAAGCGGTCCGTTCGGCGAGGCTTCGGGTCGACCGACGCCGGTGTCCGTGGAGACCTTCCACGCGTTGCGTGATCGACAGACCACGAACAATGTCGCCGACCCGGAGCGCCCGGGAGCGCGGGTCAACCTGCTCAACTGGGACGGCAAGGGCCGGCCGCCCGGGATGTTCCCGCCAAAACGCTCGGACGAGGAGGAGGACTCGCCGTGATCTCGGCATCGTCGGCTCGCCATGTCGCCATGACCTGCCAAGTGGCGTCCCACCTGCTGGGCTACCCGGACGAGGATCTCCGCTCGCGGCTGCCGCTGCTCGCCGACGCAGTGGCGAGCCTGCCAGGCGGCCGCGCTCAGGCCGGCTTCGCGCGGTTCATCGACCACGTCCGGGCGACCCCGGCCCGGGATCTCGCGGAGTACTACGTCTCGACGTTCGACCGCCGGCGCCGGTGCTGCCTCTACCTCACCTGGTGGACCGACGGTGAGACCCGCCGGCGCGGTCAGGCGCTCGCCGGGCTGAAGGAGCGCTACCGCCGCAGCGGGCTGGAGCTCGGCAACTCCGAACTGCCGGATTACCTGCCGGTCGTCCTGGAGTACGCAGCCACGGGTGATCTTGCCGACGGCCTGGCACTGCTCCAGGAGCAGCGGGCCGGCCTTGAACTGCTCCGCCTCGCGCTGGAGGATGCCGACTCGCCGTACGCGGACGTTGTCGCGGCGGTGTGCTCCCTGCTGCCCGGGCCGTCCCCGCGAGACAGAGCGGCTGCGATGCAGCTGGCCCGCTCTGGCCCGCCGCAGGAGATGGTGGGCCTCGAACCCTACGCAGTCGCGCCATCCGGCTCAGGCCCTGAGGGGGCGTTGTACCGATGAACGCCCTGGAGATACTCCTGTGGGGTGCCGGGCCCTACGTCACCGTCGCTATTCTCGTGGCCGGCACGATATGGCGGTACCGGTACGACAAGTTCGGCTGGACCACCCGGTCGTCCCAGCTGTACGAGTCGCGGCTGCTGCGGATCGGCAGCCCGCTGTTCCACTTCGGCATCCTGGTCGTCGTCATCGGTCACCTGATCGGGCTGGTGATCCCGGCCAGTTGGACCGAGGCGGTCGGGGTCGACGAGGACCTATATCACATCCAGGCGCTCACCCTGGGTGGGATCGCGGGCTTCGCGACGCTTGTCGGCATCGCCATCCTCATCTACCGCCGGCGGACGACCGGCCCCGTGTTCATGGCGACCACGCGGAACGACAAGTCGATGTACATCGTGCTGGCGGCGGCGATCGTCACCGGTCTGCTGACGACGGCGCTGGGGGCCGGCGTCGTGGTAGAGGAGCACAACTACCGCGAAACGGTGTCCCCGTGGTTCCGGTCGATCTTCGCGTTGCAGCCGGATGTGGCGGCGATGACAGAAGCCCCGTTCTCCTTCCAGCTGCACACGCTGGTAGGCATGTTGCTGTTCGCGGTCTGGCCGTTCACCCGGCTCGTGCACGCATTCACGGCGCCGGTCCACTACCTGTTCCGCCCGTACGTCGTGTACCGATCCCGTGACGGCGGCGCGGCATCGCGGCAACCGCGTCGCGGCTGGGAGGTGTCCGGCCGGACTCGTCGCTGACCTGCGCGGACTCGACAGCCCGCCCGTTCGGCTCGGGGTCGTCGGTGCGCGGGCCTACGATGGCCACGGAGGTGGCGGCGATGGAACCAAGCACACACGCGTCCGTCAAGATCGCCGACTCGGCACCGACGTCGGCGTTGTTGGAGCGAGTTCGCGCCGGCATCATCGGTGAGAACGAAGTGCTCGATGGGCCGTACGGGCCGCGCCGGATCACGTACGCCGACTACACCGCGTCGGGCAGGTCGCTGGACTTCATCGAGGACTTCATCCGTGAGCAGGTGCTGCCGCGATATGCCAACACCCACACTGAAAGCTCAGGCACCGGGTTGCAGACAACGCGGTTGAGAGAGGATGCCCGGCGGATCATCCGCGACGCGGTCGGTGGCACTGACGACGATCTGGTGATCTTCTGCGGGTCGGGAGCCACGGGAGCGGTCAACAAGCTCGTCGCCATCCTGGAGTTGCGGATTCCCGATGGCCTCGACAACCGCTGGCATCTTGCCGCGCAGATTCCGCCGGACGAACGGCCCGTGGTCTTCGTCGGGCCGTACGAGCACCACTCGAACGAGTTGCCCTGGCGGGAGTCCATCGCCGAAGTCGTCGAGATCGGAGCCGACCTCGACGGACATATCGACCAGGCTGAGCTGGAGCGGCGGCTTGTCGAGTTCGCCGACCGGCCGCTCAAGATCGGGACCTTCTCGGCCGCGTCCAACGTCACCGGAATCCTGTCGGACACCACCGGCATCGCGTCCCTGCTGCACCGGCACGGTGCGCTGTCGTTCTGGGATTTCGCGGCGGCGGCGCCGTATGTCCCCATCCGAATGGCCGAGACTGCTCCGGGCGCCCGTGACCATAAGGATGCGATCTTTCTGTCCCCGCACAAGTTCGTGGGCGGCCCGCAGACTCCTGGGGTACTTGTGGTGCGGCGCGAGTTGGTCCGCAACCGGGTGCCCACGGTGCCCGGCGGCGGCACCGTTCTGTTCGTCGACCCGGTCGGGCATCGTTACCTCGACGACCCGGTCGCCCGGGAGGAGGGGGGCACGCCGGCGATCGTCGAGTCCATCCGGGCCGGTGTGGTGGTCGCACTCAAGCAAGCCGTGGGCACCGACCTGATCCAGGCTCGTGAAGAACGGTTCTGGCGGCGGGCGTTGGACCGCTGGCAACGCAACCCAAACCTGGAGATCCTCGGTAACCCGGACGCTGAGCGGCTGTCCATCGTCTCGTTCCGGATCCGGCACGGCTCGCGGTACCTGCACCACAACTTCATCGTCGCGGTCCTGAACGACCTGTTCGGCATCCAGGCTCGAGGTGGCTGTTCCTGCGCGGGGCCGTACGGGCACCGGCTGCTGGCCATAGACGCTGCCCATTCTCACGCGTTCGAGACCGAGGTCGGGCGCGGGTGCGACGGCATCAAGCCCGGCTGGGCCAGGATGAACTTCAACTACTTCATCACCGACGCGGTGTGCGACTTTCTCATCGACGCCGTCGACGAGATCGCCACTAACGGGTACCGGCTCCTACCGGATTACCGGTTCGACCCGTACTCCGGACTCTGGAAGCATCGCAAGGGTCTGACCGAGCCGCCGCTGCGATTGACTGACGTGCGTTTCGGTCCGGACGGCGCACTGGAGTATCCGGGCCAGCGAGTGCAATTGGGCGAGGAATCACTGCCGGACTTCCTTTCCGATGCGCGGGCAGTGCTCGCAGCCAAGCCGGACCACGTCGCCGATGGGCCGACGGGCCTGTCGGAGGAGTTCGAAGCGCTGCGCTGGTTCCCACTGCCACCGGTCTGCCTCGACGGAGTGGATCTCGACCCCAGCGCGCGGTGAGGTTCTCGCAGCGCGGTCTTGTGTCCGTACGGATGTTTCGATATAATGTCTGTATTGAGGCGAGGCTGATAGCCGCCAGAGTTTGAGTTTCGAGTGAGTGCCGATGTGACCGGTCCGGTTCAGACCCGGACCACCCGCTTGCTGATCGTTGCGGTTCCACACCGAAAGGTTGGTCATGTCGGCCGCCACTCCACCGCCGTACCCACCAAGTCCGG
>DASUUU010000001.1:0-7411 GCA_036373915.1 Jiangellaceae bacterium | reverse complement strand
AACACCCCGGACAGCTCGACGGGCAACACCGGCTTCCGCTGCGCAGCCGACCCGAGCGACTGACGACGCTCAGTCCGGTACCGAATCGAGCCGGGTCACGCTCACCGATTCCCCCGTGTGCAGGTCAATGACGACCCGGTCTCGCAGTGGCTCTCGAAGCTGGACTTCAACGACGTCGAAGCAGTCATTACCACCTCGGAAGTAGGCGGAGGAGGCCACCACTTCAACCTGCACGTCCTCGCCTGTCTCGCGCAACAGCGACACCTCGGGGTCGCCTTCGCACGAGTCGACGACGAGCGCCAGTCTGCCGGTGGAACGCAACTCCGCTTCGATCACACTCACTTCGCCACGCAAGGTGAACCCGCCGAGCAACAACCAACCCGCTAAGACAAGCAACCCGAGCGCTAGAACCGCGACAACCAGACGGCGGCCGGTCAGGAACCTTCTGGTACCGGAGGCGGTGGCCACAGGCATCTCCATAAAATCGTGTCGTGACGTTCCGATTGCAGCGGGACGCCCCGCCAACTCTTTCGCACTTCCTGGCAGTCTCTGTAATTCGTGATGCGAAGACACCGGCAGTCAAGCCGGCTTCCGTACAGGTCAATCCTGTGCGCGTCGATCCCGGTGACCACCGGACCGTATCGTTTGGAGTCATGCAGGCCCTGGTTATCGTCATGGTGTTGCTCGTCGCCGGGTGTGCCACTAATGACGCTGGCGGCGGAGCCACTACTGGGACGCCTGCGCAACCCACGCCCGAGCAGATGTATCCGGACATCGTCGACGTCGCCGTCGAGCGCGAAGGCGACACGTTCAACTTCACTGTCACTGTGAGTTCGCCCTACGACACACCAGAGCGCTACGCCGACGGGTGGCGGGTTGTCGGTCCGGACGGGACGACCTACGGTGAGCACACTTTGGCTCACGATCACGCCGGCGAGCAGCCGTTCACCCGCACTCAGCGTGGCGTTGAGATCCCCGAGGAGGTCGACGAGGTGATCGTAGAGGGCAGGGACAGCGAGTACGGGTACGGCGGCGGCACTGCCACGGTGCCACTGCCCGGCTGAGCCGATGAGCAGCACGCCGATCGCCGACCATGCATTGCTTGCGGACTGCCATGGCGCTGCACTTATCGATCGAGCCGGATCGGTGGAGTGGTGGTGCGCACCCCGGTTCGACAGCCCGTCATTGTTCGGCCGAATCCTGGACGACCGGGCTGGACACTTCAGCGTTCGTCCCATCGGAGAAGCCCGGGTACGACGCGGTTACGTCGATGGATCTCTTGTTCTGAGGACTACCTTCGTCACCTCCTCCGGAACGCTCGAACTCACCGACGCGCTCGCCATGGGCGACGGGGTGCGGGGGCACGATCTGGGCGCCGGTTCACCCGGGGTGCTGCTGCGTCGCGAGGTCTGCACGGCCGGCACGGTCGAGATCGACATCGACTTCACGCCACGCTTCGAGTACGGATTGACCAGCCCGGTACTGCACCGTGCCGAAGGCGGTCTCGTAGCCCGCGGAGGTCCGTCGACCCTGCGGGTGTCCACCCCGGTTGCATTGGAGGTTGCAGGCTCGCGCGCACGGGGTCGCGCGGTGCTTTCCGCTGGGCAGGCTGTCACATTCGCCGTCGAGCACGCCTCCAGCTGGGATGGGGTTCCCGCCCCGTGGACGCCGCGCCAGGTCGCCGGACGGCTGGACGACACCGTCGCGGCCTGGCGGTCCTGGCAAACCGAGCACCAGCGCTACGACGGCGCCTTCGCCGAACTCGTCACCCACAGCGGGCGGGTGCTGCAGGGCCTGACCTACCAGCCCACGGGGGCCATCGTCGCAGCACCGACCACCTCGCTGCCCGAGTCGGTGGGAGGTGAACGCAACTGGGACTACCGCTTCGCGTGGGTTCGCGATGCAAGCCTCACCCTCGATGCATTGTGGGTCGCCGCGTGCCCCGACGAGGCTCACAACTTCCTCACCTACCTCACGACAGTGGCGAGCACCTTCCACGAGTCCAAGCAACTCCAGATCATGTTCGGCGTCTGTGGAGAACGCGACCTCGCCGAACGGAACCTCGACCGGCTCGAAGGGTGGCGGGGCAGCCGGCCGGCGCGAGTCGGAAACGGCGCCTGGCAGCAACGACAGCTCGACGTCTACGGCGAGCTTCTCGGCGCGACGCACCGGCTACGCGATCAACTCGGCGAGCTCGACGACCTCGACCGCCGGTTCCTGGCCGGTCTTGCAGACGCCGCGGCGACGAACTGGCGGGAGGCCGACCACGGAATCTGGGAGGTCCGCGGCCCGGCGCGCCACTACCTGCACTCCAAACTGATGTGCTGGGTGGCACTGGACCGCGCCATCGACCTTGCCCCGCTGATCGGCGCAGACGGCAGAACGCAGGCGTGGAAACAGATCCGGGACGAGATCCGCGCGGCGATCCTGGAGAACGGCTGGAACGACGAGATCGGCGCGTTCACCCAGGTGTTCGGCGGACGCGACCTGGACGCGTCCAGCCTGCTGATCTCAACGGTCGGATTCCTGCCGCCCGACGACCCGCGCGTGCTCGCCACCATCGAAGCGACCGAGCGCAGCCTCACCGACCGACATGGCCTCGTCTACCGCTATCTGAGTGCCGACGGGCTGGCCGGCGACGAGGGTACCTTCCTGCTGTGCACGTTCTGGCTCGCCGAAGCGCTCGCCCGCGCCGGCCAGACCGAGAGAGCGCGCGAGGTATTCGGCCGGGCGGCCAAGTACGTCAACGATGTCGGGCTCCTCGCCGAAGAGGTCGATCCCGGCAGCGGCGAACTACTCGGCAACTTCCCTCAGGCGTTCAGCCACATTGGGCTGATCAACGCGGCCTGGGCGATCCAGCAGGCCGAGCAGGGCCGGCCCGTGATACGCGCCTAGTGGGCGCCATGCTCCCACTCAACGAGATCGCTCAGCGGTCCTGCCCCGCCCTGGCGACGGCGGCGAGACACACGCTGGTCGAAGCGCTCGGTGCCGTCAACCATTGCGCCGTTCTCGGGTCGCCCGCCGCCATGCTGCTGCGCCGGTCAGCCCGGCGTCGTCACCCAACTCGGCCACGAGCACCTCGATGGGGGCCGGTAGACCCACAGGACCGTGCACGTCGAGGTGACGCCGCACGGCGGGCACGAGCAGATCGCCGTTGCGGCCCACCCCGCCGCCTAGAACGATCGCTTCGGGTGAGAACAGCACGGCCAGGTTCGCCACCCCGATAGCGATCACCGCAACCAACTCGTCCCACACCTTGGCCGCGCGGCGGTCGCCGGCGTGGACAAGCTCGACGATACGCGCGCCGTCAGCCGGCAGCCGAGCCTCCGCAGCACGCCGCGCGAGCGCCGTGCCAGACCCCAGATCCTCGAAGCTCGCGGCCTCTCCGCGGCCGGCGGCGCACCTATCGATCACGGTGTCGCCTACCTCCGCGAGCGAGCGGCGGCCAGACACGAGGCGACGGCCGAGCAGAACTCCGGCGCCGATGCCGGTCGAGATCGTCACGTAGACGACGTCGGCGTACGAACGTGCCGCCCCGAAGTAGGCTTCACCGACGGCCGCCAGGTCGGCGTCGTTAGCGAGTGAGACGGCGAGCCCGAGGTGCTCCGCCAGCAGGCGCTCGTCGAGCTCGTCCGGCCAGTGAGGCGGCAGGTTTGGTGCATGCTCGAGGCGACCGACGCGGTGATCCACGCGACCAGGCACACCGATCACAGCGTCGGTGACTCCGGCGCTTGCCGACACGTCGCCCACCAAGTCCAGCAGCGCGTCCGGACATTCGGCGTCCCGCGGTGTCGCCATGACCTTCTTCCGGCTGACCTCTCCGTCCGGCGCAACGATTGCGGCGCGCATCCTGGTGCCGCCGAGGTCCACGGCCAGCGTCCGAGCGGCAGGCTCAACCATCGGCAGCGATCTCGGGGCAGTGCCATCCGCCGTCGCCGGCGACGAGCGCGTCCGCCTCCGCCGGCCCCCACGACCCGGGCTCGTAAATGTTCACGGGTGCACGGTCGGACAGGACTGGCTCGACGACGCGCCAAGCCTCCTCGACACCGTCGGCTCGTGCGAACAGGCGTTGGTCCCCCTCCATCGCGCTGGCTAGCAACCGCGTGTAGGCCTGCTCGCGTGATCCATCCCGGCGCTCGTCGTAGTCGTAGGAGAGGTCGACCGGCCGGCTCTCCAGGGCTTCACCGGGCCGCTTGATCTGCACCGACATGGCGACCCGCTCCCCGGGCTTGAGGCGGAACAGCAGGTGGTTGGGGTGCGGCTGCTCGGTGTGGGACCGGGTGAAGAACAGCTGCGGCGGGTGTTTGAATTCGACAAGGATCTCGGTTGCTGTCGTCGCAAGCTTCTTGCCGGCACGGATGTAGAACGGCACGCCCGCCCACCGCCACGAGTCCACCTCGGTCCGCAGCGCGACGAAGGTCTCGACGTCGGAATCGGGCGCGACCCCGTCCTCATCGCGGTAGCCGGCATACTGCCCGCGGACCACGGACTGCGGGTCCAGCGCAGGCGTCGCAGAGAACACCTTGACCTTCTCGTCCCGCAGCGCCTTGGCGCCGGCGTCCACGGGCGGCTCCATCGCCACCATCGCCAGGACCTGGAGAAGATGGTTCTGGACGACATCACGCAGCGCACCTACCTCCTCGTAGAAACCGCCCCGCCCCTCGACACCGAAGTCCTCGGCCATGGTGATCTGCACGCTGTCGACGTAGTTGCGGTTCCACGCGGGCTCGAGCAGCAGGTTCGCGAAGCGGAACACGAGCAGGTCCAACACCTCCTCCTTGCCGAGGAAGTGATCGATACGGAAGACCGCCTCCTCTGGGAACCGCTCGAGCACGCAGCGGTTGAGTTCCCTCGCCGACGCCAAGTCGCGGCCGAACGGCTTCTCCAGTACTACGCGCCCGCGGTTGAGGCCGACAGCGGCCAGGCCCGCCACCACCGTGTCGAACAGGCTCGGTGGGATGGCGAGGTACACCAGCGGGCGCGCACAATCGCCCAGCGTCTCCGCGAGTGCCTTGTAGGTCGACGGGTCGCGGTAGTCCCCCCGGACGTAGCTGAGCGCGCTGGCCAACCGCCCGAAGACCGCTTCATCGACCTCGCCGGCGTGTTCGATGATCGATGCTCTGACGTGCTCGACAAGCTCGTCGGTGCGCCAGTCGGTCAGCGCGACACCGACCACGGTGTCCGGCAGGTTGTCTGACTGGGCGAGCTGGTACAGCGCCGGATAGAGCATCTTCCTGGCCAAGTCGCCGGTGGCCCCGAACAGGGCCAGCGCGTCGCTGCGGGCGGTCGCCGCGCCGCTAGGAGTACTCATGATCGACGCACCGTGGGGCCACCGACCAGATCGCACAGCGTCGCGACCACCTTCATCGCCGCGAATCGAGATCCGTCCGCCTTGCTCGAACCCGTCCTGCCGAGCCACGCCAGTTCGATCATCACGCCACCGCCTCCTTGCCCAGTATCACAACGCAAGCGTCCACGCTGTGGGAAAGAAGCCGAAGAGGTGTGTTACCGGGCTGACACTCCTCACTATCGGCAGGCCGGCTGGAGCGGCGTCCGGTGCATTGATTAGCGCGACCGTCCTTCGCACCCTCACCGGGGTTTGTCAGCCTGCGGACAATCCGCTCACCACGGTTGGCCCTGTCGGATTGCACCTGAAGAAGACGTGCTCCACATCGGTTCGTCCGGCTTGAGCGCGTGTAGAAGGACCCACTCATGCCCGAGTCCTTCGACCCGGGTCGCAAAGGGGAAGTGACTTATGGACTGGATCGTGTACTGGTTCATGCTGCCGGTATGCATCGCGATAGCGAGCGTCGCGATGTTCTCGGGCATGAGCGGCGCAGCCATGCTCATCCCTGTCTTCCTCATCGGATTTCCACTTCTCGGCGTGCCCCCACTTACCACAGTCGCGGCGATCGGCACTTCGCTGTTGCTGGAGACGTCCGGCTTCGGCACCGGCGTGTATCGCTACCTTCAATTGCGCCTCGTGGACATGGCGACCGCCAAAATGCTCATCGCGGTCACCCTGCCGCTCGGTGCCATCGGGGCGTTGGCCTCGGCACAGGCGCCCGAGCAGGCGCTGCGACTCGGTTATGGCGCCGCGATGATCGGGCTCGCCTTCCTGCTGGCCCGCGAGGTGCACGAACGCACTCCGGACGCCGTGACAGCAGCAGGTGCCACCGATCATGCGCTGGTGAACGTCACTGGCAGCGACAGCCGGATCAGGAGAGGCCCGATCCCCGGCGGCCCGCTTGCGGCAGCAGACCAGCCACCCCACCGCCACTGCCCACACGGCACACCGCGGTCCATCACAGCTGCTAGCGGGAAGTCGTACCACTTCTGTGTCCACGGACTGCGCGGCCAGCGGCTACTGTCCGGGCTTGGCGCCTTCGTTGCAGGACTGATCTCCACCGGCGTCGGCGAGGCAACCCTGCCTGGGCTGATCAGGCGGTCCCGTTTCCCGGCCACCATCGCCGCCGCGACATCGACCGTCGTCGTGGCCGGCACCGTGGTAGGTGCCGCCCTCACCCACATGGTCCAGCTCGCCGCCGCCGACGGTTTCACGGCGATCCCCTGGAACCTCCTCGTCTGGGCCGTCCCCGGCGCGATCCTGGGCGCCGTGATCGGTACCGGCCTTCAGGGAAGGATCAGCCAGCGAGTGACCCGGTGGTTCTTCGCCGCACTCTTTCTCGCCATCGGCGCCACCTTCCTTACCGCCTTCACCGTCTTCGCCGACCAGTTCGGATAGTGCCTTGGCGCTCGGATCGATCATCGAAAGTCCGTGGCCCGAGGCGCGCATCGCCGGCGCATCGGTCGTACGCAGCCGCGTTGACCTGGACGGCCGGCAGGCCACCTGCATCGTCCGAGCGCGAGCGGCTATGTGAACGGGATCACAGTAAGCACGTGAAGCCACTGGCTAGGTTCTGCCGCGTTGGTCGTCTCATGTCAAGGAGGAATCTCGTGGTCTCGGCAGAAGCAACCCCCAGCGCAGTGTCTCTGTACAGCCGCGCGATGGCAGGCGCAATCGCAGGTGCAGTGGCCGGCATTCCCCTCGGCATCATCATGCAGGCGCGCGACATGATTCCGATGGTGGGCGATCTGATCGGCCAGGCATCCACCGGGTGGGGCTGGCTCGTCCACCTGTTCAACTCCGCGCTGTTCGGAGTGATCTTCGCGGCGCTGCTCGCCCGCTGGATCGCCAAGCCTGCCGTCACGGTAGGCCTCGGCCTGCTGTACGGCCTGGCTTGGTGGGTCCTTGGCGCACTGATCATCATGCCCGCGTGGCTCGGAATGAGCGAGATGATATTGGTCGTCAACGACAACGCGTGGTGGAGCCTACTCGGTCACCTGATCTACGGGCTAATCCTCGCGCTCGGCATCATGACGCTCCGTTCGATGATGCAGCGCAGGTGAC